>NZ_CP039396.1:2878445-3598057 GCF_004803915.1 Duncaniella dubosii
GTAAAAAAGAAAAAAGGTAGCAGGACTATAAGCCGGGTTATGTCACTGTGGGACTTCTGTCAGGGGCTTACGGATTTCTGCCCTAAAGGTTGCCACAGCGCCCGTGTCATTTATCTAATCGGTGCTTCGCTTTGCTTCAGCACTCCAGCAGCCTACCCCCGGCAATGGACGAGCAACCCATTGTGACCAAATCCATTAAAGGATGTCACGCGCCGGTATACATGGCCTTGCAACCCATAAGACGTGCGGCATGCCGTGTCACCACGACATCCGGTGGGCTCTTACCCCACCTTTTCACCATTGCCCCGGTCACTCGAAAGTGGCTGAGGCTGTTATTTTCTGTCACGTTACTCTGCCGTCGCCGACAGCTCACTGTTAGAAAGTATGGTGCTCTGTGTTGCCCGGACTTTCCTCTTGCCGCTCCGGAGATCAACCTCCATCAGCAAGCGACACAAGCGTCCTGCTACCGTCGGCAAAGATACAAATAAAATTCAAAAACTTTGCCATTGATGAGGATTTATTGTATTTTTATGCCGCAAAGTTACTACAAAAAAGTGAAATGCGGAAAGATATAGTGATAGAATTGAGTTACAGGGGTTTCAGTCGTGCTTCCGATTATTCGTGAAGCCATCGCAATCACCGCTGAAGCCAAATCAGGACGCCGCTACGTTACTTGTCCGTAACCATGCCCGAAAGGGCGACAAACGGACACGGACAGCGAAACAAGACGTTAAGGATTAGTGAGTTATTGACAACTCACGCAACAAATCCGGTCACGAAAAAAGATTGCGCCGTTCCTCCCCGTTTTGCGTACCGACACCGGACTCTTCACCAACTAATTTTGAACCTAAAAAAATTAAGGACGATGAAGAGTACATTTTCAGTAATCTACTACCTCAAGCGTCAGGTAGTGAAAAAGGACGGGACAGTGCCCGTCATGGGACGCATAACGGTGGACGGCAGCCAGACGCAGTTCAGCTGCAAACTGACCGTCGATCCCAAGCTGTGGGACACCAAAGGGGGACGTGTCACGGGCAGAAGCACGGCGGCACTCGAAACGAACCGCATGCTTGACAAGATGCGGGTGCGCATCAACAAACATTATCAGGAAATCATGGAGCGTGACAACTTCGTCACGGCAGAAAAGGTCAAAAACGCTTTTCTCGGACTGGAACACCGCTACCACACGCTGATGCAGGTGTTCCGGCAGCACAACGAGGACTACGAGAAACAGGTGGAGGCCGGTATGAAAGCCAAAGGCACGCTCTTGAAGTACAAGACCGTTTACAAGCACCTGCAAGAGTTCCTCACCATCCGCTACCGTGTGAAGGACATCGCCCTGAAAGAGCTTACGCCCGCTTTCATCTCCGACTTCGAGATGTTCCTGCGCACTGACAAACACTGCTGCACCAATACCGTGTGGCTGTATGTCTGCCCTTGCGGACGATGGTGTTCATCGCCATCAACAACGAGTGGCTCACGCGCGACCCGTTCAGGGAGTATGAAATCAAGAAGGAAGAAACGACCCGCAGCTTCCTGACGAAAGAGGAAATCCGGCTGCTGATGGAGGGCAAACTGAAGAACGCCAAGCAGGAGCTATACCGTGATTTATACCTGTTCTGCGCATTCACGGGCCTGTCGTTCGCCGACATGCGCAACCTGACGGAAGATAATATCCGCACCTATTTCGACGAACACGAGTGGATAAACATCAACCGCCAGAAAACAGGTGTCGTTTCCAATATCCGGCTGCTTGACATAGCCAAGCGCATCATCGACAAATACCGGGGTCTGTGCGAGGACGGGAGGATATTCCCCGTGCCGCACTACATGACCTGCCTGTACGGAATCCGTGCCGTCGCCAAGCGTTGCGGCATCACCAAGCATATCACGTGGCATCAGAGCCGCCACACGGCAGCCACGACGGTGTTCCTCTCCAACGGAGTGCCTATCGAAACTGTGAGTTCCATGTTAGGGCACAAGAGCATAAAGACAACGCAGATATACGCGAAAATAACCAAAGAGAAGCTCAACCAAGACATGGAGAATCTTGCCGCGAGATTGAACACGATTGAGGAATTTGCAGGTTGCACCATCTAAAAAAGAAAAGCCATGAAACGTGACATAATCATCATAGAGGACAAGGCGGTCCGCGTAACCGGTAACGAGATATGGATGACCGCCGGAGAAATCGCCGGACTGTTCCATACGGGCGTCCCGGCAGTGAACGCCGCCATCAGGGCCGTTCTAAAGACGGACGTGCTGAGCGATTACGAAGTGTGCCGCTACATACAACTTGAAAACGGGCTGTACGCGGATGTTTACTCGCTTGAAATCATCATCCCCGTCGCCTTCCGGCTGAACACTTACTGCACACATGTGTTCCGCACGTGGCTGGTGGGCAAGGCACTCTCGAAGGAGAAGCGGCAGGCATACGTGATGTTCATACAGAACGGAAAAGCCGGGTATTGCTGAACACGCATACGTGCCAACAAAAAGGAAACGGACAGCCCAATTTGAGTTGTCCGTTTCCTTTTTTCGTTTTCAGGCTTCTTTTATTCCAGCGGCTTGCGGTAATTCGCTTCCAACAGTTCCCGCAGCCCCGATTCGGGGTAAAGCACCTTCCCGCCTAAAAGGATAAAGGGCAGCACCCTGTTGTTGCGGTACTCCTGCAAGGTGCGGCGGCTGACACGGAGCAGTACCGCCACCTCCCTGTCCGTCAGGTAACGCTCCCCGTCCAGCGGCGGGCGGTAACTTTCCAGAAAGGCGGAGAGCCATTTCGAGCCTTTGCGCATATTCTGCACCACGGTGGCAAGCGGCTCGTCCTCCATCGTAAACACTTCATTGTTCTCGTTCATCATAACTTCGGATTCAGTGGGTTGTGAATAATAAAAATCAAATCATCTTGCGCCGGGATAGAGCGTGCCGATAAGCGGAATGAGCCTTTTGACCTCCTCCGGCTTGTAATAGAACCTGCGGTTAATCTGCGAGTAGCCGATAAGCCGCCTGTCGCGCAACGTCTGCAACGTGCGCGGGCTGATCCTCAACTGCCCGCAGACCTCCTCGCCCGTGAGCCACCTTTCCAGCCGCCCTCCGTCGCTCTTGCGCTTCAAGGCGGCAACCTTCTCCGAGAGGGCGTTGAAGGACGCCACCATCATCTCGAAGGTACTTTTCTCGATAGATACTATTTCCATAAGCAAAACATTTCAGAGTTTGCCACAAAGGTAACGTCACAGCCGTGAACACGAGCCGTTTCCCGCTAAAAGGCTGTATGTTGCGCTGTCTGTCCGGGTTACGGAGCCATTTCCCATAAAAATCTTACGTGAGACACGTAGTGAGCTGTTAAAGCCCCTTTGGTTTATTGCCGAATTTTGCCACAGAAACCAAAAGAAAGGACTGAATATGAAAGTGATAACGATGGAAAGTTCCGCCTTCACCGCATTGACGGAACAGATAGCCGAAATAGCGGCACACGTGCGTGCCGTTTCGGGCGAAAGCAAGGGAGAATCCCCCGACAGGCTGCTCACCACCCGCGAGGCGGCGCACCTGCTGAACGTGAGTTGCCGCACCCTCCAGCGCATGCGCAGCGAACAGCGCATCGCCTATGTCGTGCTGCGCGGCAAGTGCCGCTACCGGCAGTCTGAAATCGACCGCCTGCTTGCGGACTGCACCGTGGTGGAGGACGCGGCGACACCGACGGAACTGAAACGCAACCACACGCTGCGCACGGGCGGCGGCAAACCCAGAGGAAGGAGGACGTGACGTATGGAACTGCTTACCCGAAACAATTTCGAGGACTGGATGCGGAAACTGACGGAACGGCTCGACCGTCAGGACGAACTGCTGCTTTCCTTGCAGCCGTCCGGCAAAGCCCCGGACCCGATGGACCGTATCAGGATGTTCGACAACCAGGACCTCTGCATGCTGCTCCAGATCAGCAAGCGCACCCTGCAACGCTACCGCAGCACCGGCGCGTTGCCGTACAAGACGCTCGGCAAAAAGACCTATTACAGCGAGGAGGACGTGCTGACGTTCCTTTCCGGACACGTAAAGGACTTCAAAAAAGAAGATATAGCCTTCTACAAGGCTCGTATCCATAATTTCTTTCAAAAATAACCATTAAAACATTTTTCAGATGGCAAAGAAAAAAGACGAAAAGGACGTGCTGATTGTCCGTGACGAGAAGACGGGCGAAATCAGCGTGGTAGCCGGGCTGAACGCCGACGGCTCCCCAAGCGCACCCCGCGAAAGCGGAGAACGCGCAAAGTTTCCTGCAATTCGACCGCCACGGCGACGTGCTGGACAACTTCTTCAAGAACTTCTTCCGGCAGTGTAAGGAACCCAGCCGCTTCGGTTTCTACCGTGTCGCGGCAGACCAAGCCGACAAACTGCTGGAGGTTATCAAGGACTTGCTGAAAGACCCCGACGGCAACAAGGAGATGCTTGCGCCCCACAAGGTGGACACCTCCGGCTACGAGAAGAAAGTGCAGGAGGAACAGGCGGCTGAAAAGCCTGAACAGAAACAGGAAGAACCTAAAAAACAGGAAGAAATGGAACAGAAAAATGAACAGAATCAGGAAAGCCCGCAGCAGACGCAGGGCAACCGGGGCTACCAGCCCATCGACGAGAGCAAGATCAACTGGCAGGAGCTGGAAGAGAAATGGGGTGTGAAACGCGATGACCTTGAGAAGTCCGGCGACCTGACCAAGATGCTCAACTACGGCAAATCCGATTTGGTGAGAGTGTCGCCCAATTTCGGCGGCGAGGCTTTCGAGCTGGACGCGCGCCTCTCCTTCAAGAAAGACAGCGAGGGTAATGTCAGCCTTGTGCCGCACTTCATACGCAAGGAGCAGAAGCTCGACGAGTACAAGGAACACAAGTTTTCCGATGAAGACCGTAAGAACCTGCGCGAAACGGGCAACCTCGGCAGGGTCGTGGACATCGTGGACAGGGAAACGGGCGAGATCATCCCCTCGTTCATCAGCATCGACCGCAAGACGAACGAGATTACCGACATCCCGGCAAACAAGGTGCGCATACCGGAGCGCATCGGCAAGACGGAAATCACCAAGCAGGAGCAGGACATGCTCCGCGCCGGGCTGCCCGTGCGCGACAAACTTATCGAGCGCAAGGACGGCAGGAAGTTCGTCACCACCCTTCAGGTGAACGTGGAGCAGCGCGGTGTGGAGTTCGTGCCGGGGACCGGCAGGTCGCCCCGTGCCGCACAGGCACAGGAAGCCAAGAACAATCCCATACAGGGACAGGCACAGGACGCGGAGAACGCCGCAGCCATACAGAACGGGCAACGCCGCAACTCGTGGACGAACGCCGACGGCAGTATCCGCCCCATCAGCAAATGGAGCGGCGTGGAGTTCACCGAGCAGCAGAAAGCCGACTACGTGGCGGGCAAAGCCGTGAAACTGGAGAACGTGACCGACAAGCAGGGCTTCCACGCCACGATGTACATCAGGTTCAATCCGGAGAAGGGACGTCCGTACCGCTACGACACCGACCCCGACAACGCACAGAAGGTCGCACCCTCCAACGAGAGCCGCACGCAGGTGGCGGTGAACAGCGAGGGCAAGACCAACGAAGCGACCAAGAACCTGAAAGAGCCGTTGCGGGAGGGACAGACCGCCCCGAAGGACACCGCGCAGCAACAGCAGCAGGAGAACGGCAAAAAGAGAAACAAGGGCATGAGGATGTAACCCTGTGTCCGCCACTGAATCCGAAGTAAACATTTGTAAAATTTCAAAACAGAAAAAAACATGAAGACAATCATTGCTGAAAAGCCATCCGTGGCACGTGAGATCGCCCGCATCGTGGGCGCGACAAAAAGAGAGGAAGGATATTTCGAGGGAGGCGGCTATGCCGTGACATGGGCGTTCGGACACCTCGTGCAGCTTGCCATGCCCGACGGCTACGGCATACGCGGCTTCGTCCGCGACAACCTGCCCGTCATACCGGATACCTTCACGCTCGTTCCCCGTCAGGTAAAGACGGACAAGGGCTACAAGCCCGACAGCGGCGTGGTGTCGCAGATCAAGACCGTCACCCGGCTATTCAAGGAAAGCGAACAGATCATCGTGGCGACCGATGCAGGACGAGAAGGTGAACTTATCTTCCGATACCTCTACCATTATATCGGATGTACTACTCCTTTCGTGCGCCTCTGGATAAGCTCGCTTACCGACAAGGCTATCCGCGAGGGATTACGCAACCTTGAAACGGGCAGCAAGTATGACAACCTCTATCTTGCTGCCAAAGCGCGGAGCGAATCCGACTGGCTCGTGGGTATCAACGGCACTCAGGCACTCTCCATCGCCGCCGGACACGGCACGTACTCCGTCGGACGGGTACAGACACCCACGCTGGCAATGGTATGCGCACGTTACTGGGAGAACCGTCGTTTCACGGTGGAACCTTTCTGGCAGCTCCATATTGCCGCCGACGATGGCAACGGCGAAGTGGTGAAATTCTCCTCTTCCGAGAAATGGAAAGCAAAAGAGCCTGCGACGGAACTATATAATAAGGTG
The DNA here is from genome assembly GCF_004803915.1 of Duncaniella dubosii. Taxonomy (NCBI): domain Bacteria; kingdom Pseudomonadati; phylum Bacteroidota; class Bacteroidia; order Bacteroidales; family Muribaculaceae; genus Duncaniella; species Duncaniella dubosii. Next base: position 2,884,982 of record NZ_CP039396.1, read on the forward strand.
AAGGAAGCAGGCACAGCCACCGTCACGAAAGCCGAGCGCAAGGAGAAGATAGAGGACACTCCTCTCCTGTACGACCTGACCACGCTCCAGAAGGAGGCCAACGCCAAACACGGCTTCACGGCGGAGCAGACACTTGAAATCGCGCAGAAGCTCTACGAGAAGAAACTTATCACCTATCCGAGAACCGGAAGCCGCTACATCCCGAAGACGTGTTCGTGGAAATCCCCAAGCTGCTCGCCTTCATCGGCAACTTGCCCGAATGGAAAGACAAAGTCAATCCGAAGGCAGTGCCTACACGCCGCAGCGTGGACGGCGGCAAGGTAACAGACCACCATGCCCTACTCGTCACGGGCGAGAAACCGCTGTTCCTCTCCAAAGAAGATAATACCGTCTATCAGATGATTGCCGGACGCATGATTGAGGCTTTCTCTGAAAAATGGTACAACCGTCCGCGACAGCAGGTATAGCTTAAAAAAATAGCCGTCCAGGTTTTGGGCGGCTATTTTTGTGAGAGTTTCCAGCGGTCGGGAAGCAGGTCGCGGTATTTTTCGATCGGGGTGTTTGGCGGCCATGCGGCACATCGGTCGATTATGTCGCAGAAGTAGTCGAAGACGTTGACTCCGCAGCGGTGGCAGGTGATCGCAAGAGAGTGGTACAGGGCGGCGGCTTCGGCTCCGGAGTGGGAGCCGATTGTAAGTCGGCGACGGGTCAGGGATATGTAGCGGTTGATTCGCTCGACTTCGTTGTTGTCGAGTCTGTAGGTGGGTGAGGCAAAGATGCGTGGTATCTCGTCCCATTGTTTGAGTGCATGTTCGGTGGCGGCGAGCAGCGGGTCGTCGGGTGGCACGCCGATGCGGTCTTTGACTGCTGTCAGTCTCATGCGGATTTTCTCGAGCATCACCTTGGAGTATCGTTGTCTCCACTCAAGGTGCTTTCCCGCCGTCCATCCGTCTTTGCCTATGCGGTGCTGATGCTCGAAGTGGTAAAGGAGTCCGAAGAGCTTTGCTATTTCCTGCGCCTTTGGATTGTCTTTCAGATCGAGAAACTTTCGCTTGATGTGCTGCAGGCATGGCAAGCGTTTTATCCCGCTCATCCCACCGATTCCGATATGCCGGTATCCCGAGTAATAGTCGCACTGGAAGGCTCCGTTGAAGCCTTTTATGTGTTGCTCGAAGACTTCGGCCGAGCGGGAGCCGTCGTCATAGAAGAAGTACACAAGCCCGGTTGTCATGCCGACGAACACCCATATGTAGCCTTTCTTGATCTTTCTTCCCGAAGGAGTTGCCACCTGCAGCCGCACTTTCTGATAGGTCTCGTCACCGCAGATATAATTGTCCGCGACTATTGCCTGACCCAGCGCCTTGTATAGATTTTCCAGATGTACCCTTACCTTACTTACGAGCTTCTGTGCGGTGCCTTTGTCAAGGTCGAAGCCGTGGGCACGGAAGTATTCGACAGCATTTTCAAGTGGCATGCAGTGGAGATAGCGTAGCTCGGCGAGTCCGGCTATGAAGGAAGATGTATACTGCGAGTTAAGCAGCGGTGTGGCGGGTGCGGAACCTTTGTATATTTTCTCGTCCTGCACGTATTTTCTGACCTTGTAGATAATTTTTTTGAAGCGCATCGGCTCCATGACGTAGCGCACGACATCGCACTCGCCGATAAACGTCGCCGCCTCGGGATTGAAGTCCGGACTGTCAGGCTCCACTATAATGGTCTCCACCTCACACTCCGGATGCGTCTTCCTTTTGGCGCCGTTGTTGGTACGTTTCTTCTCTGGCTTCTGCTGTCGAGTTTCGGATGTGGCAGGAGTCGTCACCGGTTTCTTCTGACGCTCCGACGGCGAGCCCTGCAGACGCTGCACTGCCTGACGCGCGGCTTTCTCTTTGCTCAGTTCCGCACTTTTGCCTTTCATAGCCTCCTCCATTGAGGCCATTTGCTTGCGCAGTTCATCTACAGTCGCCACAAGCTTCTCGTTGGTCGACTGCAGCTTTTCATTGGATAAAGTAAGCGAGCTGACAGAGGCCAACGCCTCGTCGAGCCGCCCTTGAAGGAACTCGATCTGACGTTGCAGAAACTCTATCAACTCGTTCTTTTTCATGGTGTAAAGTTACAAAAAATATCTGACATTTGCAACTTTCCACGCCATTTATTTATTTGATTAACAAATTATTAAGCCTTATTTTACGGCCATTCTGAAGCGATTTTCGACCATCACCTTCACAGGCGTGAGGCCCCTCATCAGCATATAGAAATCGTCCCATTGGAGCCTGCGCACGCCGTCATCGCCCTTTTTGAGCACCTCCCGGAAACGGCCTCGCGACAGTCTTTTTGTGTACATCAAAAATCCGTCGCCATCCCATTTCAACGCCTTCATGGTCTTGCGGTCCTTTGAGAAAAACACATACACATCGCCCGATGCCGGAGAATGCCCCTTCCACGACCACACCATCTGGGCCAGACCCCGGATGCCGTAGCGCATCGATACCGGCTGCCGGCATACCCAGAGCCGCATATCCGCCTCAAGACTCCACATCACTCCTGCGTGTCATGACATCCACCAGAAGCGCCAGCCCCTCCGCGCTTATCTCTCCCAGACTCACGCCTCGGCCCCAACCGAGTTCGATGTGCACGTCACGCACGACACTGGTGGCACCGACATCCCGGCTCTCATCCGCAACCTGAATACCGGGAACCTTAACCTCCCGGAATAACGGCCCGCCACCTTCCCGCGACGAATCCGGTCTCTCCGGCAGACTGCGTTGATAATCGCTTATGCTGATTTTGCGGCGCCGAAGCCACTCATAAAGCCGCTGGACGTTGACGCCGGTACCGGCACAGAAACGGTTCAATGCGATATAGCCGTCTGTCTCGCATTGATTCTTGTAACGCGTCCATGTCTCTGAATAGACATCGGACAAAGACTTGTTATAACCCATGATTCTTTTTGTCGACAAAGATACAACTCTCTTTCGGAGTTCGTCAATATGCTATCGCGGATGGTTGTACGAAAAATGCGTCAAAGACACCGCTACTGTTACGGCGGAGTGTGCCGGAGTAGAGTTCGTGGCAAAAGGCAGCATCATCAAACAAGCCGGGTGGCGTGCCGTTTATGTCGAGGAAGAGAAAGAGGAAACCATCATCCCCGGCTGGCAGGAAGGCGATACGCTGGCACTGAAAGCCGCTTCCATCACGGAGGGAAAGACCAAACCCAAGCCGCTGCATACCGAAGCCACTCTACTGTCCGCAATGGAAACGGCAGGCAAGGAGATTGAGGACGACGCACTGCGGCAGGCATTGAAGGACTGCGGCATCGGCACCCCCGCCACCCGTGCGGCGATTATCGAAACGCTCTTCAAGCGCGGATACATGGAACGCTGCAAGAAGTCGCTTGTGCCGACTGAAAAAGGGCTTGCCCTCCATTCGGTCGTGAAGACGATGCGCATCGCTGACGTCGCCATGACGGGCGAATGGGAGAAGAATCTGGCACGCATCGAGCGTGGCGAGCTGCCCGCCGACACTTTCCGCAAGGAGATAGAGGCTTACACACGCGAAATCACCTCCGAACTGCTCTCGTGCGACAAGCTGTTCTCCCGCAGGGATTCGGGCTGCAAGTGCCCCAAGTGCGGAACGGGCAGTATGCAGTTCTACGGCAAGGTCGTCCGCTGCGACAACGCGGAATGCGGGCTGCCCGTGTTCCGCCTGAAGTCAAACCGTACCCTCACCGATGACGAGATCAAAGACCTGCTTACAGACGGACACACGAAGCTGCTCAAAGGCTTCAAGAGCAAGCAGGGCAAGAGTTTCGATGCCATAGTAGCCTTTGACGGGGAGTATAACACGACTTTCGTGTTCCCCGAAAGGAAAAGTAAGGCAACCTCTGCGAGAAGAAGAAAATAATGAGTAACTTTGCCACTGATTCAGAGTAATGAATTGTTCTTCGATACCGGATTACACTCATGCTTTGGATTTAGTGGTGGCACTCGGAGGGATACCGAGTGCCTTTTCTTTCTCCTTTCAGACAATTATCCCGGTCATGATTTACCAATCCACTAAATTCCAAAGTAATGAACAACAAGAAGAAAAACGAGGGGCAGACCGACTTTTCCTACTACGGTCTGTATCTGCTGGACTATCTCCGCACGAACAGGTTTGAACAGGCTTCCGACGAAGCCTTCATCCGTGAACGCGCCGACCGTGCCGCCGGAACGTATGAACGGGCAATACTCGAAGGCTATCCCGCCGCAGGTGCGCAGGAATTGGCTATGCGCACGCTGACGGAGGGGCTTCGCTACTCCAAGTACGCCATCCTGTGCGAAGTCGTAGAGAACGAGTTTGCCGACGACGTGCCGGAAGCGGAGCGTGAATCCTTTACCCGAAAACTGCTGCCGCTTGTCGGAAACGTATTCTCCATTTATGACCTTTCGGATGACAATTTCGCCCTGTCGCCCGATTATGACCTGCTCTATACGGAGCTGACGGGGGCTGTCGTCCTTTATATAGAGGAATATGGCGTTTAACCGCAAACAAAAGTTGCGGGACAACATTGAGGCGATACGGACGGCATTCGTCCTTGACAGGGAACAACGCACCCCCACCGCACGCGAAAGGCTCTTGTTGGAGCGTTATTGCGGTTTCGGTGGACTGAAGTGCATACTTAACCCAGCAAAGGAACTGACGGATGCCGTTCATTGGGCGAAATCCGACCTCGAACTGTTTGCCCCGACTGTGGAACTGCACAAGTTACTACGGGAGAATACAAAAGACGATACGGAGTATAAGCGGTACATGGATGCCATGAAGCAATCCGTCCTGACCGCCTTCTATACACCGCCGGAGATAACAGGCACTATTGCGGACGTGCTGCATGAACACGGCATACGCCCCGACCGGGTATTGGAACCGTCGGCAGGTGTTGGCGCATTTGTGGATGCCGTATTAGAGAACAAGCCGGACACGGACATCATGGCTTTTGAGAAAGACCTGATGACGGGCAAGATATTGAAACACCTGCATCCCGACCAGAAAGTAAGGATACAGGGGTACGAGAAAATTGAAAAGCCGTTCATGAACCATTTTGATCTGGCTATATCCAATATCCCCTTTGGTGATGTGGCGGTGTTCGACCCAGAATTTACCAACAGTCATGATCCCGCAAGACACTCGGCGGCGCGGACGATACATAACTACTTCTTTCTGAAAAGCCTTGATGCGGTGCGTGAAGGCGGAATCGTGGCGTTCATTACCTCGCAGGGGGTGTTGGATGCTCCGACCAATGCGCCCATACGCGAGTATATGATGAACCATGCCAATCTTGTGGGCGTTGCCCGTCTGCCAAACAACCTCTTTACGGAAAATGCGGGTACGGAGGTGGGCAGTGATTTGATTATCCTGCAAAAGAACAGCGGAAAGAACGGGGAACTGTATTATAACGAGAAACTCTTTGTGCAAACCGAACAGACCCCTATCGGCACTTCCGTAAACGGGTATGTATGGAGTATTGGTTCGCTTTCCCACACGGATTTGACCAAAAGTACCGACCCTTACGGAAAGCCTGCCTATAAACTCATGCACAGGGGTGACACCGCACAACTGGCGGAAGACTTACGGGAACATCTGAAAATAGAACTGCACCAACTCAACAGGGAACTCTACGAAAAACACAGCCTGCATCCAACGCAAACGGAAAGTACGTACAACCATCCGCGATAGCATATTGACGAACTCCGAAAGAGAGTTGTATCTTTGTCGACAAAAAGAATCATGGGTTATAACAAGTCTTTGTCCGATGTCTATTCAGAGACATGGACGCGTTACAAGAATCAATGCGAGACAGACGGCTATATCGCATTGAACCGTTTCTGTGCCGGTACCGGCGTCAACGTCCAGCGGCTTTATGAGTGGCTTCGGCGCCGCAAAATCAGCATAAGCGATTATCAACGCAGTCTGCCGGAGAGACCGGATTCGTCGCGGGAAGGTGGCGGGCCGTTATTCCGGGAGGTTAAGGTTCCCGGTATTCAGGTTGCGGATGAGAGCCGGGATGTCGGTGCCACCAGTGTCGTGCGTGACGTGCACATCGAACTCGGTTGGGGCCGAGGCGTGAGTCTGGGAGAGATAAGCGCGGAGGGGCTGGCGCTTCTGGTGGATGTCATGACACGCAGGAGTGATGTGGAGTCTTGAGGCGGATATGCGGCTCTGGGTATGCCGGCAGCCGGTATCGATGCGCTACGGCATCCGGGGTCTGGCCCAGATGGTGTGGTCGTGGAAGGGGCATTCTCCGGCATCGGGCGATGTGTATGTGTTTTTCTCAAAGGACCGCAAGACCATGAAGGCGTTGAAATGGGATGGCGACGGATTTTTGATGTACACAAAAAGACTGTCGCGAGGCCGTTTCCGGGAGGTGCTCAAAAAGGGCGATGACGGCGTGCGCAGGCTCCAATGGGACGATTTCTATATGCTGATGAGGGGCCTCACGCCTGTGAAGGTGATGGTCGAAAATCGCTTCAGAATGGCCGTAAAATAAGGCTTAATAATTTGTTAATCAAATAAATAAATGGCGTGGAAAGTTGCAAATGTCAGATATTTTTTGTAACTTTACACCATGAAAAAGAACGAGTTGATAGAGTTTCTGCAACGTCAGATCGAGTTCCTTCAAGGGCGGCTCGACGAGGCGTTGGCCTCTGTCAGCTCGCTTACTTTATCCAATGAAAAGCTGCAGTCGACCAACGAGAAGCTTGTGGCGACTGTAGATGAACTGCGCAAGCAAATGGCCTCAATGGAGGAGGCTATGAAAGGCAAAAGTGCGGAACTGAGCAAAGAGAAAGCCGCGCGTCAGGCAGTGCAGCGTCTGCAGGGCTCGCCGTCGGAGCGTCAGAAGAAACCGGTGACGACTCCTGCCACATCCGAAACTCGACAGCAGAAGCCAGAGAAGAAACGTACCAACAACGGCGCCAAAAGGAAGACGCATCCGGAGTGTGAGGTGGAGACCATTATAGTGGAGCCTGACAGTCCGGACTTCAATCCCGAGGCGGCGACGTTTATCGGCGAGTGCGATGTCGTGCGCTACGTCATGGAGCCGATGCGCTTCAAAAAAATTATCTACAAGGTCAGAAAATACGTGCAGGACGAGAAAATATACAAAGGTTCCGCACCCGCCACACCGCTGCTTAACTCGCAGTATACATCTTCCTTCATAGCCGGACTCGCCGAGCTACGCTATCTCCACTGCATGCCACTTGAAAATGCTGTCGAATACTTCCGTGCCCACGGCTTCGACCTTGACAAAGGCACCGCACAGAAGCTCGTAAGTAAGGTAAGGGTACATCTGGAAAATCTATACAAGGCGCTGGGTCAGGCAATAGTCGCGGACAATTATATCTGCGGTGACGAGACCTATCAGAAAGTGCGGCTGCAGGTGGCAACTCCTTCGGGAAGAAAGATCAAGAAAGGCTACATATGGGTGTTCGTCGGCATGACAACCGGGCTTGTGTACTTCTTCTATGACGACGGCTCCCGCTCGGCCGAAGTCTTCGAGCAACACATAAAAGGCTTCAACGGAGCCTTCCAGTGCGACTATTACTCGGGATACCGGCATATCGGAATCGGTGGGATGAGCGGGATAAAACGCTTGCCATGCCTGCAGCACATCAAGCGAAAGTTTCTCGATCTGAAAGACAATCCAAAGGCGCAGGAAATAGCAAAGCTCTTCGGACTCCTTTACCACTTCGAGCATCAGCACCGCATAGGCAAAGACGGATGGACGGCGGGAAAGCACCTTGAGTGGAGACAACGATACTCCAAGGTGATGCTCGAGAAAATCCGCATGAGACTGACAGCAGTCAAAGACCGCATCGGCGTGCCACCCGACGACCCGCTGCTCGCCGCCACCGAACATGCACTCAAACAATGGGACGAGATACCACGCATCTTTGCCTCACCCACCTACAGACTCGACAACAACGAAGTCGAGCGAATCAACCGCTACATATCCCTGACCCGTCGCCGACTTACAATCGGCTCCCACTCCGGAGCCGAAGCCGCCGCCCTGTACCACTCTCTTGCGATCACCTGCCACCGCTGCGGAGTCAACGTCTTCGACTACTTCTGCGACATAATCGACCGATGTGCCGCATGGCCGCCAAACACCCCGATCGAAAAATACCGCGACCTGCTTCCCGACCGCTGGAAACTCTCACAAAAATAGCCGCCCAAAACCTGGACGGCTATTTTTTTAAGCTATACCTGCTGTCGCGGACGGTTGTACCAATATCCCGAAGGCGGTGCGCACGATTAAACCGCATATCGCAAGTCCTATGTATTGCGCCACTTGTCTGAAATTTGCCGTTGCCGTCATAGCCGTATCATTTTTCAAGTTCCACAATGTTGTCTATCCTGCCGTATAGGTATCTGCGAAGTCCGGTCTTGTCCGTTGCCTTGTATTCCGTCCAACGTCCGTATTGGCATACGAGGAACGTGCGGAGAACATCGGAGAAGTCAAACCTCCAGCCTTGCAAGGGGACTGCGCTCTTGAAATAGGTGTTACTGTTCACGTTTTCGGTGAGCCAATCCTTTTCCTCTCGGTTCATCTGTCCTCCGTTGTTCAGTTTCTCACGAAGGATGTAAGCCTTACTGCCTTTCAGTGTTTCCAATGTCGGCACTTCCCAAGCCACGAATTTTGTTGCCATTGTTGTTTCCATATCCGTTTTGTTTTTGATTTTTTGTTTTTAATGCGGATTCAAGAGCTGAGGGAGTTGAGTTTCAAACTATCTTATCTGCCTCTCGTTTATCCGACATTTTTTTTAATGCGTCTTTCTGTCGCATCGGTCGTTTTCGTTTCGGGTGCTTAAAAAGGTAGGGATTAGGGAATGCAAGGTTTTTCGCGGAAATACTACCCGCAGGGCTGGAGATTTCCGCAGAAAACAGGAGGCTTGACCTTGCTTTCCCGTCCAATCCCGGAATTACCTTTGCGCCCAGAACGGAAATGACTGCCTGATGCGGCTCACTGAAAGGCGCGGAAATGGAGGTAAACGGAAGTGGAGGCAGATTGGACAGGAAAACTTCAAAAGAGAAATCCGTAAAAAAGAAGTCCACAAAAGAAAAAGGGAAACAGCCGGAAGCGTGGAACCGGGCAAACCACCGTGTGGAAAGTATGGTTTTATATGTCCGGCAGGACGTGTCCGGTCGGACATATAAAATCATTCTTTCAGGTTTGCCTGCCGTGGGTGACGGCTTGTTCCATTCATGGAGCGGGCGGTCTTGCACGGCTTTCCGCTTCCGGCTCAAATGGACAGCGAAAAAGAAAAACAGTCAGAAATCCGTAAAAGCACCTCTCTGGCATAAGCGCAAAAGAAATGGGCCTTGCATCATCAGTCTAAACTTCTGTTTAGGCGTGAGGCAAAGCCCTTTTCTCCGCTTATGCGGTAGTCGGCATACGTTCGTCCAAAATCTCTTTGGGCGATGGTGTGCCGACGGACAAAACCGCTTTTACGGAAAAACTTATATGTGAGGATAAAAAATCAGGAGATTTATTTCTAAATCTCCCGTTTAATTTCTATTTTTGCATACGAAGAGTTCTTTGAAGGTTACGCAACGCGCAGAAGGATAATGCAGTAGATAACTAACTAATTCGTAACCTATTACTATCATGAGCAATTAACCTACGCTCATTTCCAATAAATTACACTCTTTTCGTAACTTTACAACGCGATATTAGTATAAATTCATAATTTATGACCTTTGCTGACATTCTTGTTCCAGTCCCTATTATGGGAACATTTACATATAAAATCCCAGCCGACATCGGTGATTCACTGAGCGTGGGCCATAGGGTCATTGTGCCTTTCGGACGTAAGAAATTCTATACAGGAATTATTACCGGGATGAGCAATATCGGACCGGAGGACTATGAGGTGAAGGATATATCATGTGTTCTTGACTCAAATCCTGTTGTCAGGCATCCGCAGCTCAAGTTCTGGCAGTGGGTCGCTGACTACTATCTTTGCACACCGGGAGAGGTGATGCGTGCGGCAATGCCTGCGGGTCTTAAGGTTGAAAGTGAAACCTACATACAGCCGGCGCCTGACTATGAAGAGTCGGAAATAGACCGGCTGAACCAGCGTGAACTTGCTGTGATGGAGCTATTGCTTGGAAGCGATAAAAAAATGCCTCTCGATGTCATAAGTAAAAAAACAGGTTTTTCAAATATTGTCAATGTAACCAACTCGCTTCTTGCAAAAGGTGCGGTGATGATTTCTGAAAATCTTGTTGAGCGCTATCGGTCAAGGAAAGAAGTGTATGTGCGTCTGGCGATTCCGAAAGGCGACAATGAGGCGCTGCATCGGTTATTCGATTCTGTAAAAAGCGGTGGAAAGCAGGAAAAGGCACTTCTGGCCTTGATTGTACTCTCGGGTTTCATGAGGCAAGGTGGGAATGTGAATGAAGTTACTCGCACCGAATTGATTGAACGCGCAGCCGTGACGACTACAGTGGTGGCGACTATGGCTAAAAAAGGACTCGTGGATATATACACGAAAGAAGTCAACAGATTCAGTTTTTCAGGTCTTGTCGCCGGCAAGCTCCCCGAGTTGACTGAAGCTCAGAATGTGGCTTTGGACAAGGTACATAAATTATGGCTTGACAAGGATATCACACTGCTTCATGGAGTCACGTCAAGTGGCAAGACGGAGCTTTATATACATCTTATCGACTATGTGCTCCGGCAGGGACGTCAGATTCTTTATCTTGTGCCTGAAATTGCATTGACAACACAGCTCACAAGACGTCTGCAATGTGTCTTTGGCGATAAAGTCGTCATATATCATTCCAAGTTTTCTGACAATGAGCGTGTCGATATATGGAAGAAGCTGCTTGAATCCTCGGAACCTTGTGTGGTTATAGGCGCGCGATCATCGGTCTTTCTGCCGTTCAGTTCTTTGGGACTTGTAATCGTTGATGAGGAACATGAAAGCGCTTATAAACAGCATGATCCTGCTCCGCGATACAATGCACGCGATGCAGCGATAGTCCTCGCATCCATGCACGGTGCAAAAACACTCCTTGGAAGTGCGACGCCGTCAATCGAGACATATTATAAGGCTACGACGGGCCGTTTCGGGCTTGTCAGTCTGACAGAGCGTTTTGAAGGAATGAAACTCCCTGAGATGCGATTGATTGATATGTCGGATGCCCGTAAAAAAGGTCTTGTGACAGGTACATTTGCTTTTGAGACTGAACGTCTTGTCAATGAATCCTTGAAACGTGGTGAGCAATCCATCCTTTTTATCAATCGTCGCGGATATGCACCGATCGCACGCTGTAAGTTGTGTGGCTATGTGCCTAAATGTAATAATTGTGATGTGTCGCTTACATATCACCGACATTCCGATAAACTCGTGTGCCACTATTGTGCGGCTCCTTATTCAGTGCCTGACGTGTGTCCCGCATGTAAAGAGCCGGGTATAGAAGTGCTCGGCTATGGAACGGAAAGGGTTGAGGAAGAAGTTGAATCGCTTTTCGGGCACGCTTCCATATCGCGGATGGATCTTGATACCACACGCAGTAAGGACAGTTATGAAAATATCATTGAAAATTTCTCGAAAGGAAAATCACAGATTCTTGTCGGCACTCAGATGGTGACCAAAGGGCTTGACTTTGACAAGGTGAGCACTGTTGGGGTTATTAACGCTGATAGTGTAATCAATTTCCCGGATTTCAGAGCCTCCGAACGGGCATTTAATATGATCGAGCAGGTTGCCGGTCGGGCAGGGCGACGGAATGAAAACGGAGTGGTGGCCATCCAGACCTATAATCCGTCTCATCCAGTGTTGTCATATCTGTTGCAACATGACTACACCGGTTTTTATGAGCATGAGCTTTCAGAACGGCAGCGCTATAATTATCCTCCTTTCGTCAGGGTCATATACATATATATAAAGCACCGTGATCAGACTGCCGTGTCATCAATTGCATTTGAGTATGCAAACCGTCTGAGAAAGTTGTTGGGCAACAGGGTAAACGGACCCGACGAACCCTACGTAGCACGTATTCAGTCTCTCTATATACGCAGAATAATGCTCAAGATTGAGAACAATGCTTCTATAACGAAAGTCAAGAAACTGCTTAACGATCTGCGTATCGAGATGACAAATCAGAAACTACTTTCTGGTGCGGTGCTTTACTATGATGTCGATCCAGTGTAGACAGTAGCATAACGGGACAGCTGCGAATGCTCCTGCTGCATCGGCTATTGCATCAGCAAGGTCTCCGCTGCGTCCGAGTCCCATAGCGTTTTGGATGAATTCGACGGCTATGCCAAAGATTGTAACTACCGATGCTGTGATTAAAGCACCTTTCATGGAAACCGGTCGGTGGTCGCGTTTTCGTTCAAATATATACGTGAGTGCCAATCCGCCAAACATGCAGCAGTGGGCCAGTTTGTCAGCTCCGGGAAACAATGGCAGATCCTCCTCCCCAAAAGGTTTGGGAAGGAGGGTCAGGTAAAGGATTACGATGCCCACCGCCAATGTAAGCTGGTAAGGTGGAATCCATCGCAGATATTTCATAGTTCTGTGGTGTGCTTAGTTTTATTTTGCAGCCATAAGACTTTCATTAACCATCTCGCGATATGCCATGAGTCCTTCTGCCGACAATTCGACAATCTTACGCTCACCGTCAACACCGGGTACGGCAACATGGCTATCGTCAATAAATGTGACAAGGTCAAAACTCTCGCCTGAAGGTAGAGCTACACTCCATGTCTGATCGTCGGTGTCAAAATCAAGACGCACAACCGATTTGTCGTTTTCGGATGTGATGGTGTATCCTTTTCCGTCGCATTCAACGATATATCTCCCATCTTTGCCATCAATGACTTTCTTTCCGGCTGCAACGGGATTGTCTCCGCTCCAGAATTCGATGGAGTTAAGAACAAGAATATCGGCGAGAGCTGCAACCTCATAGACTGGAAGTGGACACCAGAATACAAAGAACACGAGTTCATTGACAAACTTATTGTCAATCTGTTTATTCCATGCCAGCAGTTTATTTGTCAGGGCAAAACTTCCGATACAAGATGTGGTGAGCATCGAACCGCAAAGACTGAGAACGATTGCTACGGGTAAAAAGCGTCTTTTCATTAGGATAAATAGTTGGAATGATGAGGTAATATATGTAATGATATCTCAGTTTCAAGCCTTTGTGCGGGCTTTGTTATAGAAGTTGTATATTCGGTTGACATAATCATATGTCTCTCTTCCTCGCGAATAGCCATATTTGACCACCGGGTCCCTGTAATATTTAGGATTTGATTTCCACAAAATGGCTTTTGCGACATTATTGTCCCATTTCTGAGGGTTAAGTCCGTATTTCTTTGCAAGATTTATTGCGTCGTTGACATGCCCAAGACCTGTGTTGTAGGCAGCAAGAACGAATTTCTTTCGTTCTTTTTCATCAGGAACTTTTTTTTCAAGCTGACGGTCGAGGTCGTTAAGAAATTTGAGCGCGGTTTCAATCGCGACTTCAGTTTTCATTACACTTTTGGCGCTCGCCCCATATCCTTTGGCGGTTTTGGGCATAATCTGCATGAGCCCTCTGGCTCCGGCCCATGAGACTGCTTTCGGGTCGAACTTGCTTTCGACATATGCCTGTGATGCTAATAGTTTCCAATCCCAATTGTAAGATTCAGAATATCGTTTGAAAAGATGGTCAAACGGTGAGACCCCTGCTCCGTTAAGGGCGTAATATTTGGTATTTGGATCATTCTTGCTCAGTTCAAAATAGCGTTTCAGCAACTGAGCCTGTTCTTCGCGTGGTTGGTCGCTGTTCAGCCACGCATTGATGCTATCGCCAAGCCATGCCTTGGACGGTGCTACGGCCCAGCTCGAACGCTGTTCGAAACTTAACGGGAGAGTGATGTCGAGATCATTGTAATAGGTCTTGTTGATTCGGGCAATATCACTGTCGACAACAGTAAGAGGTATTTTTCCTTCACTGACCATTGCAATGAGGTCTTCGGTAATCATCGTATCGCGGTCGACGGTATGGATGTTTATTCCTCCGCCGACTTCCTGATTCAGATTTCTGATGCGAGCCTCATATTTGGAGTCAGATTCAACGTATACATCTTTTCCGACAAGATCAGTCACATCGGTTATAAGTTCTTCGTCTCCTTTTTTAGGCTGGACAAGAACTTGGGTTGTTACATTTTCCGGGCCGCATGGAATAACTCTGTCCTTATACTCTGCAGTAATCGGAACTTCATAGGCAATTAGATCTACTATTCCTGAATCAAGCATCTCGATGGCTCGTGACAGCGATGGTGCTATCTTCATCTTCAATGCCATATTTTTGTCAGCTGCGAGAGCGGTTACAAGTTCATAGTCATAGCCCATTTCCTGACCCTTGTAAATGAAATATGCTTCAGGACTGTAAAGCGTGGCAATACGTAATGTGTCGGGAAGCCGATGTCCTACAGAGTCAGACTTCTTTAGGCCATCGGAGCTACTGTTGCCTCCACAAGCAAACAACAGTGAACATAACGATAAGACAGTTAATGTCGAGAGAATCCCTCTTCTCATAGAAAATGTGTTGATTAATGTTGAAAATCAATGTTTTATATTTCATGCCGAGACAGAGGGACGCTCCCGTTAACTGAAAGTGTCAATACTCAAATGTTCCGGCTGATGACTTTATTGTTAGATGATTGGACTCTGAGTCTTCAACGCGACCGATAATTCGGGATTCGATTCCGAATTCCGAAGCAATCGCCATGACCTTCCCGGCAGCTTCCGGACGGACATAAATCTCCATGCGATGACCCATGTTGAACACTTTATACATTTCGCTCCACGGAGTTCCGCTTTCTTTCTGTATAAGATCAAACAGCGGAGGAATGGGGAATAGATTGTCTTTGATGACATGTTTGTTCTCGACAAAATGCAGCACTTTGGTCTGTGCGCCACCGGTGCAGTGAACCATACCGTCGATTTCTTCACGCATCTCGTTCAGGAGCTTTTTGATGACAGGTGCGTAAGTACGGGTAGGAGACAGTACGAGCTCTCCTGCAGTCAGGGTAGTGCCGTCTACCTTGTCTGTCAGCTTCTTCGAACCTGAATAGACAAGATCTTCTGGAACAGCTGCGTCGAATGTCTCAGGATATTTCTGCGCAAGATATTTTGCAAAGACATCGTGACGGGCTGAAGTAAGGCCGTTGCTACCCATTCCACCGTTATAACGGGTTTCATACTTTGCCTGTCCGAAAGAAGCGAGTCCTACAATCACGTCTCCACCTTTGATATTAGCATTGTCGATGACATCAGCCCGACGCATACGGCAAGTGACTGTAGAGTCTACTATGATTGTGCGGACAAGATCGCCCACATCTGCGGTCTCTCCGCCGGTTGAGTATATGCCTACACCCATTTCACGCAGTGTTGCAAGAAGTTCTTCGGTGCCGTTGATGATTGCCGAGATTACTTCTCCGGGTATGAGATTCTTGTTTCTGCCGATTGTCGATGATACAAGTATATTGTCTGTAGCTCCGACGCAGAGAAGGTCGTCAATATTCATGACCAGTGCGTCCTGAGCAATGCCCTTCCACACTGAAAGGTCACCGGTTTCACGCCAGTAAGCATAGGCAAGAGATGATTTTGTTCCTGCTCCGTCAGCGTGCATGATATTACACCATTCCGGATCGCCACCAAGTATATCGGGGATGATTTTGCAGAATGCGTGAGGGAAGATGCCTTTGTCAACATTTTTGATGGCGTTATGGACATCCTCTTTTGAGGCAGAAACACCGCGTAGATTGTATCGCTGGTCACTCATAATATCTCGTAATTGAAAGTTCAACAAACGTGAGTAATGGTTGGTTTAGATAAATTTTTTACAAAAATACAAAAAAATGCCGAATCACTCTCAACAGGCTTCGATTTTTAGTGTGTCTGTTGTTGTTAGTCCAAGCAATGCAGGCGTTGTATCAGACCGGGATTGAGAGCATAGGGATGTCGGAATGAAACAACAGTTTATGAGCAAGAGAGGGATTGAACAATCTAATGAATATGTTCTTACGAGGAGTTGGGACGGCTATCATGTCGATATGTAATTCTTTGTCAAGTCCGTTGAAATCCTCGATTTCATGTGAAAATGAAAGCTGGATTGTCTTGAACATATATGCAGGATAATTTTTCCGGCAATAGTCAAGAAGATTGGCGATTGCCTCGGTGTCACCTTTCGGCTTTTTCTTTGACGGCAATGACACAAGTGTCACGGAAAGAGACGTTTCCGGAAGCATGCGGTAAAGAGCGTCGAGAGCGAGGATGTCTTGTTGTTTGGATGACGCAAGATAGACTACTTCGCGGATATCTTCAGCGCGTTTAAATCTGAGAGTTTCGGGGACTGTGAATACGCATGACCGACATGTGTCAAGCACTTCGGCGGTGACACTGCCGAGCATGTCGCGGTTCTGTTTGTCAGTTCCGCGTGTACCCATGACTATCAGCAGCGGATGGTTGGCAGCGGAATAATTGTTTATAACTTCTTCTGGAAGCCCCTCTGCGATTTCTGATGAGAAGTTAACCGGTGGTATGATTCCGTTTTTAATTTTTTCGCGTAAAGATGTTTCCAGTTCCTCCATCTGTTTTTTGCACATTTGGGATATCTGCTTGTCTTCCTGCAGCTGTTGGATGACATCGGCAGTCCCGTCAAATGTCATCGAGTCGGATAACTGTAAAGATGTATTCGTAAGAACCGGATCGAAATAGGTGTGGAGAAGTTTGATTCGGGCTTTGTGGAGTGCCGCTATATGAAATGCGAGATGACAGGCTTGAACCGATGATTTTGAGAAGTCTGTAGGGACAAGGATCTCAGGCTCTCCTGCGGGACATTCTTTTATGGCTTTAGGCGAAAAAATCTCGATGTTTTCAATCAGCCGTAGTGCCATAGGCAAATCGGATTCATGAATTCTCACCCTTATGCCGGACGATACTACCGGCGTAGAGAGATTGACATTTTGTAAGACAACTTCGAGACCTTCGCATTCGAGTATGGTTTTTAACTCGTGGGCTTTATCATAAGTGTGGATTGCTATAGTAATAAATCGATCTGGCTGCATAGGCTTGGAATTAATGAATTTATTCTAATTAAAACGGACGAAAGAGCAAAAAGTCGTTGTTGACAGCGCTCTTTTTGCTCTTTCGCGTATATTTTCTTGTTTTACCAAACTTATTCTTCCTTATTTTCTCCCTGTAGAATTTCTATTGCCATATCATAGATAGTAGTGTCGTCAAGGACCACGATGCCACCGTCAGGACCCGGTTCTATGTGTACGCCGCAGTTTTTACCAAATTCGTAGTTTGTGCCACCGAAATAGTTTCTGACTGTCTGAGGTGTGACGTTAAGCTTGTCAGCTATCTGACGGATTGAACCATCGGGAAGACTGTCTTTGATGCGACGGAGATCGTTGAATGAGATAGTTTTAGTCATGATACATATAGGTGTTTGGGGTTAATATTTGGTTTGTTTTATAGATGTTTGGTGGAATGTCTTTTATTTCCACGTCACTAAATTAGGCTTTAATTTCTATTAAAACAAATAATTGTCGAAAAAAAATCTATGTTTTAGAACACGTTTTTTTACCTGATTGCCATGAGTGAAAATAACCGTTTGACTTGCAATAAATAAAGTTCACTCAAGCATCATATTTTCTCAACGGCGGCAGCATTAATCCATGCACGGTGTGTATTGTCGACCTGCACATCATACCAGAGAGAATTGATGGAGTCTGTAGTTGATTTTACCGAATCAAGGATTTCAACGCGTGTCCCTTCGTGGAGGAGCATTGCTTCTTGTGTACGGTCTTTAGGAACTCGGGGACTTGTGCTCAGTATTGTGGATGGTGATGTGATTATAGCTATATTGTCTGCTGTGGCTATAGCAGCAGATCTGAATGCAAGGAAAATGAAACAGAGGCATCCGAAGAAGGTCAGCAGACTTCCGAAAAATCCGATTTTTCGTACTGCTATTATGTCAGAGAACAGATAGGCGAGAACTCCAATAAGTGTAAGAACAAAGCAGCCGAATGCAATCCATGCCCATGAATTCGAACGGGCTGTGTTGGCAACCGAGTCGAGAGCGTTTCCTAAAAAAGTCCCTCGCTCGCCGGGGCGGTCGGCGATTCTGGAATTGATGAATTCAAGGTTTGTTCTTGCGTCATGGAATGTCGGGTCAAAACGGAGTGCACGTTCGTAGGCAAGGATTGCCTTGCCCATTTCTCCAAGACGGTAATAGCAGTTCCCGAGATTGTATTGAAGCGTAGCCGAGTTGCCTTCGGTAGCTATGACATGCAGATATGTATCGGCTGCTTCCTTGAAGTTGTCAGCAGTGTAGGCCGAATCTGCCTGCTGGATAAGTGTCGCTTCCGCTTTTGAGAAAAGTCCGCAGACTGTCAGTATTATTAGTGAAAGTATATATTTCATTTTTTGTTGCTTTCAAGTTTGTTAATAGCGTTTACTCCTCGCTCGTAGACACTGTCCATGTGACTTGAACTGTCAGGTGTATAGCGTGCCATTTCACAGTCGTCAAGAACAGCTACGATAGCATTGGCGTTTTCTTCCGAATAGCCCTTTGATGCCAGAGTGGCTGAAATGTTGTCGCGAGAGAGCTGAGACACCGGCATTGATAGCTTATCGGAAAGATAACCCCATATTGCGCGTAACATTTCTTCATAGAACTTGTCGCTGTCTCCTGATTTCATGAAGCCTTCGGCTGCTTTTAGTCTGCGGCGTGCGACCTTGCTTGCCTTGGCGGTACGGCGTCCCGTCACATCAGCATTGAGTCGGGCATTGCGTCTGTTGATAGCCAAGACAGCTCCGGCGACGATAAGGAGACCGATATAGAGAATCCAGTACCATGATTCAAATACGACCAAATGATGTTGCTTCATTGGATTTTTGTCGCCAAGATAGATATGACGGATATCGGAATTCTTATTTTCGACATCTTTCTGATCCGTTGTCACAGGTGCTGAGACTCCCTTGGCAACTTTTATCAGATAGGACGGTGTATTCAAAGTGACATATTGTTTTGTCTGAGGATTGAAATAAACGAATTTATTACTTCCGATAGTGAAGTCTCCGACACTCTGGGGAACAAAGGTGTATTCAACAGTCATTCTTCCGGTGACATCGTTTCCCTGAACTTCAGCATCGATGTCGTTTTTCGGAGTGTACTGCTCGAATTCTGTCGGGAAATCAATTACAGGTTCTTTCACATATTTTATGTTGCCTGTACCGCTTATAGTATATATAAGCGTCGCGGGATCATTTGTGCGGAATGAATTGCCAATAAGACGGCTGTCGATATTGAATGTTCCGACTGCACCTGTAAATCCATTCGGCTGGGGCTGGGGGAGAGGGAGAATGTTGATTGATGCGGAATTGGAATTGACTTTTATTTTGGCTTCTTTAGGTTGGCGTACTTGGAACATGCCCATGTTCACATTGTCATACTGAACAACCGATATATCATAATTGCCGGAGTTTATGGTGAGCTTGCCACTTTTCTGGGGGAATATGATACATTTCTTCAATACAGCAGTCATGTAGTTCTGACCGTTGTATGTTTCCATTTGATTGAGTGAAGGCTGGACATCAACTTCCTGAATAAGGAATCCGTCAAATGCCGGTTGGCGAGTAGGAAGGAATGATGATATGCTGTATTTGGTATAGAGTTTGATTGTGCAGCCGATGGCTTCCTGTTCATAAGCCGATGATTTTGACAGTATGATTCGGACAAACACATCATCACTGTTGACACGCCGGCCGGCCGCCTGAGTGTCAACATCGTCAAAATCGACAGGCCTCTGTGAGGCCGGAGTGTTGGCATCCTGGATGCTGTGTACGGTAAATGTGACAGCTTTTGTCGAAAGATGTTTTCCGTCGGCTACTATCGAGGCAGCCGGTATAGTGAAAGTGCCTGCTTTGTCGGCTTTATAGTAATATGTATACTCGGTTGCTGATGTTGACGAAGCTTTACCATTTACCACCTGATAGCTTTGGGACTGCGAGACCGACGGCCCATAGAGCAGGCTACAGCCGTTGATCTGAGACACTTTCAAATCAGAGCCATCGGCATTTGTCAGGCGGAATGTGACCGGGAACCGCTGGCCTTCATAAACCCTTGATGGCGGTTTTACAGTAAAATTTACCTGCGCCTGAAGTGCTGTCGCACAAACGAGAAGGGTAAGATATATAAATATGATGAAACGTTTCATTCAGATGTCTAATTTAGTGGAATAAATTCAGAATACTTCGTCTTACCAAGGGTTGGTCACGGGTCGACGTGAAGGTGCTCCTGTCTTTTTCTTTTCAGCGTTTATGCGGGCACGGGTGGCATTCTCTTCATTTTCCATAGCCTTGAGTATTTTTTCGGCGTTTTGTTGGCTTATGCCTCCCTGCTGTTGTTGCTTCTGCTGCTGATCCTGTTTTTGGTCTGGCTGCTGCTGGTCTTTTTTATCGTCTTTATTTTGGTCATTATTCTGGTTCTGGTTCTTATTTTGATCCTGTTTGTCCTGATCTTTTTTGTCTTGATCCTGCTTGTCTTGATTTTGGTCTTGGTTCTGATCCTGATTTTGCTGGTCTTCAAGCCTTTTTTGCGCTAAACGAAGATTTTCGCGAGCCTTGTCATTGTCAGGATTTTTACGAAGCGCATTTTTGTAAAGTTCGATACTTTTCGCATAATCCTGAGAATTAAAGGCTATGTTGCCGAGGTTGTAAAATGCTTTTTCAGCAATAGATATATTTTCGGCATCACGAGTCAGATTCTGAAGTATGGCAGATGCCTCCTTCTGTGTCTCACCGGAAGCAGAACCCTGACGCAGGAGCGAAGCTGCAAGATTAAACTGCGCGATTTCATTCATCGCATTTTCCTGCAATGCCTTGCGATAAGCTACCTCAGCATCAGCATAACGCTGTTCGTTGTAAAGTTTGTTGCCTTCAACGATATAGTTTCGCTCGTCGCGAGTGGTCGCGGTCTTGCTCTGGGCCATAGACGGCATGACAGACATGGCAGCCATGATTGAGAACAATATCTTTTTCATTTGTTGCCTCCTTCCTCTTTTGTAAAGAAACGATATCTCTTAAGCCATGATATTTTTCTGGTTACTGTCACAGAATAAATCACAAGAAGGATTAAGGATATAAATGCAAAAATCGGGAATTGCTCGCTTTGTGGAGAGAATGACTTGCGTTCGAAATCACCTTGTTCCAGTTCGTCCATTTTTTCGTCAATTGCGTTTATGGCTGAATTGGAACCTCCGTTCACATAAATACCGTTGCCTGCTTTCGCTATCTGTGTGGCAGTTTCCTCATCGTGTTTGGTGATGACTTCTTCGCCTGTCATAGGATTTATCATGTATTGGCCTTTACCGATAGGGATACGTGCTCCGTGGGAAGTACCGAGACCTACGACATCGACTTGAACACCCGCGCTGGCTGCCCGCTTGGCTGCTTCAACGGCATTGTCCTCAAAATTCTCTCCGTCTGTAATCACAACAATGGCTTTGCCCATGTCGTCGTTGGGTGTGAAAGAGTTCATTGCCATTTCAAGTGCCGTACCGATTGCTGTACCCTGAGTCGGTACCATATCGGTTGTGATTCCGTTAAGAAACATCTTGGCTGAGATATAGTCTGACGTGATAGGTAGCTGGGTATAAGCATCGCCGGCAAACACTATAAGCCCGACCTTGTCATTAGTCATTTTATCAATGAGCTTTTCAAGGATATGCTTGGCTCTTTGCAGACGACTGATACCATGATCGTCGTCTGTGCTTGACGCAAGCATGGAATTTGAAACGTCGAGACAGACCATTACTTCGATACCTCTTGATGTTTTGGTCTCTGAAGCATCTGGTTCAAGTCCTCCGGTTGCTCGGGGACGGGCAATCATAAGGACAAGTGCGGCGATAACAAGCAGCGATAAAACCATTTTTACCCAGGGCATATATTTCGAGACCTCAGGCATTAGGTTTTCAATTACTTCCTGCCGGCCATATCGGGCAAGTTTGCGACGACGTGAGTAACGTGCCCAACAGAAGATGGCTGCTACCAACGGAAGCAGGAGCAGGAGATATAACAGATGTGGATATGCAAACGAAATCATAGACAGTTGTTTAATTTAAGGAATTGTCCTGAAAACTGTATATCGGAGAAGCACCGCGAGCCCAAACAGGCTAAGAGCTGCGATAGCCCAAGGCAGGTAGTCGTCTTCTGTGCTTGTGAAATTTCTAAGATCCATCTTAGTTTTTTCAAGGCGGTCAATCTCGGCAAATACATCCTTGAGCACATTGTTGCCTGTGGCACGGAAATATTTGCCACCTGTTGTTTCGGCGATAGTTCTTAACGTTGCTTCATCAATAACAACCGGCAGATTGACATATTCGATTCGTCCAAACATGTTTTCCTGTGGATATGGTGCAGTTCCGTTTGTTCCGATACCGATAGTGTAGACCTTTATGCCGAGTTGCTTGGCTATTTCAGCAGCAGTGATAGGTGCGACATTACCTGTATTGTTCGAACCGTCGGTAAGGAGGATTATGCTCTTTGATTTTGCTTTACCATCCTTTATGCGGTTGATTGATGTTGCAAGGCCGTCGCCTATGGCTGTTCCGTCTTGTAGCATTCCCATTTTGATGTCACCTATATAATTGGCGATGAGTGAGCGGTCTGTCGTCATAGGAATTGCCGTAAAACTTTCGGCTGCGAAAATCACGACACCGATATTGTCACCTTCACGTCCTGCGACAAATTTTGCTGCCACATCCTTTGCCGCCTCAAAGCGGTCGGGTTTGAAATCGCGGGCAAGCATACTGGTCGATATGTCCATCGCAATCACGATGTCAGTACCCTCTACACTTGATGTGTTCCATGAATCGCGTGTTTGCGGGCGTGCCAGCACAATGATAACGCAGCCTATCGCTCCTAACTGAAGGATGAACAGAACGTGGCGCATGGAGGCCAGCAACGAACGTGGCGCTTTTGAAAATGCGGACACTGTCGATACCTCCATTGAGGCATATAGTGAGCGCTGTTTATAGATATACCATGCTATCAGCGGGATGAACAGCAGGAACAGCCAAAGGTATCCGGGATTTGCCAGTAACATTGTCGCTTATTTATGGTTTGGAGTTGTAGTTTCTTTGTCATTATTTCTCTCAGATGGTTCTTCGGGCTCTGGTTTTGGTCTTGTATCCTCAACGAATTGCATTGCCGAATTGAATGCACAGATATTGTCGTCTGGAAGAGGTCTGACTTTCGCGAATTTAACGAAGTCGGCCGTTTCAAGCACACGCTCCATGTTTTGTTTTGAAAGTTTTGCTTCCGCATTGGAGTTGAGCATGTGTCTTATCTGGGTCGAAGTCATCTCCATCGCATTTATACCGAAGCGTCCGTTGAGATATACACGTAGAATATCGGTAAGGCGTGTATAGAATTCTTTTTCATGCCCGTTTTCGCAGAGTTTCTCTCCACGTAGGCGGTTAAGTTCCCCGATTGCTTTTTCATAGGGGGGCACAGGCTTTTCCGGTGCTGCAGCAAACGGATTCTTTTTGCGTTTAAGTAGATAGAACGCATAGCCACCCGCTCCAAGAACGATTATGACTGCAAGAATCCACAAACCATAGTCAACAATGAAATCAGGTAGATAATCGATGAAGCTACGGTCGATATCGGCCACGTCGGCATAATCATGTATTGTCTCTAACGAGTCTACGTCGGCAGGAAATACTTTAAGCACAAGTCTGTTTGAACGGAACGTGTCATTGCCGATGACATACATTATAGGGTTCAGTCTGTATACGCCGGAGTCAAATGATTGCAGAACGATGTCCTGTTTGATTTCAATCCTGTCGTTGCCAAGCTGAGTAGTGTCGGCTTCAAGCATCTTCAGAATCTCGACTTGATCACACATCGAATCTTTCGGGATGAGCAAACGACCTTCTGGCTTGGCCGGTGTGACGAGCTCAAGATGAAGAGGTGTCGTGCGCCCCATCAACAAAAATGCAGAGTCGAGACTTAGTTTCACCGTCGGGTTTTGAGCGCTGACGGTTATAGACGCAATGAGCGCTGTCAGGCTTATGAATAATATGCGGAGTGGTCGATGCATAGACTTTTGTATTTTATTTATACTGTCATAAACAATCTTGAGTGGGGGATGGAACGGTCAACGGACACCTCGGTTCTTAAATAGTGCCATGAGCGATTTCGCGAAATCTTCGTCTGTTGCGATTGAAGCATGGTCTACTCTACATTTGCTTAATCTTTCGACCATGATCTGCTGACGTTCATACCACCATTTGTCAAAAGCCTGACGTGTACGTTTCGAAGATGTATTTATCCACCGCGTTCCTCCGGTTTCAAGATCCATTACCCTCATTAACCCGACATCGGGAAGAGAAGTGTCACGCTTGTCGTAGACCTGAATTGCAATTATGTCATGCTTATTGCATGCTACCTGCAACTGACGTGAATAGTCATGGCTGTCAATGAAGTCGGATATCAGGAATGTAGTACATCGTTTCTTTAGAGCGTCTGTAAAGTAACGCAAAGTAATGCCTATATCCGTACCGGGACTTTCAGGAGTAAAATCAAGAAGCTCTCTAATAATCAGGAGTATATGCTTTTTGCCTTTTTTGGGCGGAATGAATTTTTCAATCTTGTCAGAGAAGAATATGACACCGATCTTGTCATTGTTGGTTATGGCAGAATAGGCAAGAGTGGCGGCAATTTCAGCAATCATCTCTCGTTTTTCCTCACCGACAGCTCCGAATAGGCGACTCCGCGACATGTCGATGAGAAGCATAACAGTCAGCTCTCGCTCCTCTTCATAAACTTTTACATACGGGTGATTGTGGCGTGCGGTTACATTCCAGTCGATGTCTCGCACGTCATCTCCATATTGATATTCCCTGACTTCAGAGAAGGTCATGCCTCGACCTTTAAAAGCCGTGTGGTACTCTCCCGCAAATATATTTTGGGAGAGACCACGGGTTTTAATATCAATTTTTCTGACTTTTTTAAGCAGTTCGTTAGCTTCCATGTGAGGACGCGATATGAGGGGGTTATGGTTTAGGGCACTTCAACCTTGTCGAGAATTTCGGAAATCACCTGATCGGTGGTGATGTTGTTTGCTTCGGCTTCGTAGGTGAGTCCTATGCGGTGACGAAGAACATCGTGACATACAGCACGTACGTCCTCTGGAATCACATATCCACGGCCACGAAGGAAAGCGTAGGCACGGGCTGCCTTGGCGAGACCTATTGAGGCACGCGGCGATGCACCGAAGCTGATCATTCCGGCGAGGTCTTTCAGATTGTATTCTGATGGATTTCGGGTCGCGAATACGATGTCGACAATGTAGCGCTCGATTTTTTCATCAAGATAAATCTTTTCGACAATCTTCTGCACTTCAATAATCTCGGAAGGCTGGAGGAGCGGTCTTACTTCGATTTTATGCCCCGATATATTTTGGCGGATAATCAGCTTTTCATCCTCCTTGGTTGGATATCCGATGATTACTTTCAGAAGGAAACGGTCGACCTGCGCTTCAGGGAGCGGATATGTTCCTTCCTGTTCGATCGGGTTTTGCGTGGCCATTACCAAAAGGGTTCGTCCAGCTTAAATGTCTTTTCACCGATGGTCACCTGTCGTTCCTGCATGGCTTCAAGCAGTGCGCTCTGTACTTTAGCCGGCGCACGGTTGATTTCATCAGCAAGGACGAAATTGGCAAAAATCGGTCCGCGTTTAATTTGGAATTGTTCTTTCTGCACGCTATAAATCATTGTTCCGATTACGTCGGCAGGAAGAAGGTCAGGGGTAAACTGGATACGGCTGTATTTTGCATCGATAATCTGGGCGAGAGTCTTGATGGCGAGGGTCTTTGCAAGACCGGGAACGCCCTCAAGAAGTACATGCCCGTTGGATAGCAGGGCAATCAGGAGTGAATCAATCAGATGTTTCTGGCCAACGATGGTCTGATCCATCCCTCGCGTGACAAGATTTATAAAGTCTTTCTTTCCGGCAACGAGATCGTTGAGTTCTCGGATGTTTACTGACTCGCTCATAGTCTCAGTAGTGAAATTTTCGTATGTATTGTGTTAATTAAAATTCCTATAAAATTCCTTCAAGAGTTGATGAAATGGAATACAAAATTATAAATAACAACAATTATTGTGTGAAAAAAGTGTGTTAATTTTAGCTATTTTTCGTTTAACAATATAGAAATGATAAATTTTGAAACTAAAAATAAAATCCCGTGAAAATTTATCTCAATATATTTTCACGGGATTTTATTTTAAACAACAGTTCGGTAATTTTTGAGCAGACATAGCTGTATCGCACTGATACACAATAGTTTGCATTGATATTGAATTATTATTGCATCTTATTGATATTCAATTGAATATGCAAATTTTACCGAACTATTGTTTAAAAGAAAGTATGAATGAAATAATTACGGAATCATTGATTGCTCATCTGAAAGATTATCTCGGATATTTTCGTAATATTTCCGTCGCTTTGACCCTTGCTTTCTGTAGACTTGCTGCATTGTCCGGGACTATGCCATATTTTTCTGCAGCAGGAATGACAAGCACTTGTCCCGGCTGGGTGTTGTTGGGGTTGCCGATTTTTGATTTGTTCTCTTCATAGATATAAACCCAATAGTCCTTGCTCCCGAAAAACTTCTTGGCCATATCTGGAATCAGATAGCCTCGGCGTATAGTGTCTGTAACAGTGACATTTGTTGCAGAAGTTGCCTCTTTGGGCTCTTCTGTCGCTTTCGGTGTTTCTGCCTGAGATGTTTCGTCGGGTATGGCTTCATTTTCTACAGTGGGTTGCGTTGTTATTGAATCCGGCAGCAATTCTGTCATCAGAGATGCGATTTCATCCTGTTCCTCAGATTGTTCTACAGCTGGACGTTGCACAGTTGGGAAAAAATAGTCAATGGCAAGATAAACACCGCATGCTCCAAGTGCAAGTCCGATGATTATACCGACTAACAGTCCGGTCCAGAAGTTGCCATTTCCTGATGGTTGTTTCGCTTGTCCGACATATTCTTCATCCTCGTCTTCTAACGGTTGAATCTGTTTTGGCGTAGAAGGTATGACAACAGGTTTGACTGGCGGTGTTGGTGTGCAAATCTGACGGGTGCTTGATTCAGGTGTGGGAATTTCTGTTTTAGCCGTGGGCTCAGACTCTGGATGCTTGATCCCTTCTGGTTCATTAGACGGGATCTGTGGCTCAGAAATGTGGACGGCCTGTTCGTAGCTTTTTTCGGCTTTTGTCTCTTGTTCAGGAACTGTTATAGGTTGCTCTTCTTTACCATTTTGCTCAGCGACGGGATTTTCCGGCGTGACAGGAACTGGAGTAGTGGATGATACATTCGTAGCAGACTGTCCGTCTATTGTTTCTTCAACATCTGAGGCCGATGGAAAATCTGAAACTGATTCATCTTGAATGGATACATGGGGTTCTTCGTCTTCAGTATTGCTGTATGCCTGCGTAAGCATTTCCTCTGAGACAGAGGCATTGAGCTTGACAGGCTCAAACATTGCAAATGGAGCATTGATTACGTCAGTAATATCTTTGTCAGCCAGGAACTCGATGCTTTTCTCGCCATTTATATCAATCAGGTTGAATGCTCCGAGCCCCTTGACCTTGACGCTTTCGCCTTTGATTAGCGATTCGAATATGAGGTCAAAGAAATTTTTGACAAATTGTTCTGCGCTTTCCTCACTGATACCTGTAGTGGTGGCTATGCGTGCTGAAAGTTCGTGAAATGGTATTTTCTGATTCATTTGCTTAATTTTTTCCTAAGAATGATGCTTGGCTGAAATTCCATGGAAATAACAGGAGGATATAGTGTTCGCTCCTGTGTAGTTTCATCAGTTACAACCCTCTCCTCTGTCTTTGTCGATTTGAAAGTGCCGAATCCCGGGATGGCAATTGAATCCAGTTCAGAACCGGCTTCGCGAAATATCCTGCTTAGTCCGTCAATGAGTGTCGAGACTTCAGATGTATCACGATTTAAGCGTTTCGACAATTTTGTAATAAATGTTTTGTTGTCCATTAATCGAATAAAATGTCGCGAATAGCATATCGCGGACGTTGTTTGACTTCAATGAATATTTTACCGATATACTCTCCGACAATTCCGATAGCCATCAATATGAGGCTCCCGAGAAACCAGACTGAGATTATCAGGGATGCCCATCCGGCTTCAAGATGGTCGGAGAAAAGAATTGATGCGATGACATAGATTGCTACAAGAAGGTCTATTATCAGCAGTGCGAATCCAACAAAAAATACCATTCTCATAGGTTTTGCCGAAAATGAGGTTATACCGTCAATCGAGAAAGATAACATCTTCGATAGAGGATATTTTGATTCTCCTGCAGCGCGGGCATGGCGCTCATAAGTGACAATCGCATTGTCAAGCCCAATCATAGGAACAATTCCGCGTAAATATAAGTTCGATTCGCTATAATCAGCCAATAAATCGATAGCCCTTGAACTCATCAGGCGGAAATCCGCATGGTCAGCGATTGCATTGACTCCCATTAATTGCTGGAATCTGTAAAATAATCTTGCAGTAGTGCGCTTGAACCAAGTGTCGGTGTCGCGTTTGTTACGCACGCCATATACGATTTCTTTCCCTGAAATGAATTTATCGACCATTTCAATAATGGCGGCAGGGTCATCCTGAAGATCGGCATCAATGGAGACTGCGGCATCACATTTCACTCTTACGCTCATCAATCCGGCTAAAAGTGCGTTTTGATGGCCACGATTATGGGCCAATGCTATTCCTTTAATCCTGTTGTCTTTCCGGTGAAGGCTGTTGATTACAGCCCATGTGGCATCCTTGCTGCCATCATCGCAGCATAAGATGAAGCTGTCATGCGCAATTTTACCGTCCTCGATGAGACGGTCGAGAATGGCAAGCAGCTCTTTGGCCGAAAGTGGCAGAACTGCCTCTTCGTTGTAACAAGGAACGACTATGGCTAATTTTATTGGTGTCATCTCTGCCAGATGGTATAATCTTCGTCGCTAAGGTACAAAGAAAAACCGTTTTCAGCTAATTTATTTGAAATTTTCTGTCTGTCTGAATCCTTAAACTCATATCCGAGATATATGAAATCAAATCTATCGGCCATATCGTAGAGCTGGCATTCTATGCCTTCAAACGAATTGTCATCGTGGTAGCGTTGCACCGGATAACGGTCAATGTTGTCTTTTGAATGGCCGAGAAGATAGTCAAACATATAGCGGTCATTGCCAAGGAAGAGTATTTTCTTGTTATCAGCTTCAATCTCTTTCCCAAGATGATAAATTTTTGTTCTTCTTGAAACTTCTTTATCTGAATGACGTATGCCTTGGAGTTTTGTTATTGTGTATGTAGCAGGGTAGCGGTTCATCCATTCTCTTGTCCACGGATTTTTTAGCCGTAACGGCAGATAACAGATGACCACCACAACGGCAATTGAAAAATAGAATTCATTGACGCTGCGTAAGCGATATTTTGCTAAATCGGCAAGCGCTATCGGTATTAGGGGCATGCAGAGTATTTTATATAGTCCGCAGTCAGATCCTACGTATGAAACGAGAGCGAAAGCTATGAGCGTAAGGCAGAGTAGCACTGATTGCCGAATCTCAGAATGTCTGTATATAGCTATTGCAGGGATAAGAGCCGTGGAAAAATAAAACAGATCAATCATGTAGGAGTTTGTGTCGTCAGATGTCACACGTACGACAAGCCATAGCGCTATGATTGAGAACGATATTATAACAATAATCGTGTATTTCCAAAATCTGGTTATTATAATTTTGTTTAGATAGCATATGGCAGCAAATACTCCTCCCCACATATAGAAATATCTGAGCGAAATAGGATAGCGTGTCCATACTTGCAGGAAGAGTACATCGGTTAGGCTGCTATGGCCGGTGATGTAATTGTCGGAAGACCATGATGCGATGAAAGATTGGAAATCACCCCATATAAGGAATATAATTATTGCTGATGTGCATAGCGCAACTATCATGTAGACTGTGAAATCGCAGGCAATACGTCTTACCGTTCTTCGGCTGACGGATATAAGTATTAACGCGACAGGTAGAATTGCAGCATTTGGTATTCGTGCGAAGATAGCACATGAAGAAAAAACAGCGAGTAACGAGATTTTGGCAACTGTAGGTCTGTCAAGATAACTGACTGCAATCAGGCAGCATACTGTAAGAAACAAATGTGTAGTCGTATCCCATTCATAGGAAAATAATCCGAATAGCGACATACAGAGCTGCAGGATAAAAAAGATTACAGTGGCTGCGAGTGACTGATGTGTTTTGCTATAAAAATAGCAACATGGCAGCAATATGCTTAGAGCGTTGCAGATATAGGCAAGATAGCGAAATGACATGATATTGTCGTTCCCGACAATTATTGACCACAGGTGTCCGATATACATCGTTAGTGCGGCTAAAGGTGTAGACCTGTAGTCTGCTATGCACATAAGTTGATACTCCTCATCTTTCCAAGGGTAGAACCCGAGATGAAGCGTAAGCAATGGAACTATAAGCCCGAGAATTGCAATCAGCGTGGATATGCCGACTGTTACTCGCGGGATACGTATTATTGGCATGATTCTTATGTGCAGAAATGTCAGTAGAGAAGAGATATTGAAGGAGAGAGGAGAATAAGTGATGGTCAAGTCGAGAGAAAGACTTGCTAGTGGATTAGTAGTTACGGGCAAATATGACTCTGCGCGCAGAAGGCTTGCCAGTCACCATACATACTCCGGGAGTCTCGTCTCCGTCAAGAGGAATGCAACGGATTGTAGCCTTTGTTTCATCCTTGATTTTTTCCTCGGTTTCTGTTGTTCCGTCCCAATGCGCAAGGATGAAACCTCCCTTTTCGATTTCTTTTTTGAATTCTTCGTAGGTATCGACAGTGCGCGTCATCGATTCGCGATGCTTGAGTGCCTTTTGGAAGATGTTGTCCTGTATCTCTTCGAGAAGTTTGGCCACATAATTGGCGATACCGTCAAGCGGAGCGACGTGTTTTTCAAGTGTGTCGCGACGCATGACTTCCACTGTCCCGTTTTCGATGTCACGAGCTCCGATGGCAAGACGTACGGGAACACCTTTAAGTTCGTAATCGGCAAATTTGAAGCCTGGACGTTTGTTTTCGGAATCGTCGTATTTCACGCTGATACCGAGCGCACGGAGTTCATTGATGATAGGCTCGACTTTAGCCGAGATTTCAGCAAGTTGCTCGCTATTCTTATAGATGGGTATGATCACTACCTGAATGGGAGCGAGATGTGGCGGAAGTACGAGACCGTTGTCATCAGAGTGGGTCATGATGAGAGCTCCCATCAGACGGGTTGACACACCCCATGAGTTGGCCCATACATATTCCGGCTTGTTGTCTTTGTTGACGAAAGTAACGTCGAATGCCTTTGCGAAATTTTGGCCGAGGTTATGGGATGTGCCGGACTGAAGCGCTTTTCCATCCTGCATCATAGCCTCGATGGTGTATGTGTTGAGAGCACCTGCAAAACGTTCGTTAGCAGACTTCACGCCCTTTATTACAGGCATTGCCATATATTTTTCAGCAAAATCTGCATATAGGTTTATCATCTGCACGGTGCGTGCTTCTGACTCTTCGGCTGTGGCGTGTGCACAGTGGCCTTCCTGCCAAAGGAATTCTGCTGTGCGGAGGAACATACGTGTGCGCATCTCCCAGCGCATTACGTTTGCCCACTGGTTGCAAAGAACGGGGAGATCACGGTAACTGTGAATCCAGTTCTTATAAGTGCCCCATATAATTGTTTCAGATGTCGGACGGACAATCAATTCCTCTTCAAGACGTGCGTCAGGATCGACAACCACACCGTTGCCGTTTGGGTCATTCTTAAGACGGTAGTGTGTCACAACGGCACATTCTTTGGCAAAGCCTTCGACATGTTCGGCCTCACGACAAAGAAACGATTTGGGAATGAGAAGGGGGAAATAAGCGTTCTGCACCCCTGTTTCCTTGAACATTTTGTCGAGCGTTTGCTGCATTTTTTCCCATATGGCATAACCATATGGTTTGATGACCATACAGCCACGCACAGCGCTCTGCTCGGCAAGGTCAGCCTTTACTACAAGTTCGTTGTACCATTTTGAATAATCTTCACTGCGTTTGGTGAGATCTTTTAGTTCCTTTGCCATTGTAAAGAATTTATATTCTTGAGTTTTGTGATATGTAGAAGTTGGATAAATACAAAATTACAAAAAAATACGCGCCCGGAAAATTATTTCAGCATTCCTTTTTGAGCTGAACTTATCAGCTTTGGTCCGGGAATCAGGAAGATTTCGACTCGCCTGTTCTCTTTTCGGCCTTCGCGAGAGTCGTTTGGTCCGAGAGGATCTGTATCGCCATATTCGTAAGGAATGACAATCTGGTCTTCGCTGATTTTTTCGAGCAACCAATCGTAGATGGAGTTGTTGCGTTGGTGTGAAAGACGCATATTATATGTCGGAGAGCCTGTATTGTCTGTATGGACTGCATAGCCCACTTTGAACATGTATGGGTCAGAGAGGAGTGAGATTATTGGTGCGAGTTTTGCCGGAGCGGCAGGTGAAAGAAGCGTGTCGTTTGGGAGAAAGATGTCATCAGACGGGATTGTGACGAGAACAACTTCGTCATCTCTCATCAAATCCACGATATAGTTTTTTTTCGCAAGGTCTTTTCCAAGACGTGTCATGTATGATTTGACCGCATTGTGTTCGTTCTTACTGACCGTTGGTGCCTTTAGGTTGTCCTCCAGCTCCATGTCCATATAGACGGTCTCGTCGTATCCTCTATAGGGATCTTTGCTTATGTCTTTTGCTTCGCATTCGGCTGGTACGCCGAATGCGAAGGCGGCAAAAAGAGAGGCCAATAGAAATTTTTTCATATGTTTTGTCTGCTGGAAAAATAATTGTTGAAGAGATTGGAGAGTTCCGCGGTTGATTACAGAAAATCTGTATTGATTATATTTCGTCAAGCGATTGTTCATAACGAAGTTCGGCCATAACCAATGGCTCGACATCCTCACGTTTCACAGGAGAATCGGTATCCTTGGAAATCATTTTACCGACATGTTTGATGAGAGCGTCAGTATTGACATCTTCGTCATCCGCTTCAGCATCAATATCAAGAAGCCCTTGGTCGTCATACCAGTCCCATATTATGTCAATGATATTAAGAAGCTCGTCATCGTCGTAGAGTCGTGACTTTTCTTCGCTGATGGCGGTGCGCATGGCTTTTATAGCCTCTTTTTCATCAAATTCTTTCATGACAGAATAATATTTGATTTATTTGTATGTGGATTGTGTTCTTAGCTGTTGAGATCCACGAGCCCGGAGGGGAGATCCGTTGTTATCTTCTGAGAGTCATGGTCGATATCTTCGATGTATTCATCCGCTACAGGAATAAAAATATCATTTCCTTTATCGGTCGAAATGATAAAGAGCACGTTTTCGGTCGCATCGTTTATGCTTGAAATCATGCCTATGTCACCAAGATGGCGATCATAAATCCTGTATCCAATAAGGTCAGAAGCATAAAATCCATCTTCATCATCCGGCTCATCGTCGTTATCGTCTTCCGGTATATCAGAGCGCAGGATATAGAAAGTTCTGTTGTTGAATTCCTGCGCCTTCATGTCAGAATTGATTCCGTCAAGAGTAAGCAGACAGGTATCAGCCGTCTTAGGACGCCATGAGCGTATGAAAAAAGGCACAAAGATGCCTTCGACCGGAACTATGATACATTTGACATTATCTAAGTCAAGGTCGAAATCAAGTGTGGCCGACATTTCTCCTTTTATTCCGTGGGGTTTGTTGAAATGTCCGGCTTCTGCTATTTCCGCGAGTCTAATCACCTTCTTTATTATCTTTTCTTTTTCTTCTTATTGCTTGGAGGAGCTACAATTTTGAATTCATGCAGTCTGACGGTCTGTGGGTCGAGGCGCAGTATCCCGTGTGAATAGTCTGCCAAATCCTTGAAAATCTTGCTGTCGTCAACGCCATCAGCGGTGACGCTGAGCAGCAGTTTTTTCATGTGGTTGGCAATGAGCATGACAAATTCATCGCGCTCAGGTCCTTCTTCCATACTGACAGCCCGATTGATCATTAGCTCGATATCCTTTCCATAATGACGATACCTGATATGTCCGGCGGTATATGGTACTTTGGATGGCGCGGAGGTGAATTTTTCGGCCATTAGAGGTTCTGTCGGATAGTCGATGTCAAGTTTGAAATTGCTCATGATTGCAAGGTGGTCCCAAAGTTTTCGCTGATAATCCTCTTCTTCGCGTATTTTCGGGAAGAGCTTGGACATGCTGGCGATGATTGAATGGGCACACCGTGTACGTTCGTCTCTGTCCTCGATGGTCAGACAATGGTCTACCATCTGGTGGATGTTACGTCCGTATTCCGGAAGAACGAGCCTTTTAAGTTGGGTGTTATATGTCAGCATAGGGGTATACTCTTGATAAATGTTAATGACATAAGAGAACCGGATTGCCTTTTATGCAATCTACGATCCCTTATGTCAGTGAAACGTTGTCGGGCTATCACATGTTCATGCCACCGTCGACCTGAATAACCTGGCCGGAGATGTAGCTTGACATATCGGATGCAAGGAATGTAGCGACATTTGCGATGTCTTCCACTTGACCGGCGCGACGCAGGGGTATCTTGAGCGCCCATTCTTTGCGAACATCGTCAGGAAGGGCTGCGGTCATAGCTGTTTCGATGAATCCGGGTGCGATTGCATTGGCGCGGATACCACGTGAACCGACTTCCTGTGCGATACTTTTTGCAAGTGCGATGAGACCTGCCTTTGACGCTGCGTAGTTTGACTGTCCGGCATTGCCGTGTACACCTACAACAGATGCCATGTTAATGATTGAGCCTTGACGCTGACGCATCATAATCGGAAGAACCGCATGGATGAAATTGAAAGCACTCTTAAGGTTAACAGCGATTACTGCATCCCATTGTGCTTCAGACATACGCATCATAAGGCCGTCTTTGGTAATACCTGCGTTGTTGACGAGGATGTCGATATGACCGAAATCTTCTTTAATCTTTCCTACGACTTCTTCGGTTTGGGCGAAGTCAGCTGCGTTTGAGGCATATCCTTTAGCTTTGACACCGAGGGCTTCGAGTTCCTTCTCGGTAGCTTCCATGTTCTCATCACGATTGAGGTCTGTAAATGCGATGTCCGCACCTTCCTGTGCAAACTTGACAGCGATGCTCTTTCCGATACCACGGGCGGCTCCGGTGATGAGCGCTACTTTTCCTTCAAGTAATTTCATTTGTCTGATAGTCGTTATTTAGTTAACTATATTGATGGTTCTTTTTGATTATAGTATTGATGAGAAATTTTATGGTAGATTCCCGAATGTCGGATACCGTAAAATTAAATTGCGAGAAATTACCGCTAAGATGGCAATAATCGACCCCTTGGAATATCATCTGATACACTTCCGGGAGTAATCGTGCCTGTACCGGGTCGAAGACACCTTTCCCGATTCCTTCGTCAATCATCCTTGAAATCAGGAGTTGTTCCTTAGCGACAGCAAGTGTCCTTATGCGCTCCAGACGCTTATAGTCAAGAGTGAGATATGAGATAATCTGGCTTGTCGCCGATGCCTTGATGGTTTCTTCGACAATATCGAAGCGTGCTTCAAGAAAACGTTCGAATTTTTCAGCCGGCTCAAGGTCTGACATGACTACGGCTTTGAGCTTCATGACAATAGCTTCGCTTTCGCGTTCAATAACGGCATCATAAATCTCCTTCTTGTTTTTAAAATACGTGTAGATGGTACGCCGCCCCTTGTCAGAAGCGGTGGCAATGTCGTTCATTGTGGTCTTCTCAACGCCATTGCTGGCAAAGAGCTGACGCGCAACGTCCAAGAGTCTTTCGCGTGTCTTTGACGCCATTGTCATAACTTAGTCATTTGAACGACAAAGGTACAAAAAAATCCTAAAAAAATAACAAATATCTCCTGTCGGGTGCATTTTAGCTTCCGGCAGGAGATATTTATTCGTTATTTGACTTGTAGCAACCTCGCTTAAATAGCTGCTCAATCATGTTTGTCTGGCTTTGCAGATATGGTCGCATTGGTGGCAGAGGACTGGGTAGAGCCGGCGAATATTTTTGCAAGATGTTTCTCACGGAAATTTTCAAGCAACTCCCAGAATCCCGGGACAAAAAGAGTGCCGACTATAGCGTTGACCGCCATGCCAAAAACGACAGCCGTTCCAAGTGCGATTCGCGATTGAGCGCCTGCTCCTGTAGCAAACAGCATCGGAAGTACACCGAACACGAATGCGAATGCTGTCATCATGATCGGACGGAAACGAATCCTTCCTGCGTCAAGTGCCGCCTGTCTTACATCTTGTCCTCCTTTATGGAAATCACGTGCATATTCTACAATAAGAATTGCATTTTTTGCCGAGAGTCCAAGGAGAAGGATGATGCCGATTTGTGTGTAAATCGAAATAGATTGTGACAGGAACAGACATCCGATTACAGTTCCAAGTATTGCAGTAGGCATTGAAATCACTACGGCGAGAGGATCGGTCCAGCTTTCATACTGAGCGGCAAGGACGAGAATTGTAATTACTATTGCAAAGAGCAGTACAAATGAGATTGTCGTTCCGGATTGGGTCTCCTGATAGGCTTCGCCTGTCCATGCGTATGCAAAGCGGTCGCCTACAGTGTCTTTCAATATTTCTTCCATCGCCTTGATTGCATCTTCGCTTGATACGTGTGAGGCGGGTGTGCCTGTGATGGAGGCTGAGGTGTACATATTATATCGGCTGATCGTTGATTGTCCCATCGTCGGCTCGATAGATGCAAAAGAAGAGAATGGAACCATCTGTCCGTCGGTATTTCTGACAGTCAGATTCGGAATCTTTTCGACTGTGCTTCTCGCGTCACTGTCACCGCTCATGTTGACCTGATAGGTTCGTCCGAATTCAACGAAGTCATTAACATAGCTTCCACCCATGAATTCAGCGAGTGTGCTATAAATATTTTCGATGGTTAATCCCATAAGTTTTGCTTTGTCACGGTCGACATTAATTCGATATTGTGGTACTCCGGCCTGAAACTGAGTAGTGAGTTGTGCAAGACGGTTGTCTTTATCCGCTGCATCCTTCATTGACTGGATTGTCTGCTGCAGGGCTTGTGCACCGAGGTTGTTGATGTCGAGAATCTGCATTTCCATACCCGATGTCATGCCGAGTCCCGGAATTGCCGGAGGGTTGATTGAAAATACGATTGGCTCCTGATAGGTGGAGGCTATTTCATTGACTTTTGCGATTACGGCATCAACGTCGTGTGATTTCCCGCGTCGTTCATTCCACGGTTTGAGCACAACAAAAAGAGAGCCCATGTTGCCTCCCGAGCCACCGCCCATCATGGATTGACCTGAGATAGAAATTACATCTTTTACTTCTTCGATATTTTTGATTTTATCAGACAGCTCGGTCACAATCTTGTCAGTACGGTCAAGAGATGCTCCTGTCGGCAGTTGTATGGAAGTCATGAAATATCCCATATCTTCTTGTGGGATGTAGCTTGACGGTAGTTTGATGAATCCCCAGAATGCGATTGCACAGATGACAAAGTATATGCCTATGGCTACAATCGGATGGTGAAGTAATTTTCCGATCTGATTGGTGTAGCCCTTTATTACAATACCATATCCCTTGTTAAACCATTTGTAAAGAAAAAAGTGAGGGTTCGGATCTTCTTTTTTTCTGAGAAAGAGTGCGCACATCGCAGGGGTAAACGTGAGAGCATTGAATCCTGAGAAAGCGACAGAAGTTGCGATTGTAAGTGCGAATTGCTTGTATAATTCCCCTGTGATTCCGCTGATGAATGCAGTCGGGATGAAAACAGACAATAGCACAAGGACTTCACCAACTACCGGCCCTTGTAATTCAACCATGGCTTTTTCTGCGCTTTGGCGGGGAGTAAGTTTTCCTTCTTGGACAAGTCGCGCGCAGTCTTCAACCACGACAATAGCGTCGTCGACAACGATTGCTATGGCGAGTACGAGGCCAAAAAGCGTAAGCGTGTTAAGAGAGAATCCGAGCAGTTTCATGACTGCGAATGTAGCAATCAGTGACACAGGGATTGCAATCATCGGAATGATAACAGCTCGCCAACTCTGGAGGAATATCAGTATTACCAACATAACGATGAGAGTAGTTTCCACAAATGTGACCAAAACTTCATCAATCGATGCCGTCACAAATGATGTGGTGTCGAGTATGACGCTGTAATGTACTCCGGCGGGAAAATACTCCGAAAGCTCTTCCATCTTGGCTTTGACTTTTTTTGCGACATCAAGCGCATTCGCTCCGGGTAATTGTTGTACGCCTATAAGCCCAGCTTCTTTCCCTGACACATGTGATATGCCTGAATAGCTTTGGCTGCCAAGTTCGACTTTGGCAATGTCCTTCAAACGGAGTAAGCCTCCGTTCTCGGCTGTACGGATGATGATATTAGAGAATTCTTCGGCTGTCTTAAGTTGTCCCTCAGAAGTAAGAGTGAATTCAAATTCGACACTATTGTTAACAGGAGGCGTTCCGACACTTCCTGCAGATACCTCCAGATTCTGTGATTGAATCATCGCACTGACATCTGCAGGAGTCAGATTGTAATGTCTCATCTTATCAGGATCGAGCCATATGCGCATGCTATATTTTCCTGCACCGAATGCGCCTGCACCTCCGACTCCGTCGATTCGAGCCAGTTCATCAATTATGTTGAGTTGGGCGTAATTAGTTAGATATAGGGCGTCATAACGGCCACTGTCATCTCCTTCGAGCGCGATGAACAATATGATGTTTGATGACTCCGACATGACCGATACCCCTTGCTCTTTCACGGATGTCGGCAAAGTCGCTTCGGCTAAAGAGATGCGGTTCTGCACCTTCACAGTCGCTTCATCAAGATCGGTTCCATTCTCGAACGTTACGGTGAGGTTATATGACCCGTCGCTTGAATTTGAACTCATATACATCATTCCTTCTACACCGTTGATCTGTTCTTCAATCGGAGCTCCGACTACTTCGGCTACTGTGGCTGCATCTGCGCCCGGATAAGATGCCGACACCATGACTGTTGGAGGAGTGATGTCCGGATACTGTGATATGGGAAGACTTTTGACGGTCATCAGACCGACAAGCACCATGATAATAGCCAAGACGGTGGCGAATATGGGACGGTCTATAAAAAATCTTGAAAACATGGTTTTATGCTCTAATTGGTTGTAATTTGCGGCAATATCTGTCTCCTGTGCTATTGTCCGTATATGAATAAACCTATTTGATTAGGCGCGGGGTGACTTTCATCCCGTTTCTGACTTTCAGTAGAGCTTTCGTCACATATCTTGATTTGGGATTGATACCCGATGTTACGACGCGTAGTGAATCACGATAAAGTGGCCCGACTTTAATGGGGGTGTAGACAATCTTATCTGAATCGTTGACAACGTAGAGATATTTCCCTAACTGGTCTGTGCTGATTGATGCGTCTTTGACAAGTATTGCATCAGATACTTTTTTATATGGCAGATCAACTTTAACGAACATGCCGGGACGTAATTCATTATATGTATTCTTTATATGGCATCTCATATCGAGTGTTCCGGTGGAGGTTTCGAGGGCAGGGGCAACATAGCTCATATCTCCATAATATTTATGTCCTACTGAATCAGCGAAGCTCAGAGGTATATGCTTTAGTGAAGACATGGCTGCATTGGTTATTGCCGCTTCATTCTCGCTACCGACAGCGAAATGTGCGGTAAGGGTGGATGTATCATATATAGTTGTCATTTTTACAGGTGCCCCCTCGCCATTAACATAGTTGCCGATATTCATTGACCCGGCCGATGCTATTCCTGAAATAGGGGCGACGATTGTGCAATAACTGAGATTGGTCTGAGCTGATTCGAGTGCTGCCTGTGCATTTTTTATGCTTGCTTCAGCTTGATGGAGATTGCTTTCGGCCTGATTGACCTCCATCTTTGACACTGCATCGCTCAACAATGCTTTTTTGACGGCTTCGTAATGGCTCTGTGCATAGTCGCGTGAACTGATTGCAGTTGTCAGGGCAGCATTTGCCTGTTGTACGGCATCTCGGTATTTTCCGTCCTCTATACGGAAAAGCACATCTCCTTTTTTTACAAAATCGCCATCATTGTAATGTTGAGAAAGCAACTGGCCGTTTACCCTCCCCACGACATCTACTTGGCTGACAGCTGTCAATTCTCCCGGGTAAGTGGTGCTTAGTGTGACTGAGTCTATTTCTGGGAAAGCCACATCGACTGTTGGCTCTGTTTGTTCGGCCCTTTCTTCTTTATGTCCGCCACAGGCTGTGACAAGTATTCCGGCTGCTATTGCAGCCAATGTTATATTTTTCTTCATAGGTGTTGTATATTACATGGTGTCATGAGTAAAATCATTCGTTAGGCGATCCTCCCAATGCTTTATACAGGTCAACAAGATTGACAAGAGCATCACCTTTGGCTGAAATCAGAGAATTGGCATAAGTGAGACTGTTAATCTGAGCATCGACTACATTTGTGAAAGAGGTAAGCCCTTCTTTGTAGGCATCAACTGACAAATGGAATGATTCATCGCATTGATTGATGACTTTAGTGTAACTATCAATCGCTTTGAGTGACGATGTATAGGCAATCATTGCATTGTCGACTTCTTGGACTGCCGTCATTACAGTCAGATTATAGTTCTCAATGCCAATCTTCATCTGTTCCTTTGCTTCGGAAACAGCATATTTTCTTGCGAATCCGTCAAAAAGAGTCCATGAAAGAGTAGGAGCTATGCTATATTCAAAGCTATTGTCATTAAAAAGATCTCCGGCCTTATGAGATGACACTCCGACAGAACCATTTATTGATAATGTAGGCAGAAAATCCTTCTTTGCAATCCCTAATTCTGCGGCATATGCTGCTAATTCGTATTCAGCCGCAACTATATCTGGTCGTCTTCGGAGCAGATTTGCCGGTACCCCCATCGGAACAAGTTGTCTGTATTCAGGCATCTGTCCCCCTTTTTCAAGTTGAAGTGAAATATCTTCCGGATATACTCCGATGAGTATTGCGATGGCATTAATGGCTTGTCTGATTGATGTCTCAAGCTGCGGGATAGAAGCTTCTGTGGAATAATAGACTGTCAATGCCTGTGCGACATCAAGTTTTGATACAAGCCCTGCTTCAAATCTGGCTTTTGCGATATCGACCACACGGTCTTGGGATGAAAGATGCTCTTTTGTGACGTATAGCTGGCGCTGGAATGTCCGCAGATTGAAATAATATGTTGCGATTTCAGCAGAGAGACTTATCATGGTGGCAACATAGTCGGCCCGGCTTGCTTGATAGAGAGCTTTCTTGTTTTTTACTGCCGCAGTGACTTTGCCGAATACATCTATTTCCCAGCTGACGTTTGCTCCGAGATTGAAATAACTTGAGCTTGAGGAGTGCACATGTTCTCCACCGATTGCTCCTGCACTGCGGGCCTTTGTGTAACCTGCGCTGAGACCTATAGTTGGATAATACCCGGCTTGCGCGCTTTTCATCTGCGCTTTTGCCATATCTATTCTGTGGATGGCTGTCAGCACATTGAAGTTGTTGTCAATCCCCGTTGAAATCAGAGAGTCAAGCATGGGTCATTGAAATTTTCCCACCATTTGTCATCGCTTGGGAGAGTCTGTTCCATCTCGGTGGCATAAGTCCATCGGTCTGGCAGACTACTCCTCAAGATTTCCCGATGTGTGTTTTGGGCGATGACTGTCTGGGCTGAGCCCGTCAGAATCCCGCAGACAATAGTTAAAACGTGAATAAATTTTCTCATAAAATTAGAGTTGCTTTCTTTCAAACATCCGAGATGCAATTGTAGTTCATTGGTTTTGACACGCAAATCGCCGTAATTTAACTTTTATTTTGTTGCATGGGTATTAATTATGCCCATATACAATGCTACCTTTGCATTACAGTGAGATAGACACTGTAGATGACTGAAGTAATATAAAAAAACTCTCTGTTATGACAACCGCAATCAATAGAACCGATCTATTATATGTCACTGCACTTAGCAGCGGTGTGACATTGTTTTCCACAAGTCTTTGTGGTGCGGCATCAATCGGCGATGTTTTCCGCCATGTAAAAGCACAAACCGACTCGGCAAAAGGTGTTGTTTCATTGCGCATCCGTAACAGTACTCAGGGATGGACACAGCATCACAATATTGTATTAAAGCACCGGCCGAACAATTCAGCCGTCGCCACGGCCTCTATAAGAAAAGATTCCTATCCTTCTCTCTTTGACTAAAGAAAGAGGTGAAGTATGTTCAAGTTAATTTTATTTCTGCATTCATATTGAGGGAATGCAGAATTCATTTACCGCCCAATAGTTCAAAATTATC
This sequence comes from Duncaniella dubosii, assembly GCF_004803915.1. Classification (NCBI taxonomy): domain Bacteria; kingdom Pseudomonadati; phylum Bacteroidota; class Bacteroidia; order Bacteroidales; family Muribaculaceae; genus Duncaniella; species Duncaniella dubosii. Next base: position 2,927,527 of record NZ_CP039396.1, read on the forward strand.
GACATATATTTCTGTAACATTACGTTTTATAGCGTTACGGTCTTCCCATATTCGATAACGTATTTTTCCTTCTATGTATAGACGTGAGCCTCTACGTATGTATTTTTCCGCAAATTCTGCCGCCGAATCCCACATTATTATAGAATGCCATTCTGTCCGTTCGGGGATTTTTGTGCCGTCAGGCCGTGTCCTTTCCCTCTCGTTTGTCGCTAATCTGAAACTTGCTATTGGGCGTGTTTCAATATAACGTATCTCCGGGTCATTCCCGACATTCCCGATTAGTATGACTTTGTTGACACTCACTTCGTTAAATTTAGAATAGTGGTTTGACGTAGGGTTTACGATTCACAAAATTACTAAATTTTTTTCAATGTAATGAAACTAATTTAAATCTATGAACGTTATTTGTAAAAATAGTTAATCGAAATTAAAATAACCAAATAGTGACATAATGAAAAATTTTATTACATCAGCATGCCTGTTTGCTGCTTTAGCATTGGTTTCATGTAACGATAACGCACGTCTTGCGAGTGAGGTGCAGGGGGCTTGGACCGGTACACCCGAAAACTTCACTGACAATTCGGTCGTGACAGCAACTATTCTTGAAACTTTTGATTTTGTATCTGACGGTACGGTTATTGCCAAAGGCAGTCATGGCGGCTCTGTCGTGATTGCCGGGATGATTACTGCATCGACTCAGGTAGTGGCTGATGCTGGGCTTGTAGAGCCTCTTAGCCTCACGGCTACAGCTAAATCTACTATTTCCGGAACATGGACAGTGATTGATGATGATGAAATTGCATTGTCTCTGAATCTTCAGTCTCTTGCGGTGGATGTCGATCCGTCGACACTTGTTGTTGAAGGCAATGTTCTCACCGGAAACGATACTCCGAAGATTGATTCAATCAGACCATCGGTTGCCGCGACTATAGGGGCGAGCATGAAACGCGCTCTTGAAAACCGCTATGCCTCGTTCCGTCATCTTGACGATGTAAAGGTCAAAGGTCCGTTACTGAAATTTGAAATCGGAAAAATGGATTGTGTCTTTACCCGTCAGGGAGAAGCTCAATAAGAAAAATTTCCTTACCTTTGTCTGCGTAAAGGATCAATAACATGTCTACATCCGGCATATTAAAAATTACTATTGGGTAATGAACAGAAAAGGTAAGTTATACTTTCGCTATGGCACAATGGGCTCTGCTAAAACAGCATTGCTTCTGACCACGGCTTACAATTTCGAGGAACGTCGCATGAAGTACGTTTGCCTCAAACCTGTCATTGATACAAGAGATCTGACAAATGTCATAAAATCGCGTATCGGCATTCAGCGTGAGTGCAAGTGGATATATCATGACACCGATCTCTATGAGATGGCTCAGGAATTATTTGAGAAATCCATGGCGGTAATCGACTGGTTTCTTGTCGACGAGGCTCAATTTCTTACACGTGAGCAGGTCGATCAGCTGTCTCGTGTCGTTGATGATTTTGGTAGCAACGTGATTTGTTACGGGTTGCGTACTGATTTTCAAAGTAACCTTTTTGAAGGTTCGCGACGGTTGTTTGAGATTGCTGATACGATCGATGAGATAAAATCGACATGTACATGTGGACGAAAGACCATAATAAATGCCCGCATTGACCGTCACGGCGATTTTGTCGAGGAGGGAGAGCAGGTTGAGATAGGTGGAGATGACCGATATATCGCTGTTTGTCGTAAGTGTTGGCGAAACAAGCAGATCGAGCAGTCCTACCGTTCTGTGCTCCCTTTCAGAGAGCTATCAAATGACTGATTTAGATTTTAACAGTTATGAAATCAAAAATTCTGACCGCAGCACTGGGCTTGCTTCTGTTTGCAGATTGTGCCACAGCCGCTAATCCTATATCACTTGTTGATGAGACTTTGACATATGATGTCATGTACAAATGGGGTTTCATTAATAAAGTTGCCGGTTATGCCACTATGACACTTAGGAACGACGGCGATTTATATCAGGCGGCCGTATTTGCCGAGAATGCTCCGTGGGCTAATAAGATATATATGCTGCGCGACACTCTTTACACGACAATGACCAAGAATGGATTTTATCCGGTATCGTATACATATATCGCTCATGAGAATGGTAAATATAAAAAGGATGTGCTGCATTTCAGGCATGACGGAAATACATTCTATGCCGATGCGGTCAGATATAAACGGAAAGCGACTGGAGGACCGATGACGACATCGACCATACAGCTTGAGGCCCAAGGGATGACAGTTGATATGCTAAGTTCGTTCTTCTATCTCCGTACTCTTGATTTTGACAACATGTCGGTCGGTCAGAATGTGGTTGTAAACATATTTTCTGGCTCAAAGAAAGAAAAATTAAAAATCACATATAAGGGAAAACAGGATGTTTCTCTAAATGGCCGTTCTTTCCCGGCCTATTATATCAACTTTACTTTTACGCGAAAAGGTGTTGAAAGTTCGCAGCCTATATCCGGATGGATTTCAATGGATGGGCAACGGATACCTCTTAAAGTCGAAGGGTCTCTCCCGGTAGGAAAGGTCAGGGCTATATACACCGGACCTAATCCTTAAAAGCGATTGTTTGAGTTGTTTTTATAATATCCCAAATTACGTAATATTTTTTTATAAATTGAAAAAGTTTTGTCTGGCAATGGCTATTGCTTCTTCACTCCTTGCTCCGACTTCCGGTCTGGGCAAGGAGCTAACACTTAAAATAGCGGTTACTTCTGATGTACATGGTAATTATTTCCCCTATAATTTTATCACTCGCTCTCCGGGTGATGGTTCTCTTGCCCGGGTCGCCACCCGCGTGAATGAACTGCGTGATTCTTTAGGGCGAGACAGGGTTATATTGCTCGACAATGGGGACATATTGCAGGGACAGCCTACGGCATACTATTATAATTTTATAAAGACAGATGCCCCGCATCTGACTGCCAGAATGTTGAAATGGCTTGATTATGATGCCGAGACAATAGGAAATCATGACGTGGAGACAGGTCATGCGGTATATGACCGTTATCGTAAGGATCTTGGCAGTTTGCCTCTGCTTGGTGCGAATGTGATTGATCGTACAACCGGCAAGCCATATCTTCAACCATACACAGTGTTGGATAAAAATGGCATCAGAATAGCGGTTCTTGGGCTTCTCACGCCTGCCATACCAGCATGGCTCCCGGAAACATTATGGGATGGACTGGAATTTGAGGATATGGTTGAGTCTGCAGGAAAGTGGGTCCCATATATAATGGAAAATGAGAAACCTGACTTGCTTATCGGCCTATTTCATTCAGGACGCGATTTTTCAAAAATGACAGGTGAATGGCGCGAAAATGCCTCTCTTCTTGTCGCAGAGCAAGTGCCCGGCTTCGATTTCATCTTTATGGGACATGATCATACATTATTTAATTCCACGGCGAATGACAAGGTTGATTCTTCTGCTGTAATCCTTAACCCTGCTAACAATGCAAATCATCTTGCTGAAGGAAATGTGACTTTCATACTTGATGATAATGGGAAAGTGATCGGGAAAAAACTAAGCGGTCAGCTTACGTCGCTTGACGATATCGTGCCGAATTCTGCTTTTATGGCGATGTTTGATTCAGAGAAAAATGAGATTCTTGATTTTGTGAATAGAAAAATCGGAACATCTGAAGGCGATTTCTCTGTACGCGATGCCTACTTTGGTCCTTCAGCGTTCATGCAACTTTTACACGATTTACAGTTAACGATTTCAGGTGCTGAAATTTCACTTGCAGCTCCTTTGTCGTTTGATGCCATAATCAGGAAAGGTGATTTGCACATGAGTGACATGTTTACTCTTTACAAATACGAAAACATGCTCTACACATTGGAAATGACCGGACGTGAGCTGAAGGATTATCTTGAGATGAGCTATTCGCTGTGGACCGATGTTATGAATTCGCAGGATGATAATCTTCTTCTGTTTTCAGGATTGCGTACAGCTGCTAAGGGCGATTATGCGAAACTTCTCAATCCTTCATATAACTTTGACTCTGCTGCCGGAATTAATTACAAGGTGGATGTGACCAAGCCGCAGGGTGAAAAAATTACAATTACTTCGATGTCCGATGGGACACCGTTTGATTTTGATAAAATTTATAGGGTCGCAGTAAATTCTTATCGTGGCAATGGCGGTGGAGACCTGCTAACCAAAGGGGCAGGCATACCCCACGATGAACTGAAATCTCGTGTGGTTTCATCGACTGATAAGGATTTGAGATTCTATCTGATCAAAGAGATTGAGAAAAGAGGCAAAATATCTCCTGAAGTCGTATCAAATTGGAAGTTCATTCCTGAAGATTTTGTAAAAGATGCTGTAAGAAGAGACCGAAAGACTCTTTTTGGTGATTAATTATTTAAAAAGACTCCGCATAGATTTGTTTTTATATCTTATGTGGAGTCTTTTTTATATCAAAAACATCAAATCGAGTCGATGATTCTGAAGGCCGGATCGCGACCTACAAGTATTCTTTCCGGGTAATGGACATCGCTGTTGACCGCGAAAGTCACACCTGCGTTATGGAGCCTTCGGATTGTAGAAGCCGACGGGAAAAGCCTTGGCTTGTATGTGCCGATTGTCTTCTCGTCACTGCCGACAGGGGCTTCCCATGCTTTGGTGTTGACTTCAACGACTACATTGCTCGCCACAATGGCTTCGATTGTGTCATCAAGATGTTTCTTATACCAAGATTCTTCTTCTATACCGGGATGATATGCCGAGGCGTTCAGCCCGATTTTATCAAAATGCCCAATCATATCAAAGCCTCCAAGCAAAATCATGTTGATTGTCCGTTCATAGAATGTATCGACGACATATTTTATATCATCGTGAAAATATCTGTGCATCTTTTCTATGAAATTTTTCGAACTGCCATCTACATCTACCAGCAAGCCGTCCTGTGTAGGTATAAAATGTATTGAGCTTAATCGATAGTCAAGAGGCAGTTCAGAAAAATATTTGTTGGCAGCGTTCCAGCAATCCCCGAGATAATCAATTTCCATGGACATGTAAAGTTCGATTTTCCCTTTATGCTCTTCTTTCAATCGAAGGAATTCGCAAATATAGTCATCGACATCTTCCTTTTTCATATTGCATGGCGATTCAATAGGAATAGGGGAATGGGGTGTGAAACCGAGATGTTTTATTCCGGTTTCAATTGCTGCATCGACAAAGCGCGCCATATCGGCGCGCCCGTCACAAAATTGAGTATGGGAATGAAGATTATAAGCTCTCGTCGAGCCTACGATGTCTTTGATATTCACAGTTCAGTTGATTTGTTGACAGTGTCTTGATGAATTTCCTACTTGTTTGACGCAGGAGGATTGGCTATGTTCTGCCGCATATTTGTGTCTGATTCGATATTTTTCATGCGATAGTAGTCCATGATTCCAAGATTCCCTGAAAGGAATGCCTGTGCCATTGCCCGTGGAAGTTCAGCTTCGGCCTCAATAACCTTTGCACGGGCTTCCTGTGCTTTCGCTCTCATTTCCTGTTCGAGTGCAATCGCCATGGCTCTGCGTTCCTCTGCCTTTGCCTGAGCTATGCTCTTGTCGGCCTGAGCCTGATCTATCTGCAAGGCTGCGCCGATGTTTTTACCTATATCAATATCGGCGATGTCGATTGACAGGATTTCAAACGCCGTGCCGGAATCAAGTCCCTTGCGGAGGACGAGTTTTGATATATTGTCAGGGTTTTCAAGCACTTGCTTGTGGCTCTCGGAAGAACCGATAGACGATACGATGCCTTCACCTACACGGGCAAGCACTGTATCTTCGCCTGCCCCTCCGACAAGCTGACGGATGTTGGCTCTGACTGTCACACGGGCTATAGCGATAAGCTGAATACCATCTTTCGCCACGGCTGTCACATGGGGAGTTTCAATGACTTTTGGATTTACAGACATCTGGACTGCCTGAAACACATCGCGTCCAGCAAGGTCAATGGCAGTAGCCATTTTGAAACCGAGATCGATATTGGCCTTTGATGCCGAGACAAGTGCATGCACTACTTTCTCTACATTGCCTCCGGCGAGATAATGGGCTTCGAGGTCGTCACGGCTAACATCGTTCAGACCGGCCTTATGAGCTTCGATTAGAGCGCGAACGATAACCGATGCCGGAACTTTTCGTATACGCATCAGAAACAGTTGCATCAGTGAGATGCGCACTCCGCTGACTCTTGCCGAAATCCATAGAAAAAATGGCACGTAATAAAAGAAAATGCAGATAATGATTACAAGAGCAATCAATATCAGGATTAAGGTAATTTCCATGTTGGCTTATTTTTAGGTTAAGGATTTTATTTTTGTTCGAGTTTTACAACACGGTTCTTTAGTCTGAGCATCTCGGCTTTTTTTACTTCAAGATCTTTTTCAAGTGATAGAATTCTGTTTCCGGCAGATTTATCACGTCTTGCATAAGCCTGACGCAGTTTTACAAGATCCGCTTTCATCTTTTCGTATGAGTCCTTTGCACTAAGATATTCTTTCATGGCCATTGCCGCACGGTTATTCGACAGCTGGTTCATGGAAGTAATTATCCTGCCGCCAGGAAGTCCGAATACGAAGTTTGTTGAACCGTTATCCCCTTTATCTTTTGATATGGAGGCTATGCGTGCTCTGATATCGTCATAATCGGTATTGTCGTCTTGTGTCATGGCTATGGATTTGACCATCGCATAGTCAGTAAGATTGGGCGTATCGGTCGGATAGTTCACTCGAAGTTCCTGAGGAATGAACGTGTAGATGGTCACCGAATCTTTCAGCTGGTTTCTGTCAGTAGCCCACCAGCCTAATTTATTCTCCTCGTCAATTGCATAAAGATAATCGTTGTAAGGGGAGTTATAAGGCATGCCGATGTTTGATGGCTGTAGAAATCCATCATTGTCCCGACGAGAAATAAATATGTCGAGTTCTCCGAGTGAGTTATCTCCATCTGCTGCAAAGTATAGGGTCACACCGTCAGACATAAGAAATGGATAAGAAACCCATGAGCCGTTGTTGTCGCCGAATATCCCGGCGTAGTCAAACAGAGCAACCGGCTTATCCCAGCTTCCGTCTGTCAGCCGGCTTGATTCAAACATTTTTGAATTGCCGTTTTCTGCAGAGCCATACCATATCATATCGTCACCGGTTTCAGTGGTGAACACAGGACTCCAGAGACTTACGATGCCTGATTGTTTGAGTGTCTCGGCCTTTACGACTTTTTCTATTTCCATTTCATCGCCGAAGCTTCCCGCGCTCTTTGCAAGTTTGAAAAACTTGTAGAAACTTTCGGCCGGAACGTTTATGCTGTCAACGATTTCGATTTTTTCGACACGGTCAAGCATCGAACGTCCAAGGTCTATACGCTTACGGAGGTCGTCAGTCCAGTCTGCCGTCTCGCTGCCGTCGCCATATGAAAATTTATTATCTCTTGATTCTTCGGCCTTGCTACGCTTTTCAAGATATTTGTCAAGATATTCGTCAGCTTTATCATATTCGTATAGATAAAAGTAACATTCAGCCGCACCAAGATTGCCTGAATTGTCTGCCTTCAAATAGTAGCTGATGGCATCCTTGAACTGTCCGGCATCTTTGAGCGCATCTCCGGCATTGCGATTGAGAGTCCTGTTTTTAGGTGATTCGCGGGCGAGGCTGACTGCTTTTGAGACTTCGGCCGGAGTGATGGCCATTGCTCCCAATACTGTCGTACAGGCTATGCAAGAGAGAATTATATGTCGAAATGATATGTCCATTCTTGATCGTGAATAAGTTATCTTTGTTTTCTGAGTTCCGCGTCCATTGCTGCTGCAGCCCTGCGTCCGTCGCCCATAGCGAGAATCACCGTCGCGCCACCACGGACAATGTCTCCTCCGGCGTAAATGTCGTAGATCGAAGATTGCATACTATCTTCATTGACTACGATTGTTCCGCGACGTGAGACCTCAAGTTGAGGAATTGCATTAGGAATAAGCGGGTTAGGGGAGACACCTACGCTGACAATAACGAGGTCGACTTCGATTTCTTCAACGGCTCCTTCAACTGGCACGGGCGATCTGCGGCCTGAAGCATCAGGTTCTCCAAGTTCCATCCGCTGAACACGCATGGCTTTGACACGGCCTTTTTCATCGGCGATATATTCGATTGGATTGCATAGCGTCATAAATTCAACGCCTTCTTCTTGCGCATGGTGCACTTCTTCGACGCGTGCAGGCATTTCTTCGAGGCTGCGGCGATAAACGATCATTGCTTTCTGCGAGCCTTGACGCAGCGCTGTACGAACAGAGTCCATAGCCGTATTTCCTCCTCCAATAACGGCGACACGGTTGCCTTTGAGAACCGGCGTGTCTTCGCCGGGACGGCCTGCACCCATCAGATTGATGCGTGTGAGGTATTCATTGGCCGACATGATTCCGATATAATTTTCACCGGGAATACCCATGAAGCGGGGAAGGCCCGCACCTGAGGCAACAAAGATGCCGTCGTAGCCCAATTCATGGAGCTGCTCGTATGAAATAGTTTTACCAATTATGCAGTCTTTGACAAAATTAACGCCTTCGGCACGGAGTCCGTCTATCTCAGCTTCAACAACAATGTTTGGTAGACGGAATTCGGGTATGCCGTACTTAAGCACACCTCCGATTTCGTGAAGCGCTTCGTAGACCGTGACGTTGTAACCTTTTTTTATCATGTCGCCTGCGAATGAAAGGCCGGCAGGTCCGGAACCGACAACCGCAATGTCCATTCCGTTTTTTTCAGTCGCAGAAGGCCGTAGTTCAATATTGTTTGCCTTTATATTCTCACGTTCAAAATCAGCGGCAAAGCGTTCAAGATAACCGATAGCGACGGGCTGTTTCTTCATCTTATTGTAGATACAACGTGATTCACATTGCTTTTCCTGTGGACATACACGTCCGCAGACAGCAGGAAGTGCACTTGTATGTTTGAGGATTTTGGCAGCGGTCAGAATTTCACCGCGTTCGATATTCTTGATGAATGACGGGATATTGATTGATACCGGGCAGCCTTGAATACACTGGGGGTCGGGGCAATCAAGGCAGCGCGAGGCTTCAAGCACTGCCTGTCCTTGAGATAGACCTTGATTGACTTCATGATTTGATTTCACCCGGAAGTCAGCCGGGAGCTGTGGCATGACGACACGCGGAATTGATGTGCGCTCTTTTGCCGTTAAAGCTGTGCGGAGTTCTTCGCGCCATACAGCATCGCGTGATATATCTGTATTCATTTCTGAAAAAATATAATATGCTTGTGATTAGTGAAATAGTATCTAACGTAGTTGTCAATTGTATGCTCTAAGCCGCATTATCATTTCATCGAAATCTACTTTGTGAGCGTCGAATTCAGGACCGTCGATACATACAAATTTTGTCTTTCCATCAACAGTCACACGGCATGCCCCACACATTCCTGTTCCATCAACCATTATAGTGTTGAGCGATACCATTGTGGGAATATCATATTTCTTTGTGGTCAGAGACACGAACTTCATCATCACGGCCGGCCCGATAGCTACGACAAGATCCACTTTCTCTCTATTTATGACCGATTCGACACCTGCCGTCACCAGCCCTTTTTGTCCCTTTGAGCCGTCATCAGTCATGATAATTACTTCATCGCTGTATTCAGATACTTCTTTTTCGAGAATAATCAGATCAGATGTGCGGGCTGCAAGTATAGATACCACTCGATTGCCGGCTTCTTTCATAGCTTTTATTATCGGTAGAAGCGGCGCTACACCGACTCCGCCGCCACAGCATACGACTGTGCCGACATTCTCGATATGTGTTGCCTGTCCGAGAGGGCCTACAATGTCCGTAAAGCAATCTCCGATTTCCAGTGCACATATTTTACGTGTGCTCTCGCCTATAGCCTGAACCACCAAAGTGATAGTGCCTTTTACGGTATCAGCAGCCGATATTGTAAGAGGTATCCTTTCGCCTCCTTCGCCAGTGCGCACGATTACAAAATGGCCCGGACGGCGCGATTGGGCTATCATCGGGGCTTCAACGATAAGCTTTACTACATTTTCAGAGAAATGTTCTTTCTCTACTATCTTATACATTGACATAGTAAAATGGATGAGTAAAATGGTGGTCTATATGGTTGACAATCTATTTTCGATATGTTATATTGCGTATCTGGATGATCTCAGAGTCCATTGACTGTAACTTTTCGACGCGTTTTGTCCAGTTCCCGTAATCATCAAACTTCAGGTAAGTGTATTTTAACGCCTCGTCTTGATCAACACTATCGTAATCACGCTCCTTAAGAAGACCATTGTGGTCATAGCGGTAATTCTGTGTCCAGATTTCGTCTGCCGACATTGATTTTACTTTTGACACACGTCCGGCTCTGTCATATGTCAGGTGCATTTCAATCGTCGTAAAGGCTTCTTCATTGTCTTCGTATGCGTCCTCGACAATAATCGAAATCATACGGCCAAAGCCGTCGCGTTTGCAATCAATATCACCTCCGTCCATCTCGACAAGAAAGCCTTGTTCGTCAAAACAAAATTCATTTTGCCATTCGAGGCCGGCATCGTTCATTATGATACATACCGAATCGACCGGGCCTTTCAGACAGAACATGTCAAGGTCATTCGCATGAGCGAAAATGCCAAAGACAGAGGCTATTAAAAAAATAATTACTTTCATTTTGTCACTATATCAGACATTAGCTTGTTTCTTAACTTACAAAGTTAATATTTATATCTTAAACAAACGCTAAAATTTGCTAAAAATTAGCCTTGTGGCCAAAGAATTACTACATTTGCAGCAATGGAAACCGGTACAACTGAAATAAGTAAACTTAAAGAATTGAGCGATGCACCGATAGGGAGGCTTTTATGGAAATACAGTCTTCCTGCAGTCGTGGGTATGCTCGTTATGTCGCTTTATAACGTCATAGATCGTATATTTATAGGTCAGTGGGTCGGTCCGGATGCTATAGCCGGACTTGCGATAACATTTCCTGTCATGAATTTGTCGGCTGCCTTCGGTGTCCTTATCGGTGCGGGAGGATCGGCACGCATTTCGATACTTTTCGGTTCGCGTGATTATAAAGGAGCAAGCACGGTGCTCGGAAATGCACTTGTTATACTGTCTGTCATAATCTGTTGCTACCTCACATTGTACGCCATATTCATCGACGACATTCTTATTGCTTTTGGCGCAAGTGAGGTTACTCTTCCTTATGCCCGCGATTTCATGTTATACATACTCCCGGGTATGTTTATGACCAACTTCTCCTTCACCTTTAATAATTTTATGCGTGCGTCGGGCTATCCGGTGCGTGCGATGGTGACAATGTTTATCGGGGCGTTGTGCAATCTGGCGCTTGCGCCGTTTTTCATCTATTATCTTGAGTGGGGTATAAAAGGTGCAGCCATAGCAACAGATATATCAATGACGCTTTCTGCATTTTTTGTGTTGTCTCATTTTTTTTCATCAAAAAGCACATTGCATTTCAAGACTGAAAAAGAAATGTATCGGGTTCGTTTGCGTGTTATCCTCCCGGTGCTGTCGATTGGAGCTGCTCCGTCGATGGTAAATGCAGCCGCATGCTTTATTAATGTCATTATAAATAAATCTCTATATGTTCACGGTGGAGACACTGCTGTGGCGGCCGCTGGAATTTTTACGACTTATACTTCTCTCATGACTATGGTCGTGGTCGGCATCTGCCAGGGAATGCAACCGATTGTGGGCTATAATTATGGCGCAGGGAAGATACATCGTCTCCGCCGTGCTTACTGGCTTGCCGTTGGGGTCTCGACCTGTATAGTTTCCATCGGCCAGCTTGCAGGTCTGACAATTCCGGAGCAGATTGGGCGTGCATTTACGACGGATGCCGGTTTGATATCAGAAACAGCGCGATGCCTACACATATCACTGCTCGCATTCACTGTTGTAGGTTTTCAGGTTGTTTCTACCACTTTGTTCCAATCTATCGGTAAGGCATCTGCATCCATATTCCTCTCTCTGGCGCGTCAGGTACTTTTCCTGATACCTCTTCTGCTGATTCTTCCCCCTGAATTCGGACTTGATGGCGTATGGGCTGCATTTCCGACTTCAGATCTTATAGCCACTGCTGTCACATGCTTAATGGTGGCATATCAGTTCGCGCAATTCCGTAAGCGCGAAAAAGAACTTTCGGTTGCCTGACCATGCCGGCGGTTATTGTGGCTGCCGGCATGGTCGTCGTAATAATTTTTGATTCATGTGTCAGCATTAAAAAACAAAAAATGTCATGGCTTGTTACAAATTATATAATAAGTCACGTCAATTATTTGTTTACTTATGCACCAACAGTTTCAATTAAGCGAATCCCGGCAGAAAGTGATGCGGACAATGCACTTCGGCGTCATCATCCTTTCGATGCTTATGATTACGCTTATTACTCTTGATACGCTCCGCAATGTGTCGTTTCTTGCCGACAGTACATATCTGCGTGTGCAGTTTTGGTGTTGTCTTTTCTTTATTGCAGATGTATTTATCGAGATGAGCTTTGCCCCAAAGCGATGGCTGTATTTCAGAAATCATGCCTTGTTTCTGCTCATATCTATTCCTTATCTGAATATAATCCATCATTTTGACATACATGTAGACGGTCACGTGCAATATATATTACGATTCGTGCCGATGATACGGACGGCTTATGTATTTACGATTGTAACAGGGGTGACCGCTTCGGTCAGATGGGCTAAAAACATGCTGATTACGTATATGATAGTCCTTATCGTGGCTGTGTATTTTTGCTCACTCACATTTTTTGTATCCGAACACGAGGTCAATCCGTCAGTCCCTGACTACTGGTCATCGCTTCTATGGTCGATAATGAGTCTTACGACTGCCGGATGTTCAATACATGCCATGACGGTTACAGGCCGTGTACTCGGAGTGGTGTTGTCGGCTGTGGGGCTGATTTTCTTCCCGATTTTTACGGTTTTTCTTACCGATAGTTATGCCAATCAGTCAAATTCAGATGACAATGATGCACATTCCACATCAATGTCATCAGGAAATATATCGGCTGGAGCCTCTTCAGAGGCTCCTAAAACTGTTGCCAATAACAAATCCCGCAATCAGGCCGAATGAAAATTTTGTGGCATTCCCTAAAATTCGTATCTTTGTCGACGCTAAATAAAACTAAAAAACATTAATCGACAATCATGCTCAAAACAGTCCTTTCAATATCAGGCCGTCCCGGTCTCTACCGTTTGGTCAACCGTGGTAAGAATATGCTTATCGTTGAGTCGATCTCGACTAAAAAACGCACTCCGGCCTATGCTCACGACAAGGTTATTTCTCTTGGCGACATCTCAATCTACACTGAAACTGACGATGTGCCTCTGACTGATGTGCTTGAGGCAGTCAAGGAAAAGAACGGTGGTCAGCCGGTAGACATCAAAGCTATTGGTGACGATGTGGCCGTGCGTGAGTACTTCGCAGAGATTCTCCCGGATTTTGATCGTGAAAGAGTTTACACGTCAGACATCAAGAAGCTCCTCACTTGGTATAATCTTCTTCTTGAAGGCGGCATCACTGAGTTTGCCGATAAGGAAGCATCTGCACCTGAAGTGGAATCAGCCCCCGAAAGCGAGGAGAAGTGAGAAACAACAGACTTTTTACCGCCAAGGACAGTGTGGTCGAGTTGATAGAACATGACTACAACGTCCTCACTGTCCTTAGCCGTTTTTCTCTTCCATTGGGATTTGGCCAGAAATCCATCGGAGAGCTCTGCGATGAGTCTGGCATTCATACTGATGCGTTCTTGCTGATAATCAATTTTCTTCTCACAGGAGAAATAGATTCTGCTTCAATTATGAAAGTCAGCCCGGCCGATGTGGTTTATTTCCTCCATAACTCCCATGATTACTATCTCTCCTATAAACTTCCGCACATAAGGGTCAATCTGATTTCGGCTCTTGATGACAGTCACGGCGACATAAATCCTATTATTGTCAAGTTTTTTGATGATTATACCGAGCTTGTGCGTCAGCATTTCAATTATGAAGAAAATGTCGTGTTCCCATATGTGCGAAAACTATCCGAGCATGTCGATTCGGATTACAGCATAGATGTGTTCAGACGTCATCATGATGATGAGATTGAAGAGAAACTTTCTGAACTGAAAAACATCATATTGCGTTATTATTCCACCTCTATGCCATTCAGGATGTATGACGCTTTGGCTGACATATATAATTGTGAGGAAGATTTAAAGTCGCATTCACGAATCGAAAACGATATATTGGTGCCAATGATTTCAAAAATCGAAGGCCGTAACTAAGCTTGATAGTCAACATTGCCTATGCGTCACATCTCAATAGCTCTCATGATGCCTTCGGCCATATTGGCTTCGGGTCTGACATCTGTCATCAGACGGTTGTCGGATATCCAATGTTCTATCACCGAGATTAGTGGCGAAAATTATTTTGAAGATATTTCGAGGCTTCACCCATCAATCCTTATGGTTGATCCGGTGAATTGTGCGCTACAGTGGGACGCGCTTAAAAGCTCATCATCTTCACCGGTCAAGATTATTGCGGTGCTTGTCCAGCAGATGCCAAAGGAGAGCCTGAAATGGTTTGACGACACTATTTCCATCTATGATTCGGCTTCGGTTGTTATGGAGACAGTCAGGCGTAATGTAATGACAGATGAAAGTGATGACAGGGGGAAGGATCTCAGTCCGCGAGAAAAAGAGGTGATTGTCGGTATTGTCAAGGGACTTTCAAATAAAGAAATCGCATCAGAAATGAACGTCTCGGTCAATACGGTAATGACTCATCGACGCAACATCGCAGCGAAACTTCATATCCACACCCCGGCGGGTCTTACAATATATGCAATTGTTTCAAATCTTGTCAAGCTCGAAGATATAAAATCGGATATGGGAAGACTATAGCTTTGTCGGCCAATGCTATTTTACTGCGGATTTCGGTCAGATGTATTATCTGTACCGGATATGATGTCTGGAAGGATTTGATTAGGAGATTTAATGTGCGAGTGCCTTGAAAAATTCGTCTCTTAAAGCCGGTGATTCATCAAATATTCCAGAGGTTTCGATTGTCGTGGTCGCCGAATTTTGTTTTTCGACACCTCGCATCTTCATACATAAGTGATCACCTGTGCAAACGACGATTACTCCTTTGGCATTCAATTTTTCCATTATCAGATTGCAGATCTGTGCGGTCAGCCGCTCCTGAACCTGCAATCGACGGGCATAAAAATCAACCAAGCGAGCCAATTTGCTGAGTCCGATTGTCTTTCCGTTCGGGATATATCCGATGGATACTTTGCCAAAAAACGGCAATATATGGTGTTCGCATAAAGAATAGAATTCTATATCCTTGACCAATACCATTTTTGACCCCTCATGTGTAAATATGGCCTCGTTTATTATCTCGTCGGCATCCTGACGATATCCGCGTGTCACATAGGCCATTGCTTTAGCCGCGCGCATTGGAGTCTTGAGCAACCCTTCACGTGTGATATCTTCGCCAAGAAGACGGATGATGGCTTCGTAATGCCCTGCGATTTCTTTTATGGTCTCTTCGCTTAACTCTCTCACTTTGTTCCTGTTTTTTGTTGTGCTGATAGTGTGCGTAGGTGTTTGCTGTCAGGAGGATTATTCATGTATGTTTACACGGTCGCGCACCACACGTATTTCTTTGCTATACGACGGGAATGCTTTGCGCAGTTCATCGGCAGCTGCATTTGCCTCTTTCTGTGTTTTGAAGTCTCCGACTTTCAGTCGCCAATAGGGAGACGTGTACATTACATAAGTCTGATAGTTTGGAAAACGGGAGGATATCACGCGCTGTTTCGAACGAGCTTCGTTTTTGGCCGTGCGGGCATTGTTGTCGCTGAACACCTGAACTCTGTAGCCGGCCATTCGTCCGTTGACAGGCCGTGTGGTCTGGTCTTCTTTCTCACGATCTTTTGTTTCGTCTTCAACAGGAGTGGTTACTGGCAGCAGTCGTTTTAGTAATTTTTCAGGTTGATTGATAGCGTTGGAGTTGCCACTGGTGATATGGTCGACGATTGTCACGACTTCGGTTTCTGCCTTGATTGGCGAGGCAGAAGCAAGAAGCATCAAGGTGAAGGCTATTGATTTCATAAAAGTAGCAAGAGGGGAATCGGATAGTCGATGTTTTTGAACTGCATGATTTTTAATTCCATGCGGACATAACGCATGATGATTTCATGAATGATGGCTTGTCCGCATGGAATTCTATTATGAAGCCGTTTGCTTATTTATTACGGCAATGGCATTTTTATCTTAATCCGCTTTTAGAATGCGTTTACGATGCCCATGAACGATGCTGCTTCAAGGGCTGCACCGCCGATAAGGCCACCGTCAACGTCGGGTTTTGCAAATAGCTGTGCTGCGTTTGAGGGCTTGCAGCTTCCGCCGTAAAGGATAGAAGTGTTATCGGCAACTTCTGCGCCATATTTGTCAGCAATGGTCTTGCGGATAAAGGCGTGGATTTCCTGAGCTTGATCATCTGTAGCGGTCTTGCCTGTGCCGATAGCCCATACAGGTTCATAAGCGATGACGATTTTGCCGAATTCTTCCGCGTCGAGGTTGAAGAGTCCTTCTTCAAGCTGGGCCTTTACGACTTCGAAATAGCTGCCGTCTTCACGCTGCTCAAGCACTTCGCCAATGCAGAAGATAGGGGTGAGATTGTTGTCAAGAGCGAGGCGCACTTTTTCGCGTAGAGTCTCGGAGGTCTCGCCGTAATACTGACGACGCTCAGAGTGTCCAAGAATTACATAGGTGGCACCTGTTGATGCAACCATTGGTGCTGAAACTTCGCCGGTGTAAGCTCCGGAGCGGTGGTCAGCACAGTTCTCAGCGCCAAGACCAAGTTTGTTCTTGTCAATTACATTGTTGATTGAAGCAAGGTGTGTGAAAGGTACACAGATTACCACGTCACACTTGGGAGCTTCGCCGGCGAGAGCTGCGTTTACTTCCTCTGCGAGTTTAATGCCTTCGGGCAGCGTGGTGTTCATCTTCCAGTTGCCTGCTACGATATTCTTTCTCATTTTTACCTTAATTAAATGTGGTTATGAAAATTCGTGGACAAAATTAGCTATTTCCTCTGAATTATTCAACCTGATTTCATCTTAATTAAAACTTAAATTCGGTGAATATGCTTAACCCTGTTTTTATTGGAGCTGATTTTTTTGTTTTGATTCTGCTAAGATGCGGGGGTTCGTGCTTTTTTTATCATATGCTGCGTCGAGATGACTTCAAGTCCATCCGGGGAATGATTATGAAAAATGCATGGAAGTCCCCTTTATTTAGCCATTTTGATCCGAGGGCTGCGGTTACTTGGAAAAAAATCGTTAAATTTGCAAATGAAAAAGCAGTACTAATCAATCATATTTCATTTTTTTACATTTATCCCGATGGCAAAAATAGGAAGTAAATGGACCGGAAGCGGCCGCAAGGCTATGCTCTTAGGCAGTGGCGAATTAGGAAAGGAAGTGGCTATCGAATTGCAGCGTATGGGAATCGAGGTCGTTGCATGCGATAAGTATCCGAATGCACCCGCGATGCACATCGCTGACAGTAGCCGCGTATTCAGCATGCTTGACGCAGAGGCTCTGCGCAATGCAATCATGGAGGAGAAACCAGACCATATAATACCTGAAGTCGAGGCGATTGCGACACCCGTCCTCGTCGACCTTGAAGAAAACGGCTATAATGTCACCCCTACAGCGAAGGCTGCTCTACTGACAATGAACCGTGAAGGCATCCGTCGTCTTGCGGCAGAAGGATTAGGTGTCGCAACATCGCCATATCGCTTTGCGTCGGATTTCGATGAATTCAAGAAGGCTATTGATGCTGTGGGAATTCCTTGCGTAGTAAAACCTATAATGTCGTCAAGCGGTCACGGACAGAGTGTGGTCAAATCTGATGAAGATATAGAAAAGGCTTGGAAAATAGCCCAGGAAGGCGGCCGCGCGGGTGCCGGACGAGTAATCGTTGAAGGCTTTGTTAAATTTGATTACGAGATTACCCTTCTGACAGTGCGCTCGGTTGCGGGAACATCGTTCTGTGAGCCGATAGGGCATATTCAAGTTGACGGTGACTACAGATATTCTTGGCAGCCGCAATCCATGACTCCCGAAGCTAAGGCGAAGGCTCAGGAAATAGCCCGCAAGGTGACTGATGCTCTTGGAGGATATGGAATTTTTGGCGTTGAGCTGTTCATAAAGGGCGATGATGTGATTTTCAGCGAAGTTTCTCCTCGCCCCCATGACACAGGCATGGTTACCATGATTTCGCAGGAACTGAGCGAATTCGCTTTGCATGCCCGAGCTCTTGCCGGACTTCCCGTACCTGAGATCCGTTTCTATGGGCCGTCGGCATCGCGAGCTGTTGTCGTTGAAGGTGACAGTAATGAAATCGTGATGGATTGTCTTGAAAAGGTTCTTGAAGAACCCGGAGTCCAGATGCGCATTTTTGGCAAACCGGAAATAAAAGGACATCGTCGTATGGCTGTGATTCTTGCTACGGCTGATTCTGTGGAAGAAGCTCGCGCCAAGGCTGACCGTGCATATGACAAACTGAAGGTGGAAGTGCTTTAAGCACTTCCTCTCTTCTTGCCGTTTTCCGCAATAGCTCAAAAGCCTTGAATCAATCCCTCAATTCATCTGCTGCAAAAAGTAATTATATACAATCTATTAGGTAAGATAAGTATTAACACATATCCGTTATCAACCATAAAATGCACAGATATATCTCTCTTTTCATATCGATAATGTCGGCATTGCTCTTTGTGAATCCGGCAAGTTCAAAAAATGTAATCGGGGCGGAAGATGTGAAGTCGATACTCAATCGCCTTGACAGCGAACTTGACCGTCGCGATATTTATTTGAATATGCGCCACGCGTCAATTGATTCCCTAAAGGCAATTGTGGCCGGTAAAAACATATCGGCAGAGGAACGGCTTGAATGCCTGTTGCAACTCGGCGACAGCTACAATGTGCTAAACACAGATTCAGCCTTGACTTTCTATGCTAAAGGATATGACTTGTCTTTGTCCTTGGGACTCGATTCTGTAAGTACGCGATTCAAGCTACGGACCGCTACGTATCTCCCTTTGCTTGCATTCATAACAGAAGCGGCTGACCGCTTCAATGCCATAGATCGGGAAAGTCTTCCCGATGGACTGATGCTTGAATATTATGACGCCGCCCGTCAGATGTATTCATATATAGCATCGTATTACATCAATTATCCGGAAATATATGATCCATATATGAAAAAGTCGCAGGACGCACAGGCCAAGCTGCTTCCGCTTCTTGAGGATGGTTCGCCACGGTTTTTGCTGAACCAAGGCGAATATTTCTTTTATCATCAGCAGTATTCAAAGGCCAAGGCGGTTTTGCTCCTATTACTTGACCGCATCCCGGAAGAAGACAATTTATACGCCCGCGCCTGTCATCTTCTTGCTGATATTGCAAAGGCAAGGGGCGAACATAATGCCTATGTCTATTATCTTGCATTGTCCGCAATTGCCGATACCCGTGGCGCAACGCTTGAAGTTTCGTCTCTACAGGAGCTCGGGCGCATAATGTATCTGCATGGAGACGTGAGGCATGCGTATGACTATCTTTCCGCTGCATTGTCAGAGGCCGTTGAATGCAATGCACCGTTACGCATTATCCAGTCATCAAATATTTTCCCTATTATAGAGAGTGCCCATAAGGCTGAACTTAGAAAATCAACAGTCAGAATCTATATTGTTATGCCTATCATGGCTGTGCTGCTTGCTGTTTTAGCCATAACACTTTATGTATTGCACAGAAAGAACAGGTTGATGAACAGGATGGCCGTCAAGCTTGAGGAAGCCAATAACACAAAAGATGTTTACATCTCGCAGTTCCTAAATTTGTGTTCCATTTACATGGACAAGCTCAATCAATTTAATAAGATGGTTAATCGTAAAATAATAACCGGAAAGGTCGATGATCTTCTTAAGCTGACAAAGCAGGGCAAATTTATAGAAGAGCAGTCCAAGGAGTTTTATGATGTGTTTGATGATGCGTTCCTGCATATTTATCCAAGCTTTGTATCGGAGGTCAACAAACTTTTGCGAGAGGAAGAACGTATAATCCTCCGGGATGGTGAGAAACTTAATACCGACCTTCGCATTATTGCCTTTATGAGGCTCGGCATAGAGGAGAGTACGCGGATTGCGCAGATGCTTAATTATTCTGTATACACAATCTATACATACCGCAACAAGCTTAAGAATCGGGCAATCTCGCGAGACACATTTGAAGAAGATGTAATGAAGATAAAATCTATGGCATGAATGGTTCATTTGTTTCAAAATACCGTATCGTCTGATATAAAAATACGCAAAACCTTCTAAACAATATCTATATTTATGTGTTAATCTTGGATGCTTAACATGTTTGATGACAGAGTAATAGTATTATAGATGTGTTTATATTTCCTCAATTTCCGATTTTATACCTTGTGGAGGTGAAGAAATAGCTATAATTTTGCAATGAAAAGATGCTCGAAGCACAATCGATGCTTCGCTCTTTAATCAACTACGGTAATAACAAATTTGCATATTTTTAGTTTTAGGGTTAGTATAGATTGTTAGTATCTTAGCGTAAATTCATTAGTTATATGAGAAGAATTGCATAATAGTAAATGTGTTTTTATGTTAGGTTTGTAGAGTCTTATTGCTAAGACAACAATACGACTTCTCCGTGAGGAGAGGTCGTATTGTCGTTTATATGATTTGTCTCGAAAAAGCAGTGGAATTAGAGTTTGGATATGATGCGGATTTTTGTTAATTTCGCAGGTCAAAACATAAGTTTGCAATTCATTTCTGATATCAATATGTTTCAACCCTTTTCATTAAATATACGAGGAGAGTATCGCTCTTATTCCCGCCCATTGGTGATGGGGATTGTAAATGTCACTCCTGATTCGTTTTTTGACGGTTCTCGCGCGATGGATGAGAACGCTATTGCCGAAAGGGTTCTGCGGCAGGTGGCTGATGGCGCTGATATCATAGATGTGGGCGCATATTCATCGCGTCCGGGAGCGGCAGACGTTTCACCGGAAGAGGAGGTCGCACGTCTTAGGGTGGGAATGGATGTCTTGCGGTCGGTCGCACCCGAGGTACTCGTGTCGGTTGATACATTCCGTGCCTGCGTGGCCCGTAAAGCAATTGAAGAGCTGGGAGCTGATATTGTCAATGATATTTCGGGAGGAGATCTTGACCGTGATATGTTCAAGGCAGTTGCTGATATGCACTCACCCTACATATTGATGCACATGCGTGGCACTCCCTCCACCATGCAGACAATGACTGATTACAACGATGTCTGTGCTGATGTCATAGCCAATATGTCGCGCAAACTGCGGGAATTGAGGTTGCTTGGTGTGTCGGACGTGATAGTTGATCCCGGTTTTGGCTTCAGCAAGACAACGGAGCAGAATTTTGAAATTATGCGCAATCTTGATTGTTTCAACGCACTCGGGTGCCCTGTGCTTGTCGGTGTCTCACGCAAATCAATGATAACGCGAACTTTTAACATTACTCCGGCAGAGGCTCTTGCTCCGACTGTGGCCCTTAATACCATAGCACTTACACGCGGGGCTGCCATCTTGCGAGTCCACGATGTAAAGGAGGCCGCATATGCGGTGAAGCTATATGAAATGTCAACTCTCTAAAAATTAGTTATGGATCATTTTGGCATAAAAGATGCTTTTGACATAGCGATAGTTGCCCTCCTTTTGTACTATCTATATAGAATAATGAAGGAAAGTGGCACTCTTAACATCTTTTTTGGTGTGCTCGCTTTTATTGTGGTCTGGGTGCTTACATCTCAGATTCTTGAATTGAAATTGCTTGGTTCGATTCTTGACCAGTTTATGGGAATCGGTCTTCTTGTCCTTGTCATATTGTTTCAAGACCAGATAAAACGCTTCCTTGTAGAGCTTGGCGACCATAAGCGATGGCGTTTTCTTAAAAATCTGTTTCGTCATGACAAGGGCGATTCCTCATCAGACCGACGCAAATACGTGTTGCCGATAGTCTATGCCTGTATGAACATGTCGAAAACAAAGACGGGCGCGCTGATTGTGATCAGGCAGGAAATCCCATTGGAGTCATATGAAAAAAGCGGAGACATAATTGATGCGGATATAAACTCACGTCTTATAGAGAATATATTTTTCAAGAACTCACCGCTACATGACGGGGCCATGATTATTGATCATGACCGCATAAGGAGTGCCGGTTGCATCCTGCCGGTGAGCCATGACCGCAATGTTCCGCGTGCACTTGGCTTGCGCCACCGGTCTGCGCTTGGCATATCGCAGGCGACAGATGCCTTTGCCATAGTCGTATCGGAGGAGACAGGTAATATTTCAGTGGCACACAGAGGTTCGCTTACTACGCGTCTGAGCTCCACCGAGCTTGAACATCGTCTCTCGTTGGCGATGGCTAACGATTGATAGCCCCCTATTGCACGGCGACGTTGGTGCGCGAGGCGCGATTTATTTGCGTCTGCCGTTTGTTGGTGTGGAGGAAATTTTGTAATTTTGTTTGCTCAAAAGCTTGTCGCCTGTCAATGGAACTATGATATTCAGACATTGGCGGCAATATGAATTGTGAAACTATTTCGAGAAAATCATTTTTAACCAGACTATGTCAGAAGACAAAGAACGCGAAGAGGCGTATAGCGCCAGCAATATTCAGGTGCTTGAGGGACTTGAAGCCGTAAGAAAACGTCCCGCCATGTATATTGGCGATATCAGTTTCAAAGGACTTCACCATCTTGTCTACGAGGTTGTCGACAACTCTATCGACGAAGCCCTCGCAGGCTATGCCACACACATTGAGGTGACGATCAATAAGGACAACTCTATTACTGTTGTCGACAATGGTCGTGGCATTCCGGTAGACATGCATGAGAAGGAGCATAAAAGCGCTCTGGAGGTCGTGTTGACCGTTCTGCACGCCGGTGGTAAGTTTGACAAAGGCTCTTATAAGGTTTCCGGTGGTCTTCATGGCGTGGGTGTGTCGTGTGTCAACGCGCTTTCGACCTATCTTCGTGCGGAAGTCCGTCGCGACGGTAAAATTTACATGCAGGAATACTCATGTGGCAAACCCACTTCGGAGTTAAAGGTCATAGGCGAAAGCGACACGACAGGAACTACAGTGACATTCCTGCCGGATGCCTCTATTTTCACCGTGACAGAGTATGACTACGATACCCTTGCAAACCGTCTGCGAGACCTTGCGTTCCTCAATGCCGGAATCACGCTGATTCTGACAGATATGCGAAAACTCGACGCAGAAGGCAATCCACGTACTGAGACGTTCTATTCGCGCGACGGTCTTCGCGAGTTTGTTTTATATCTTGATTCGAACAAGGAGTCGCTTATCAATGATGTTATCCATCTCAACACCGAGCGGCAAGGCATACCTGTCGAAGTTGCATTGACATATAATAATACATATAATGAAAATGTGTATTCTTTTGTCAACAACATTCATACGATTGAAGGTGGAACACATCTCACCGGTTTCCGTCGTGGCCTCACAACCACTCTGAAAAAATATGCCGAGGACAACAAATTGCTTGAAAAATGCAAGGTAGAAGTGTCAGGCGATGACTTCCGCGAAGGCCTTACCGCTGTAATCTCTGTCAAGGTGCTCGAACCGCAGTTTGAAGGCCAGACAAAGACTAAGCTCGGCAATAGCGAAGTTCAGGGTGCTGTATCTGCGGCTGTAAGCGAGGCTCTGAGATATTATCTTGAGGAACACCCCCGTCAGGCCCGTACGATAGTTGATAAAATCGTACTTGCTGCACAGGCCCGTCATGCCGCGATGAACGCCCGTCAGAAAATACAGCGCAAATCTCCGCTCGCCGGAGGCGGTCTCCCCGGAAAGCTTGCCGACTGCTCCTCTCGCCATGCTGAAGACTGCGAGTTGTTTCTTGTCGAGGGTGACTCGGCAGGCGGAACGGCAAAGCAGGGTCGTAACCGTACATTTCAGGCCATTCTCCCGCTTCGTGGTAAGATTCTTAACGTGGAGAAAGCGATGGATCACAAGATTCTTGACAATCAGGAAATCACAAGCCTCTATCGTGCGATGCGCGTGACGATTGGAACGGAGGAAGATCCTATGGCTATCAATCTTTCGCGTCTTGCATATCACAAGATTATCATCATGACCGATGCGGATGTCGACGGTAGCCATATCGCAACACTTCTCATGACTTTCTTCTTCCGCCGCATGCGTCCGATTATCGAGCAGGGCTATCTTTATCTTGCGACTCCGCCGCTTTACAAGTGCTCGATTCGAGGGAAAAAAGAAGAATATTGCTGGACAGATGCACAGGTACAACAGTTCATTGCCATCAATGGTGAGAAAACCAAAGTGCAGCGATACAAAGGTCTTGGTGAGATGAGCGCTGAAGAACTCCGCGACACCACTATGGATCCGGAGCAGCGTTTGCTTAAACAGGTGACCATTAGTGATGCTGTTGAAGCTGACCGTATATTCTCCATGCTGATGGGTGAAGATGTCGCTCCTCGTCGCGACTTCATAGAAGCAAATGCCAACTATGCGAATATCGACGCATAATCGTTCTCTGCACTTCACGGCTGTTTAAACGATTTAGGCAATCTAAACGTTTATTCATAAAATAAATATCAATTTCTACTCACCTCATATTTTATGGCTCAATCAAAGAATGCAGTTGCCGGTTCGCGAAACAATATTGCCCTCATGAAGAAGGTGAATGAATTTGTTGCGCAGCAAAAGAATAACACATATAATTATAAGCAAGTGGCACATGCCATAGGAGCTACAACCGCTACGCAGCAACGCAATATTGCGTTGCTGCTGGTGGAAATGGCTTTCAATGGCGAAATAATTGAAGTGTCACCCGGTAAATATAAATCTCCTCAGCGTGGTAATGAAGCTACCGGCATCTTTGTGCGCAGGAGCAATGGGAAGAATTCTGTCATTACAGATGCTGATGGCGAAACGATATTTGTCGCCGAGCGCAATTCGATGAGAGCCCTCAACGGAGACAAGGTGCGTGTCAGCATCGCTGCCCACCGTCGAGGCGCTGAACCGGAAGCCGAGGTCGTGGAGATTATTGAAAAGAAAGATCAGACTTTCATAGGCACATTGAAAGTTGACAAACATTTCGCATATCTGCTGACTGATTCAAAATATCTTGCTACTGATATTTTCATCCCTAAATCCAGACTCAAAGGTGGACGTACGGGGGATAAAGCTGTGGTAAAGATAGTCGAATGGAAAGAAGACTGCAAAAATCCGAGTGGAGAAGTGATTGACATTCTTGGCCGTACAGGTGAGAACAACACTGAAATCCATGCGATACTTGCAGAATTTGGACTTCCGTATAAATATCCTTCAGCTGTTGAGAAAGCCGCTGATAAAATTGATGCTGGAATAACAGAGGAGGTTATTGCCCAGCGTATTGATATGCGTGATGTCCTTACGTTTACAATCGATCCGGCAGATGCGAAGGATTTTGATGATGCCCTTTCATTCAGGGTACTGCCGAATGGCCACTACGAAATCGGTGTCCATATCGCAGATGTGACACACTATGTTCAGCCGGATACCATAATCGACCGTGAGGCACAGAAACGAGCAACATCAGTCTATCTGGTTGACCGTGTCGTACCGATGCTGCCGGAGCATCTCTGTAACGGTATCTGTTCATTGCGCCCGGATGAAGAGAAACTTGCTTTCTCTGTTATTTTCCATATGGATGATGACGCGAAAGTCATCAGTTCGAAGATTGCACGAACAGTTATTAAATCGAACCGTCGTTTTGCCTATGAAGAAGCCCAGCAAGTCATAGAAACTGGCCTTGGCGACTGTGTTGAAGCAATCCGGAAACTCAATGAGCTTGCGAAAATTATGCGCCGTCAACGCTATGAGAATGGCTCTGTAGAGTTTGACCGTGCAGAAGTAAAATTCCATATTGACGATGATGGAAAGGCTCTCGGTGTCTTCTTTAAAGTCGCAAAGGATGCCAATAAGCTGATTGAGGAATTCATGTTGCTTGCCAACCGCACGGTTGCGACTTTCGTCGGAAAACCAAAGGACAAGAAAAAGAAAAAGCCCAAGGCTTTTGTCTATCGAGTTCACGATGTCCCTGACCCGACGCGCCTTGCCGATCTTTCAGCTATCGCCAGGGCCTTTGGCTATAAGGTGAAAGCGTCAGGCACACCCCGGGAAATCAATCGGTCTATTAATAAGATGCTTTCCGAGGTCAAAGGACGTGGCGAAGAAAACTATCTGGCTACACTTGCCATCCGTTCAATGGCTAAGGCCGTCTACACCACAGACAATATCGGCCACTACGGTCTTGGATTTGATTATTATACGCATTTCACTTCACCCATACGCCGTTATCCAGACATGATGGTTCATCGTCTGCTCGAACGATATATGGCAGGAGGGCGCAGTGTCAATCTTCAGAAACTTGAGGATCAGTGCAAGCATTCCAGTGACATGGAGCAGACAGCCGCAATGGCAGAGCGTTCGTCAATCAAATACAAGCAGGTCGAATACATGCAGGAACATATCGGAGAGACATATTCCGGAATTATTTCTGGTGTCACGGAATGGGGACTGTATATCGAGCTTAATGATAACTTGTGTGAAGGCCTCGTCCCAATGCGTGATCTCGCCGATGACTATTATGACTTTGACGAGAAGAATCATTGCCTTGTCGGTCGTAGATACAATCATAGATATCGTCTTGGCGATAATGTCGACATCAAGGTTGCACGTGCGGATCTTGAAAAGAAACAGCTCGATTTTGTACTTCTCGATGACAAAGGTCAGACTTTGCGTAGAGAAGGAGAAGATGACCTTGGGAAAAAGATGACTGTGGCCGAAGCTCTGTCCAATAACCACGGAAAGAAGAAACGTCGTCGTAGATAATAAAGTAGAATATTTTAATATCAGATAAAAACTATTGCAGCGACCGATGTCAATCAGCATCGGCCGCTGCAAACACAAACGAAAATACAGTGACTAAATGAAAGAATTTGATGAATATCTGGCAATGGTAAATCAAGCGATTGCCAATTTGAGGCTTCCTGAACGTCCTGCTGGACTTTATGATCCTATACGCTATACTCTCGACTGCGGAGGGAAACGTCTGCGCCCGGTTTTGGCTCTTGCTGCGTGCCATGCGATGGGCAAGGAGCCGATGACGGCTGTGCATCAGGCGATCGCGATTGAAATGTTCCATAACTTCACGCTTCTTCATGACGATGTGATGGACAACGCCGACGTGCGCCGCGGACGTCCTACCGTCCACAAACGCTGGAATATGGAAACTGCCATTCTTTCAGGCGATGCAATGCTTACAACTTCTACAATGCTGCTTGCAATCAAAGCGGGTGAGCATCTTGCGTCAGCCCTCGACCTGTTCAACGGCACAGCAATGAATGTCTACGAAGGACAGCAATATGACATGGATTTTGAAAACCGTCTTGATGTAACGGTTGAAGAATACATGGAGATGATAAGATTAAAAACTTCTGTCCTGTTGGGTTGTGCATGCGGTATGGGTGCACTCATGGCCGACGCTGATTTCGACTCACAGCTACAGTTTTTCAACTATGGTGTCAATCTTGGTCTTGCATTCCAGCTTCAGGATGATTATCTTGACACTTACGGCAATCCAGAGACATTCGGCAAGGCAATCGGTGGCGATATTCTTAACGATAAGAAGACATGGTTGCTTATCATGGCTTTGAAGGAAGATGAAAAAGGCATCGTGAAATCTCTTATCGGTAAGAATGACAACCCGGAAGAGAAAATAGAGAAAATCCGTGGCGTATATGATTCTCTTGGGCTTCCCGACAGAATACACGAACTTATCCGTGCTTATATTGACTCGGCAATAGCATGCCTTGACCAGATTAATATGCAGCCGGAGGCACGCTCGTTCTTTATTGATCTTGCGCTGAAATCAGCGACGCGTAACAAGTAATCTGTATTACATGCTGATTGATACACATACACATCTCTATCTTGACGAATTTGCTTTGGAAAAGACAGAGGTAGTCACACGCGCCATTCAGGCAGGCGTGACAAAGATGATCTTTCCAAATGTCGACCTTTCGACTATCAGTCAGATGAAAGAGCTTCATGCGATGTTCCCGAAGGCTTCATATATGGCAATGGGACTTCATCCGACAGAAATAGGGGAGAACTGGGAAAATGATCTCGGAATTGTACGCACTGAATTAGATTCCAATCTCGACGACTATATTGCTGTCGGTGAGATTGGAATTGACCTTTACTGGGATAAGACATTTAAAGATGAGCAGATGAAAGCATTTTCGATGCAGGTTGACTGGGCTATCGAAAGAAATCTGCCGGTAATAATCCATTGTCGTGACGGTCTGAGAGAGACACTTGAGGTATTATCCTCAAAAAATTTAAAACCAAAGGCCGTTTTCCATAGTTTTGGCGGCTCTGTAGAGGATGTAAATGCCATCCGAGAGATAGGGGACTTCTACTTCGGAATCAACGGAATAGTCACGTTCAAGAATTCCGGGCTTCACGAAGTGTTGCCCGAAATCGGGATTGAACGTATTGTGCTTGAGACCGATGCTCCTTATCTTGCGCCAGTCCCATACAGAGGCAAACGAAATGAGAGTGCATACATCGTGAAGACAGCTGAACGTGTCGCAGAAATTCTTTCTCTGAGCGTAGAGGATGTTTCTCGTGTGACAAGTGATAATACCCAGCGGTTGTTTGACCGCATTGGGTGTTAGATTGATTGAATTCACCATGTAAAAATTTCAAAAATGGAGGTTTTAATACTTATATTGTGTCATTTCATAGCCTTTTGAATATAACTTGTCGTCTGTTTTTTGTAAT
The DNA here is from genome assembly GCF_004803915.1 of Duncaniella dubosii. NCBI lineage: Bacteria > Pseudomonadati > Bacteroidota > Bacteroidia > Bacteroidales > Muribaculaceae > Duncaniella > Duncaniella dubosii. The sequence goes on from NZ_CP039396.1 coordinate 2,956,508, forward strand.
TTTGTGACTTCGGATATACGGAATAAACTCTGATAAATTGCAAATGAACTTTAAATTATCACTAAAATCCATCCTTTTTATACTTTCCGCTATTTTCCCGTTTGCTCTTGTCGCAAATGACAATTGGGCGCAAGTGCGTATACCTGTAGCTTGTATCCGTGATGGTAAAGGACACTCAACAGAGATGACTTCTCAAGCTATTATGGGAACGCCTCTGCGTGTACTTGAGACAGATGGTGAATGGCTTCTGATTGAAACACCAGAGGGCTATAACGGATATATGAATATCTCAAGCGTAGCTGTCAAATCGGATTCCGCGATGGAACACTGGCGTAGCGCGTCACGTTTGGTTTCTGTGTCTCGGCCAGAAGTGAAAATATACGTGTCTCCAGACGAACGCAAACCTTCCGATGTAATCAGCGAACTTGTACTGACATCAATAGTCGAAGGCCGATTGATCAATGACAGTACTGTAATTGTGACACTTCCGGATGGCCGAAGCGGATATGCAGATTCTAAGGCTTTCATCAAAGCTGAAGATTGGGCGTCACGTCCGTTCAATATGGATAGGGCAATGGAAACTGCATATTGGCTGTCAGGGACTCCATATCTCTGGGGAGCATGCTCGACAAAAAGCGTGGATTGTTCCGGGCTTGTTCGTGTTGTTTACTTTGATTGTGGAATCCTGACATTGCGTGATGCGCGTCAGCAAATCGGAATTGGAAAAAGAATTGAACCTGAAAATCTCACCGCATTGAAGCGAGGAGATCTACTTTTCTTCTCTAATACACCTGACGGACGCATTTCACATGTTGCGCTTTATGATGCTGACGGGCGCTATATACATTCGTCAGGACTCGTAAAGATCAATCGTATGAGCGATGATGATCCTGATTTCTCAAAAAGATATTATCGTGGCGCATCGCGTATCGTCGGAATGGAGGACACACCCGGGATAGTCAGGATGATAAACCATCCGTGGTATTTCAACATCAAATAGCTTACTATAGACTTAATTTATTGCATGATTACATTTCTTGTCTGTTTGGCACTGCTTGTCACTGCATATTTTGTATATGGTCGATATCTTGAAAAGCTCGCAGATGTCGACACTGAACGTAAGACCCCTGTCGAACGTCTGGAAGACGGCGTTGATTATATTCGTCTTCCGCGTTGGCGCGTTTTTCTCATACAGTTACTTAATATTGCTGGTACAGGCCCGATATTCGGGGCTATCCTCGGGGCTTGTTTCGGCCCGGTGGCTTTCCTTTGGATAACTCTCGGCGGAATTTTCTTCGGAGCTATGCACGATTTCCTTTCCGGCATGATGATTATGCGCCATGACGGACGAAGTTTACCAGAGATAATCGGAATATATCTCGGTGTTTCAACGCGGGCCGTGGTCAGGGTCTTTTCAATAATCCTCATGGTGCTTGTCGGTGCTGTGTTCATTCTCAGCCCGGCAGCGCTGCTGTCAAGCATGGTGCCTGCAGTCGGGAAGAATATATGGGTATGGATTATTCTTGTTTACTATATTCTTGCCACTATGCTACCGGTGGATAAGGTAATTGGTAAAGTCTATCCGATATTCGGTATCGCACTTGTCGCAATGGCTGTCGGCCTTTTTGGAGTACTGATGACTGGTGAGTACCGGATTCCGGAACTGACGACACTTCATAATTTCCAGCTTGACCCTAAAGCACTGCCGATAATACCGACTCTGTTTATTACTATAGCGTGCGGAGCTATCTCTGGGTTTCATGCAACTCAGTCGCCGCTGATGGCCCGTTGCATAACGAATGAAAAGAAATGCAGATCCGTATTTTATGGTTCAATGATTGCCGAAAGCATCATAGCCCTGATATGGGCGGCCATTGCGATGGCATTTTTTAATGGTCCGGATTTACTTGGAGAGCAGCTCGCTCAACACGGGGGCAATGCAGCGTGGGCTGTCGATGTGATTTCAAACACGACGCTCGGCAAAGCTGGCGCGATTCTTGCTCTTCTTGGAGTTGTGGTCGCGCCGATAACGTCAGGCGATACTGCATTTCGTGGCGCACGACTTATTGTCGCCGATATGTTTAACATTGACCAGCGTCCGATATTGAAGCGTTTTGCGGTCTGCATACCGCTTTTTATTGCCGGTTATTTAATCACGTTGATTAACTTTGACATTGTATGGCGCTATTTTGCATGGGCCAATCAGTCGCTTGCGGCCGTGGTTCTGTGGACTATCTATGTCTGGCTTGCCCGAAGAAAACGTAATTATTGGGTAGCGTTGATTCCGGCGGTGTCAATGACATTCGTTGTGACATGTTTTGTCTTTGTCTCTCCTCAGTTCTTTGGAATAGAGAATCGTATAATAGCCTTTGCTCTCTCGGCATTGACAACACTCGGCTTGTGGCTATTAGCCAATATCCGCGTCAATCAGAAAGTTATTATACCGGAAGAGAGTTCTGCAATTTAATTTTTTTGTAAAACGGAAAACATTTGAAATATTAGACTATGATTATTTTGAATACAAGTTTCCATGTGCATGTGAGTTTGGATGAGCACTTTAAGACTTGGGTACGGAATGTCTATATCCCCGAGGCGCTTGCGTCAGGTAAACTTGCTTCTCCTCGTTTTGCAGCGTTGCTAATTGAGGTTCAGGAGGATTGTGTCAGCTATGCTGTCAGCTTTGAGGCTGCAACAGCAGAGGATGCTGTGGAGTGGCATGACAATATCGGAGCTCGTCTTCGTGCCATACTTCATCAGCGATTTGGCGAAGGAGTAGTGTTCTTCACTACATACATGGAAAATTTATCATTGAAATGACAACCCACGATAAGATTATAATTGGAATCGATCCCGGCACTAATGTGATGGGCTATGGCATACTTGGCATTCATGGTAAGAAACCGGAGCTGATAGCGCTCGGTGTAGTGAAACTGAATAAATTCGACAGCCACTATTTGCGCTTGCTCAGGATTCATGAACGTGTGTTAGGACTTGTTGAGCAATTTCTTCCTGACGAGATGGCGATTGAAGCTCCGTTTTTCGGAAAAAATGTGCAGTCAATGCTGAAGTTAGGTCGAGCGCAGGGAGTAGCAATGGCAGCAGCACTCTCTCGCGACATACCGATAACGGAATACGAGCCAAGAAAGATAAAAATGGCCATAACCGGCAATGGCGCGGCAAGCAAGGAGCAAGTGCGCGAAATGTTAAGACGGATATTGGATATCGCTCCTGAAAAACTTGACATCGAACTTGATGCGACCGATGCTTTAGCCGCAGCTCTGTGTCACCATTATGAATCATCAAGACCGGTCTCTTTGGCTGGTCCTAAATCATGGAAAGATTTTATCGCTAAAAATCCGGATAGAGTGAAATAGTGGAGTCAAAGGCATCGATCAAATGTCTTTCCTTTGCTTTTTCCTTTTGATATTGCGGATAAAAAATTTGACATGGCGTAGGACAGTAGGGAGGACTCCGAAATAATGGCACATGATTTTGAAGCGTTCCCAAAGGGAGGCTTTATGGTTTGCAGTGGTGACACCTTCGGAGAGATAATCTATAAGAATACGGTCTATGTAGCAATTGCGGTGGGAGCGTTGCAGACAGCGGATACACCATTCAAAGTCGGCTGAATATCTATAGCGTGTGTCATAATTGTCCACGAGTTTCCTTAACACGATGAATGCCTGATGACAGACAACCATACCGTCTTTGAAGCTGTCGAGTGTCAATATGGACGGCGCTTTCAAATGCCGGTCTCCGAGCCGACGGCGTGAGGCATCGACAATCTGAGTCTGGCCATAGACTATACCCGGATAATCATTGTCCATGACCGTGTCAGCTATCAACTGCAATGTGTTTGGATTATGAAAGGCATCACCAGCATTTAGGAATATAACATAATCGCCCTTTGCCAGACCAAGACCTTTGTTCATTGCATCATAGAGACCTCTGTCACGTTCGGAAACTATTGTCATGTTATTGATGTCCGCATTTTTTGCTAAGCTGACAGTATTGTCGGTCGATGCCCCGTCGATGACAATATATTCGTAAAGTTTACATGTTTGCTCTTCCACGCTCCGCAATGTTGCCGGGATGGTGGAAGCAGCATTGTAAGTAATAGTGATGATTGAAAATAATGGATTCATATAGCTTTGTGGACGAATAGGATTATTTCAATAACGTGACGGGTGAGTCTTTTATAGGGTTAATCAAAACCTCCTGCCGAAAAATCCGGCAAGAGTTTTGTTATTGGGGAAAGCGTGCAAAAGCACGGCTTAAGGTCTACTTATCTTGTAGGAGAGAGATTATGAGTTCTTTGCTATCCTCGCTCTCGATGAAATTTATTTTTCCTTCACGTGCGAGCCAGCCAAGAGCTGCGAACAGTTCCTTTTCAGTCTTTAGTTTAGCAATCTTTTTCAACTGCTTTGTGTCAAGTGCTTCCGCTTCGTTAAGGGCGCCCCATACGCATCCTGCGTTGTTGCCGATAGTGTCAGTGTTCATTGTCTTTAATTTTTAGTAAATTGATTAGAATCAGTCAGGGTTATTATGCGATTTGTAGATTGACAATAGATTAACTAAAACGTTGCGTTACAAATTTACAATTATTTTTATAAATTTATTACTATTTTGCTAACAAATTTAATCACATAAAAGTTCACAAGGCATCAACGCTTTATGCGTCAATGCCTTGTGTGATTCTGAATACTCTTGCTTTAACGATAGAGCAGGTAGGAGGTCAGGGGTTCGAGTTGTCCGCTTAGTTTGCCACTGTTGACTTTAAAGGAACTGCCGTAGACTGCATCCGTATAGTCTCCATCAGGTAAGGTCGTATCAACTCCGCTGATATTCCGGGGCTCTGACGAAAGATTTATTATCGCAGCTCCGGCATTACCACGGCTGACAACTATTACAGCTCCGTTGTCAGCTGTTGCAATTGTTTCCGGCTGCCCGGACATAGAACGGCGGAATTTGTTGACCGCCACGACTTCCGGATGTTTGAATTCATCGTTTCCGCGAGCTCCGACACGGTTGTTGCCCCAATAGTTTTCACGTGTGCTTCCGGCCGGGCGGCTGAAAAAGAGGGGAGTGCCATTTTGACGTGCGGTCAGGAATACCCATCCCATGCGTATCTGTTCGTCCGTGAGCCCCGCAGATTCATGCTCATTGGCATACGTATCGTGTGATTCTACCCATGTGACAAGATGCTTGCCGTCAACAGGATGATGCCAGTTAAGAAGTGAATCGGCATTGAAATCAGCTTTGTCGAGAACCGTACGTAGTGCATGGCCATAGGCGCTTGCCGTCAGATCCATATATTCTGCATACTCGGACTCCTTGACATTCTTGTCTTGAAGAACCTCGCCATAGATGAACAACGAGTCGGCAGGCACTGCCAGCCTGAGCCCTTTGACTTCTTCACGACCTGTCGCCACGTCCCAGAAATTATTTCTGGCAGCGAGGCTATCGAGCGGATCGGACGGAAGGCCGATATGTTTGGCCGTGTCGTAACGAAACCCTTTTACTCCAAGACTAAGCAGGTCATTGACATAGGTCATGTAGTAGTGCTGGAAGTCCGGGTTTTCAGTATTTACATCAGGAAGGCCGCCCATTTCCCCTGTGGTGCACTGATAACGGTCGTTATAATCTTTTATAGGAGTGAAACCGTTGGCGTGATAAAGTTTGTCGTGACCGCCGACTGCTTCATCAAGAGCCGGAAGAACCGCGGTATGGTCTATGGCTGTATGATTGGGCAATACATCGACAATGACTTTTACATTATATTTATTTGCACTGTCCATCATGGCTTTAAACTGATTGCGGTCGCCAAGAAGATAGTTGCCTATTTTCCAGTCTGTCGGCTGATAATAGTAATACCACTTGCCTGTGACTGAATCTCCGGGCTGAGAGAATAATGCAAGACCGCCGTTTTCTCCGATATAACATGTGTTGGCAGGGGATGTCTGTACATACGCATAACCTGCTTCGGCAATATCTTTCATATTGGCTGCAATAGTGTCAAACGACCAAGACCATGCGTGAAGTATGACATCGTCGTTTGTCGTGGCAGTCGCTTTAGTGTCATTTCCATTGCCACAAGAAGCAAATATGCCTACCCCGGCAACGGCAAGATAGAAAAAGTGTTTCATTTTAGATAAATAATAGTGTGTAGTATGATATATAATTCTGATAGTAGATGGTAAGTCATATTATGATGAATACGCGCCGGACTTTTTATTTCAGCTCTCAGGCATAGAGCAGGAGAGCTGTCAGATAGAGCAGGGTTGCCGGAATAACAAGCAGCAGCGAGTCGATTCGGTCAAGAATTCCACCGTGGCCAGGCAGGAGTGTTCCGGAATCTTTGACGCCAAGAGTCCGTTTTATAAGCGATTCAATGAGGTCTCCCCACGTAGCAAAAGCCGCTACTACCGCACCAAGACCTATAAGTCCGCAGAGCGATATGTTTGTAAAATATAGGGGGAAGCAATATTTGAATACGAAAACAGAAGCAATCACAAATGCGACACCACCAAAAAAGCCTTCCCATGATTTCTTAGGGGATATTCTTGGATATAATTTATGCTTTCCAAGCAGAGACCCTACGCAGAATGCCCCAGTGTCGTTAAGCCATATCATTATGAAAACGGCAAGCAGCAGGTGCATCCCATTTGGAAGCGTATAATACATTGACATAAGTCCGATTGGAAGAGCAACATACATCTGCCCCATGTATGAATACGCGAGATTGGTAAGAGGGGAAGATTCTTGATTATACAGCTGCATGACAAGTCGGACTATCATATATAGCAGATATATAGTAAAAAAAGTCCCGCCCATGACAGCTGTGGTGAAGGGCGTCAGCACACCGGTATTGACACATCCGAGTCCGACACATAATATGAGACCGCCGGCCACATCTATGATTAGCGTTGTGACATTCTCTCCGCCGGTTGATGCATTGGTGAGGTTATAAAATTCTTCAAGAGCAAGTATTGCTATCAGGCCGAAAAATACAATGAACAGCCATCCTCCGGAAAGAACGCTCGCGCAAATTAAACCAACGTAAATTATTCCGGTAATGCTTCGTAATATGAGGTTTTTCATCTTTTACAAGTAAATTTTTGCAAAAATAGCGAAAATTTATTTATCATCCATTGTTTTGTGGAATTATTTCCCGGACATGTTTTATAATTGGCTTGATATTGCCACGGACAACTGTTACTTTGTCTGAGATTTTACTCCGCACCGTAGAGACTATCTGTGACACGGATGCTTTATGCCAGTTGCATGACAGCTATGCGATAGCCGCTGATACTGTTTGCTTTGATGATTTTCTTTATGGCCTTACGCTCAAATTCTGTCCCTAAATATTCCCATAGCGGTTTTATTTTTGACAGAATTTGAGCGTCTCCCCCTGTCAGAGTCTTGCTGTAATGTTCGAAGATTGCTTCGTGAAGATCCAATAAATGGGAGACTCGTTCCGCATGTGTCCATTCTCGTTGCTGATACCATTCGGCAATAACCGATGGTCGCTTCAATAACCCTCTGCCAAGCATTATGCCATTAAGTTCGGAATGGCTTTCACGAATAGCGTCAATCTGTGAAGGAGATTCAATGTCGCCATTGAAAATGACAGGATTTGTAGACTGTTCGAGAAGACGGTTGAATTCATCGGTATGTAATTCGCCGGCATATTGTTGGGATGCTGTACGCGGATGTATTGTCAGATGACTCAACGGCATATCATTGATTATACCTATTATATCGCGCCAGTCTGTAGGCTTTTCAACTCCGAGTCGCATTTTAATTGAAAATATCATATCGGTCATTGACTGTACATGGCGGCTTATTTCGGAAATGACATCAGACCTGACGAGCATTCCAGCTCCTCTGCCTTTGCGCACTTGTGGAACAAAAGGACAGCCCATATTCAAATCAACCCTCCTATGGCTTTGACTGCATTGACAAGTGCTATAAATTCATTGACATCTCTGAAAATTATCTGAGGAATCAGCCGATGGTTGGAATTCAGTTCAGATGTCACATCGCGTAGATCTCGGCTTCTTACTTCACCCCGTTCCCAACGAATGAAAGGGGTGAAGTAAGTCAGTCCATGTCCTTGAATTCCGTAAATCTCAGAATGGTAATGCCTGAATGGAGCTTCTGTAAATCCCTGAAGCGGTGCTCCCATTAACTGAAATTCTGAACTTAGAGTCATATTCGGTTTATTATTTTGTTGTATCACGACGGATAAGACGGATATGATAGATCCCTCCGGCGGTCTGATTTTTTTCTCCGGCAAATTTTACTGTAATGTATTCTTTGCCGTCTGTAAGATGGGACGGAATGGTGTATTCTTTCTCGACAAATTCATCGCGTCTCCATTTGCCTGATGGATTTTCTGACGCAATAATGTTGTCGTCAATTAAGATATTGAATTGCCTTTTACCTGTTTCGTTGCCCCAGAATCTAAGTCGCAGAATCAAATCCGAATATCCGTCCGTTTTCAGTTTATATGAAAAGAAACCACCGTTTGAGGCGTCGCGCCAAGGCTCGCCATTGAAATTTCCGGCTACCGATGATTTTGCCTCCATAAAATGATCGGCCTCTGGCTGCTGTTCGCCGGTATTTACGGCATCGACAGTTATGCGGTCAAGAGCCAGTCTGCGTTCTTCGTCTTTACGGGCATTTTCACGATAGGTATCATACCGTTTCTGTGTCATTGACAGCCAGTATATCATATAACGCGAATCATGAATACGGTAGAACGGTTCAAGTATGACATTGCCAAATTTTTCATCAAACAATCCGGGAACGGTATATGCCATCTCCATACCATCGACGGGTTTCATTGCATTTAGTTTTTTTATTATTTCGGAACGCTTACCTATAAGCAGTGGTGTATCGAACACCGATACAAGTTCACCTCCGGCTATATGTGCCCAACGGTGATCGTCGGCAACCAGACCATGCAACGGCTTACCGTTGTCAAATCTCGCGGCCATCACTATAGGCCCTCGCATGATGCTTATGTAGTCAGGAAGATATTTCAGTTCTTCAATAGATACTTTCATAGGCATTTCAAGTTCGACAACATCTCCGTCTTTCCATTCACGGTTTAGAGATATATAGGATGACGGTTGTGATTTTACGTTGATGTATTCGCCATTTATCTTAACTTTTACAGCATCACACCAAGCAGGGTGGCGGAGGAGCAAGCCAAAAGTCCGGGATGTAGTGCTGTTGACTGTAAACCTGACCAATCCATCTTTTGGAAATTCGGTTTCTTGAGTCAGTTTTATTCCTTTTTCTTTCCAGTCAAGAACAGATGGGATGAAGAGATTGACCCAAAGCGAATCGTCAGAATGTGTGTATATGAATTGCCCATACTTGCCATGATTTTCCATTCCTGTACCGACACAACACCACATTGCACAGTTTGGCTTCGAATATACGCGATAATGGCCGGGGCGTGCTGATGTGAAATAAACATAGCCGCCGTGGACCGGATGTTGGGTTGAAAGGATGTGGTTATATAAAGCCCGCTCATAAAAATCGGCATATCTGGCTTCGGGCGACATACGGAAAAGGCCTTCTGTCAGTTTAAGCATATTGTTGGTATTGCATGACTCCGGGCCCTCGCGGTCATCGACATAGCTTTTGGCATCGGCCTTTGAGGCAAAATGTTCACGCCGGCTGTTGCCGCCTATTGAAAGTGAGCGGTTGTTGACAACTGTTTCCCAGAAAAAACGTGATGCTCTCTCGTAATCGGAATCAGAATCAAGTTCGGCAATCCTCTGGAATCCGACAACCTTTGGCACTTGGGTATTCGCATGCCTGTTGTCCAGATTATCGATACCGGCTACTATATCGTCAAAGAGCTGATGATGCGTGAAACGACGTGCAGTTTCAAGATATTTCTTGTCGCCTGTCATCGCGTAGGCATCGGCATAGACTTCGTTCATACCTCCGAATTCATTGTCAAGCATCGATTCCATCTGGTCATCAGACAGAGATGAAGTGATTCTGATGCCCCAGTCACACATCCCAAGAAACAGGTTGCGTCCTACTTGAGATCCTGCATATACCCAACTGTCGCGAAGTCCGGCATAAATTTTATGAATGTTGTACCAAGGAACCCAGTAATTCCAGATTTCACCGATATTGCCGTTGCGTATTTCCGCCCAGAGGGCGTCACCGCCGGGGATACCACCGATATATCCGTCGCCTCTTGCTACGGCACACATCGACAGTTGTGAAAGCATATAATCCATGCGGTCTTTAAGCGCACTGTTGCCGGTTGCCGCATAGTGGATTGCCAAAGCCGACAGATAATGGCCGCCGATATGACCGTCAAGGCCATCCCAGTTGACAAAACTTTCTCCTTTTGGCGCAAGTCCGGCAGCCTTCAGGTATGGAGCGAGCAGACGGTCGGTGTCATAGCTTAGCAATATATCGGTATTTAGCTCCATTGCATGACGGAACGGGCTGTCAAGCAGCCTGACATCAGACAGTGGAAATTCATTCTCATATAATCTCGACTGGGAGAATGCGGATGAGACACATGATGCTGCCAGAAGAATGAAAGATAAAATTCTCATTGGATAAATGATTGGTTATTTTTGAAATGCTTATTTTTGCCTGTGATAGGGTAACATCAGCAAAATTACGCATATTTCACATTTCTGTAATCCCTTATTCAATCTTTTACATGTCTATTTGTTTCATTTGACCTGTCGAAACGAGCTAAATAAGTTCTTTATTTAACTTTTAAAAGATATTTTAAAACAAATATACTACTTTTGTGGTTAATACTATCGTAGACGCAGATACTTTTTATGTCTGACAGAGGGGTTTCTGCCATGCAATTCATCACTCGGAAGTATAACCTTTTAAATTTAATGTGCATTGAGCCGTAACATTGGTAAAAAGTCGCTTAGAGCATTCCTGTGGACGCTTCTTGGTCTCGTATTGTTACTGATTGCAATACCGATTCTCCTTTATGTACCGGTTGTTCAGGATTTTGCTGTTAAGATAGCCACGCAGCAGGTAAGCAAGTCGACTGGCATGAAAATCGGAATTGGAAAACTGCGTCTCGGATTTCCATTGAAGCTGAAAGTCGAGGAGGCAAGTGTCATAATGGCTAACGGCGACACAATGCTGACATCAGCTCGTCTGGCTGTAGATGTCAGACTGATGCCTCTTTTAAAAGGCGAGATTGAGGTAAGTGGTGCTGAACTTGAGAGTGCGTTCTACCAGCTTGGCAATAATGATTCGGTTATGTGGCTTAGAGCAAATGTCAACCGTGCCGACATAGATGGAAGTGAAATCAATCTCAAAACCGGACGCATAGATTTGTCGACTGTAGATATAGATGGCGTCCGAGTCAGATTGCGCATGCTTAATGATACGACCACGACACCTGTCGATACGGCACAGGCAACGCCTTGGAATGTGAATGCTGACCGTATCACGATTTCCAATCTTGCCTACGAGATGTCAATGGAGCCGATCATCGATAGTCTTGGCTGTATGGTAGACATGATGGAACTTCGTGACGGACATTTCGATATGGCTACGAAAAAAATCTATGGAAGAAGTCTACAGGTTGATAGTGTGACCGCAGCCTACATCTATCCGCTGGTTGGCAATGGAACGTCAACTGATATGAGTACCGATAGCGTTACAGCTGTAGAATCCGATTTGTGGACAATCACAGCAGACTCGCTTCGTCTGACTGCCCGCAGTGGTCTTTATGCACAAAAAGGTGTTAGACCGGCTAAAGGTTTTGATCCTTCTTATATAGAAGTCAGTGACGTAAATATAGAGGTTGATTCATTTTTCAACAAGGGAACAGCGATACGCGTGCCTCTGAAAAATCTATCAGCAAATGAACGTTGCGGACTGATGTTCCATGCCGACGGTCTTTTTGAAATGGACAGTAAAAAAATGTCTGCCCGTGATTTCTCAATTGAAACTCTGCGTTCCTCGCTACTGGTTAATGCTGAAATGGGAATGGGAGATTTATTGACAGACCGTTCCCTCCCATTGGGGCTGAAGGCATCGGGCCGGATTGATCCCAAAGAGATTATCATGGCATTCCCTGATATGAAAGCTATGCTTAAGCCTGTCACTCCTATTTCGCTTTCAGCTGATATTGAAGGAACTCCGTCGTTGCTCAATGTATACACTCTTGATTTACGGATGCCGACGCTCGCTCATATTGCTCTTGAAGGTGAAATCAGCAATCCTTTTAATCCTGAAAAGATTGGTGGACAGCTTAATATAGACGGAACTTTGTCTACCATTACCGACAAACAGTTTGCATTCCTCCCGATAAAAACGGTTCCGGCACTCTCGATTAACGGCACTGTCGATTATTATCCGCAGAAGGTGTCCGGTGATGTTGTACTTATGACCGGCGGAGGCAAATTGGCCGGTGCAGGCCGATGGGTGGGAAAGGCTGAATCATACAGTGCGACCCTTAATCTTCATGATTTTCCTGTAGATGCCTTTGTCCCTGAATACGGTGTCGGCAGAGTCACTGCCACCCTGACTGTTGATGGTAAGGGATATAATCCGCTAAATAAGTCTACCTATATTGATGCGGATGTAAAGGTGGGAAGTATTGTCTACAACAAAGCGACATACAGTGATATTGCCCTCAATACCACGCTTCATGACGGAAACGCATCAGGGTTAATCGAAAGTTCTAACCAAGATGCGGATGCATCTGCCCGCTTTGACGCGCAGATTGATGGCGATACAGTCGAATGGAATCTCAATGCAGACATACGCAATGTCAACCTTCAGGCGCTTGGCCTTTCGCCTACACTGAACCGTGGCAGTCTCGACCTTACTACCTCAGGTCGATATAATGTCGCAAAATCCTCTATTGATGCAAGGGCGGACGTTTCCAATCTCACATGGAATCTTCCGGAAATTGATATAATCTCACCACAACCAATCAATTTGTCGCTTGTTTCTTCCGATTCAATTCTTAACGGCGGACTTGTAAACGGAGACCTTGACCTTAAGCTCAGTTCTGATAATTCGCTGTTTGGTTTTATGGATGGCTTGACGGCCGGAATGAAAGAGGTGACAGCACAGATGGACAGTATGCGTGTCGATGTCGGAAGACTTCATCTGTCTTTTCCGCATTTCGATATGATTTTAAACATGGGCAAGAACAATGTGGCAGCCAGATATCTGAATGAATCTTCAAAAATAGAATTCAATAGATTCACAGCCGGGCTGCACAACGATTCGCTTCTATGGATCAATATGCTCGCCAATGGATTTATGACAGGAACTACACGTCTGGATACCATCTCTTTCAATGCTATCCAGCATGGAACTTATCTTGTATACAAAGCCGACATTAATAACCGACCCGGGACATTCGATGACTTCGCTCATGTCGTGCTCAACGGTTTTGTAGGTTCTAATAGGTTTTCAGCTTATTTAAAACAACAAAACATCAAAGGTGAGAATGGTTTTAATCTCGGCTTGACTGCTATGCTTGTCGACAGTGTTGTTACAGTAAAACTCGTCCCTACGAAGCCGACAATCGCCTACAAACCTTGGACAATAAATAAGGATAATTTCATAAGTTATAATCTTGCGGCACGCCATCTTGATGCGTCGCTCTCTCTACAGGGTGAAAAAAGCTTTATAAAAATTTTCACCGAACATCCTTTGACCGCTGATTCCCTTACCCGCAATGTAGAAGGTCATCCGGTCTGCGACGATTTGATTGTGCAGATTTCTCAGGTAGAGCTTCAGGACTGGCTCTCAATCAATCCATTCGCTCCTCCTATCAAGGGTGATCTGAATGCGGATATGCGTATACACTATGAAGATGGCATTCTGACAGGCAAGGGTGACATCAGCCTCCTTGATCTTTTCTATGGTCGTGACAAGGTCGGAGATTTCGATCTTGCTGTCGATGTCGCAAATAGCCATAACGGAAAACTGATGGCAGATATGAGCCTGATGGTTGATTCCGTAAAGACAATCACGGCTCATGGCGTGCTCAATGACAGTACGGCGGAGAACCCATTCATGCTTGATTTCAGAATGATTAAATTCCCCCTAAGAATAGCCAATCCGTTTATACCGGAGGGAATGGCAAATCTGTCAGGCATGCTTAACGGTGAGATGGAAATCACAGGCTCAATGTCGCATCCGGTATTTAACGGATTTATAGATTTTGATACAACAGCGGTAAAGGTCAAGATGCTTGGGACTTCTTTCACTTTCTCCGAAGAGAAAATACCTGTTGACAGTGGTATCATTTCATTTAATGATTTTACTATCAAGGGATGCAATGACAATCCATTTTACCTGAACGGAACTGTTGACGCACGAAATCTGGCAAATCCAGCACTCGATATCTCAATAAATGCAAAGAACATTGAAGTTGTCAACAGTTCGCGCGCAAGAGGCGGTGCGGATATATATGGCAAAGCCTTCCTTGATGTTAATGCAAAAGCAAAAGGAGATATGACACGCATAAATCTTGATGCTGATTTGGGCGTTCTTGCCGGAACGAATGTCACATATGTATTGTCAGAAGCATCACAGGCTCTGTCATCACAATCGACAGAAGATATGGTTCATTTCGTGCAGTTCAACGATACGAGTTCTGTAGCTAAGGCTGACTCTATAGCCAATGCACCTATGGCCATTAACCTTGATGCCCGTCTTTCAATCGAAGAAGGCTCTATAATAAATGTGGATCTTTCGGCAAACGGCAGTAACAAGGTGCAGGTGCAACCTTCAGGCAACGTCGTCTTCACTATGTCGGAGCTTAACGGTGACCGTATGACAGGACGTATAAATATCAACAATGGCTTTGTGCGTTATACACCGCCGTTCATGAGTGAGAAAAACTTTGCTTTCCGCGAAGGATCATACATCTCTTTCAATGGAGACATGATGAATCCGATACTCAATATTCAGGCAGTAGATATAATAAAGGCAAATGTGACACAAGACGGTCAGGATTCACGATTGGTTAATTTCAACGTGAAACTGTCTGTCACCAATACACTCGACAATATGAATGTGGCATTTGATCTTTCGACTGACGATGATATAACTGTCCAGAATGAACTTGCTTCGATGTCTGCCGAACAAAGAGCCAATCAGGCTATGAACCTGTTGCTCTATAATGTCTATTCAGGTGCCGGGACAAAGGGAAATGCAAACCTATCTGGAAATCAGTTGTATTCATTCCTGACATCGCAACTCAATTCTTGGGCTGCAAACAACATCCGTGGTGTAGATCTTTCATTCGGCATTGATCAGTATGATAAGACGTATGGCGGTTCGACATCGACCACTACTTCATATAGCTATCGTGTAAGCAAGACATTCTTTAATGACAGATTTAAAATAGTTGTTGGAGGCAATTATTCAACAGACGCGGATGCAGATGAGAATTTCTCGCAGAATCTGATTAACGACATATCGTTTGAATATATGCTCAACAAGTCAGGATCAATGTATATAAAGATATTCCGTCATACCGGCTATGAAAGTATACTTGAGGGAGAAATCACTCAGACCGGAGTCGGCTTTGTCCTCAAAAGAAAGCTTAATACTTTGTGGGAACTGTTCGGAATACGTCGTGAAGACTAAGATGTATTCTGCAGACAACAAATATGTTCTGAATCAATTATGAGAAAACTAATCATATATTTAGCAGCAGGCTTGCTGCTTGCCGGTTGCTCGACGACAAGGCGCATCGGCAAGGATGAAATCCTGTATACAGGATTAAAAGGAGTCAATGTGCAGACCCCGGAGAATGAAAAATTTCCGTCAGATGTAAAATCGACTCTTACGGAAGCTGTGTCTGTAAAGCCAAATAATTCGCTATTGGGCTCTGCATCGGTTCGCTATCCGTTCCCTCTTGGGCTTTGGGTCTACAACAACTGGCCTAATCCACCCAAAGGACTGAAGCATTGGATATATGAGAAACTTGCGACAACGCCTGTCCTTGTCAGCGATGTTCGTCCGGAGGTGAGAGTACATATGCTTGACCAGTTGCTTGATAATAACGGATATTTTTCCGGGACATCTGCCTATGAGCTCGTACAGAAGCGCAACAAGAAGAAAGCCTCTATATTATATAAGGTGGAGGCAGGCAGACCTTACCTGCTGGATTCACTCATACTGCTTCCTGATTCAGTCCACCTCTATCATCTGATTGACTCGGTGGCAGAGAAATCGAAGTATTTTAAGGTCGGTTCTCGTTATTCAACAGATTCATTGTCTGTATTGCGGATCGACATCGCGAATGCCGTCCGGAATCGTGGATATTATTATTTCCGTCCGGAATATATCCAATATCTTGCCGACAGCACAATTAATCCGGGAAGTATCGCGTTGAAACTCGATATCGCAGACAACACTCCGGCAATAGCCCTCGCACGTTACCGCACAGGTGAAATTACCACCTACATATATAGAAACCGAGGAGGAGGTGCTCCTGACACTATCGATACAAAAAAAGGTACTCTTATCAGATATATGCCATCGCGTTTACGCGATGGATTGATTCCGTCATGTATCGCTTTCCGGGAGGGACGTACATTCTCCGTCCGTCAGATGAATAACACACAAAGTCGATTGTCGCGTCTTGGCATTTTCAATGATATAAACATTACTGTCACACGTGACACAGTCCATACCGATGAGAACCTTCTTGATGTTGCTATTGAATGTACTTTTGACCGTCCGCTTGAAGCTTCTATCGAAGCCAATGTGTCTTCCAAATCCAACTCTTATCTTGGTCCGGGTCTATCGCTTGGGCTCACAAACAGAAATCTGTTCGGAGGAGGAGAGCTTCTCAACCTCTCGTTGACCGGTGCTTATGAGTGGCAGACAGGATCCGGCAAGAAAAATTCTGTTTTCAACTCTTATGAGGTCGGTTTGAATGCGACCCTTGCTTTCCCTCGTCTGTTAGCCCCTAAATTTATCCCTAGGACTCGCCGTGATGTCAGCTGGACACGTATTTCATTAGGTGCTGACCTTCTCAACCGTCCGCACTATTTCAAACTGAGCCAGTTTAATGCCGGTCTTGCATATGACTGGCAATCGTCAAAATATATTTCAAACACCTTCACTCTGTTTAAGCTTACCTATAACAAACTTCAGCATACCACTCCGGTCTTTGACTCGATTATGAATGCCAATCCGGCGATCGCACTCAGTTTCCAGAGCCAATATATCCCGCAGATGTCTTATAGCCTTGTTTTCGATCGGGCAACTCGCCGGAACACATTCAACCTTCAGCTTACTCTTCAGGAAGCAGGCAATATCTTCTGGTCGATATACGAATTGTGTGGCAAGAAGGGCGAAAAATCATTATTCAAAACCCCGTTCTCGCAGTTCATCAAAGGATATGGACAATTCGTTTATGGCAGAAGACTTTTCGGAGATCATTGGCTTGTAAATCGTATCGGTGTCGGAGCTGCATATGCCTATGGCAATTCATCGCAAGTGCCTTACAGTGAGCAATTCTATTGTGGTGGTGCGAATTCGGTGAGAGCATTTACCGTACGTTCCATTGGTCCCGGTTCATATCGCGCACCTGCCGATCAGGTCAACGGCTATTTTGATCAGACTGGAACGTTTACGTTTATTGCAAATTCGGAATACCGTTTTCCGATACTCGGGCCTCTACACGGTGCATTATTCCTCGATGCCGGAAACGTATGGACACTTAAAAACGAGCCGGAACGCCCCGGTGGCCAGTTGAAAGCAAACACCTTCTTTAAAGATCTTGCGCTCGGTACGGGAGTTGGATTGAGGTTTGATATTTCTATGCTTATAATTCGTGGCGACCTTGGAATAGGAATCCATGCTCCATATGATACCGGGAAGCGCGGATACTACAACATGGAGTCATTCAAGAAGTCTCTTGCATTCCACCTTGCCATTGGCTATCCGTTCTAAGCAAATTCACCGAAAGAACTTTTTATGGGTTTGAGTTGTCTTAATTATATGGACAGTTCAAACCTATTTTTATGAAAAAGACCTTAAGTTACATAATATTCTTTTTAATCCTGACAGTTCTGGTAGCGGCATATGCCGATAGAGTAGTAAAAGCCGATAAAGGTTATACCGCACCTGATATTGAAATGCTCGCAAATGATTCGGTTAATGTGTCGCTTGACAAATTGAGAGGTAAATATGTCCTTGTCAATTTCTGGGACTCTTCAAATGCGGTTTCAAGAATAGCCGCAGGAGAATATGACCGTTTTTTACACAACAACGGAAATTCATTTTCACTTTTGTCAATAAATACCGACGAAAATCCAGAGCTTTTTAAGGAAATCGTGAAGAAGGACAACCTCGATTCTTCAACCCAATTTCACATCTCGGATGCTAAAACCCGACACCTCTCTGAAAATTACCGCCTTGATTCTGGATTTTCATCATATCTAATTGATCCTCAAGGCAAGATCGTTGCTGTTAATCCATCGGTCACCACTCTTGAAAAATATCTCTCTCAACATTGAGAGCCATTGGATGTTTGCTAAAATTAATAATTCTCATTAAATTTGCATCACAATTCATCATGAAACGATTTCTGTCAATCATCATTTTAGGTTCATTTGCCTATATGCCTTTGTCGGCAAAAGTAGTTAGGAACTACGGCAGTACATCTGATAATGTGCTGACTTTTGCTGTCGACAGTATCGACTATCGCAAGGATCTGACACGTGTCTACGGCAAGATACACGGACGGCCTCACACCTCTAACCGAATAGATGAAGTGCAATACATATCTACCGGCAATGCAATGATGTCAACAGATATTGACGGTGTTGACTTTCGTCGCTACTTCCAGTGGGAGGATGACGGTCTGATACCGATTGAAATCGATTTCCCCGCAACAAAGCCTGATTCGGGAGTTCAGCTGCTGTTCACGACCGCCCATGGACAGTCGACTACTACCGTAAAAAAGATAGCCACAAAACATAGATAATGAAACTCTGTATCACCGAGAAACCAAGTGTAGCCAAAGACATAGCCCAGATACTTGGCGCTGATGTGCGCCGTGACGGATATTTTGAAGGAGGGGAGTATAAAGTCACATGGACCTTCGGCCATCTTTGCACCCTTAAAGAACCCGGTGATTATGAGGAACGTTGGAAACGGTGGGCTCTTGGCGTGCTCCCGATGATTCCGGCTCGCTTCGGTATAAAAGTCATTCCTGACAAGGGGATTGAAAAACAGTTTCAAGTCATAGAAAATCTGATTTCGGAAGCAGATGAAGTGATCAACTGCGGTGATGCCGGTCAGGAGGGTGAATTAATCCAGCGATGGGTGATGCAGAAGGCTTCTGTCAATTGTCCGGTCAAGAGACTTTGGATTTCATCTCTGACAGATGAGTCTATACGCGAAGGGTTCGCACGCCTTCAGCCTGAATCAGATTTCGATAATCTCTACCATGCAGGCCTGTCTCGTGCAATCGGGGACTGGATTCTTGGAATGAATGCTACTCGTCTTTACTCGCTGAAGTATTCTTCACCTGGTAATGTTTTGTCAATCGGTCGTGTTCAGACTCCAACTCTTGCCCTCATAGTTCAACGGCATTTTGAAATAGAAAATTTTAAGCCGGAGGATTACTGGGAATTGAAAACTCTTTATCGTGGAGCGCTGTTCAACGCTACTTCTGGTCGCTTCAAATCTCCTGAAGAGGCCGAAGCCGCACTCGAAGCGATAAAGTCTTATCCAATGGTCATAAAGGATGTGCAGAAAAAGAAGGGTAGGGAGGCTCCTCCTCGTCTTTTCGACCTAACATCCATGCAGGTGGAATGTAACAAAAAATGGGGATGGACTGCAGATGAAACTCTAAGGCTCATACAGTCTTTATATGAAAAAAAAGTGACGACCTATCCACGTGTCGATACTACGTATCTTTCTGAAGATATCTATCCTAAGGTGCCGGGTATACTTCGGAATATGACTCCTTATGCAACCTTGACATCTTCGATACTCGCTGATAAGTTGCCGAAAAGCAAGAAAGTATTTGATAACACTAAGGTGACTGATCACCATGCCATTATACCTACCGGTCAGTCTCCGTCTGTGCTTGTTGGCAACGAACGGCAGCTCTATCATCTTATTGCGCTGCGGTTTATTGCTGCATTCTATCCCGATTGTAAATTCCTAAGCACAACAGTACTTGGCGAGGTAGATAAGACCGGCTTTAAGGCAACAGGTAAAGTGATTGAAGATGCTGGTTGGCGTATTGTATATGATAATACACAGTCGAATGATGATACCAAGGATGACGAAAATTCTGACGATCGTATTCTACCAGACTTTACGATAGGAGAGAGCGGCCCACATGAACCGTCATTACAGAAACGCACCACTCAGCCTCCCAAATATTATACTGAAGGAACGTTGTTGCGTGCGATGGAATCAGCCGGTAAGACCGTGGAGGATGAGGAACTTCGGGAAGCTATGAAAGAAAACGGCATCGGACGTCCGTCGACACGAGCTGCTATTATCGAGACGCTATTCAAACGTAAATACATTTATAGGAATCGAAAGTCCATCATGGCTTCTCAGGCTGGAATTGACTTGATTTCGACCATAAACGAGGATCTTTTGAAAAGTGCGAAACTTACAGGTCTCTGGGAAAATAAGCTGCGTCGAATAGAAAGAGGCGATTATTCGGCCTCGGACTTCATTCAAGAACTTAAAATATTGATTAATGAAATTGTAATCAATGTTTTAAGCGATAATTCAAAATCAAAAATTATCGTAGATAATACCTCAAGAGGTTCAGACAAAAGTGGTGGCGATGATAGCGATTTAAAAGAAGGCAACTCAGTAAAACCTACCAAGCCAAGAGCGCCTCGCACGACTAAATTCGAACAAGTAGAGTGTCCCATCTGTGGAAAGGGGCATATATTGAAAGGTAAGACAGCCTTTGGATGTAGCCGTTTTAGAGAAGGATGTTCTTTACGCCTTAGTTTTATAGACTATCCGGAATCTCTAACGCCAGCCAAGCTGAAAAAAATATTGAAAAAGAAATAAGATGCTTTGACGGACGGCGTGCTTACGTCGTCCGTTGCCGATTTATCGAAAATCGTTCTGCGTATATAGCCCCAATAATAAATTCTGGTTTCATTTCCTGTAATAACAACGAAATAGGGCATCTTTCAGAAAAAGCCAAACATGCTATTTAACATAATCGCGATTATGAGACAAATAATCTCTATGAATTGTCAGAGGTTTTATTTATTGATATTATAAGTCCGACATTATTATTAATCATTTTTTACTTAATATTCCCATGATTGTTTCTTGTAGTAGTTAAAACAGCTAATCATTTAGCCAATAAGCGTTAAGCTTATTGTGCATATCAATGTTTATGTCTAATTTTGCATCACAAAATAAGCACATGATTTCGTATATGTTCTAAATATTATGATTATACACAAAGAAAAGTTCCAACCCTTAAGCTAAAAGAAGAATATAAGATTATGAACCTATCATATCACTAAAAACATATCTTATCCTTTTCTGAATTAATTATTTACCGCTAATTTTCCTATTTCCTATCAATTTAAGCAGTTATCACTCTGTAATGGATAAACTATATCCGAGACAGAATGAGTTTGAGAAAACGAATACCGATAATTAGAATTGATGATTATAATTTCGGACGTCACACTACGAGATGTAGCGGGCGTCCTTTTTATTTGGTTAATAGAATATGGCATTTATAAATTTGATAATCACACCATTATAAGTACGCGTGATTATCAAATTTATAAACGAGACTATCATCTAAGTGTTAATGCCACTACATTCTCGACATGTTGGGTATGAGGGAACATATCGACAGGCTGTACAGCCTCAATATCATATTTTTCATGAAGGAGAGCAAGATCCCGAGCTTGAGTCGCAGGATTACAGCTCACATACACAATGCGTTTAGGGGCAGCATCAAGAATCACTTTAACGACATCATCGTGCATACCTGCTCTTGGGGATCAACTATCATTACATCCGGACGCCCATGCTGAGAGATGAAATCAGAAGTCAGAACATTCTTCATGTCACCGGCATAAAATTCAGTATTTTCCAGTTTGTTGACCGAGGCATTGACTTTTGCATCCTCGATTGCTTCAGGAACATATTCAATTCCTATGACATGGCTGACATTTGGAGCGATGAAACAAGCGATGGTCCCTGTGCCTGTATACAAGTCATAGACCAGTTCATTACCAGTCAGTTTTGCAAAATCTCGCGCAACGCTGTAAAGTCGATATGCCTGTCGTGAATTTGTCTGGTAAAATGACTTTGGTCCGATTCTGAATTTAAGGCCCTCCATCTCTTCTTCGATATATTCGCGTCCTTTGAACAGCAATATTTCCTGATCGGCTATCGTATCATTAACCTTGGTGTTTATAACATATAGGAGCGATGTGATTTCCGGAAAGTTCTCAGCCACAGCAGTGAGCAACTCCCCTATCTTATCACTGTCATCCTCGCCAAATACCATGACCGCCATGACCTCTTCGGTAGAAGAGATACGTATCATAAGTGTACGCAAAAAGCCGTGCTGTTCCCGCAGATCATAGAAACTGTAATTATGTTCCATTCCGAATTTCTTAATGAACACGCGCAACCGGTTTCCAAGATCCTCTTGAAGATGACAACGGTTTATATCGAGAACTTTGTCAAAAGCTCCTGAAATATGAAATCCGGCAGCTCTTCGTTCCGGGAAATCCGCACCCGAACGAAGCTGGTCAAATGTCAGCCATTTCTTGTTTGAGAAAGTGTACTCCATTTTGTTTCTATATTCCCAGATGTTCTCAGAACCAAGAATCGGAGTAAGTTCGGGAAATGGAATTTTGGCGATACGCTGCAAAGCATCCTCTACCTGTTTCTGCTTACATTTAAGCTGAAATTCGTAAGGAAGATGCTGCCAGCGACATCCACCGCATAGAGTGAAATGTTCACATCGAGGCTCTACACGTATCGGTGACGGCTTCGAAAGATTTTCTATATGACCTTCGGCATAGCTGCGTTTCTTTCGGTCTATTTTTATATCCGCAATGTCGCCCGGAGCTCCAAACGGAATAAAAACGACCATCTCGTCGACGCGGGCAATTGAATTACCCTCGGCGGCCACATCAAGTATTTCAACATCGCTCAAAAGCGGTAGTTCTTTCTTTTTTCTTGCCATATTGCACTCACTTTATAAGTTTGTGACTTGTTTTTTACAATGATTCGGTAAAATTTGAGGTTGTTCAGCCTAGGCTAAGCCGCTAACTGAGCCAACCGATGATTTATTTTCTGAATTATTTTGAGATGCGGAGATTTTCCGCAAGTC
The DNA here is from genome assembly GCF_004803915.1 of Duncaniella dubosii. NCBI lineage: Bacteria > Pseudomonadati > Bacteroidota > Bacteroidia > Bacteroidales > Muribaculaceae > Duncaniella > Duncaniella dubosii. The sequence continues at coordinate 2,979,879 of NZ_CP039396.1, forward strand.
GAAATAATTGTTGAGGCGAGATAAGATTCAAACATAAGCCGTTTGAACTGTGCTAACGAAAGATCCGGATAATCTTTCCTTATGACCTCCTTGCAGACATTGAGTGCAGTGAAGGAAAGATTGAATGCGAAGTCAAGCCGGTCTTTGTCGCGTGTCTGTTGCGACTGGAGTCCTGTAAACTGTTTGGCATCGCGTATGCCGAACTCAATCTGAAAGCGGGTGCGGTAGAAACCGATGATCTTTTCAGACCTCATATTGGTGTCTGTAGAGAAGTAAAGAAGAGGCTCTGCGTTTTCAACCGGACAGACCACGATACGGATGTCGCGTTTCAATGCCCTCGAATGTACGACCGCCGTGTGACATCGGTTTTTGTTTCCTTTGGAATCCTCATATATGAATGAGGTGAACACGGACATATCAAGATTGGAGAAATCCACTTTCTCTCCATACTTTTTCTTTCTGCCGCGTCTTCGCGGGGCGGAGGAATCCGGTATGGCCAGATACCTCAGATATGAGTTGGCACGTAATCTCCCGACAAATCGAAATCCCATGCCAATCACTTCATTTACAAACTCATATTTGGAGAAAAAGGCATCGGCAACCAGAATATCCGTCAGTGAGAGCAGCTCTGTCGCCTTTGACCTGACAAGTGCCACATACCAGTCAAGCATTGACATTTGTTTCTCAGATTCAAGAGTCCTGAAGTTCGGTGACTGGACAGCACCGAGCATCACGCATGTATGTTTACTCAGACTTATTGCCCCGATCGCCATTATCTCCAGACCGCGTTTGACACGTTGTGCCACCCCTGACCAGAAACGGCCTATGCCATACGTCAGTCTGCCTGCTTTTGAAATGAACGACGGATCGATTGCCACTGCCATGTCATCGGCCGGCCCAAAACAATCCTGCGCCATACCTATGTTGACTTTCATCCAGTCTACGGATGTCTTGAAATTGGAGGCAAAGGTCTTGGCTGTACGACCGCCATAGCGCGACAGCCGGGTAAAATTGACTTTGCCCGGAATCAACGCTACAGTGCGTATTGTTAAAATCAGCCAGTTGAGGAACCTTTTGCTCATCTTGGTTGTAGTATTTTCAAATACCGACTTACACCGAAAGGTGAAGTCTTTGAGAATCGCCAATACGTTCATGGTATAAGTGTTTTATAATGAACGCTTTGGCGATTCATTTGTATTTGACAATTCGACATATTAACTTAAGTTTCAACTACTTCGGTAATTTTTACCGAATCATTGTTTTAGGAATTTAAATAAAAAAGTTTCGTCGGCAATGACCGAAAGGTCATTAACCGACGAGGTTTTATGTATTTTCTCAGTAAGTTAGGTTAAGATGTCATTTCTCATATAATTTATGACAAAATTATATATTATTTCGATATTAATCAATTTTGCAGTATGGTTTTAATCATTATTAACTATATTGTTTTTCGCGTCATCTTTTGAAACCATCGAATATCGGAAGAGACATTTTAGGAGGAATGCTGTGAGGATTATTGATGTGATTACCTGCATCGGAGAATCCCCCCCAAGATGGTTTATTGTCTCGCTCTCTGGAATACCGGTTAAATTTTTATACCATAAAGTGAAAACTACAAGCGAATTATTAAATACATGGAGTATTATCGGTAGCCATAAAGACTTAGACCAATAGAACAGATAGCCGAAATATGCTCCCAAAATCAGGCGTGGAAAGAATCCAAAAAACTGGAGATGAAAAGCACTGAATACAATAGCGGTTATCCAGATCGCACCATGTGGATTAATCTTGCAGCTAAACAAGATGCGTTGGAGCGCTCCGCGAAAAAACAACTCCTCGCTGAAACCTGCAAGTACACCGACTATCAATATATTTACAATGAGGGAACCTATGCCCTGATTACCAAGTAGTATGGATACCGATGACTGAGCCTGTTCTTCAGCCTCTCGCATCCAGCGCTCCAATTCAGAAAATATTGATGGGAGAGTCATATTTTCGTTAAGTACGACAAGCGCATTCATTGCCGGTATTGACATCAACATGGCGGCAATAGCAAGGATTATTTGCATTAGAGTAAACCGCCTCTCTATTCCTAAAAATCGAGCCGGATATTGGCTTATCAGCAAAGCCGAGACGATAGCGGGAAGAATGAATATTATGCAATCCTGCAAAATGGTTGATATGCGCAACGACTGGGCACTGACTCCATTACGCATTATCAGACCGATTATAACCGAACCGAAAATAGAGAACAGACATAATGCAACTATCAGCACTATGATACGCTGTCCGGGCAAAAAACGCAGGTTAATAAATTCAGGTTGTATATTCGAATCAGATTTACTATTATTCATCGTTATTTATCAAGATAAAAATCAGTTGTTAAGGATAGATATTGTGAGGTGAGATTATTGTCCATATCACGGATGAAAAGTTCTTCACATACAATGCGTGCACATCCCGGGCATTCAAGACCAACCTGCCACAACGTGCGTATTGGTTCTTTCTCTTTTCGTGAAAAAACTCTGCATCGTCTGCGTGGACTCAGCCTTTTTAGTGCCAACATAAATTCGATTTCGTCATCGCGTGATGCTGGTGCGATGAAAGCAAGGGAATCATTCACTGACTTGAAGTGTGATGCCGCGATATCAATCAGCTCCCCGATTCCGAAATCCACTCCGTGTCTTGCCAAAGCTCTTGAAGAATCTGGCGATTTGAGTTTTTCGTTAAAAAAGGGAGGATTCGAAATTATAAGCATTGGATGGGAACATTGTGGAAAAAACTTCGTGATGTCAGCCTCCATGACCTCTACACTATTTTCCCACGGAGAATTAGCGATATTGTCCATCGCATCCAGACAAGCGTCATGATTAATATCCACCGCTATGATTTTAGTATTGTCATGGCTGCGTTGTGCTACCATAAGAGATATGACACCAGATCCACATCCGGCATCGACAATCGCTGAAATTCCGTCAAGACAAGTCCACGCACCAAGTAAGACTGCATCTGTCCCGATTTTCATAGCACATCTGCCGTCTTCCACGCTGAATTGTTTGAACTTAAAAATTCCCATAATACACCTGTCCTCTATTAAAACTTAGATTTGATTTTTGGTTATTCCTGAGGGAAAATCGAGAACTTTAATATTCAAATCCCACATTATCTATATAGAGAGTCAGTCCTTCTGTACCGACATACGGATCTCCGTTGCCTGCTGAGAACATTACTATGGCATGTGTCGGAACTGCATTTGCATCATCCCATCCTTCTTCTACGACAGGGACCATTTTTCCTTTGGAATTTCGGGCATAGTAACAATTGCTGCTACTGCGCAATTTTAAATACGGTGCTACAGCTCCATGAGCACTCAAATCTCCATATATGATATTCACCTTATGGCCATTGGTCCATTGGGCTGATTTTGAGAATAATTCTCCACCTGTACCGACACGTTTTGCATGCAGATTACCCTTTTCATCTTCCCAGCGACGCTGTAGATAGACAAATACCACAGCCTGATCACGTCCCGGTAGCTTTTTCTTTGAACCGAATCCTGTAGACTTGATTCGATAGTCGACGTCTGGCATATCAACCTTATAATCAAAGACAAGCGCGTTCGGACGTTTTTTGAACGGAACACCCATCTCCATCTTTGAATATGGATTTTTTGTTGAGGTCACAGGCTCAAGCATTTCACCGAGAAACATTGATCCGGCGACCATAACATCCATGTTTATGAGCCCCAAAACCTTTACTGTTTCAATTTGTGTACACAGTTTAGCGCACTTGTTTCCGGCCGAACGTTCTGCCGAATAAACTGCATTGGAGGTTTTTACGACTCCTGACACTTTTGCATATACATTGCTTGTGGCCCAAGGAGATCCTCCAAGATTACGGTAAGGGTTGTTGCCATTGAGTGTACAAGTAGGCCCGACCTCGTAGAGAGTCTTCTCTTTACCTCCTATTACCGCTGATTCTTTTAAGTTACGTGTCACCCAATTGGAAAAATCGCCATATTTGATTCGGTCGATATTCTGACCATTTGCCGACATTAGTCCTGCTATGACAAGAGTTCCGGATAATACGTTTGATTTTAGGCTCATAAGACAAATAGATTTAAGTGTGAGATTCATACAAATAGAGTCCGGAATGCTTCTTCAACCTTTGCCACTTCTATGATTTTTATATTCAGCCCGGACAAATCGATTCCTTTGAGGTTATGACGTGGTATGATTATAGTTTCCATGCCGAGCTTCTCAGCCTCACGTATACGCTGTTCAATTCGCGTGACAGGTCTGACTTCTCCCGAAAGTCCGACTTCACCGGCCATACATATTCGTTTGGGTATTGTTATGTCGACATTCGACGAAAGTATTGCGCATATAACCGCAAGATCAAGGGCCGGGTCATTGACTTTTAGCCCTCCGGCAATGTTGAGAAACACATCCTTTGCTGCCAGCTTAAATCCTACACGTTTTTCAAGAACTGCAAGTAGCATATTCATACGCTTCGAGTCAAATCCGGTGACAGACCGCTGGGGTGTTCCGTAGGCGGCTGTGCTGACCAACGCCTGTACCTCGATGAGAAAAGCTCTTATGCCTTCCATTGTGACACCTATGGAGATTCCGGAAAGATCATCGTTGCTCATTGAAAGGAACATTTCGGAAGGATTGGACACTTCTCGAAGCCCCCGCTGACACATTTCATATATGCCAAGCTCAGCTGTAGAACCGAAACGGTTTTTAATGGACCGAAGTATACGATATATGCCCTGTCGGTCTCCTTCGAACTGGAGGACAACATCGACGATGTGCTCCAATACCTTCGGGCCTGCGATGCTGCCTTCTTTTGTTATATGACCGATAAGCATCACCGGGACAGCCGTCTCTTTGGCATATTTCAGCAATTGAGCCGCGCATTCCCGAACCTGTGAGACACTTCCCGCGACAGATTCAATATCGTCGGAAGCTATGGTCTGGATAGAGTCAATGATTATAAGTCCCGGATTCACTTCTTCGATGTGGTCACGGATATTCTGTAAAGAAGTCTCACATACAATGTACACATTGTCATTAGGCCGCCCGATACGGTCAGCCCTCATTTTAAGCTGACGGGCACTTTCCTCTCCTGACACATAGAGTATCCGACGTGAGCGAATCGACAATATGTTTTGCAACACAAGGGTTGATTTTCCAATACCCGGTTCTCCTCCAAGCAACACAAGACTGCCCGCAACGAGTCCTCCGCCGAGCACTCGGTTGAGTTCGGCAGACGGCATTTTTATACGTGGTTCTTCGTCGAGCTCTATTTCATGTATAAGCTGTGGACGAGTCCTTCGCGAACCGTGTGATACAGGGGTCAACGTTTTGGATTTTTTTTCACTCACGATTTTCTCCTCTACCATCGTGTTCCATTCGCCACAGGCCGGACAGCGGCCTTGCCATTTTGGCGCCTGTGCCCCACAGCTTGAGCAAAACCATGCAGTCTTTACATTTTTCATCTTTGTGTAAGCTTACATATTTGTTAGACATTTGGTTGATCATCACACATGCCTGAATTTTGCGAGTGTGATAGCTGTTGCGATTGCCGCGTTGAGCGATTCTCCTGTCACTTCTCCTTGTGGGTACGAGGGAATGAGCAGACGCTCGGTCACGACAGCCTCTACTTCTTTAGATATACCTTTACCTTCGTTACCTATGACTATAATGCCGTCTTCTCCAATCTTGGCCTCGCTGATACTTTCTCCATCCAGAAAAGTGCCATAGACCGCAGGCGCTTTAGTTTTGGATATCATATCCGGCAGATTGCCATAGTAGAGTTTTACCCTTGAGATTGATCCCATTGTCGACTGAATGACTTTTGGCGAAAAACAGTCGACAGTCTCGGCGCTACACAGGATTTCACGGACTCCGAACCAATCGGCAACTCTGATGATTGTCCCGAGGTTGCCGGGATCCTGTATCGTGTCAAGAGCAAGGATAAGTCCGTGTGACAGATTGCTGAATTCAGGTTCTCTTTTGGGGATTTCATAAACAGCGATGACATCTGAAGGAGTGGTGAGACTCGACATCCTTGAAAGATCGTTGCGTGTCACCTTGACAACAGTCCCTATGCCGGAAAGCCGTTTCACTTGCTGCGAATGGGTTTCAAGCCATTCGTATGTCGCAAAAAGATAGCGAAGTGTAAAATGCCCCAATGTATCGAGCACACATTTTGTGCCCTCTGCCTTGAACGCGTTTTCCTTTCTGCGGGTTTTGCGCTCGTCAAGTGATTTTACGGTGCGATATAGATTCTTTGTCAATTCAGTCATAAATACGTTTTTAAGGAGTCCAAAGTTACATATTTTCATAAAAATAAACAAAAGGCCATCTGAAGGACGCGTACCGATTGGATATTTTGACTACATTTGTAGCAAAGAACATGATATAACATTGTTCCCCCCGATCTATAAACAGTCATATATAAATGTTAAAGGATTTATACGAAAAAAAGTTCGGAGCAGCACCTGCCTCAATCATTCCACTGACTCCGGCAGGAAGCAATCGACAATATTTCAGATTAACCGGCCCTGAGACCGTAATCGGTGTCATAGGCTGTTCGGTTGATGAAAACAAAGCGTTTATTTATCTTGCACGCCATTTTAAGTCCAAGGGGCTTCCTGTTCCCGGTGTCATCGCTGTTTCGGACGACGGAACGGAATATCTTCAAGATGACTTGGGCGATTGTCTGCTTTTCGACTGCCGTGATTCTGTCGAACTGTTGAAAAAGACGGTAGCATTGTTGCCCGATTTCCAGTATCGTGGCGCGGAAGACCTCGACTTTTCACGTTGTTATCCTGTCAGTGATTTTGACAGTCAATCCATTTTATGGGATTTGAATTATTTTAAATATTGTTTTCTGAACACGACAGGAATATCCTACAAAGAAGAATTGCTGGAAGAGGATTTTCGCCGGATGTCATCACAGCTGTCTACACCAGACTGCATGACGTTTATGATACGTGATTTTCAATCTCGCAATGTGATGATTCGTAATGGCAATCCATATTTCATAGATTTTCAAGGCGGACGACGTGGTCCTGCCGAATATGACCTTGTGTCATTTGTAATGCAAGCCCGTGCGGCATATCCGTTATACGTTAAGGAAATTCTTATTGAGACCTACATCAAAAGTGCCTCGCGATACACAGTCATTGATCCTGATACTTTCCGTCAGCGGTTCAGGTCGTTTTCATTACTTCGGACACTACAAGTGCTTGGAGCTTACGGATTTCGTGGCAAATTCGAGCGAAAGGCCCATTTTATAAAGAGCATTCCCGCAGCACTTGCAAATTTGGCAGAACTGCTGAAAGAACCTTTTGACGATTATCCGTATCTTTCGGAGACTCTGGCCAGAATGCTTGAGTCTGAACAGGCAAAGACAGATATATGTGAGGAAAAGCCTAAAAGCGCGCTGACTGTAACAGTCACAAGCTTCTCATATAAGAAAGGTATCCCGGCAGACTTGTCTGGTAATGGCGGTGGATTCGTGTTTGACTGCCGTGGCATGGAAAATCCGGGCAGATATGACGAATATAAACAGATAACCGGACTTGATGCCCCGGTAATTGAATTTCTCGAACGCAAGGGAGAGATTATAACTTTCCTTGACCACTGTTTCGGGTTGGTAGACCCTTCTGTTGATTGTTACGACCGTCGCGGTTTCACATCACTTGCCGTCAATTTCGGTTGTACCGGCGGTCAGCACCGCAGTGTCTATTCTGCTCAGAAAATGGCTGAACATATCAAAGTTCGGTTTCCACATGTGAATGTCCACCTTATCCATCGAGAACAAAAAATAGATCTCACACTATGAACGCCATGATTTTTGCAGCCGGTCTAGGCACGCGCCTTGGCGCAATAACTTCGGCAAAGCCCAAGGCTTTGGTCGAAGTAGGAGGCGAACCGATGTTGAAACGAGTGATTCTGAAACTAAAAAATGCAGGTGTCAGCCGTATGGTAGTCAATGTCCATCATTTTGCCGATGCCATCGTATGCTATCTCAAGGCAAATGATAATTTCGGAATTGACATCAGAATCAGCGATGAACGTGCGCTTTTGCTCGATACCGGCGGAGGATTGCTCAAAGCCCGTCCATTTTTTGATAGTAACGAACCGATAATAGTTCATAATGCCGACATTCTGACAGATTTCGATATTTCACAAATGCTTGATTCTCATATAGAATCTAAAGCCGACGCGACTCTGCTCGTGGCAGACCGCCGCACATCACGCTATCTGCTTTTTGATGCCGACAGGCGTATGAAGGGTTGGAAAAATGTCACGACCGGCGAAATCCGCAGTCCTTGGCCTGATATAGTTTCCGCTGAAGGGATTATTCCTCTGGCATTTGGCGGTGTTCACATAATCAAACCTTCCATATTTTCTAAGCTTGAAAGATATAGTGATTCCTCGAAATTCTCAATCACGCCATTCTACACGGACCAATGCGCCGATTTATACATAAAAGGCTACACTCCGAAAGAAGTTTTTCACTGGATTGACATTGGTAAGCCACAATCGCTTATTGAGGCTGAAAATATTGTTTCAGAACTGCGGCCGACTCCTCTGCCGGAGTGAATACCGCAAGAATTGACGGACGGTCTGTGACCGCAATGAATTCGCTGAATGATTGAGCCAATTCCTCCGCAGAGCTGGCTTCATGATATGAAAATCCGTAGCCGTCTGCAAGCTGGCGCAGAGGGAGACGTGTCCCTACTGCAAAATATCTGTCAAGCTCAGGAAGCGATGATGTGGATGAGATAAAGCGGAATATCCCTCCTCCGCCATTGCAGATTACGATTATTTTAAATCGTGGAGTGACAATCATTGACGACAGTGCAGCAATATCATACTGGCAACTCATGTCGCCGGTTATAAGTAGGGTCGTGTCCTTATAGACAGATGATGCACCAAGGGCTGTTGATGTACATCCGTCAATACCGCTGACACCTCTGTTGCAGTCGCAACGATGGATATGGCTGCAATCCATCAATTGTGCATAACGTACAGGCGTGCCGTTTGACAGATGTAAATTCCATCGTTGCGGAACGTGCGGTATGATATAAGCGAAAACACTCATGTCCGACCACGGAACTGAATCGACATATTTTTCATGAAGTTTGGCGGCTTTAGATGCGAGATTATGCCAGCGTACGGCATAATCAGAAGACGCTTTATGAATCTGCAATGCAGATGCAAGCTGCCGGAGGAAAACAGCCGGCTGCATTTCCACTCTCAGAGCCAGATGGCGGAAGCAATCGACAGTTGTATGTGTGATCCCTATATGCCAGTGCTCAACTTCGGTGTCGAGCGAACGCAACCATTCTTTTACAAATCGTGACACGAGCGCTCCCCCGGCAGTTATAACGACATCCGGGGCCATTTCAATGCGTTCTGTTTCTGTCATTCGGCATAATGTCGAATCAATACGGCTGACGAACAATGGGGAGTGGAGATTTGCTATTGTCTCAGTCATAACTGCGACGTTCGGGAGACGAGCAAGTTTTACCAGCGCCCGGTTTAATTTTTCATCAGGTTCGTGAAACCCTACTATGATAAGCACCTTGCGCGGAGATGCGATGTTCTCCCCTATCCGCCGAGCCTCGGCTGTCGGCAGCTCGACTGAAGGGGCAACCATTCTGACAACCCGGCTTCGGCCATCGTCGAAATCAGATATGCGGTCAAGCGGAGCGTCTATCCGTATGTTTATATGCACCGGGCCTTTCCGCCCTGCAAGAGCTTCAAGCAGCAAGTCATTGACAAGTCTGTTGCATACCCATTCTCCGTTTGGAAAATCAGTATGAGCCGGCAGGTCACAACTGCGTTTGACATACGGCGCGAGAGCATCCTGTTGCCAGATGGTTTGCGAATCATCCTGATCAATCCATTCCTGTGGCCTGTCAGCAGAAATCACTATTAGCGGGCAGCAACGATAGAAAGCTTCGGCAATTGCCGGAGCATAGTTAAGCAGAGCAGAACCACTTGTGCATACTATTGCCACAGGCTCTCCGCTTTGGACAGTCATGCCAAGCGCGATAAATCCCGCAGAGCGTTCATCAATGACCACTTGCGTAGCCAATTCTTTACGACGAGAGAGAGCGACTATCAATGGCGCGTTTCTGCTTCCCGGTGATAGAACGACATGCCGCACACCATGAGCGACAAGGAGATCTGCGAGGATGTTACATGAGAGTTTATCGGTTGTAAGCATGATCAGATTGATTGAAATTTCGTGCAAAAATACAAATATTGGCGCAACCTCACATCAAATTATTGTGGAATGTGTTAATTTTGTATGACGGAACTTCAAATCAGTCTTTGAATTTATAGTTACAGCATATTATGTATATAGCATCTAAGAAACATAAGGAAAATATTGCGGAATATCTGCTTTATATGTGGCAGATTGAAGACCTCATACGTGCCAACGGACTTGACATCGATCGTATCAAAGCTAATGTCATTGACCGTTTTAATCTCGACCCGTCTCAAGAAAAAGAGATGGTTGAATGGTATGAATCGCTGATTGACATGATGCGACGTGAGAACGTGGAAAAAAGCGGACATCTGCAACTGAACAAAAATGTCATAATACAGCTAACCGACCTGCATCTCGCCCTGCTGAAAGATCCACGTTTCCCGGAGTATACCGCTGAGTTCTATAAGACACTACCTTTCATTGTCGAGCTTCGGGCTAAAGCCGGAGATAAGCCTCTCGGTGAGATAGAGACATGTTTCAACGCCCTCTACGGAATGCTCATGCTTCGTCTGCAAAGCAAGGAAATCACTCCTGAAACAAAGAATGCAATCACACAGATTTCCCGTTTCATCGCCCTTCTGACCAAGGACTATCATCTTGATCGTGAAGACAAGCTGTTCCCGCCTGAAGAGCAGTAATCTGAACAAACAGTCATATCAATACCCATTGCTGTTGTAATGACGCAAGGAAGCCAAGTGTCATTTCCGGCTACGGGGTTTATCGTAACCAAAAATGACACTATGTTTTTTACCCGAATAGCTTTAATGGCAGTAGGAGTATATGGCAACAAAGATTGTGATATCACCTGACTGACATTCCTTTTTGAATATCCACAATCTCTTTTTTACCGTTGACCATAAGAATTACTTTTATTGCTGTCCGATAAAACTTTTTGAGGCAAAACAAAATTAGGACTGGCACCTATTGCAGGAGTCAGTCCTTTTAGTTTAGTTTGTGTTGGTCAAAACATATTCTAAACTATGCCCAAAAGTAGTCATTTTAGCGGACAGCCGCTCTATGGTCAGGTAATAAAACTGCTTGACAAGTCGAAAATTCTTCAGTTTAGCCGCGAATACGGAGGAGAGAGATATACCAAACGGTTTAACTGCTGGATTCATCTGGTGGTAATGCTCTATGCCGTGATAATGCGATTCGACTCATTGCGTGAGATAACAGCCAGTTTGCTTGCCGAGACGCGTAAACTGTCTCATATAGGTATTACTTTCAAAATCGGGCGCAGCACACTTGCGGATGCCAACAAGAGGCGCCCCGAAGCTATATTTGAGGCTATATATCGTGATCTATATGCCACTTACCGCCACGTTCTTTCCTCGGACAGCCACAGCCGCAAGACTCCAAAATGGATGAAACGACTGCAGATTATCGACTCCACGACTATTACTCTGTTCTCCAACCTGCTGTTCAAGGGAGTCGGACGCCATCCAAAGACCGGAAAAAAGAAAGGCGGAATCAAGGTTCATACCGTCATACATGCCAACGAAGGTGTGCCGTCGGATATAAAGTTCACATCAGCGGCTACAAACGACTCATTCATGCTCAAGCCAACAACATTGAGTAAAGGCGACATAATGGCAATGGACCGCGCATACATCGACTATGAGAAGTTCCAACAACTGACGGAGCGTGGCGTAACATACGTCACCAAGATGAAGAAGAACCTGAAATACAGCATATTGTCGGACACTATGTATCAGACTCCTGACGGACTGATGGAGGTCAGGATACAGCAAGTGGAGTTTGTAAAGCAGGTTAAAGGCGGAGAGGTCATTCGACATAAATCACGCATAATCACTTATGTGGATGTCAAGAAGCGCAAACTGATATCGCTGCTGACCAACGATATGGAGTCCGACCCGGAGGAAATCATCGCGATATACCGACAGAGATGGGAAATTGAGCTGCTGTTCAAGCAGATGAAACAAAACTTTCCACTTAAATACTTCTATGGCGAGAGCGCCAATGCCATCAAGATCCAGATCTGGATCACACTAATCGCCAATCTACTGCTGATGGTTATGCAGAAGGGGCTGAAACGCCAGTGGAGCTTCTCCGGGCTGGCAACAATGGTCAGAATTACCCTGATGTACTACGTTGACTTCAACAGCCTGTTTAACAACCCGGAAAAAGAGTGGGAAATCATCCTTTCCGAGGCCTCCGGAGCGCCTCCCGAACCGTCATTGTTTGACTGAGGGGGCTTGTAAGGTAAAAAAGAAGACTCGAACACCGTAAAATCAGCGTTCGAGCCATACTTTATTGCGCTATTTGAGTTTTATCGGACAGCAATAAATTACTTTGCAATTTTTGAAGACGGTAAGACGCTTGAACTTCAATCTGTATATCGCCACGCCGTTAATGATGTTGCATCTGATTTGTGTGGCAATATATTTCTTACCGTTGTTGGATAACACTGCTTCGGTAATTTTAATATCTGAGGGCGCTTGCTTATCAATCAGAACTATGTTCGTCCCTTCGATATTATTGATACTTTGATAGGAAATCTTAGCATGGCTTACGAATGCGCACAGACAGAGAACTGCCAGTAAAAATAATCTTTTCATATATTACCTGTTTTTGAGTTTGATGTGACAAAATTAGTCCTAAAAACAAGTAACAGCAAGAGAATACGGACTGGAATTGTCCTCATTTAAGCAGCTAAGCCGTTGATAATCAGTAGATGGGAACAATCAATAATTCCTCATATTGATTATCAATAGTTTAGTGTCACATTTTAGACACGAAATATTCCTTATCCAGTGCGTCAGAGGCAAGAATACGATCCTTGAGCCGACTTCTTCGATTATAAAAGTTTTTTATTTTTATGTTAGTGAAAATACATACGGCTCGCGGGGAAAATCCGGCATAAAGATATGTAAGGAATATCCGATCGTTTTTATTTAATTCCGGCAACTGTTCTCTGATTCTGATCAATATGTTGTCGAGAAATGTATTGACTATTCCTTCAAGTTCGGCAATACTTTTCGTGTCCCGTAATGCAAGAATATGTTTCTCTACTTCATTATAGAGTGTAAGTTTCAGCTTATCCGATTCGCTCTTTTCAAAATACTCATTGCATAACATATTGAGTGTGTCAAGGCGACTTCCATACAAAGCATCTACCTTGGCCTCAAGTTCGAGGTTTCTATCTGTTCTTTCAGCAATAAGCAATGACAGCTCCTCAATTTCTCTGTGTTTCTGGACAAACCGACGATGGACGATTACAAAAACGGCACCTCCGACAGCAATGACTCCTGTCAAGACCATGACTAAAATATTCCATGCCATGCGAGAGCTTTTCTTTGAAGTGTCTATCTGCATCTCGTAATCATTGGTAAGAATCTCTATTGTCTCTCTCAATTGTCCTTCTCTTGATGTCGGACATCTTATGATTCCTCTGTCGGTATAAAGGATTAAAGTATCATATTCATCAAATATACTACTGAAAGGGAAGTCAAGAGTTATATGCCATTTTGTATTTTTACCTGTCGACTCATTTGTCTGGGCAATGAGAGAGAATGGTTCCATTGGTTCATACATACTGTCACAATGTTGCCATTCCGCTTTATAAATAGTGAATGGAGCATTGGTACTTTGTAGTTCAAAGGACATTCGGACTCTGTTGTCCGCGTTAGACAACCACTTAAACAGCATCCTAAGCTCTTCGGATGAAGAAGTCGGGATACTATCTGAAACAGAATATGTGACGATATTTACAGCATTAAGAGGAACGCATAAAAAGAAGATTGCAACCAAGCAAATTAACAGCCGGTTACAAAATTTTTGTGATATTTCAATAATTGCGAAATTTTCATTACTGGCATCTTTAGCAAGAGCGGTAACACGTCTTACAAATTCAGTCTTGGCTTCGGTATACTTGTCCCTGTCATGACTGTATTGTGGCAAAAGAGACATTTTAAGCAATTCATATTCATGAGCTACATCCGGATTCTCTCTCAGATAGTCACGAAAAATAATTTCGTCATTGTCACCTTTCAGATGAATGTGTATATGAAATACGCGTTCGGCATACCCTGCAGATGTGTAACCCTTATTAAAACTCAGTCTGCTTGATGACGACGACATGCAGATATAGCCTGCATTTTCCATTGTATTCCTAAGGCGTGACAGATTTTCATTATGTGTGATTTCCACCAGAATATCAACAATCGGCTTTGCCTTGATATCAGGGATTGCCGTACTTCCTATATGATGGATTACTGGTGAACAATCTGATAAAAGTCTTTTAAGTTGATCTATTTCATCATCGGCCCACTCTTTCCAGCATGGGTTATTAGGAACGAGAACTATGGGAAACAATTGCCACAGTTCATCCAATGTCATATCTTTGAGATTTTTCATCTTGACAGTTAAGCTATAGATATAAGCCTACGCTACCCGTACTAATTATATCGACAGATAGCGTAGGCATTTTCCCGTGTAAGCCCCGGTATCACATTGCTGCGGCCATAACCACTTCTCCTAAGGTCGGATGGGCATGGACTGCGGAACTGATAGCTGAGACACCGAGTCGCGCCTGCATTGAGGTTGCGATTTCCTGAACGAGATCTGCGGCATGAGCACCACAGATATGACATCCGAGCAGTTCGCCGGTTTTTGCATCAGATATGATTTTGACCAGACCGTCGGGCTCACCCATTGCCAATGCTTTTCCGTTGGCTCTGAATGTCGCTTTCCCGACTTTTATGTCGCGCCCAAGCTCAAGACATTTTTCCTCAGTGAGACCCACCATCGCACATTCAGGCACAGTGAAGACAGCCGAAGGAATCACATCAGTCAGTTCGCGAAGTCCGAGGACGACTTTCCCTTGCATTGTGGCTGCGTGAGCGAGCATGCAACGTCCGTTGACATCTCCTATGGCATAAAGCCTGACATCTGACGGCTCTTGCCCTTCATCAAACATAACAGACATATCATCGTTGACAGCAATGGCATTACGATTGAACTTCACTCCAAGTTCAACAAGCCCATCGGGTACTACCGGCCTACGTCCGACAGCCATCAGGACAACTTCAGAAGCGATTGACTTCTCTTTCTCCTTGACAATGTAATTTACGGTCGGGCCGGCTTCGATTGATTTTACTTCTGCACCGGTGATAATGTTTATCCCTCGTTTTTTGAGAGACATGCGCAGACGTTTGGCAATTTCTGCATCGAAAGGAGGAAGAATCTCCTTGCAATACTCGACAACTGTCACTTCGACACCTAATGCAGAGAATATTGAGGCAAATTCCATACCGATAACCCCCCCCCAATAATGCACATTGATTCAGGGAGCGTTTCAAGCGAAAGAATTTCATCGCTGGTCATCGCCAGTTCTTTTCCATCTATCGGTAATAAGGTGGGCGCGGAGCCTGTAGCGATGATGATTGTCGGTGCTGTATATTCAGTGCCGTTCACATCGATGACTGACGGTGAAATGAAACGAGCCTCACCATTGACTACATTGACATCCTTAAGCAATGTGGCCACTCCTTCGCGAAGCTCTGCTACAACCCGGTCTTTACGCTGCATGACTGCCGGAAAATCGAGCGATGCAGTTGTCTCAGCGAAACCATAGTTACGGGCTTCTGCAAAATCAAGGGCGATTTGGGCGGTACGGCATAAAGCCTTCGTCGGAATACAACCACGGTTGAGACATGTCCCCCCAAATTTATCACGCTCGATAAGAGTCACGCTTTTACCGAGAGCTACGGCCTCGACGGCTGTTTCATAACCGCCGGGGCCAGCTCCGATAATTATTAGATCAGACTTTTCCATATCGTTGGATTTGGTATAGAACAGTGATTTCTGTATCTGTCAGTCAAGTTCGGCAAAAGTAACCACAGGATTAAGAGCGGCGGCAGTGTCGTCTGGCTTTCGGATTGGAGTCTCAAGTGGAGCGTTCTTAACCGTTTCGGGATCTTCTGCTGCTTCACGGGCTATGTCGCGCATAACCGCGATGAACTCATCAAGAGTCTCCTTGCTTTCCGTTTCCGTAGGCTCTATCATGAGAGATTCATGGAATAGAAGCGGGAAATAGATGGTCGGTGCATGGAAGCCATGATCAAGAAGACGCTTGGCCACATTCAGAGTGGTGACCCCGGTCGATTTATTGGCAAGTCCGTCGAACACAAACTCATGTTTGCACACACGGTCAATCGGCAGAGCATAAAGGTCGCGCAATGATTCCTTGACATAATTCGCATTTAATGTCGCGAGTGTGCCGGCAAGTTTCAGACCGTCGCTGCCGAGTGAAAGGATGTAGGCAAGCGCACGCAGTTCGACTGCGAAATTTCCGAGCCACGATGATATGCGCCCGAGCGCGTGTGGGGCTTTCTCTGTGCCGAAATCAAGATGGAAAAGTGGATCGTCGTCACCGCTGTGTTTTACGACACGGGGATTTGGCAGGAACTGTTCGAGCCCTGCACGTACTCCGACAGGCCCTGCACCCGGACCGCCTCCGCCATGAGGTGTGGAGAAGGTCTTGTGAAGGTTGATGTGCATCACATCAAATCCCATGTCCCCCGGACGTGCCACTCCGAGGAGCGGGTTGAGATTTGCACCATCATAATAGAGAAGTGCGCCACAGGCGTGGACTATCTCGGCTATTTCCGGTATATTATGTTCGAAAATCCCGACTGTATTGGGATTGGTCATCATTACAGCAGCAATAGTGTCGTCAAGCAACGGGCGGAGAGCATTGACATCGACAGTGCCGTCCGGCAGACTCTTGACTTCGACAACCTTGAGTCCGGCTACAGCAGCTGATGCGGGGTTAGTTCCGTGAGCTGAATCTGGGACTATCACTTTTGTACGCTTCGTGTCTCCACGGCTTTCATGATAGGCACGTATGACCATCAGGCCTGTCAGTTCTCCGTGTGCACCGGCATAGGGATTGAGGGTAAATTCGGCCATACCGCCTATTTCACACAGCATCCGCTGTAAGGTGTAGTAGGCTTCGAGCGCACCTTGTACAGTCGCTGACGGCTGGAAAGGATGAAGCGACGTGAAAGCCGGAAGAGAAGCCATTTCCTCGTTGATCTTCGGATTATACTTCATGGTGCATGAACCAAGAGGATAGAATCCGGTGTCAACGCCAAAATTATTGGTCGACATGTTGTTGTAGTGTCTGACTGCTGTCAGTTCGTCTACTTCCGGAAGCTGCGGAGCGTTTTGGCGCAACAGTCCGGCAGGGAGTGTGGGAAGCACGTCGTCACAACCGTTTGACGGCAGACTATAGCCCTGACGTCCCGGACGTGAGAGCTCAAAAATTACTTTTCCGTAATATTTCTTATTCATGGTTTCGGGACATCATCAGTTTGACATTTCATTAGCTGCAACACCACCGTTCATCGCAGGAACGGTCGCTTTTGAGAAAGTTTCAGCGCGCCAGACATAGCGGTCGATTTCTTCCTTTGTACGTGTTTCGGTAACGCAGACAAGAAGTTCGTCTTCCGATATCATCACTCCGGGCAGACAACCGCAGGAATTACATACCTCTACAAAATCAGCGAGTTTGACCTCTCCCTTGAAACGCACCACAAATTCATTTAGGAACGGTCTGTCGGGATATTTGAGCTCAAATGCTCCCGTCTCGACAAGCCGGGATGCGAGATAGTGCGCACCGGCAGCCGACAGTTCGTTGACTTCACGCAAACCTTTTGCACCCATCAGAGAAAGATACATGGCCACATAGAGCGCCATCAGACCTTGGTTCGAGCAGATATTGGATGTGGCTTTGTCACGACGGATATGCTGCTCGCGGGCCTGAAGTGTGAGCACAAACACGCGCTGTCCGTCAGCATCGGTTGTAGCTCCGACTATACGGCCGGGTAGTTTGCGGATGAGAGCCTTGCTGCAACAGATGTAACCCAGATAAGGACCTCCGAAATTAAGGGGCATGCCAAGAGACTGAGCCTCACCTGCGGCAATGTCAGCACCCCATTCTCCGGGAGTACGTATGACACCGAGTGTTGAAGCGGGAGCGGTCATGATGAGCAGAGCTTTGGCTGCGTGAACCATGTCGGCAACACCTGTGTAGTCTTCAAGGATTCCATAGAAATTCGGAGTTGCGACAATCACTCCGGCCACATCACCATCGGCAAGCATTTCTCGCATGGTATCGAGGTCGGTGACACCATCCTTTTCTGCGATAGTATCCACACGGACTCCGTGGTAACGTGCGTATGTGTCTATGACTTCGCGGTAAATCGGATTGAGTGTCGCCGAAACGAGCACACGGTTTCTTTTGCGTGCGTGGCTTATCGCCATCAGCATTGCTTCGGCCACTGCAGTCGTGCCGTCATACATCGAGGCATTCGAAACTTCCATACCTGTCAGCTGTGTCATCATTGACTGGTATTCGAAGATGTATTGCAGTGTGCCTTGTGAAATTTCCGGCTGATATGGAGTATAGGCAGTCAGAAATTCAGAGCGCGATGCGAGTGACTGGACGACGGCAGGTGTATAATGGTCGTAGAAGCCCGCGCCGGCAAAGCATGTCAAAGGCTGGTTTCGGACTGCAAGTTCCTCAAAAAAATCGCGGACCTCTTTTTCGCTCATCTGAGGCTGAAGGTCATAATCGCGCTTCAGTTTCAGACTTTCAGGGACATCGCTGTAAAGCTCGTCGAGGCTCTTCATATTACAGCGTTCGAGCATTGCAGCGATATCCTCGGGAGTATGGGGGAAATATCTGTGGGTCACTTTATGATAGTTCGTAAATTGTAAGACAGAATTTTTCTTAACCGATACAAAATGCAATCAGTGCTTTTCAGCTTCGCAGTGTGCGCGATAAGCTTCTTCGTCCATAAGATTTTCAAGTTCAGACGGGTCAGTCAGCTCAATTTTGACAATCCAGTTGGCCATTGCATCCTCGTTGATAAGACGCGGGTTGTCAATTAGCTGTTCGTTTGACTCAATAACAGCACCGCTTACCGGGGCAAACAGGTCGCTGGCAGCCTTGACACTTTCCACTGCGCCGAATTCCTCGCCTGCTTCAAGGTCATCGCCTTGCTCCGGCATGTCGACATAAACGACATTTCCAAGTGCATGCTGTGCGTAATCGCTGATGCCGATATAACCGATGTTACCGTCAACCGTTACATATTCGTGGGTAGGAGAATAATATGTCTTGCTCATAATTGTAGTTTTAAGAAGTGGGAAAATAATTTATTCTGTATTTGGGATTATTTTTTATATGATTTCTTATAGAACTTTTTAGCTACGACTTTTGCCGGGAAAGTTTTGCGGCGGATGCGTACTTTAAGTTCATTGTCCTTGACGGCATACTTTGTTTCAATCAATGCGGCAGCAATACTCTTGTCAACCGAAATTCCACGATAGCCGGTTGTGACATAGCCTATCACTTCGTCATCAGCATTGAGCACTTCATAGCCGTGGCGTGGAATAGCGCGATCCAACAGTTCCAGTCCAACAAGTTTACGTGGAGCTCCTTCAGCCTTCTGACGTGCGATGACATCACGTCCGATAAATTCAGGTTTATCAAGCTTGACAAACATAGACAGACATGCCTCGACAGGTGTTATATCGTCAGCAAGCTCATCGCCATATAGAGGCAGTCCTACTTCAAAACGAAGAGTATCACGGCAGCCGAGGCCACAAGGAGTAACCTTGCCTGAATCAATGAGTTTATCCCATAGCTTTCGGGTTGTCTCATGATCGGTATAGATTTCAAATCCGTCTTCGCCTGTATAACCGGTACGACTGACAATCATGGGAGAACCATTATAGTCAAGTTCTTTAAAAGTATAAAATGAGAGTTCCTTGCATGGAATGTCCAATATGTTTTCAAGCGCCGCTTCAGCCTCTGGCCCTTGCACGGCAATTTCGCCTGTCGTATCGCTTACATTTTCAACATTGGCATCAAAAGCCTTGGCCTGTTCCTCAATCCATGCCACATCCTTGGCTATGTTCGAGGCATTTATAACAAGGAGGAAACTGTTTTCTCCACGTTTATAGACAAGGAGATCATCAACGACTCCACCCTCGTGATTCAGCATCATTCCATACAGGATACCACCTTTGTCAAGCGGGGCGACGTCATTTGAGAAAATATAATTTACGAATTTCTCGGCCTCCGCACCTGTAACGGTCACTTCGCCCATGTGAGAGACATCAAAAACACCGCAGGCCTTACGGACGGCGTTGTGTTCTTCGACAATACCGGAATACTGGATTGGCATGTCGAAACCTCCAAACGGGCTCATTTGAGCGCCAAGACTGACATGTTTGTCATGAAGGCATGTTTTTCTTAATTCTTCCATTTGCGGATTAGTATTTTAAGGTTGTTATTTATCTTTGATTTATATCTAAATTTCAGAAAATCAGAGTGACGAATTTGTCGATTGTCATTCCGGGGATAAGAGCGTTGAGATCTATCTCCCTGAGTGCGGCCCTTACAGGCTCTCTTTCATAGGCTATCCCGACAAGAGCTTTCGATATAGCAGCTTCCGCTTCGGAATTTTCCAAAAAGTCACCGGTGAGAACAATTGTTTCAATAAGACCCTTAGACACCGACATATTAACGTTTATCTCCCCTATTACGTCCATCCTCTCGCTGTGCTCTACAGTTCCTCTTGGATTTTTACCTGCGAGCCATGTCGGAACATAGTATTCCTGTTCGATTTTTTCAATGGCCCGGATGTCGTCATCAGTAAGGACAAGAGTATTTCCGTTGCTGGCCACTGTTTTCAGTATATGGTCAAGGAAATCGGAAATAGAAAGATCAGGTAAATGTTCTTTTATGGTAGTCACTCTGCTTCGGGTTGACTGAACACCGTGTGACGCAAGTTTTGTTTTAGATGGCCGGAGAGTATTTGACATCAGAACAGGGTCATAATCATAGAGCATTGTCCCATGTACTATGCTTCGTCCCGGAAGGTGATAATAGGCATTGCCCGACACTTTGCGGTCACCTATCAGTATGTCATTTCGAGAATTATCGGAAGCATCAAGCCCAAGATTCCTGAGAGCGGTCGCTACCATCGAAGTATATTCGCTGAAAGTGCTACAGACATCATCAGATGATGTCACATAGGAGAACATGATGTTATTCATGTCGGCGAGCACAGCCCCTCCGCCACTTTTTCGACGGAAAATTTCCACACCGTTGTCATGGCAATAGTCCACGTTAATCTCTTTTTCGAGCAACTGGTTTCTACCGATGATGACAGAGGGATTTACCTGCCATGCAAAGAAAAAATCCCTGTCAGGATAACGTCGAGCCAGATATTCCTCCTCTGCAAGATAGAAAGCAAGCTTGCGTGGGTGCAAGTCATTTATTATGACTAAGTCCATATTGATAAATAGATGTATGGTTAACTTGACCTGAAAGATTTCCGGTCACTGCAAAAGTAATAAATTTTGTATAAATACAAACGAAACATCAAAAAAATCAGTAAAAATATTTAGAATTAAAACCCATGACAATAAAGCGCCCGTGGCAAGCGTTAATGAGATAAAACAAGCACCTTCCATTGCGACACATTATATTTCGGTATTATTTTTCGGTATTATTTTTCGTATGCCTATGAATAAAAATTTTACTCCTGAATCCACGTTTACTCACGTTATCGCCGAAACAAAGCAGCGTCCGAAAAAAATCACGCTCGCTAAAATCCGCCAGTTTGCACGGGCATATACTTTTGCCCCTGTAGAAATTCCGGCGCTTGGAAATATTGTGGCTAATTAATTGACCGTTCTATCCCCTCCTGATTTCACATGGTAATCTCAATTGTTTTTGCATTGGCCATGACGGTCATTGCAGCTATCGAATTCTTATATTTACGTAAATCGTTGCTGAAAATTAATGAACTCAACGCAGAGAATATGCGTCTGCAACTGGAGTCGGAAAAAGCACGTGCTGAAGTGCAGAGCTCTATAGCCTCACTCACGGCTAGCCTTACAGAATCACGTAAGAACTGCGACAGCCTTACAGAACGGCTGAACATCTCAACAGACCAGCTGGCTTCATCGCGCGAAGAGAATTCATCTCTACATACGCGCCTTGAGCTTCTCGATAAGGAAATCAGCCGGAGAGAAGATGAGGCCATAAAGCAGGAGGAAAAACGCAGAGAACAAGAGGCGTTGCTCGAAAGCCGTTTCAAAAATCTGGCTAACGATATCCTGCGTCAGAACACCGCAGACCTTAAGACCCAGAATGAGGAACGACTCAGCGAGATTCTTGCCCCGTTGCGAATGAATATCGACGAATTCCGCAAAACAGTCTCAGACACCTACAACAATGAAGCCCGTGAGCGTTTCTCATTGTCAGAACGAATCAAGGAACTTGTCGATCTGAACCAGTCTATCTCGCGGCAGGCCCGTGAACTCTCTGAGGCTCTTCGTGGCGACAGCAAGGTGCAGGGCGACTGGGGCGAAATGGTGCTCGAATCAATACTTGAAAATTCCGGATTGCAAAAAGGTGTAGAATATTTCACGCAGGCGACAACCGACAGTGACGGCAATGTGCTGCGTAATGAGGACGGAACTATGTTGCGTCCGGATGTCGTAGTTAAATATCCCGACGGACGTTTCGTAGTGATTGACTCAAAAGTCTCATTAACTGCATTTGTCGATTATGCCAACGCTGACAACGAGGAGATTCGCGACGGTGCGGCCATGCGCCACGTCCGTTCCGTCAAGAAGCATATTGACGAACTTGCCCGCAAACGCTATCAGGAATATGTAGGAGATGCAAAACTTGATTTCGTCATGATGTTTATTCCGAATGAACCTGCCTATATTGCAGCGATGCGTCTTGATCCGTCATTGTGGCAGGAGGCTTATGACCGTCAGGTACTCATCGTATCCCCTACACATCTCGTTTCCGGGCTTAAACTCATAGCGCAGCTCTGGAGTCGTGACCGCCATACGAAAAATGCAATCACCATCGCTGAAGAAGCCGGTAAGATGTATGACAAGTTCGCAGACTTTACAAAAGACATGGAACGCATTGAGAAAGCCATCGGATCTACGCGCAAAGCCTACGACGATGCCATGACCAAACTCACAACTGGCACAGGCAATCTCGTCAACCGCGCACTCAATCTCCAGAAACTCGGTGTGAAAGCCTCGAAGCAGCTCGCCGCTTCTACTCTCAAAGAGTCCAATACAGAGGAATAACGCATACTGCAATTGATTTCCCATTTCTTTGCAGTATGCGACACTGCAAGAGATTAAAAATTTCAAATAGAAACGTTGATTAATATGTATGAGCAATCCCCGGATAGAGACCAAATTAACAGACCTATTGATGAGCTTCATTACGAGCCGGTGAATCCGAGATTCAGGTCGGTGCAGATTGTAAGTGCGGTAATCGCATACTCTCTGTTGGCTGTCCTAGCGTTGCTGCTGCTCCTTGTCGACACCTATTGGTGGTGCATCGCTGCCGAAATAGTGATTACTGTATCGTTCATCATCAATCTTAAAATACTCAGGAAAGCATATAAATTTAAGGGATATGCACTCCGCGAGCATGACATCACATATCGTGGAGGAGTGATATTTCCAAAAATTACAACAGTGCCGTTCTCCAAAATACAACAGGTCAGCATTAAGCAGAACCCCGTGTCAAAGTATTTCGGTCTATCCGCAATAGATATAGTCAACGGGGCACAAGTTTTGTCGTCGCTTGCCATCCAAGGTCTCACCAAGGAAAAGGCCGATGCAATCAAGAATGTCATAACACAAAGGCTGAATAATAATCATGACTGACTTCTCCGTTCCTCAAAGGATGGGCTTCGGCGCGTTCGTCATCTATTTTCTGAAGTTCTTCAGACTTACCTTTAACGCCTCGATCATCTACATGGCATACACGCTATTTCAATCAGACGGAGACTTAACCAAAACCATCCTGAAGATTGCAGCCATAGTCGGGTGTACTACTATTTTTGCGCTGATTCTTGCTTCACTGGCAATTTTTCAGATGAAATTTCATGTCGAAGACGGTAATCTCATCTATCGTCACAACCTGATCAGCCGTGCCACCACCACAATTCCTCTTAGCCGCATACACACGTTGCGCACCCGACAGGGTCTTCTCTATCGACTCTTCGACCTCAGAGGCGTTCTTTTCGATACGCTTGCAGCCAAGGAAGAGGAAATAGAACTCGTTCTCAGCGAGTCAGACTGGCAAAGCTTGCTTACCCGGATTGAGCGACAAGAACTTACGCAGTCCGCTGTCTCCAACATGCCGCCTGCCTACAATCCATCATCCTTCATAGAATTCAGCAACAAGGACCTTGTGTTTGACGCGCTGTGTCAGAACCATTTGAAAGGGATGGTGATATTGGGTGGATTTGTATCTGTCATTTTCAACACTCTGTCGGACTTTTCTGAAAACAGCATTGAGTTAATCGAGGGCTATATCAAATCGCATTTCGACCAATTCGCCTTGTCAGTGACAGGCGTAGCCTTGATTATGGCATGTACATACATAGTGTCGCTTGTGCTGTGGCTTGGAAAGGTGCTTCTGCGATACTACAATCTTTCGCTTACCTACAACAGCAAAATGCTTACTTTCAGTCACGGGCTATTCTCTCGCCTTAGCAGCCGTTTCACCCGCGATAAGATATGTACGGTCTGGATCAAACTTAATTATTTCGAAAAGCGATTCGGTCTTTCCACCATCGCTCTGAGACAGGCACTGAACTCAAGCGCAAAGAAAGAGGATGATAACCTGAAGATTTACGGACGTGACCATTACGACTTTTTCCTCAGCTGGTGGCTCGGACAGGACTACGGTCAGGAGGCAGACATCGCCACTGCGAAATCCGGCAAAGGAGTAATATCACGCTCATTGTTATCCGATGTGCTTCTCTCCTCCGTAGCCATAGCGGTGCTTTGGCATTTCGGGCTATACGTCTGGACCATCCTTCCTGCCACATACTTGTTGGCTGGCATACCCAAAGGAATCTTGACAATGCGTCACAGCCATATCACTCTTAAAGAGTCGTATCTCATTGTCAACAACGGATGCTTCGCCGAGACAAAGAATTATCTGAAATATGACAACATTGAGGTCGTGAGAGTTACCCGGACTCCCTTGTCGCGATTTACAGGCCGTGTTTCGCTCTCCATTTCAACAACAGGAACCACATTCACCGTCAGAAGTCTCAGACAGGAACAAGCCATGAATATCTACGAGCTTCTGCTCGCCAAGCCCCAAAAATAGCAAGAAAGAGCCATAAAGATTCTTCTCTGCATTATGCAGAGTGTAAAATGACATAAACGACAGACTTGTTTTAGCCCGAATTTAGGCCGATGTAAGTCTGTCGTTTATGTCATTTAGAATTATGCACTTTATGATTAGCCCTTCACTGCAAATCCGGCTGCATAGACCACATCCTTTATTTTATCAGAGGTAAAATTACCTTCGACAATCAGTGTTCCGGCTGTATGGTCGACCGATACATTTTCAATTCCTTCGATTGCCGAGACTGCTTTACGCACTACTCCGGCGCAATGGGCACATTCCATGCCTTCGATATTAAATACCTGTTTCATATAATTTTCACTGTTTTTAATTTCCGATTCAGATAAATATTCATGACTGTGGTGAGATCTGTTTGATTTGATTGCAGTATAGGCCAAAAGTCCGAGCAAGACTACACTGCATAGAGTTTCAAACAATCCGAATTCTTCATGGCAGGAAGCCACATGGCCGGTTATGGCAGGCATGAACCATTCGCGTGGAAGAAGATAGTCAATCATCAGTCCGAATACAAGCGATGTCACGATCACAGAACCTGCATAAATCAAAGTGCTGCGTCGTCCGATTGATTTCGATAAAATCATCATCGAGGCAAAATTGGCGGCAGGCCCTGCCATAAGCAATACAAACCCGACTCCGGGAGTAAGCCCCTTGGCAATTAGCGACAGAGCGATAGGAATTGATCCAGTCGCACATACATACATCGGGACAGAAACCACAACCATCATCAGCATCGCAAGCAATGGATAATCCGCTAATCCAAGGAAAAGTTCGTCAGGGACGAGGACTGTTATCAGAGCGGCAATCACCAATCCTATGACAAGCCATTTGCCGACATTTCCGACCATATCAACCAGTCCGTAACGCAATGCCTCAGTACATTTACGGCTGAACGGCACGTGAGATTCTGACATCTCTCTGTCACTGCATGCCGCAAGATTACATGCCTGTGGAACATCTTCGTCTGACTTATCAAATTTCTGCACACCGACACCACCGAGCATTGCTCCGAGAAGTGCGCCTACAGGGCGTAATAAAGCGAATGGCAGTCCCAACAAGGAATATGTTGCAGCTATGCTGTCGACACCGGTCTGCGGAGTGGCTATAAGGAATGATGTTACCGCTCCTTTCGATGCGCCCTGTCTGCGAAGCGATACAGCTGTTGGAAGGACACCGCAAGAACATAACGGCAATGGTATACCGAGCAGAGCGGCCTTCACTACCGGCATGGTTCCTCCCCCGGCAAGATGGCGTGCCATCATCTGAGGTTTGACAAATACGTGCAGGAATCCGGCTATGATGAAGCCCAGTAGTATATAGGGCGACATCTCGTTTACTATGGAGAAAAGAGAATAGAAAAAATGTGAGATATTCATTTTGTATAAAAATTTTACAATCTTCAATTGCTTTAATTTCTATGCAAAATTACAATCTCACCGTCCTTTGACTGTTATACGATTATGGGATTTGTTTATATAATTTTTTTGCGTACACACGTCTCCGTTTATATGTCATTCAGGTCTTTCCTTTCACGCGGACCGCGAAGATATTCGGTCGGTGTCATACCTGTGACCGATTTAAACTGCCGTGATAGATGTGCCACACTTGAATAGTCAACCATGTAGGCTATCTCGGAGAGAGTATATTCGTCATGCTGCAGAAGTTCCTTTACTCTCTCTATTTTTTGAGCGATATGATACTTTTCAAGAGTGCGTCCCTCGCGTTGTGAGAATATACGGCTTACAGTGTCGTAGCTGACATTGAGATTCCGCTCTATACAATCTGATAGATTGTGGTGGTGTCCCTCTTCCTCCCGGATATGACGCATGACCAGATGCTTGGTTCTTTCTATCAGCCGAGTCTCGGGATCAGTGAGCAGCTCGAATCCAAGTTCACGCAGCGATTGATCAAGTTCTTCGAGTTGACGGCTGTCAATGTTTTCACTAATGACGGCTTTTCCCAGTTCGACTTTGATAATTGTATATCCTAAATCTGAAAGGTGTTTTTCTACAGCCTGTTTGCAATGCTGACACACCATATTTTTTATGAGCAGTTCAGTCATGTTCAGTTTTGTTTATCAGAGATGACAGGATTATATGTCAGGCAAAGGATTTCCGCAGTATTTTTACCGACACTATACAGGTTTGCCGCACGAAGTTCGACGACCCATAATATGTCTCCATTGCGTGTAAGGATTCGGACTTTCCGTTTGTCAGCCAATGACATTTTTTTGTCCGACAGCAAGTCGCTGACCAGTTTGCTCCCATTCATGCCAAAAGGCGTAAACCTGTCACCCTTCCGCCACGATCTGAGTTCGAATACAGGATTTCCGTCAAGCACCCGGCTATCAAGATAAATCGCATCCCGACGCAGAGACTTGTTTGTCTTTAGCCTGTCGAAAGCTTCAGATGTCAACCGTTCCAATTGGAATGGAGCATTTAAAATATCGACAGGTTCGCAAAATTCATCTTCGGAGCTGTCGACAGGGATAAGCTGTCCACGGTTTAGCAGGTAGCTGACATTCGGTGTATGAAACAACTTTCCTGATACATTGCATGCTCCGTGACCGTTGAACGATGAAAGAATATTATCGACCTGCGTCATATTTACTCCGGCATTGGATAGAATCTCGAAAAGCACCATTCTCGCATTCTTTTCCGACGTGACGATTTCGCTTAGATGCACTATTCCATCAGAACCGACATATTTTCGCCGCAATTCAGACCGATAGTCAGAATACAGTTTATAATTATCGTAGAGATACGATATACTGGTCGCAATAGCATCCATAGCTCCGGGAAATTCCTTTTCGAATCCGGGAATCACAATATTGCGCAGCCGGTTACGCTTGAACTCATTGGATGAGTTGGTCGAATCGGTGACATAACCGAGGCCACGCGAATCAAGATAGTCGACAATATCACTTTTGGTCGTGTCAAGGAGTGGCCTGATTATATTGAACGAACGGGGCTGCATGCCTTTTAACCCGACAAGACCGCTCCCACGCAGAAGATTGAGAAAGAAAGTTTCAACATTGTCTTCTCTGTGATGACCCACAGCAATAAGATTGCCGATACCTTTATTGAGAAGACCGTTCCACCAGTCGTAGCGCAATCCGCGGCACGCCATTTCGACCGACTCACCAGTCTGTTTGCATCGTGCATTCACGTCGAAATCCACCGTGAGCAATTCGACCGATAATCCATGACAGAGTTCTCGGCAGAAATTTTCATCACGCATGCTTTCATCGCCACGAAGATGAAAATTACAGTGCGCGGCCACACACTCATATCCAAGTTCAAGCATGACAGAAAGCAGTGCCACTGAATCGGCACCGCCACTAAGTCCGACAATTATTTTGTCGCCGTGTGAACTGACGAGATAATTGTCAGCTATGAATTTTCTGACTTTATCACAGAATTTATCCGCCATAACCGGATAGAGTTAAATTTGTTGTAGCATTGGCAGATGATTCAATCGTATCGAATCATCGAAGAAAGTATCTGCAAAATTAATGAAAATCCTGATATAAAATAACACGGTCATGCCAATTCTCGGATGGCACGACCGTGTTAAGATTTATATGAATCACAAATTCAGACGTTGACATGAATCTCAGCCCTGCGGTCCTGTACTGCTGACGGATAAGCATGAGTCTGTCCCATACCCTTTGTTCTCACATGATCACGGGGAACTCCGTGGGCTATAAGATATTCACCGACACGTTTTGCCCGTCGTTCGCTCAGACGTTGATTGTATTCAGCATTTCCGCTCTCGTCAGTATAGGCTACAACAGAAACATATGCTCCGCTTGCAGCTACCTTTTTGGCAAGATCATTGAGGGTTGCATCGTCTGGAATCTCCGAACCGTCAAGCGGGAAGAGATAGACCACATCGTGAGGCACTGCCGAAGCATCGGTTTTTGTCACATCAGTGGTTGAAAGCGATGTTTTTACAGCCATAGGCTGTCCCTGCTGAATGTCTGAGGCATCGGCTTTACCATAAACGGAAGCTCCCTGAAGATTTTGCGACGCATATAGGCTGTCTGTATCTTTATCATGGTCCGAGAACCAATAGATAGATCCGACCAGAACGCCTATGGCGAGGACTGTGAGCCAAGCCCATCCCAAAAAGCCCCCTCCACGGCGGTTGTGTCTGTCAATAGCGGTATGAGCCATCTGAGGCTCTTCCACCGGAGGAATCGGGGTCGCTTTTTCCTCGTAAGCGCCCAATTCCAAAGGTTCCGGATGCTCCGGCAACCTATTCTGATAATCTTTTTTTGTTTCCATAAGCGATAGCTTTGAGTTATACATAGTTGAGACCTATGGGTTATTTAATAACAAGCATATCAGCGGTAAATATGGTTAAATACTCTAAAGATTATCGTTAAAAATGTTATCAGGCTTCACAATCCGACATAAATCCACCTCAAAAGTTTCAGAATTGCACTCCGGGCTGCGATGCAATTCGGCTGATGCAATCCAGTTCTTCTGACGTGAAACCTTTTTGATTCAATGACCCAATGTTGGCTTTAAGCTGTTCAACCGATGAAGCGCCGACTATCACAGAAGTGACACGCCTGTCGGCCAGCAGCCAGTTTATGGCCATTCCGGCAAGAGATTCACCTCTACGGCCGGCGATTTCGTTGAGACGGCGCGCGGCTTCGACCCTCTCAGGGCTGACCTGTGACATCTGAAGAAACCCGGACTCGCGTGCGACACGGCTTCCAGCCGGAATACCTTCAAGATATTTATCGGTAAGAAGCCCTTGAGCCAATGGAGAAAAGCAGACGATTCCACTTCCGTTTTCATCGGCTATGCCGAAATTCAGGTTAATGGATTTCGTGTCAAACATCGATGCGCGATATTGGCTGACAAGACAAGGAACTTTGGCCTCGCGAAGTATTTTATATGCCATCTTCTGTTCTTCCGGCGGATATTTCGAAATTCCTGCATATAGAGCCTTTCCGCTTCTCACAATGTCAATCAAAGCCTGCATCGTTTCCTCGACAGGAGTAACTCCATCGTAACGGTGGCTATAGAACACATCGAAGTATTCAAGCCCGGTTCTCCACAGACTTGCGTCGCACGAAGCAATCAGATTCTTACGTGAAGATCCGTCACCATATACACCGGGCCACATCCGATGCCCGGCTTTTGACGCAATAAACATTTCATCGCGGTGAGCCGACAGGTCATGTTTGAGAATCTTTCCAAAATTTATTTCGGCTGCTCCGGGCGGAGGTCCGTAATTATTTGCAAGGTCAAAATGGCAGATTCCATTTTCAAAAGCAAACAGAATCATCCTCCGCGATTCGTCAAAACTATCGACATCTCCGAAATTATGCCATAATCCGAGTGAGATTTCAGGAAGCAGAATCCCGCTGCTGCCACATCGTCTATATTCCATCCTTATTATTTATGATTGATCGTTATTATTTATGATTGATCGTTAACAGTATTAGTCATTCCACACCGGGAAAAATCATCTGTCTCTTCCAAGCTCTTCGCCCTGCATGTCTCTTAGCCTGTTGAAATTGGGAATTGAAGACATCGATTCGCCAGATTCCATATACCATTGCATCACCGGTCTCATCTTTTCTAAAAATGGTTTCCATTCGTCACTATCGAGTCTCATCATTTCATACCAGTAACTTTCTGTCGATGCCTTGCAGAATTCTGACTTTTTCAAACTGTCGGCATCGACATAGCAATCCAGATACTTACCTAAAATTTCATTAGCTTTGTCTGGCTTGCCATCTTTCAGACAGGTCATAGCCTGATACATCATTTCCTGCCCGTCTGCTACAGGATTGCTTCCGATTGATGATGAAGTCTGGCATGAGCATGTAAAAATCAGCACGCATAACAACGGAAACAGATACTTTTTCATAAGATTCATATTTTTCAAGGTTAATATTGCAAAGATAAAAAACCAATGGATTATCCTTAAAAATTATCAATCTTTTTTACACAAAATCGTAACTATGATTTCACCGATATACTACAAGAAGCCTATAAACCAGAATGACAGACGGAATATCGCATAGCACATGTGTATTCCATCTGTCATTCTTGCTCACAAGCGAGCCGTGCTGTTGTCGCTATAATCTAATCTTCGATAGCAAGAAATACACCATCTACATCAAAGACATACGTGTCAGGTCCGGCAATATTAAGATCAACTTCGTAAACCTTGCCACGGTTTAACTCGATTGTTTCAACCATGCCGGCCAAACCATCTTTTTCAAGTCGCCCGTATGCCTTTCGTGGCATCACATCCTTGACTACTGCAATCGGGAGGACAGTGTTGTCAGGAGCATCGACTTCGATCAAATCACCCTTTGTGTTGAATTCAAGATCGACGCCATTGCGCAATTCAACCTCATATTTGCCTTTGGCGAAATATTTTTCACATTTCATCACACCGGCATCCTTGAAATGCTTTTCAATGAATGCCTGAGCCTTTTTTGGCAGTTGAGCATAGTTTGCAGAACCCGAAATTGCAATACCGGGATTACCGCCATTACCAACCAGAATCTGGGCCACTGCGTCGGCAGCCCCAAACAGGATAGCCAATGAAGCTATTCCCGAGATTAATGCCTTAGGTTTCATAATTGGAAATTTATGGTTGTCTATTTAAAAGATATTTAATGATATAACCATTTGACTGTCTGGAAAGTTTTCTTATTATCAGATGGTTAATAATCCAGCTCTCAAACAATAAAATCCCTATTGTATATTTAAAGATTCTTATATACTGTTTAGTTTCAACTATTGCCGATTTTTTCATAATTTTGCAGTATGATTTACCCCGAACGAATTGAAGAGAAAATAGGATTTAGCGGAGTCAGAACCGAAATATCCGCTCGTTGCCACTGTGAAGGATCACGTACACGCTGCGAAGAAATGGCTTTTCTCGCCGACTTTAATGCCATACGCACGGCACTCACTGCTGTCAACGAGATGCTTTCCGCTAACCATAGCGACGAGACTGTCCCGCTCGAAGGAGTGAGTGACATCGACCGAAACCTTGCTGTCATAAAAATTCCCGGAACATTCCTTGAAATAAAGGATCTCGTGAGAGTGCGCCGTATGCTTGACTGTTTCGGTGCTGTAGCTACATTTCTCCACCGCCACAAGACAGATGGCCGTACCCCCTACCCTGTATTGACAGATATTGCCGAGGAACTGTCATATATTCCACCATCACTCGGGATGCTTATCGACCATGCCATCGACACTACTTCAGGGCTTGTCAAGGATAATGCCTCACCGACACTGGCTGAAATCCGTTCACGGCTGCGCGGAATGTCTGGCCGTGTCAATTCGATACTCCGTCGAGTGCTAAGTTCGGCAATCTCACAGGGCTGGCTCGAACCTGACACGACTCCGGCCGTACGTGACGGACGACTTGTGATACCGGTTCCTCCGATGAACAAACGTAAGATACAAGGTATCGTCCACGATGAATCCGCTTCCGGCAAGACTCTTTTTATCGAGCCGGCCGAAGTTGTGGAGGCCAACAACCTTACCCGAGAGCTTCAGCTCGAAGAACACAGGGAGATTATACGCATACTTACTTCCATCGCCGACCAGCTTCGTCCGCACATTCAGGAAATGCAGACGGGAGCATCCATAATATACCATCTCGACTTCATCAACGCCAAGGCACACTATGCGGATGCAGTCGGAGGCACTATGCCCAATCTCCACGACAGCGCGGAGATGGAATGGTACCATGCCTGTCATCCGGTACTGAAATTGTCACTCGAACGACATAACCGTGAAATTGTCCCGATTGACATCCGGCTTGACAAAAATGAACGCATACTTGTCATTTCAGGTCCTAACGCCGGAGGTAAATCGGTTTGTCTTAAAACTGTCGGCACTCTGCAATACATGCTCCAGTGTGGCATACTTCCGCCAGTCTACGACAACTCACACTTCGGAGTGTTCAAGGACATGTTTGTCGACATCGGCGACGACCAGTCGTTTGAGGATGACCTGTCGACCTACAGCAGTCACCTGCGCAGCATGAAATTCATGCTCCAGCGCGGACGCAAAGGGTCTTTATTCCTTATTGACGAAATGGGATCAGGAACAGAACCGCAAATCGGTGGAGCACTCGCCCGCGCGATTCTCGAACAAATGAATGCAAAAGAGATGTGGGGTATAGTCACCACCCACTACCAGATACTCAAACAATTTGCCGAGGATACACCCGGACTTATTAATGGCTCTATGCTCTACGACAGGCATCTTATGCAACCGATGTTCAAGCTGTCGATAGGCAATCCCGGTTCGTCGTTTGCGGTCGAAATCGCACGCAAAATCGGTCTCCCGTCAGAAATCATTTCTGCCGCGGAAGATATAGTCGGGAAAGAATATGTGAACCTCGACAACTATCTTCTTGACATCACACGCGACAAACGCTATTGGGAAAATAAGCGCACGGCCATCCGCCAGAAGGAAAAGAAGCTCGAACAGATGCTTGCACAGTATTCCGAAGATGCCGAACAGCTCCGCAGCAAACGCCGCGACATCATCGAGGAGGCCCGCGCCGAAGCCCGGAAGATTCTCGACTCGTCAAACGCGGCAATCGAGCGCACCATAGCCGACATCAAGCAGGCAAATGCCGAGCGAGAACGCACTCTCGAAGCACGACGTAAGCTTAAAGAAGAACGTCTTGCCCTTGAGAAAGATGCCAGAAACCATCGTGACAACAACGCCATTCTCTCAAAAGCGCCAAAGAAGAAAAAAGGCAACAGTGAGCCAAAGCCTTCCGGGCAGACTATAGCTAAATCGGAAATCGTAATCGGTACAAACGTAAAGCTCGACGGAGCAGGAACGGTAGGAACAGTCCTTGAGATTTCCGGCAAGAATGCCATCGTGGCTTTTGGCAATCTCAAAACCAATGTCAAGCTTGACCGCCTTACAGCTACAAACGCTCAGCCTAAATCCAACGCGAAATCAACCGTCTCGATGCAGACAATCGATTCGGGTTATGAACGTCAGCTAAACTTCAAACAGGAAATTGACCTGCGAGGCATGCGTGCCGACGAAGCGATTCAAGCAGTTACCTATTTCATTGACGATGCTATTCGTTTCAGCATAGCCCGTGTGCGGATTCTACACGGAACAGGGACAGGCGCATTACGTCAGGCCGTCCGCGCACTGCTCTCCACCACCCCCGGTATCGAGTCGTTCCATGACGAAGATGTGCGTTTCGGCGGTGCAGGCATTACGGTCGTAAATCTGAAATAAATTCTATTACCTGTTTTTGCATTATCGCACCTTTTTCGACATAATAGGGGCTTAACTTTGTTGCATCAAACAAAGTTAAGCCCCTTCCCAATGAAAACGACACCATTCACTCCGTCCACAGCAACTATGCCACGTCAGATTTCAAAAAATTCCGTAGCTATATCATCGCACGGCTGGCCGAGACATGCGGACTGTTGACCAATGGCGATGCAATCAAATCGGCAACCCTATCAGCCATCGAAAAATACATTTCAGAAAGCATTATTCCCACCAAATCATTGCCTCGGGAAATTCTGCTTATATTCACGATCCTTCGCCCTGAAATCGACCGTGCCATTGAACGCTCTGCCAAAGCCCGATGCCGCGTCAGGAAGCATCCGTCAGCGCCGGAACAGTCCGTTCCGACACCTGTGCCGTCAAATACAGACAGCACAAACGGACCGAGACGTTTCAATCCGAACGGTCCGCTCATGCACAACGATAACCTGACATCAATTTCTTCATCAATCTCATCAGCTCTATCCGCAACGATCAGGCCAGACGAAATTGATGAAGAAATAACCGATGAAATCGTTGACGAATATATTCGGAATATACCGTTTCTCAATCGTAGCCAACGCCGGTTCATACAGCAGAAATGTAAGCGGAGATAAAATGCTGTCTTGTAACCGAACTTACACACATGATGGCGCGTTTAAAGTTATAATAATAGTTCCATCAATATGACTGATATTCTTATATATGGAGGGCTGTCGCTGCTTCTCATAGGATTGACATTTATATTGATTGCTTCAATCAAAGGGGCAGTCTATACAAAGGGGTTGTCACCGACTGATTTCACGGAATTTAATGAGATAAAAAAACGGCTTCGGAAATATAGTCGTCCGGGATTTGTTCTCATAATTGCAGGGGCAATTATAACAGGAATTGGAATTATAATCGGATTAAATTAACCACGAAAAAAATTCATATAGTCAAGACTATGAATCTCTACTGGATTGGAATAATCGTTTTTCTGATAGGATTTGGTATCAGAATTGTGAGCAGACTCAAATATGCACATTTAAGAATGGCAAAAGGCACACCGTCCGACCGGACTCTTGCCGATAAGTATAAACGCTATATCCATATCGGCAGCATAGTTGCTATCATTGGCCTTGTCATAAACATCATCGGACTTTGCATTGACTGATATCTATTCTCTTAATTTTGGTGCAATTACAAAATTTGAGTCAACAACAATTGCAAATATTCACAGTTAGCAGCAGTCAAAAATTCTGCTATTATTTTGATTATAAAAATATATTATTTACATTTGCGGATATTGGACGAAATATTTAGAATAGAGTTTCTAACCCTATTCGTCCTGTATTTTTATTTACTGTGCGTTTACTTGCGCTTATTCTTGATTTTCTGAAACTTCGCAAATTTCAAAATCACAATCATGAATTCAGCAGCGGTAGATGCCTTACTCGTTATGAAACATTCCGAAAAGGATTGGTTCCTATAATGCGTGGGTCTCTGCGTTGCTCGTTTCTATTCTGATTGGGCAATGCGAAGGCCTCAGAAAGTGGGAACGAGTGATAGTATGGTTTCCACGCATATTTCTTATTCCTCCAAAGTGTCTAACGAGGGAAACCCGAAGGCTAAAAAATTAACCCATGAATCTTAAATTTAAGAAATTGTTATGTGTGCTTTCAATGCTTTGGGTTGCACAGTTATCCATTCATGCACAAACGACAAAGGAAGTAGTAGAAATTAAAGTTCCCGGTACTTTGCAAAAAGTAATCGATGACCTTGAATCGTCGCGGTTTGAATCCTTGACCATCAAAGGAGGACTGAACGCAGTCGACATCGCCTATCTCACCAGTGGAAAGAATAAGGTTGCTATGATTGAAACACTTGATTTGAGCGATGTCACACTTATCCCCAGTGATGAATCCTACAAAACTATACGTGTCGGTAGTGCTCCGGGTGGAGCTTACGGTTATAGTTACAACATTTATTACATCTCCAATACTTATAAAACATTCACCGAAAGTCGTAGCAATGGATTGGGCGGAAGTAATGTCTATGACCACATCTTCTGCAATGATTTGTCGGGAGCATTTTATGGAAATAGCTCATTTGAGAAAATTATTCTTCCGAAATCGCTGACAAATATAGGGGAATATATTTTTTCCGGTAATTCCTATAATACAACACTTAAAGATGTAATATTACCTCAAAATGCAAAAATTATTGGCAAACAAGCTTTCAAAGATTGTAGATCTCTTGAAATAGTGAACTTGCCATCCAGCCTAATAACCATTGAATCTCAAGCTTTTTATTATACGGCGGTAAGAAATATGTCACTACCGTCAACCGTCAGAAAAATTGGAGACGGAGCTTTTAATGGCTCTGCCATTAAAAGTATCAATCTTGATAATGTGGAGTCAATCGGCAAAGAAGCGTTCGCTTATGCCGTGAATCTCGAGTGCGACATAAATCTAAATAAACTTGATACTATTCAATATGGAACATTCCGTGGCACGAACATAGCATCCATTATTTTATCTCCACATCTTAAAATCATAGGAGAGTGTGCATTTAATGGTACTAAAAATGCATATCCTAAATTTAAAGAACTTATATTTCCTGAAAGTTTGGAAAGAATTGGAAGCTCGGCTTTCAGTGATTGTCGTAATGTGACAGATGTCACGATTCCAAATTCAATACAGCAAATAGGAGCATATGCGTTTTATGGTACACCTTGGATCGAAAGCATTAGAAGTGAAGATGGAATTACATACATCGCCAATATAGCTTACAAATATGATTCATCATATAAGCATGAAGGAGATACTTTTTCTTTTCGTGAAGGCACAATTGCGATAAGTGATGGTTTTGGTTACGCATTCCCGAATGAGTTAAAGGAAAACATAAAGACATTACAATTACCCGAATCACTTTTGGAAATTGGCAACGAGGTGTTTAGTGGCTTCAAGTTATTGGGTGAGGTGAAATTACCGTCATCACTAAAACGAATCGGACAAAAGGCATTTTCCGAATGCCCTAAATTCTGGTGTACATTGCCTAAAAGTTTGGAGACTTTG
The DNA here is from genome assembly GCF_004803915.1 of Duncaniella dubosii. Lineage (NCBI taxonomy): Bacteria > Pseudomonadati > Bacteroidota > Bacteroidia > Bacteroidales > Muribaculaceae > Duncaniella > Duncaniella dubosii. The sequence goes on from NZ_CP039396.1 coordinate 3,017,792, forward strand.
GAATATCAGGCTTTTTATAATTGCTCAACACTCTCAACGGTAACACTCCCTGAAAATCTACGTTTTATAGGAGGTGAGGTATTCAGCAATAGTGCAGTTGGTACAGTATATATTTACAGTCGTAGTCTTCAATATCAATTATTGAATTGGGAATTAGGAGTCACGAAATCTATTTTCGGTAACCATTCTTCTTTGAAAAAGGCTATAATTGGGCCACAAGTCACCAGATTATATGATAATATATTTTATAATACATCAACTTTGAAGACAGTGGAATTTGAAGATCCTGAAAATTCAGAATTAGCTTATATCGGTGAAAATTGTTTTTCAGGGACATCTACATTGTCAGCACCCTTGACTTTTAAAAATTTTCCCACAAAGTTGACTCATATTGGGAAATACGCTTTTGGCGGATGTAAATTCAATTCTGAGCCAAAATTAGAATTTGTAAAATATTTGGGGTCGGAAGCCTTTACTTTTTGTAGTGGTTTTGAATCTATCGTAATTCCAGAATCAGTTGATACAATTGGTGCTAGTGTTTTTGGGTATTGTCCTGATCTGAGATTTGTAGAATACAACGCCAAAAACTCATTCCCTCTTTTAGAATATCGCGGAACATCTTTCGGTGGTAATTATTTTAAGTCCGCCTTTATATTTGAGCGTTGTGACTCTCTGCAAGCAGTCACAATTGGCCCCAAAGTCAACAAAATCCCGTATTGTATGTTTATTGGTTGCCGAGAATTAAAGGAGGTAACGTTCAGGCCTCGCAACATTAGCTCTCGTTCTACAGGCGAAGATGCAGAGCGTCTTTCAATAGGTGAATCTGCTTTTACCGGATGTCTGAATCTGAATGACATCCATCTACCGCTGGGAACTGATTCTATTGGCGCAGAAGCCTTTAGTTCTACAGGTTTAATTACCATAAATATACCTTCTTCCTCTCATTATTTAGGTAATTTGGTCTTTGACTGGTGTAATTCATTAAATGCAATCTACTTCAATTCTATTGAGCCTCCTGCATTTGATGGTCCATTGACTAATCGGGAACGGCCATTTGCCCAGAAATTGTCGATATATGTTCCAGAGGAATCATACGACCTTTACCAAAGTCAGTCCGATTTGTGGATGTATAATGTAGTCGGTATACCTACATCAGCTATTGAGGATATTTTATCTCCTCAGCAAAAAGCTTCAATAATCTCAGTTTATGACATCAACGGCAGATTAGCCTTCGACCGATGGATAAACAGAACAAAAGGCGTCTACATTATCAAAATGTCGGATGGCTCTGTCCGTAAAGTACGTCGATAATATTAAAATTCTACGCATTCAACCTCAACATCCGAGAAGCTAAATTTAGTATGCGCTTGCGCAGGTCGGGTAAATCATATGGATTAAATAAGAATATGGCTTACCTGCTGCCACAAGCGCATACCTCTCTTATACTTAACTCTAATCTGTCCAACCTAAACGACTCTAAACTTTTAAAACTTTTCGCTTGCCGTTTGAAATTAAGTTTGTAAATTTGTCATCCAAAGAAACCCTATGGGGTTTCCCAAGTGTAAAATCATCAAATTTTAATTTCATAATGGCAACCAAACCTTTCAAGTATCAGCCAATGTTCCCGCTTGGCCCTGATACGACCGAATACTACAAACTCACCTCCGATTACGTGAAGGTTGAAAACTGGGGCGGTCATGAATTTCTCGTCATTGACCCAGAAGCTCTGACAGTGCTTGCACGTGCATGTACCCACGACAACGCATTCATGCTTCGTCGCGAGCATAACGAAATGGTAGCTAAAATTCTTTCAGACCCCGAAGCCTCGGAAAACGACAAGTTTGTAGCCCTCACAATGCTCCGCAACGCCGAAGTAGCAGCCAAGGGCGCTCTCCCCTTCTGTCAGGACACAGGCACAGCTATCGTGCATGGTGAAAAAGGCCAGAATGTCTATACAGGCTGTGACGATGAAGAAAAAATCAGCAAAGGTGTATATCTGACTTACACTACCGACAATCTCCGCTATTCGCAGAACGCACCTCTTACTATGTATGACGAGGTAAATACCGGCTGCAACCTTCCCGCGCAGATTGACATCCACGCCGGCGAAGGTGACGAATACAAATTCCTTTTCGTTGCCAAGGGCGGTGGCTCGGCCAACAAGACATATCTCTATCAGGAGACCAAAGCAATTCTCAACCCGAAAACTCTCGTGCCCTTCCTCGTGGAGAAAATGAAGAGCCTCGGAACTGCAGCCTGCCCTCCTTATCACATCGCATTTGTCATCGGAGGTACTTCCGCCGAAAAGAACCTTGAAACAGTGAAGAAGGCATCTGTCAAATATTATGACAATCTTCCTGACCACGGCAACGAACTCGGCCATGCTTTCCGCGACAAAGAACTCGAAGCTGTCTTGAAGAAAGAAGCCGAACGTCTTGGTCTTGGCGCACAGTTCGGAGGTAAATATTTCGCTCACGACATCCGTGTGATCCGTCTTCCCGCCACGGTGCATCCTGCCCCGTAGGGCTCGGCGTTTCTTGCTCGGCTGACCGTAATATCAAAGCAAAAATCAACCGTGAAGGTCTCTGGGTCGAGAAACTCGACAGCAACCCCGGCGAACTCATCCCCGAGGAATACCGCAAGCAGGGCGAAGGCAACGCTGTGAAGATTGACCTTAACCGTCCGATGTCTGAAATTCTTGAAGAGCTGACAAAATATCCTGTTGCAACACGCCTGTCGCTTAACGGCACCATTATCGTTGGACGTGACATCGCACACGCAAAGATTAAAGAGCGTCTTGACAAGGGCGAACCTATGCCTCAGTACCTCAAAGACCATCCCATTTATTACGCAGGCCCGGCCAAGACTCCGGAAGGAATGCCTTCAGGCTCATTCGGCCCGACAACTGCGGGTCGTATGGACTCCTATGTTGACCAGTTCCAGTCGGCAGGTGGCTCTATGGTGATGATTGCAAAGGGCAACCGCAGCAAGCAGGTGACCGACGCATGCCATAAGCATGGCGGTTTCTATCTTGGCTCAATCGGTGGCCCGGCAGCAATCCTTGCGCAGAACAGCATCAAGAAAGTGGAGCTTCTCGAATATCCCGAACTCGGCATGGAAGCGATATGGAAAATCGAGGTGGAAGACTTCCCCGCTTTCATTCTTGTCGACGACAAGGGCAATGATTTCTTTACTGAAATTTCAAACCGCTGCTCAGGTTGTCCCGTAGTCGACGATAAGCATTAATCAGATGCGTTCATTCCGGTGAACCACATTATGATATAAGATTTGACAAGTTGTCTTGAGGTGCGCGCACACAACAATTGTTGCATATCCTTGGCAACTTGTCTTTTCTTCTATTTACCATTTTCTCATCACGTCTAAACTTTCATATCCCGTTTCAAATTGGTCCGGAATATATATGACATCCGCCGTCGTGGCGTTATCGGATTCCTGCTGCTGTCTGTAGTGGTTGTCAGCGTATTCCTGTTTTACTCCGACTCGCTGGTCAAAGACCTTTCGCAACAAGAGCGCGAGCGCATGCAAATCTGGGCTGATGCCACCCGTGAACTTGTCAATCCCGTGAACCCCGATAGTCAGTCTGGTTCTAACGTCGATTTCCTTCTGTCGATTATCGAACGAAACCGCACTATACCAGTGCTTCTGACCGACGAGACAGGAGAAATCATCATGCAGCGCAACTTCTCGCTGCCGGAACCGCCTGATTCACTATCGCTGTCGCTCAGCGATGTGAACCGCAGTTTCCTTGACAAAAAACTTGACGAGCTGCGCAATTCCCCAACGTGATTGAAATTGACATGGGTGAAGCCGGAAAACAATGGCTATACTATGAGGATTCCAAAGTATTGAGAAGCTTGGGATTTTATCCCTACGTACAGCTGCTTGTGCTGTTGGCTTTCGTCCTGATTGTCTACTATGCGGTTTCTTCGACCAAACGAGCTGAACAGAACAAAGTCTGGGTCGGACTTTCCAAAGAAACCGCACATCAGCTCGGGACTCCTATTTCATCACTCATGGCTTGGATGGAACTTCTTGAAGAGTCCGGTGTAAGCCCCGAAACTGTCGCAGAGATGAACAAGGATGTCAAACGGCTGTCGACTATAGCGTCACGTTTTTCAAAAATAGGGTCGCGCCCGTCGATGGAAATCTATGATATAAATGAAATCGTGAGCCATGCCTCCGACTATATGTCATCGCGTATATCTCGGCGCATACGACTGACACTGATGCCTTGGCATGAACCATTGATTGTCACGCTGTCTCCCCCGCTGACCGAGTGGGTGATGGAAAATCTGATAAAAAATGCCGTCGATGCAATGGAAGGCAGCGGAAAAATCGATATTGCAATCAGACCGGAAAAAACCAAAGCGATTATTGAAATTTCAGATACAGGCAAAGGAATCGCACGCAAAAATCAGAAAGCGATTTTCAATCCCGGATTCACGACCAAAAGCCGGGGATGGGGACTGGGACTGACTCTCACAAAGCGAATAATAGAGGAATACCACGGAGGTCTCATCTATGTAAAAAAATCGGAAATCGGTGTCGGCACGACATTTGCCATCGAACTTCCGATGGCCGAAAACGGTTCTCTAAAATAATGCTATTGTCATATTCTGAAAGCATTGTATATCCAATTGCTTGTATCTATTGATTAATATTATCATGACTACTCTTCGACAATTATACGACAGTACCTGTAAAAAACTCGCACCGATTTATGGTGACCGCGAGGCTCGTTGGTTATTCAGAACAATTATGGAACATATCAAAGGCTGGAATCAGGTTGAACTTGCCTTGCGTGCTGACAAAGAAGTTTCGGATTTTATTGTCGGACGTGTTGATGACGCAACCGACAGATTACTTGAAGGTGAACCTGTGCAGTATATCTATGGAGATACTTATTGGCATGGCATGACGCTGAAAGTCAATCCCGCTGTACTGATACCTCGCCCGGAGACAGAAGAGCTTGTCGACATAATAGTCAAGGACAATACCAAGTCTGATCTCAAGGTGCTTGATGTATGTACAGGCTCAGGATGTATAGCTGTGGCACTGGCCAGATCGCTTGATTTTCCCGAGGTCTCAGGCTTTGATATTTCAGACGATGCGCTTGCCGTCGCCCGCGAAAATACGTCAGCCTTGAAAGTGGATGTCAATTTTTTCAAGGCCGATGCCCTTAATCTCTCCAAAGTGGAAAATGAGTTTGACATCATTGTCTCGAATCCTCCCTATGTGCTTGAAAGTGAAAAAGCAGGAATAGACAAAAATGTTCTTGACCACGAACCGCACGTAGCCCTTTTCGTCCCGATGATGACGGTCTTAAATTCTATAAAGCCATAGCTTCTTATGCCAAGACAGCTCTGATAGACAATGGACGGTTATATTTTGAGGTAAATCCACTAACGTCCTCTCAGCTAAAATCATGGATGGAAAGCGAAGGATGGAAGGACGTAAACCTTCTGCCTGACATGTATGGTAAGACCCGCTTCTTGATTGCAGAAAAGTAATCGGACAGCCAACTGACACGAACGAAATATGTTAAAGCGAAAAGCTCCTCTGACATTCGACAATGCACTTTCGAGGGCGGCAGATCTCTGTGCCCGCTGCGAACAATGTTCCCCCGACATACTTAAAAAGCTTGCTTCATGGGGAATCAACGCATCTGATTCAGCAAAAATCATCCGACGGCTTGAGGAGCTTAATTTTCTTGACGATATGCGTTTTGCAAAAGCCTATGCCCACGACAAGCTCCATTTCAGCGGTTGGGGTCGACGTAAAATTTGTCAGGGACTTTGGGTAAAACGTCTTCCGCCGGATATTATTGACCATGCCTGCGATGACATAGACGAGGAAGAGGATGAATACAGAACAATCGCATTACGTGTCATGAAAGCGAAGATACGTCAGCTTAAAGAATGGCCGCTCAGCCGTGAGTCGAAACTGAAAGTGGTCAAATTCGCCATGACACGAGGCTTTGAATATCCTTTGATTGTCAATATCTTCAGGACGGAAATAGCCATGATGCTGACAGAAGAGAATCAATGATACATATCTTTACATCAACATAAAAGCTCAAATCTCTCTCCATGAATCTCAGCCAGACAATCTCCACTGCCCGACTTTGGGTCGAAAGCTTCTTCAATCTGATTTTTCCCGACGTATGCACAGTATGCCAGCGGACACTTGTAAATGGGGAAAATGTGATGTGTCTTGACTGCCGACTGTCGCTTCCTCTCACCGGAATGCACAGAATACAGCCAAACGAGATACACGAACGCCTGTTCATGATAGGACACCCTGTTAAACGGGCAACCTCATTGTTCTATTACTACAGGGAAAATGAATACGCACGTCTCATACATGATACGAAATACCGCAGCCGTCCTATCGTCGGACGCACTCTTGCAGCCGAACATGCCACAGAACTGGATGCCTGTGGATTTTTTGACGGTATAGACGCTCTTGTCCCGGTTCCCCTGCACTTTTTCAAACGTCTGCAACGTGGCTATAATCAGGCCACCGAGATAGCCGAAGGCATCAGCTCGGTTACCGGCATACCTGTTGCGGATACTCTATCTGCATCATTCCACAGATCCCAAACACGTAAAAACGCCCACCAGCGCCTGTTGAACACCCGCAATATCTACAGTGTGGAAGACATCTCCTTGATTACAGACAGACACATCCTTCTTGTCGATGATGTAATAACCACAGGCGCGACAATGCTTAGCTGCATCGAGGCAATAAAGAAAGCCTCGCCGACTTCAGAAATCAGTATTTACTCTCTGGCCATAACACGGCTCCACTGAAACTTATTTGCAGATTCCGGCGTTTCTAAATTAGACGAACATATTATCCATAGCTTCCAATCTTAGGGTGCCGGATATATTTTCGGCTATATTTATTTATGTAAATTTGCAGACATGTTTCGTCACGTTCAATATTTATTTATCATTTCACTTCTCACGGCATTTCCCCTACGTTCAGAGGAAATGCCGGAGGAGAATATCATTGTTACAGACTCTGCTGTTATAGAGGGCGCGTCGAAAGAGCATAAAGACATCGTATCACGTGTAATCGAATATTTTCATCAGTCAAACAAACGACAGCTCACACGGCGCCCCAATTTCGCCCCGCTCGGAGGCCCTTATTATACAAGTGAGAAAGGATTTGGCATAGGTCTCGTCATAGCCGGTGATTACTCTACCTGTCCTTCTGACACTCTTCTGCCGACATCCAACGTCTCACTGACCGGCACTCTCGCTACAAAAAAATATTATTCGGTAGGCATAGAGGGAACTCACGTCTATCCAAGAGATAAACGCCGAATCAACTACAAACTCGACTTCATGTCGTTCAGCACCTACTTCTGGGGATTGGCTTCGCTATGGATAATGACGATGCAAACAAGACAAAATACGGTCTGTTTGACATAACCTTGTCTTCGGACTATGAATGGAGGCTTGCCCATAATCTTTTCGTAGGCCCTGCCATAGAGATGAGCTATACTAATGCCCACAGTATTACTGACTATGACCTTTGGGAAGGTGAACCGCTCAGATATTTTACAATTTCTGCAGGAGTATTGCTACAATCAGATACACGCGATAATCTCACAGGACCTAACCGGGGCCATTTCTTTGAATTGATCCAACTTTTTTCGCCAAGATTTCTCGGAAACGAAGATCACTCGTTTTCAAGTACGGAACTGAGCTATAATCTCTATCTTCCTCTCTGGAAAGGAGGAGTGCTCGCATCGCGGTTTCATGGCAAATGGACCTACGGTCATACTCCGTGGGGCAAAATGCCTACGCTCGGCGGAGCCGCAATGAGAGGCTATTACAAAGGCCGTTTCCGCGACAAGTGTGCGACTGATATCACATTTGAACTGCGCCAGCATGTATACCGCCGGTCCGGGATAGCTATATGGGGGAGTGTGGGAAGCATATATGAAAAATGGGCTGATATCTGTTTCAAACGCCTGCTCCCTGAGGTCGGAATCGGATATCGTTGGGAATTTAAAAAGAACACGAATGTCAGGCTTGACATCGGCTTCGGGAAGCATGGCTCAGGCTTCCTTTTCGGAATAAACGAAGCTTTCTAAATAAGAGTCGAAATGGCACTAAATCTCTATTTGATATAGGGACTGTTGCCTTCAGGAGTTTCATAAATTTTTTAATCCGGTTCGTAATGTTTAAGAATATTGTATTTTATATCTTCCTTCTTTCCTTGCTCCTGCCGAATATAATACTCTCGTTCACAGAGCAACTCACTCCACTCGGGGCGCTAACAAACATTGTTCTGCCCGGAGGAATCATGTATCTGCTTCTTAGTATTTCGCCCAAAATAGGGCGGTCGATATGGATGATGTTTCCTTTAGTCTTCTTCGCGGCATTTCAGATTGTTCTGCTGGCTTTATATGGTCGAAGTATAATTGCGGTCGATATGTTCCTTAATCTCGTGACGACAAACTCTTCGGAAGTCACCGAGCTTCTTGGGAGTCTGGCACCAGTCATATCATTTGTCATGTTACTTTATGTCCCATCTCTGATTGCAGCCGGAATATTCATTCATAAAGGAACTCTACTGGATGCACCATTCGTAAAAAGTAATTTCAGGGTAGCCTCGGGCATCTGCATAATCGGAATCGGACTACTCGTATGCTCCTTCACGTCTCCGACACCATATTCAACGACAAGTAATCTTTATCCGGTCAACGTTGGTTATAATATCTATCTTGCGATTGACAGGACACGGCGTACAGGCAACTATCATCAAACGTCGGCATCATTCCGATATGATGCAGTACCCTCGCATACTGCGGGTGACCGAGAACTATACATGTTGGTTATCGGAGAGACTTCGCGGGCGGAAAACTGGCAGCTGCTCGGCTATACCCGTCCTACCAACCCTAAACTGACAGGTCGCCACGATATTATTACATCAACACGAGCCTATAGCGAAAGCAACACTACCCACAAAAGCGTTCCGATGCTGCTAAGCCCGGTCGATGCGACCAATTTCGATACAGATATTTATAAAGTAAAGAGTATTGTGACAGCGTTTAAGGATGCCGGTTTTTCAACTGCATTTCTCTCTAACCAGCGTTACAATCATTCATTCATAGATTTCTTTGCCTTTGAAAGCGATACAACAGTATTCATCAAGGAGCTTGACAGAATCTCAAATCCGATTGAAGCAAACCGGAAACCGGATTCAGAATTATTGCCGGTGATTGACAATATAATAGCACAAGGCAACAAGAAACAACTGATTGTCGTGCACACCTATGGCTCTCATTTCAATTATATTGACCGATATAGCGATGCTGATAAGCGTTTCACTCCATGCGACTATAAAGAAGCCGTCAAGGAAGAACGCGACAAGCTCATCAACGCTTACGACAATACAATCGTAGCCACAGACCGTTTCCTCTCGGAGTGCATCGACCGTCTTGAGTCGCTTGATGATGTAAAATCCGGACTCCTATACACCTCGGATCATGGAGAAGACATTTTTGACGACGAACACGGACGCTTCCTCCATGCCTCTCCACGTCCGTCAATTCATCAGGTCCACGTTCCGTTTATAGCATGGCTATCTGAAAAATATCGGACCGCATATCCCGACAATAGTATAAGACTTCGCAAGAATGCACGCAAGCTACTTTCCACATCACGTTCTTTTACTCCGACGGCTCTTGATATTGCAGGGATAAAAGTAAGCGGCGATGCCCTTTCAGACACCACCGCTTCACTTGTTTCCTCAGATTATATGCCTCGCAAGCCTCTCTACTTAAGTGACCACAACATCGCAGTCAGACTGAAAGACATACTGTAAATCCGACGTAAGTCCAATATGTCTTATCCACAGCGGGATGAACCGCAGGATGTGCATATAAGGCAACCTTCCTGATAGATGAGGGTTTCCTGTCCGCAATTCGGGCACTTCTGTCCGCCTGCAGGAGTTCCTGATGGCAGATATTTCTTTAAGGCTCTTTCAACGCCCATCTTCCATGTGTTGATTGACTGAGAGTCCAGTTCAAGACCGTTTACAAGCTTGATTACCTGATCAATCGGCATGCCGTAGCGCAATACACCTGAAATAAGTTTTGCGTAGTTCCAATATTCAGGATTAAATTTATCGGAGAGTCCTTCGATGGTAGTCTTGTAGCCACGTTTGTTGATAAACTGGAAATCATACCGTTTGTTGCCCTTGTCATCGGTGGCCTTGATAATCTTACCCTTTGACACTGATTTAGGACAGAAAATACCGTCGTCATCATCGGCAAGACCGGTGAAAATCTCATAAGGCTGACCGTTTTTCAAACCGACAAACGCAATCCACTTTTCCTTGTTGTTCTGGAAACGTACCACATCAGCCTCAAGCTCTATCGGTCGTTTTACCTTTGACATCGGAGCCGGCATATCAGCTGCGCCCGATGTTGATTTCACTTCGTCGGCAGAATTCTCATCTTTTTCCTCTCCGGCCTTTTCGCGATCCTTTTTCTTGTTTTCGCCAACAGAAATCAATACTCCCGACCGACATCCGTCGCGATAGATGGTACATCCTTTGCATCCGGCTTTCCATGCTTCCATATACAGACGGTCAACAAGTTCGACAGGTGTATCCGAGGGCAGATTGATTGTTACTGAGATTGAATGATCAACCCATTTCTGTACAGCTCCCTGCATCTTCACTTTTTCAAGCCAGTCAATATCATTGGCTGTCGCTTTGTTGTAAGGCGATCTGGACACGAGTTCATCGAGTTCTGCCTGTGTGAAATCGCGACGCTGTTCAATCCCGCTGATCCGCATCCATTCAAGGAATTTAGGATGATAGACAATATACTCCTCGAAAGCATCTCCCGATTCATCCACAAAATCCACATGAACGTCAACGTCGTTGGCATTCACTTTGCGGCGTCGCTTATATACAGGCATAAACACCGGCTCAATGCCGGAAGAAGTACGGGTCATGAGTGACGTAGTACCGGTCGGAGCAATTGTCAGACACGCAATGTTACGGCGACCATGCTTCTCCATATCAGCTACGAGCTCAGGAGCGACTTCGCGCAAGCGGCAGATGTATGGATTATTTCGTTCGCGGGCGGCATCGAATACTTCAAACGCTCCGCGTTCCTTTGCCATCTGAACCGATGAGCCGAAAGCCGCAAGAGCAAGTGCTCGGTGAACCTCCACAGATTTCTCAGTCGCCTCAGGTGTGCCGTAACGCAAACCGAGCGCAGCAATCATGTCGCCTTCACCAGTTGTTCCGAGTCCGGTGCGACGTCCCTTGAGCGTCTTTGCCTTGATTTTAAACCACAGGTTAAGTTCCGTTTCCTTAACCTCCATATTTTCCGGATCAGCTTTTATTTTCTCTATTATAGTATCTATCTTTTCCATTTCGAGGTCTATAATGTCGTCCATCAGACGCTGAGCTTTGGCGACATGCTCACGGAACAGATCGAAATCGAAATAAGCTTCCGGTGTAAACGGATTTTTCACATAAGAGTAAAGGTTGATTGCAAGCAGACGGCAACTATCGTAGGGGCACAGAGGGATTTCACCGCATGGGTTTGTCGATACAGTCTGAAAGCCAAGATCAGCATAGCAGTCCGGAAGAGATTCACGCAGAATAGTGTCCCAGAAAAGCACTCCGGGTTCGGCCGATTTCCATGCGTTGTAGACAATCTTTCCCCAAAGAGCTTTCGCGTCTATGTCGGTCTTTACTTCCGGATCATTGCTGTCAAGCGGGAACTGGCATGTGTAAGGACGTTCTTCTTCGACACAGCGCATGAATTCATCGTCAATTTTGACAGAGACATTCGCACCGGTGATTTTTCCTTGTTCCAGTTTCGCATCGATAAACCGTTCTGAATCCGGATGTTTAATTGCTACAGTCAGCATCAACGCTCCGCGACGCCCATCCTGTGCCACCTCGCGGGTTGAATTGGAATAGCGTTCCATGAACGGAACAAGCCCCGTAGATGTCAAAGCTGAATTCTTGACAGGAGTTCCTTTCGGACGGAGATCACTCATGTCATGACCGACACCGCCACGACGCTTCATAAGCTGCACCTGTTCCTCGTCAATCTTGATAATACTGCCATAGGAGTCAGGATGTCCGTCAAGACCGATAACGAAGCAGTTTGAAAGAGAGCCGGTCTGGAAGTTATTACCTATACCGGCCATCGGGCTTCCTTGCGGTACAATGTAATCGAAATTGTCAAGAAGGCTGTAGATATCCTTCTCACTCATAGGATTAGGATAATGCGCTTCAATTCTTGCAAGTTCCGATGCAATGCGGTGGTGCATGTCGGAAGGGGTCAGTTCGTAGATATTTCCTTCTGAATCCTTAAGGGCATACTTGCTAACCCACACTCTGGCAGCGAGTTCATCACCACCAAAATATTTGACCGAAGCTTCGTATGCCTCCTCGAATGTGTATCTTTTTCTTTCCATTTATATTAGGTGTCTTTGAGGAGTGCAAAGTTGGTCAATAATTTCCTATATTGCAAAATTATCACCCCGAAGTTATCTACATCAGCGAATAAAATTGTAACTTGCGGAAAATTTCGGTTCGGGTCTAAAGACCGTAAATTTTAATTATTATAAACATCATTTTTATTTTAATGGATACTTTGAATTATTTCTCAACACGCCGTACAATCCGCAGATATGAACCATCGCGTACTGTCAGCATAGAACTTATTGATAAAATGCTTGAAGATGCCGCACGTGCTGCGAATACAGGCAATATGCAGACCTATTCTGTAATAGTGTCAACCGATCCTGAAGAAATCGCCCGGTTGTCCCCGGCCCATTTCAATCAGCCGGCCATCACAGGAGCAAAAGCAGTGCTGACATTCTGCATCGACTTCAACCGATTCAACCATTGGTGTCGCATTAACAGCACAGAGCCGGGGCTAAATAATCTTCAAGGTTTCACATGGGGGGTAATAGACACTTCTATTTTCGCCCAACAGTTTGTAACCATTGCTGAAATGAACGGTCTCGGCACATGTTACCTCGGTACTACAACCTATAACGCCGGGCAGATCGCCGAAACACTCGGATTGCCATCCGACGTAGTGCCGGTTATAACTGTTACGGTAGGCTATCCAGCAGAATCGCCGGAATTGCAGGAACGATTACCCATCGGAGCAATTGTACACCACAGCAGATATGTAAATCCGTCAGATGACGAACTGCGTGAAGTTTATTCAGAAAAAGAGAATCTTGAAAGTTCAAAACAATTTGTCAAAGAGAACAATAAGGAAAACCTCGCGCAGGTGTTTGCCGAAGTCCGCTACCCGCGAGCAGCCAACGAACAATTTTCACGTGTATATAAAGAATATCTCAAAAATCAGGGTATAGCATTATAGCACGGACTGAATAGAAACGCGACATACGTTATATAACGATTAGCCGTTCAAAGTAGACATGGTACTCCTTCCGGGAACTGCAACCATAGTTGTATATGCTTCCCCTCCTTCTCATTTCCAAACATAGAAGACAATTCAATGGTGGAGCGAATTTAGGTATTATCCGTAGTACCCAAACCCGCTCCAACCATTGGCCAACCATTAATCATTACATCTGCCACAATGGTAAATAGCTTAAATATAAGATTTTATAAGCCTCTTCGCCAAGCAACGCTCCATAATCTTGGGAATATAAAAATGACAATAAAACAAATGGATCGAAAAGACATTATTTCAAACTCCTCTGAATGGTCTTTACAATTTCTATATGGTTTTCACAACTGATTACATATTGCTTTTTATTTTTCAATTTAATGTATAGACATTGTCTTCTGTCTGCATAGTAACCAAAATATTGACCGATGAGAATATCGCTGAAATAGCCCCAGTAACCGAAGAATCCGCCACTTCCACATAGCCTTAATCCACCTGCTGATGGATAGCAAGTATCGACGGCCTCAATATCTGAATACTTGAACGTCTTGCATCCCGATAGCAGTCGGTGAATTTTAACAGAGTTGGAATCTGTGCTCACACTCATCGGGCAGTAGAATAGACCAGCAAGCGTAGTGACAACTGCAATTACACTCAACCCTATACATTTATCGGATTGATGACGTGTTGCAACTATTCCAATTAAGAATAGTGCAACCACCGCGACTGTTACGATAACACAGTAGGCGCTGAACCGAACTTTGCTTTTCATTAATATAATTTTAGAGAGTTGTTAATCTGTATCTTCAAGGATAAATATTGTTTCGACCGGCTTTTCGAAGAACCGACTAATTTTGAGTGCAAGCGGTGTTGATGGCAGAAAACGATTCTTCTCGATAGCAACGATAGTTTGCCGACTAACCCCTACAGCCTCCGCTAATTGCTGTTGGGTTACGTCTTTTTCTGCCCTCTCAACCTTAATCCTGTTCTTCATCCTCGCTCATTTTATTGTAACGATAAATTTCAAGGCGAAATACCACTACATATATAAGGGGCAATAACACAAGATTAAAGGTCATAAACTCAATGAAAGCAAGACCGTTAATCAGCAAAACAGCAGTTATCAGGATTACGCTATAAATATACAAGGCATTCAGTAACGATGCAAGCCGGATAGACTGTATCATCTCATCTTCATGCTTCTCTTTGGAGCAGACGATGAAGACAGAACCGACAGTGATGCCAATTATCACTGCATCGTTGATGATGGTCTCGATTGTTCCTGAACAACTTATCACGCTACAATAAATAAGAATACCAAGCAGGATGGCTGGAATAAAGAACATCCATCCTACCATTTGGAATTGCCTTGGAAAAAGTAGATTCTTCATATCTGATATTTATTGAGATAATGTCATGTGAACTGAACAGCACAAAGGTATACAAACTTTTACAAATAGACAAGTATACTTTACATTAATCAAAATAGAATTTTCAAGAAAACTTATTCAAAAGCTCTTTATCCAAAGTAAGTAAAGACAAAAAATATGGAAAAACGACTAACATTGGCGAATTATAAACAGCCACAAAAAGTTTTTTGTCTAACCTTTTGTGGCCGTTTAAGGATGTCGCGTTTTTAGATATTAATTTCTACTTTGTAGACCATCAATAATTTTTTTCAGTTCTTCTGCGACAATTGAGGCATTCAGGCGGGCACCAAGGATAGATGAATGTGTATGGTCACGCTTGAAATGTGCGTTGACTTTTTTCAGTCCTTCGTCATCAGCTATATGTTGGAGAGTCTGACCGGCAAGGGTGTTAAGGTCGATGCAGACAACCCCATAGCGTCGGCAACTTCTTTGGTCCATGCGCCAAAACTATCGGTATTACTTTCGATAAAACCGTTGTCAAACTTATTTCGCGGAGTGTGGGTTATCAAGACCGGGACAGCACCTTTCTCACGGGCATCCATAATGAATTTACGCATATACCAACCGAAAGTATAGACAACATGGTAACGCCCGGTACTCTGCATTTTGAACACCTTGCTTTCAGGTCCCGCCCCGCGAAGTTCAGCTCGCTCCTTACCTGTGTTTATTGGGCCGGCATCATTATGACCAAACTGTATAAGCAATGTCACCGGGCTGCAAAGCTTCATAAACCTTGTCCCAACGACCTTCATCAACAAATGTGCGGGCACTGCGTCCGGGCATCGCATGATTTTCGACAGAGACCTTTGTCGTGTCGAGATATTCGGCCAGCACGCTCCCCCATCCCCACATGCTGTCATCATCTGAATCTTCATTCTTGACCGTACTGTCACCGATAGTGAAAACGACAGGACGACCATTTGAGCGGGAAGAACCTGTGACAGTATCAAGGCTCTCAGGCAGCAGATATTTGGCCAGCGTGGGATTCTTCACCCCCTCAGGCCTTCGACTGCTGACTTCGCATTGACCTTAGCCCCGAATTCACTTGTGTGGATACTGTCGAGATAAAACATAGTCTTCACCTTTTCTTTTCCATAACGTTCAAACTTACGTGCTGAGATCTCGTTTAAATCCACAAACGGAACTTTTGTCTGTTTTGCAACCTGACGTGCCCACTTGCCGAAGTACAACCATCCGCGATAGCATATTGACGAACTCCGAAAGAGAGTTGTATCTTTGTCGACAAAAAGAATCATGGGTTATAACAAGTCTTTGTCCGATGT
Organism: Duncaniella dubosii; assembly: GCF_004803915.1. Taxonomy (NCBI): domain Bacteria; kingdom Pseudomonadati; phylum Bacteroidota; class Bacteroidia; order Bacteroidales; family Muribaculaceae; genus Duncaniella; species Duncaniella dubosii. Next base: position 3,033,949 of record NZ_CP039396.1, read on the forward strand.
CTATTCAGAGACATGGACGCGTTACAAGAATCAATGCGAGACAGACGGCTATATCGCATTGAACCGTTTCTGTGCCGGTACCGGCGTCAACGTCCAGCGGCTTTATGAGTGGCTTCGGCGCCGCAAAATCAGCATAAGCGATTATCAACGCAGTCTGCCGGAGAGACCGGATTCGTCGCGGGAAGGTGGCGGGCCGTTATTCCGGGAGGTTAAGGTTCCCGGTATTCAGGTTGCGGATGAGAGCCGGGATGTCGGTGCCACCAGTGTCGTGCGTGACGTGCACATCGAACTCGGTTGGGGCCGAGGCGTGAGTCTGGGAGAGATAAGCGCGGAGGGGCTGGCGCTTCTGGTGGATGTCATGACACGCAGGAGTGATGTGGAGTCTTGAGGCGGATATGCGGCTCTGGGTATGCCGGCAGCCGGTATCGATGCGCTACGGCATCCGGGGTCTGGCCCAGATGGTGTGGTCGTGGAAGGGGCATTCTCCGGCATCGGGCGATGTGTATGTGTTTTTCTCAAAGGACCGCAAGACCATGAAGGCGTTGAAATGGGATGGCGACGGATTTTTGATGTACACAAAAAGACTGTCGCGAGGCCGTTTCCGGGAGGTGCTCAAAAAGGGCGATGACGGCGTGCGCAGGCTCCAATGGGACGATTTCTATATGCTGATGAGGGGCCTCACGCCTGTGAAGGTGATGGTCGAAAATCGCTTCAGAATGGCCGTAAAATAAGGCTTAATAATTTGTTAATCAAATAAATAAATGGCGTGGAAAGTTGCAAATGTCAGATATTTTTTGTAACTTTACACCATGAAAAAGAACGAGTTGATAGAGTTTCTGCAACGTCAGATCGAGTTCCTTCAAGGGCGGCTCGACGAGGCGTTGGCCTCTGTCAGCTCGCTTACTTTATCCAATGAAAAGCTGCAGTCGACCAACGAGAAGCTTGTGGCGACTGTAGATGAACTGCGCAAGCAAATGGCCTCAATGGAGGAGGCTATGAAAGGCAAAAGTGCGGAACTGAGCAAAGAGAAAGCCGCGCGTCAGGCAGTGCAGCGTCTGCAGGGCTCGCCGTCGGAGCGTCAGAAGAAACCGGTGACGACTCCTGCCACATCCGAAACTCGACAGCAGAAGCCAGAGAAGAAACGTACCAACAACGGCGCCAAAAGGAAGACGCATCCGGAGTGTGAGGTGGAGACCATTATAGTGGAGCCTGACAGTCCGGACTTCAATCCCGAGGCGGCGACGTTTATCGGCGAGTGCGATGTCGTGCGCTACGTCATGGAGCCGATGCGCTTCAAAAAAATTATCTACAAGGTCAGAAAATACGTGCAGGACGAGAAAATATACAAAGGTTCCGCACCCGCCACACCGCTGCTTAACTCGCAGTATACATCTTCCTTCATAGCCGGACTCGCCGAGCTACGCTATCTCCACTGCATGCCACTTGAAAATGCTGTCGAATACTTCCGTGCCCACGGCTTCGACCTTGACAAAGGCACCGCACAGAAGCTCGTAAGTAAGGTAAGGGTACATCTGGAAAATCTATACAAGGCGCTGGGTCAGGCAATAGTCGCGGACAATTATATCTGCGGTGACGAGACCTATCAGAAAGTGCGGCTGCAGGTGGCAACTCCTTCGGGAAGAAAGATCAAGAAAGGCTACATATGGGTGTTCGTCGGCATGACAACCGGGCTTGTGTACTTCTTCTATGACGACGGCTCCCGCTCGGCCGAAGTCTTCGAGCAACACATAAAAGGCTTCAACGGAGCCTTCCAGTGCGACTATTACTCGGGATACCGGCATATCGGAATCGGTGGGATGAGCGGGATAAAACGCTTGCCATGCCTGCAGCACATCAAGCGAAAGTTTCTCGATCTGAAAGACAATCCAAAGGCGCAGGAAATAGCAAAGCTCTTCGGACTCCTTTACCACTTCGAGCATCAGCACCGCATAGGCAAAGACGGATGGACGGCGGGAAAGCACCTTGAGTGGAGACAACGATACTCCAAGGTGATGCTCGAGAAAATCCGCATGAGACTGACAGCAGTCAAAGACCGCATCGGCGTGCCACCCGACGACCCGCTGCTCGCCGCCACCGAACATGCACTCAAACAATGGGACGAGATACCACGCATCTTTGCCTCACCCACCTACAGACTCGACAACAACGAAGTCGAGCGAATCAACCGCTACATATCCCTGACCCGTCGCCGACTTACAATCGGCTCCCACTCCGGAGCCGAAGCCGCCGCCCTGTACCACTCTCTTGCGATCACCTGCCACCGCTGCGGAGTCAACGTCTTCGACTACTTCTGCGACATAATCGACCGATGTGCCGCATGGCCGCCAAACACCCCGATCGAAAAATACCGCGACCTGCTTCCCGACCGCTGGAAACTCTCACAAAAATAGCCGCCCAAAACCTGGACGGCTATTTTTTTAAGCTATACCTGCTGTCGCGGACGGTTGTACTTGCCGAACGTCTCGTCGACACGTTCTATGACAGTGCTGTCGGCATCTGCCCAAGCATTGCGCGGAGTTAGTGACATCAGTATCGGGTATGCCCTTTGGATTTGACTTCATTGACAAACCGACGCATGTATTCCCCATACGTATATACAATCCGTTTCTCTCCGGTCTCCTTTATGGTGACATGAAGTGTATCTTTACCGATTCCGGGAATCGATGCCCGTGCTCGCCCGCTGTCATAAGGGCCGTTATCATTATGTCCAAGCTCAATTATCACCCAGTCTCCCTTACGGACTCCGGCAAGCACGTCGGGCCACAGACGTTCGTAGAACGTACGGCTGCTCGTGCCACCGAGGGCATGATTCTCAACAGTGATTTTTCCCGGATTGAAATAACTGTCAAGGAAACATCCCCAACCCCACTGGCCGTTGTTGCCATTGCCAAGAGTGCCGGTGCGCATGGTTGAATTTCCAACAAGAAAAAGCACCGGATTGTCACCTTTGCGCGAAGAACCGGCAATCGGACGGGCAAACTTAGCTTTGTTAAGGCTGTCAAGTGTATTGTCGACAACATTGTTCCTGTCATCCATCGGCCTGGCAACTTTCGTTGAATGCTGCGCTATTGCCGAAGGGGATAATGCGAGTATGGCCGCACTTGCAGCGGCCATAAAAGATATGCGTAATGATTGCATTGGTGATTAATGATATTTTTAATTATTCGTAACGCTGAAGACGCGCAACCGCTATATGATAACGATAATGCGCTTCAAGAAAATCACGACGAGCCGAAAGAAAATAATTCAGCTCCTGCATATAGGTCAGAAAGTTGATCTGTCCTGAATCCAAAGCCTTACGCAGAAGTTCGATATTTGAGTCATCGTTTATAACTCCCCGGTATTCTCTCAAGAGTTCACGAAGTTCACAGGCCACATCATATTCTCCCTGAAGTTCAGATGCAATCTTGATTAATGACATTTCTTCGTCAAGACGCTGGGCATCGAGTCTGAGTGATGCTGCCTTTGTCTTGGACCGACCTGTGAGAAACGGCAGAGTAATTGACACAGAGAAGCCGTTGAAATTATCGCCCATTTCCCATTCGTGGAGATATGCTACGGAAAATCCGGGATACAGAGACCGTTTTTCCACTTTGACGAGTTCTTTCTGCGCTTCGACTGCTGCTCGCGATGCAGCTACAGCAGGATCTTTTGCACGAAGGGTCTCCCGGTCCGGGCGCAGGGACTCAAGCGATCTGTGAGGATATTCCACTCCAAGTTTAATTATCAGAGGTGCTACATCGTGCCCACCGTTCATAGACTGGAGCGAAGAAGCAATAACAGCCGAATCAGACATGAGCGTCTTCAGTTCGCGGACAGCATTCACATGTTCTATTACAGCCTTGTTATAATCAAGGCGTGTTTCCTGTCCTTCTTCGGCCGCTTTTTTATAATATGCCACCATCGATGAAAGGCCATCGCAAATTTTCCGTGTTGTCGCTATGCGCTGACGGATGTTAATCATGTCAATCAAAGCCAGACGCACTTCCATGCGTGTTTCAAGAAGACTTGATTCACGCAGATATTGCATGGCATTTTCCGATTTTTTTATGGCCTTGCTTCGGGCAGCATAAACGCCGGGCCAGTCAAATGACTGCGAAATTGAAAAGTTGCGTTTATCACCGATCCCTTTTGCTCCCCATAGACTTTCGTAAGAAAACTCGGGAGCTTCGAGAGTATTCTCGGCCTTCATTTCAGCGACAGAAGCGATATCCGAGGCCAAAATAGATTTTTGAGTCAGATTATTGCCAACCACAGTGGACAGAACTTCGTCAAAATCAGAAGCGAAACTACCTATAGGGGAGAGACAGATTAGAAAAATGCTGAATTTTCGGAGCATGTCTGTTTAATTTGTTATTTTAATTATTCGTATTTTCTTTTCGGTTGATATAGCGATAAACAAGAGGTACGATAAAGATATTGAGGACGGTTGATGTCAGCAATCCTCCAAGAATGACAATAGCCAGAGGAGACTGGATCTCATTACCGGGTTTATCCCCGTTGACAGCCAGCGGAATCAAAGCGAGAGCCGAACTTAGCGCTGTCATCAGAATCGGGTTGAGACGGTCGGAAGACCCGAGCATGACACGCTCACGCAGCACCATGCCTTCAGCACGCAGCTGATCATAACGCGACATGAGAAGCATGCCGTTGCGCGTCGTGATTCCGAGTAATGAGATGAAACCTATGATAGCCGGAATATTGAGTTCACCGCCGGTCACTCGCAGCAAAATTACGCCTCCGATAATAGCCAAAGGCATGTTCAGAAGGATAACGAGCGACTGGCTGACGCTATGATACTGCCCGTAAAGAAGCAAAAATATGACAATCAGTGCGACGATCGACACAAGAGCGAGCGTTGCAGAAGCCTTGGCCTCATTTTCAAATTGACCGCCATAAGTAATGAAATAGCCTTCCGGAAGCGAAATGTCGGATTCTATTTCCTTTCGGATATCATCGACAGTGCCTCGAAGATCTCGTTCGGAGACATTGGCGGAGATGACGATTCTACGACTGACATTCTCTCGGTTGATTGTGTTAGGACCGGTAGCGGAAACAATTTCCGCAAGTTCACTGAGAGGGACTTTACCCTTGGATGTATCAATCATGAGGTCGGAGATGTCATCTATCGAGCTTCGGCTGTCAGGAGCCATACGGAGTGTCAGGTCATAAGGAAATCCATTTTCATAGACCTGCGACACCTTTTCGCCGGCAAGCGCCACATTGATGAAATCGGCAAATTCGCCTATGGTGACACCATAGTAGACAAGCATGTCGCGTTTCGGACGAATGTCGAGCTGCGGGCGTTCTACCTGCTGCTCGATATTGACATCAACAACACCGGGCACATCCGAAATGAGATGTTTTATCCGATTGCCGATATTATATAGTTTGGCAAGATCATCGCCAAAAAGCTTTATTGCGATCTGAGCCTCAGTGCCGGAAAGCATAGCGTCAATGCGATGGGAAATAGGTTGTCCTATCTCTATATTGACTCCCGGCAGATGTGAGAGCTTATGGCGAAGGTCGGCAAGCAGCTCATTGCGCGAACGGCCGTTGTCAAGGGTATATGGAGCTTCAATTTCAGAGACATTCACACCAAGAGAATGCTCGTCAAGTTCCGCACGGCCTGTCTTTCGGGCCGTGAGTTCTATTTCAGGCATCGAGAGGATAATTTTTTCAGCTTCTCGTCCAAGCCTGTCGCTTTCTTCGAGCGATATGCCTGGCAAAGCGCTCACGTTGATGGTCAAAGATCCCTCGTTGAATGATGGCAGGAAACTTCGGCCGAGCGTGAAGAAAATGCCGACTGATATGGCAAAAAGAATCGCAGTCGAAATAAAAATCAGTTTTGCATGACCGAGCGACCATGAAAGAGCCTTTTCGTATGCGACACGGAGTGCCCGCGCAAATTTCGGTTCTCGGTCAAGAGCTTTCATCGCTTTTTTGCTTCCGAGCAGGAATGAACAGAGAACTGGTGTCACTGTAAGCGCCACGATTGTGGACGCGACCAATGCGACTATAAATGAAATTCCTAATGGCTTCAACATCTTTCCCTCCATTCCGTCAAGGAAGAAAAGTGGGAGGAAGCTGGCCATGATAATGAGCGAAGAATTAAAAATCGGCAGACGAACCTCCTTAGAGGCATCGTAGACAATCGTAAGCACAGATTCGCCACTGCGATGGCGCTCGCGCAATCGTTTATAGACATTCTCAACATCGACTATCGCATCATCTACAAGCGAGCCAATCGCTATTGCTATACCTCCGAGACTCATAGTGTTTATGGTCAGACCGAGGAAATGCAGCACAAGAACTGTCACTATGATCGACAGAGGAAGTGCCACAAGCGAAATGACGGTTGTGCGCAGGTTCATAAGGAAGAAGAACAGCACAACAATCACAAAAATCGCTCCGATGAAAAGAGACTCCTGAAGATTTCCGATAGACGTGGATATGAAATCTGACTGGCGGAAAATATCGGTGTTCACTTTAACGTCTGCAGGCAGCGTCGAGCGAATCTGCGACAGACTCGATTCGATTTCATCTGTCAGGTTGATTGTGCCGACAGCCGGCTGTTTTGTAACGGTCACGAGGACGGCTGGCTGCGAATTGAGAGATGCAGCCCCCAGACGTGGTTCGGCAGCGCCGACTTTGATAGTCGCTATGTCAGAAAGACGTATGGTAGTTCCATCGGCCGTACGGACAAGGGAATTACTCAAGTCATCCACATTCCCGGTAGATATGTCACCTTTTATGATATATTCATTTCCGTGTTCATAAATCACACCTCCAGACGCGTTGGCATTCATTTGCCCTACGGCATCGCGAACCTCCTGCAAACCGACTCCGAAGCGTCGCATCGCTGAAGGATGAAGCAATATCTGATATTCACGGGCGTCACCTCCGATAACACTGACGGAGGCGACACCAGACAGAGACAGCAGACGTGGCCTGATTTGGCGGTCGGCTATGGTCCGTAACTCCTCCTGTGTAGTAAGCGAGTCTGCCGTGAGGCCAATAATCAGAATTTCGCCGAGTATCGAGGATTGAGGTCCAAGGGTCGGTTTCCCGACATTAGGAGGTAAATCACTCTCTATTTCCGAAAGTTTTTCCGATACAATCTGTCGGGCAAGATAGACATCTGTACCCCAGTCAAATTCAACCCATACCGATGACAGGCCCGGAGCAGAAGCCGAACGTACGCGACGGACACCGCTCGCTCCATTGACAGCCGTCTCGACCGGATAAGTTATAACCTTCTCAATCTCTTCGGGAGCCATCCCCGGAGCTTCGGTCATCACAACTACAGTCGGAGCATTAAGATCGGGAAATATGTCGACCTCGGTACGCAAAAGCACAATCATTCCATAAATCAGCAGAACGATTGACATCACTATGACAGCAATTCTGTTGTCAAGTGAGAATTTTATGATTCTGTTGAGCATCTTTAGAGTTCTGAATTATGAAATCAATTATTTTAATGATTATGCGAATGGCCTTCAGGCACGACAGTAGAGGTCTCGGCGAGACGCACGAATGTAGTTCCAGTAGCGACTACAGAATCTCCTTCAGAAATGCCATCAAGGATTTCGACTCGACGACCGTCATTCCGACCGACTTTAACAGGATGCTTCGCATAAGCATGATCCTCGACCTTGACATAAACAAATTTTTCGCCCTGCTGCTCAGATATAGCGCCGGCAGGAACTGTCAGCGCATCAGACCTCTGTGTCCCGACCAGATATACGTCAGCAGGCGTGCCCGGAACGACATCGCCATGATTGTCAAACGAAAAATAAACAGGAAGATAGCCTGGTGTATTATCGGCGGTTGACATAGAGGATGACAGCACCTTTCCGCCTCGATCAGCCAACCGGATAGCTTTGCCGGAAGAATGAGAAGGAATAAAATTGGCAGAGGCTATCCGCGGAAGCATGTCAATGTGGCGTGATGGAAGAAGCGCCTTTAGTGTCAGACGCTGGCTACGCGCCACCGTCGCAATCGGCTGACCGGCTTCTACAAAAGAACCGTCACTGACAAGCAGCTCAGAGACGACACCGGAAATCGGACTTGATGCTCGTCCTGTTGCTGCTGCAGGGCTATAGGCGCTTTTAGCCTCCTCATACGAGCGCAAGGCATCATTATATTCTTTTTTCGTTATAAGGCCATCTTTAAGCAATGGAGTAAGACGGTCAAGTTCTCGTTTCGCAGCGTCAAGAGACACTTTTGCCATCTTGTTGGCATCTCCCCCAGTCATATTTCCTGCGGATATTGAAGCAATAAGTTCTCCGTTTCCGACAGCCTTACCCTGTTCGATACCGGAAACGAGTCTTACAATCCCGGAAGTAGGAGCCGACACGACACTGCGGTCTGTCGCAGCCGGGAGAACCTCGCCTGAAACTTTGACAATCTCACAGAACGGAGTTTTGACCGCAGCTTCGGCCATGACCCCGAAACGCATTGCATCGGCAGGAGACATGACGATTTCATCCTCATGGTCATGTCCTTCCTCTGCCACATTCTCATCATTGGCATCAGAGTGAGAATGTGTACATGACACGGCAACAGTCAATGAAAAGACCGACAGTACAGCCGGAAACAGCTTATAAGCAAAAGGATAACTCATGGTTTGTTAAGAATAAATTTATAACAAGAGTAATTAATAATTGTAGCGTCATCGGACGACGCACAAAATTAATCAAGCCTCTCTCTTGATGTCTTATATAATTCTGGTGATTTCTTGCAAAATTAGCAAACAAATCCGAGGGGCACAAACTTTTTAAACCTGCACATGCAATTATTCACCGCTTTTTCATAATTTTGTAGGTCAAATTTTATTTATGGACAGAGATACGAGGCTTGAAGGGCTGAATCTTCACTACACCGATTCTGAAAAAGGTGAAAAGACCGTCGTTATGATGCACGGCTGGGGTTGCAACCACACCACTCTTGCGTCAATTGAACGCGTGGCATTATCATGCGGCTACCGTGTCATAAATGTCGACTTTCCGGGGTTCGGCGACTCACAAGAACCGAATGATGTGTGGGGGGTCGAAGAATATACGCGCCAGATCGAGGCTTTGACAAAAGAGCTTGGCATAAAGACACCTATAATGCTGGGGCATTCTTTCGGCGGACGTGTAGGCATACTTTACGCATCACGTAATCAGGTGGAGAAACTAATACTTGTCGACGCCGCAGGCATCAAACCCAAACGGTCACTGAAATATTATTGGAAAGTATATTCATTCAAGGCCATCAAAAGGCTGATGTATCTCTTCCTCGGTAAAGAGACCGCAGAAAAGCATCTTGATGCCAGAAGGGCTAAAGCCGGGTCAAGCGACTATGCCAACGCATCGCCTATGATGAGAAGAATACTTTCAAAGGTGGTAAATGAAGATCTGACCGACAAGCTTCAGCATATAAAAGCCCCCACATTATTAATATGGGGGGAGAATGACTCCGCCACCCCACTCTATGACGCAAAAAAAATGGAGCGGCTTATCCCTAATGCAGGTCTCGTGTCATTCCCCGGATGCGGACATTATTCATTTCTCGACAATCCCATGCAATTTGCTGCCGTGTTACGTAGCTTCCTCGGGAACATCTGAAGATTTAAAATAGATTGATAACCAAATCAACATAGCTCAACCATGTTAGCTCTCATTATAATTGCCATTTTACTTACTATAATAAATGTCGTGCTTGAATTCAAGCGCGACTTGATGATGCTTCAGCAGAATTCATATCGCAATGACCGCTATAATCGGTGGCTTTCCTCGTCGCAGGACAGCACATCGACAATGCGTCTCATTTCCGGAGCTGTGGTACTTGCATCGCTTTCCACCCTGTCATTGCCTCTTATTTCCGTTGGTCTGGTTGCCGTAATCTCGATTGTAAACATATTCAACCTTGCAGGGCGGAAATACAAGAAACCGCTGGTAATGACTCCCCGTGCCACCCGCATATTCAGCGTGATGCTCGGACTTGCAGCCATCATAATCGCTGCCGTAACAGTCTTATGCGTATTCCGTGGCTATTCGTTGGATATCGCAGCCTCGACAACTCTCGCGATATATTGTTTCTCTCATGCTTTTGCTATTGCCGCCAACACATTGCTCAAGCCCGTAGAAGCCCGCATCAATCAGAAATATTACGATGATGCAAAACGAATTATCAACGGAATGCCTGATCTAAAAATAATCGGAGTCACCGGCAGCTATGGAAAGACAAGCACAAAACACTATCTAAACCGAATTCTTTCTGAGAAATATGATGTATTGATGACACCCGGAAGCTTCAATACCACTATGGGAGTCATCCGTACGATCCGCGAATATCTCAAGCCTTACAATGAGGTGTTTATTTGCGAAATGGGGGCGAAACAACCGGGAGACATAAAGGAAATCTGCGATCTCGTGCATCCGTCAGTTGGAATTGTCACCGCTGTAGGCGAACAGCATCTTGAATCGTTCAAGACAATTGAAAACGTACAGCGGACAAAATTCGAGCTGGTCGATGCGCTTCCGGCCGACGGACTTGCTATAGTTAACGACGATTTCCCTTTTGTAGCCAACCGCGATGTAGAAAATGTCGAATGTATACGCTATGCCGTTAGCGCCAAAGATGCTGCGCAATACACAGCGGAAGACATCACCTACTCCCCGGGAGGGACATCATTTACCGTTGTGACACCCACAGGAGAACAGTTGGCATTCTCGACTCATTTAGTCGGCGAATGCAATGTGTCAAATCTTCTTGCGGCCATCATCGTAGCGCTGCGCATGAATGTTCCTATTGAAAAAATACGATATGCGGTAGCCAACATCGAGCAAGTCGAACACCGCCTTAACATGAAACGTACTCCCGGCGGGGTAACCATCATCGACGATGCGTTCAACTCCAACCCCACCGGTTCGAAAATGGCTCTTGACGTGTTAAAAATGATGACCGGCGGCAGACGTATCATCGTCACACCCGGCATGATAGAACTTGGCGACAGACAAGAAGAACTCAACAGGAAGTTCGGAGAATCCATCGCCGTTTCAGCAGATATCGCCATAATCGTGGGCACTTATAACCGTGATGCAATAGTCGAAGGAATTGAAAACGTTGACAACGGTATAGCGAAAGTCCACAAAGTCGATTCATTCAATGAAGCACAACAACTTTTGGCGACCATGCTGAAAAGCGGAGATACAATTCTCTACGAAAATGATCTTCCCGACACATTCAAATAAATGTGTCATCTGATAACAGTTGAACAAATATCTTTTTATATCATAAAAACAAGACAATGAAAACCAATATTGGAGTCTTTTTCGGCGGACGCTCTACCGAACATGAAATCTCGGTGATTTCCGCTTCGCAGGCAATGCACGCCATAAATCGCGAAAAATATGACGTCACACCTATATATATATCAAAGCAAGGACGGTTCTATACGGGCGAGGCTCTTTTTGAGATAGCAAACTACCGCGATATTCCCGCTCTGCTTGAAAAATGCGAGGAGGTCTACATCCGTCCTGTTTACGGCGACTACAGTCTATATCGTGCCAAATCTGCCGGTCTGTTCGGAAACAAAGGCCCGGTAACGACGCTTGATGTAGTTATTCCGGTCCTCCACGGATCAAATGTGGAAGACGGAATCTTTGAAGGTGTCCTTGAAACCATCGGAATTCCATATGCAGGATGCGACACTCTTGCAAGCGCCAACGGCATGGACAAGATAACGATGAAAATGATTCTCCGAGAATCAGGCATCCCGGTCATTGACTATGTGTGGTTCACAGACAAGGAATGGTTTGCAAAGCGCGACGAACTGATCGAGAAAATCGAAACCAAAATCGGATATCCGGTTATCGTCAAGCCGGCCAACCTCGGTTCGAGTGTTGGAATAGGCCGTGCCGCAAACCGCGAACAACTCATAGAGAAAGTTGAGGTCGCACAAAAATACACTTCCAGAATCATAGTCGAACACATGGTTGACAATCTGAAGGAAATCAACTGTTCGGTACTTGGCGACTGTGACGAATATCAGTCATCTGTGCTTGAAGAACCTATAAAAAGCGCGGAAATTCTTTCCTACGAGGACAAATACATGGGTGGCACCAAGGGAGCCAAAGGCATGCAGGCATCCCAGAAACGCATTCCCGCCGATCTGCCGGAAGAGATGACAAAAAGAATCCAGTATCTCGCAGGTGAGACTTTCCGAGTGCTGAGCTGTCATGGTGTAAGCCGAATAGATTTCATCGTTGATGATGACAACAATGAAATTTATGTCAACGAAATCAACACAATACCCGGCTCTCTGTCATTCTACCTTTGGGAAGCGACCGGAATTTCTTTTGACAAACTAATGGACAAGCTCGTGCAACTCGCCCTCAAACGCAAACGTGAGGAAGGACAGAAGACCGTCAGCTACGACCAGAATATATTTTCGCTTTCAGGAGGTGCAAAAGGCGGCATAAAAGGAGCAAAAGCCCCGTGCAACTAAAGCGATACAGAACTATGGGAAGTGTCGGTTTCTGGATAGCATATTGCATCGGTTTCGGAATCCTCGGAGGAGGTCTTTATACCTACATGTCAGGGCGTAAAAAAAGGCGCTGGAGTCTTTTTCTCCGCAGCGCCCTGATATATACGGCATTCGCTCTTGCATTCGTCTGGTTCCTCTATCGCGTGGCATAAGCATTGCACATCGGTGGCGTATCAATCATGATGATACGGCTCGCCACGCATGATGGTCATGGCGCGGTAAATCTGTTCCATGAAAAAAAGACGAACCATTTCGTGTGTGAACGTCATGCGTGACAACGACAGCTTTGAATCGGCACGTTCGTAGACCTCGTTCGAGAAACCGTATGGGCCACCGATGACAAACACCAGACGTTTTATGCCCTGCACCATACGTCGCTCAATCATCGATGAAAACTCTCTTGAAGTAAGCTCCTTGCCTCTCTCGTCGAGCAGAGTGACAATATCTCCCGGCTGAAGAGCCGCAATGATACTCCGCCCCTCCTGCTGTTTCTGGGCATCCTCTGACAGAGCCTTCGATGATTTAACGTCTGGAATCACAATCAGTTCTGTAGGTACATAGCGGTTAGCCCGTTTCAGGAATTCCTCTACACCGCAAGCCACATAACCGGTGGATGTCTTTCCGACAGCTATAATAACTATTTTCATTTTGACTATTAAGATTGTAATTTAAAGAAAAGGATATGAAAACAAAAGACGAACTTATCGACGACCTGCTGACACTTGCTTTCGCTGAAGATGTCGGTGACGGAGACCATACAACCTTAAGCACCATCCCGGCTAACGAACGCGGAGTGCAGCGTCTCATCATCAAGGAAGAAGGAATACTTGCCGGAGTAGACATCGCACGCAAAGTGTTCGAAAAGTTTGATCCGGAACTTAAGATGACCGTATATATCAACGACGGTGCTCATGTGAAACCGGGCGACATTGCGTTTGAGGTAGAAGGAAGCGTTCGCTCGCTGTTACAGACAGAGCGCGTGATGCTAAATATCATGCAGCGAATGAGTGGCATCGCCACCCAGACAGCCAAATACCAGCAGCGTCTCGAAGGTCTCAAGACAAAAGTGCTTGACACACGTAAGACAACTCCAGGCCTACGCATGCTTGAAAAGGAGGCTGTGCGTATAGGTGGAGGCTGCAACCATCGCATCGGACTCTTTGACATGATTCTAATAAAGGACAATCACGTTGATTTTGCCGGTGGAATCAAGCAGGCTGTGGACGCAGCACGGAAATATTGCGCAGAAAAAGGCAAGGATCTGAAAATCGAGCTTGAAGTCCGTAACGAGGATGAGATTCGTCAGGCTCTTGAAGCCGGAGTAGACCGAATCATGCTTGATAATTTCACTCCGGATCGCACACGTGAGGCAGTAGAACTGATAAACGGGCGCACGGAAATTGAATCATCCGGAGGAATTACTCTCGACACATTGCGTGCCTATGGCGAATGTGGAGTTGATTTCATATCCGTAGGAGCACTGACCCACTCGGTCAAGGGTCTCGACATGAGCTTCAAGGCTGTGAAATGAGAAATTCACCGGCAACTTGTCAAATTGCCGGTGAATATGTTTCATTCACGTTTGACATCAAGCATATCTTCAACTGTAAAGCCTGCAAAATCATCAATGATTTTGTGGGCTTTACCTTTTAGACGTGAGCGTGGATTGGTGGTGGCAAGCCCGATAACAGTAGCCCCTGAACTCATACCGGCCTGAAGCCCCTGAAGAGAGTCCTCGAACACATAACAATCCTCGATAGGCACGCCTATCAGCTGCGCCCCTGTCAGATAGCCCTCCGGGTCAGGCTTGCTGCGCTTAACCATTGAGCCGGTAACAAGTCCGCTCAACATCCGGCGCAAATCAGAGTGAGCGGCAAAAAGATATCCCATCTTCACATCATCGCTGCTTGTCACAACGGCAAAAGGAATTTCCAGCTCGCGCAGACGAGCAAGAAATGCTTCGACACCGGCAATCCACGGATATTTCATATTCTGCTCGTAAGTATGAAGCTCATCCACGATTCCTTCGCGTGCTTCTTCGGGAAATGGCTGAAGTATTTCACCGAGAGTCGTACCCTTTATGTCTGCTGCAAAGGTTTCACCACCGACATTGAATCTTCGCCCCATAGGGCCCCAGAAATTAGAATATTCGCCTTCGCTGTCCACAAGAACACCGTCAAGGTCAAACAAAACTCCTATTTTTCTTTTCATAGATTTTAATTTACTTAAGATTTCGCCAAAAGAATATGGCGTATAGAAATTTGATGTCACAAAGTTACTACAAATTCTCTAAATAGCCTTCATCTCTTGGTGATATGGGAGATTTATCGTAACTTTGTTGCGAAGAATGCCCCTCTCAGCGCACTCTTTAAATCAAGAAATTCACTCCATTCATTGCATATTTCACTATGGTCGTATTTTTCAAAAAAGGTGCAAACCTTATTTACGCCGTTGAAACCAGCCATAAGTTTTCAGAAGAAGAAAACGAGAAACTTCGCTGGCTTTTCGACGGAGCAACGCCTCTCGCCTCAACCTCGGTAAAAGGACGCTTCATCGGCCCTCGCAAAGAGATGATAACCCCGTGGAGCACCAATGCGGTCGAAATTACCCAGAACATGGGTCTTGAAGGAATCACCCGCATAGAGGAATTCCACCGTGTGGCTACCGAAGAACCGACGTTTGACAAAATGCTGTCGCGACTCTACGACGGTCTTAATTCAAAGGTGTTCACAACCTCGGCAACGGCAGCTCCAATCGAGCATATAGCCGACATCAGTGAGTATAACAAACGTGAGGGCCTTGCTCTGAGCGCAGAGGAAGAAGATTATCTCCGTGACCTTGCAAAACGCCTCGGCCGTCCCCTCACCGATAGTGAAGTGTTTGGTTTCTCTCAGGTCAACAGCGAACATTGCCGCCACAAAATTTTCAACGGCTCATTTGTCATTGACGGAGAAGAGAAACCTCTTTCTTTATTCAAGCTTATTAAAAAGACCTCTCAGGTCAATCCAAACAAGCTCGTTTCGGCGTATAAGGACAACGTTGCGTTTGTCGAAGGCCCGACAGTAGCTCAGTTCTACCCCACTCATCCTGAACGTTCCGACTTCTTTGAAGTACGTGATCTGCCGACCGTACTTTCTCTAAAGGCCGAAACACATAACTTCCCCACCACGGTCGAGCCGTTCAATGGCGCAGCAACCGGCAGCGGTGGTGAAATCCGCGACCGTCTCGGCGGAGGCCGTGCCAGTCTTCCACTCGCAGGTACAGCCGTTTACATGACTTCATACCCTCGTCTTGGAAACTATCCTTGGGAACTTATGATGAATCCCCGTGCTTGGCTCTATCAGACTCCTGCTGAAATTCTGATAAAAGCCTCCAACGGAGCATCTGATTTTGGCAACAAGTTCGGACAGCCTCTCATCTGTGGTTCACTCCTCACATTCGAGCATGATGAAAATGGCAAAATGTATGCCTACGACAAGGTAATCATGCTCGCCGGCGGTGTCGGATATGCAGCCTCAAAGGATGCGATCAAGGGTGTTCCCGAGGCCGGCGAAGCTGTCGTCGTAATGGGTGGCGACAACTACCGTATCGGCATGGGCGGAGGCGCAGTGTCATCAGTAGAAACCGGACAATACGCATCAGGCATCGAGCTCAACGCCGTTCAGCGCGCCAACCCCGAAATGCAGAAGCGTGTGTCAAACGTAATCCGTGCGCTCGCAGAAAATGACAACAACCCGATTGTCTCTATTCATGACCACGGCGCTGGCGGCCACCTCAATGCCCTTTCCGAACTCGTCGAAGAGACAGGCGGTAAGATTGAAATCGGCAGCCTTCCTATCGGAGACCATACACTTTCGTCAAAAGAAATCATCGGCAACGAAAGTCAGGAACGCATGGGTATGGTGCTCAAGAAAGAAGACATTGACTTCGTGCGCACCATCGCCGACCGTGAACGCGCTCCGATGTATGTCGTAGGTGAAACCACAGGTGACCATCGCTTCGTATTCGAACAGAAAGACGGTGTGAAACCTATCGACCTCGCCATGACCGATATGTTCGGCTCATCTCCAAAGACAACACTTGTCGACAATACCGTTGTCAATTCATATACCGACGGCGAATATAATGAAGAGGATATCGAACGCTACACTGCGTCGGTACTCAGCCTTGAAGCCGTTGCCTGCAAAGACTGGCTGACAAATAAAGTAGACCGTTCCGTGACAGGTAAAATCGCCCGCCAGCAATGTCAGGGTGAAATCCAGCTCCCGCTTAGCGACTGTGGAGTTGTGGCTCTTGACTATAGCGGCACAAAGGGTATTGCAACATCAATCGGACATGCGCCTCAAGTAGCCCTTATAGACTCTGCCAAAGGCTCTGTAATGGCTGTTGCGGAAGCACTGACAAACATTGTGGCCACACCGTTGTCTGATGGCATCAAGGGCCTTTCGCTTAGTGCGAACTGGATGTGGCCTTGCAAGAATCCGGGAGAGGATGCAGCTCTCTATCGTGCGGTAGAAGCATGTTCGGATTTCGCATGCAAACTCGGAGTCAATATCCCCACCGGTAAGGATTCTCTATCGATGACACAGAAATATGGTGCCGACAAAGTATATGCACCCGGCACAGTCATCATTTCGGCTGCCAGCGAAGTAAGCGATGTCCGCAAGACTCTCAGCCCGGTACTCGGAAAGAAAGGTTCTATACTTTATTATATAGACTTCTCGTCAGACAGCCTCAAACTCGGGGGTCGGCACTTGCACAGACACAAGGCAAACTCGGCTCGGAAGCTCCGACAGTCACCGATACCGAAGCATTTGTCAAGACGTTTGAGACAGTACAGAAACTTGTGAAACAAGGCAAGCTGATGGCAGCCCACGACGTGTCAGCCGGTGGTCTGGTCACCACACTCCTTGAAATGGCGTTTGCAAACACCGACGGAGGAATAGAACTCGACACCACAGGATTTGAGACACTCGGAGAGACAGATCTTGTCAAGATTCTGTTTGCAGAAAATCCCGCGCTTGTCGCACAGGTTGAAGCTGCCAAAACAGCATCTGTCGACGAAATTCTCACTAAAGCAGGCATCCGTTTCTGCCAAATCGGTGCTCCGACCACGGAACGTACACTGATTATCAACCACAACGGAACACAGCGTCTGCTTGGCATCGACCATCTGCGTGATGTCTGGTTCCACACCAGCTATCTCATGGATGCCATCCAGAGCGGAGAAAAATGTGCCCGCAGCCGTTTCGAGAATTACAAGAAACAGCCTATCCGCTACCGTTTCCCCTCTAAATATGACGGCAAACTTGAATCAAGAGGCATCAGCCTCCGTCGTGAGGGTCACGGTGACCGCGTCAAGGCTGCAATTATACGCGAAAAGGGTGTGAACGGCGACCGCGAAATGGCCTACTCGCTTTATCTTGCCGGCTTCGATGTTAAGGATGTCCACATGACCGACCTGATGAGCGGACGCGAAAATCTTGAGGATGTCAACATGATAGTATTCTGCGGTGGCTTCTCCAACTCCGACGTACTCGGTTCAGCCAAGGGCTGGGCTTCAGGCTTCCTTTGGAATGAAAACGCAATGCGCGCTCTCAAAAACTTCTATGCCCGCGAAGACACACTTTCACTCGGTATATGCAACGGTTGCCAGCTCATGATTGAACTCAACCTCATAAATCCCGAGCACCCGAAGAAAACCAAGATGCTTCACAACGACAGCCATAAGTTCGAGTCACAGTTCCTCGGGGTGACAATCCCTGAGAACAACTCAGTGATGTTCGGTTCACTGTCAGGCAGCAAGCTCGGAATCTGGGTTGCACACGGTGAAGGCAAATTCAATCTGCCGATGGCTATGAGCGACTATAATGTCGTGGCCAAGTATAATTACAACGCATATCCGGCTAATCCTAACGGGTCACGCGGAGCAGTAGCCGGTATATGTTCGGCTGACGGCCGTCACCTTGCGATGATGCCACACCTTGAAAGAGCAATCTTCCCGTGGCAATGCGGATTCTATCCGTCCACACGTAAATCAGATCAGGTAACACCTTGGATCGATGCCTTTATCAATGCCCGCAAATGGGTAGAGGAAAAGGTTAAATAAACAACCTTGATAAATTTTCGATGACTCTTCAAAATCGGATAACAAGCCCCCGATTTTGGAGAGTCGTTCGGAAAAATATGATAGCAATTACCAATCTAATAACCCATCTATTTATTACAAACCAATTATGAGTCTTAACATCATCGTGCTCGCCAAGCAGGTACCCGATACCCGCAACGTGGGTAAGGATGCAATGAAGGAGGACGGCACAATCAATCGCGCAGCACTGCCGGCCATCTTCAACCCGGAGGACCTCAATGCCCTCGAACAAGCTCTCCGTCTCAAGGACAGCCATCCCGGTTCAACAGTAACACTCCTCACAATGGGTCTACCCCGTGCGTCAGAAATCATCCGCGAGGCTATTTATCGCGGAGCAGACGGCGGTATCGTACTCACTGACCGAGTTCTCGGAGGTGCCGACACTCTCGCCACGTCCTACTCGCTCGCACAGGCAGTTAAAAAGTTCGGCAACTACGACATCATCCTCGGCGGCCGTCAGGCTATCGACGGTGACACCGCACAGGTAGGTCCTCAGATCGCAGAGAAGCTTGGCATCCCTCAGATTACATACGCTGAAGAAATACTTAACCTTTCAGACGGACACGTCACTGTAAAACGCCGTCTTGAAAATGGAGTGGAAACTGTGAAAGCACCTCTACCCTGTGTCGTTACTGTCAATGGTTCAGCCCCCGACTGCCGTCCTCGCAACGCAATGCGCGTACAGAAATACAAATACGCCGCTTCACCGAGCGAGGCTGTGAAACTCAGCGAAGAGCGCAAGGCTCTTCTCGAAAAACGTCCCTATCTTAATCTTCAGGAATGGAGCGCAGCATACGTCGATGCCGACCCGGCACAGATCGGTCTGCCCGGCTCTCCTACAAAAGTAAAAGCTATCGAAAACGTCGTATTTACCGCCAAGGACTGTCGCGTCATCACCGACAACGATGCTGAAATCGAAGATCTCGTAAAGGAACTCATCACTAACCATACAATCGGATAAGCAGCACTATGGACCAGAACAACTTAATAGTATATCTCGAATTTGAGGACGGTCGCGTGGCCGACGTCAGCCTCGAACTTCTGACCAAAGGCCGAGTGCTTGCCTCTCGTCTTGGCGTAAAACTTGAAGCAATTGTCATCGGTGATGACCTTACCGGCGTTGAGCAGCAGGTGTTCCCCTATGGAGTCGACCGTCTTTACAAAGTTTCCGACAAGCGGCTTTATCCATATACATCGAATCCTCATTCTGCAGTTCTCATCAACCTTTTCCGAGAAATCAAGCCTCAGGCCTGTCTCATGGGCGCTACCTGCATTGGTCGTGACCTCGGTCCGCGTGTTAGCTCCTGTCTTCACAGCGGTCTGACAGCTGATTGTACAGCACTTGAAATCGGCGACCATACAGATCCCAAGACCGGCAAAGAATACAAAGACCTTCTTCTCCAGATCCGCCCGGCATTCGGAGGCAACATCGTGGCAACAATCGTCAACCCCGAATGTCGTCCGCAGATGGCCACTGTGCGTGAAGGTGTGATGAAGAAAGAAGTATTCGATCCCGATTACAAGGGTGAAGTTGTCGAGCTTGATGCCAACAAATATGTTTCGGATGAAGATTTCGTTGTTGAAATCCTTGACCGGCATATTGAAAAATCGAAAATCAACATCAAGAACTCCCCTATTATCGTTGCCGGAGGTTATGGCGTAGGCTCTAAGGAGAACTTCCAGCTTCTCCACGAACTCGCCGATACTCTTGGTGCGGAAGTGGGAGCATCACGCGCGGCAGTCGATGCTGGCTTTACCGAACATGCGCGTCAGATTGGCCAGACAGGTGTGACCGTACGCCCCAAGCTCTATATCGCATGCGGTATCTCAGGACAAATCCAACATATCGCCGGTATGCAGGACAGCTCCATCATCATATCAATCAACAATGATCCGGCTGCTCCGATCAACACAATCGCCGACTATGTAATCACAGGCAACCTTGAGGAAGTCGTTCCTAAACTGATCAAATACTACAAGAAAAATTCCAAATAAGCAGACCAATGGCTAATTTTTATACTGACAATCCCGATCTCAAGCACCATCTGACCCATCCGCTGATGGAAAAGATTGTCGCTTTGAAAGAACGCAACTATACAGACGCCGAGAAATTCGACTACGCTCCTCTTGACTACGCAGACGCACAGGACAGCTACGATAAAGTACTTGAAATCGTAGGAGAAATTTGCGGTGACATTATTGCTCCTAATGCAGAAGATGTCGACCATCAGGGACCACGTGTCGAGGACGGCCGTGTCATTTATGCAGACAAGACCAAGGAAAATCTTGATGCCTGCCGCAAGGCCGGTCTAATGGGCATGGCGATGCCACGTCGCTTCGGAGGTCTCAATTTCCCTATTACCCCCTACATCATGGCCGCAGATATTGTCAGCCGTGCCGACACTGGATTTGAGAACCTCTGGGGTCTTCAGGACTGCGCAGAAACCATCTATGAGTTTGCTGATGAAGCTCAGAAAGAGAAGTTTATCACCCGTGTATGTCAGGGCGAGACCATGTCGATGGACCTCACCGAGCCCGATGCCGGTTCTGACCTCCAGAGCGTAATGCTGAAAGCCACCGAACAGCCCGACGGCACATGGCTGCTCAACGGTGTCAAGCGCTTTATTACCAACGGCGACAGTGACATCCACCTTGTGCTTGCCCGTTCTGAAGCAGGGACAAAGGACGGTCGTGGCCTCTCAATGTTCATCTATGACAAACGTGACGGAGGCGTGAACGTCCGCCGTATTGAAAACAAGATGGGTATCAAGGGATCGCCCACCTGTGAACTTACATATAAGAATGCAAAGGCTGTACTTTGTGGCTCGCGCCGTCTCGGTCTCATCAAATATGTGATGGCTCTTATGAACGGAGCGCGTCTCGGTATCGCCGCACAGAGCGTCGGTGTCAGCGAACTCGCATACCGCGAAGCCCTCGCCTATGCCAAGGATCGCAAGCAGTTCGGTAAGGCCATCATTGAGTTCCCGGCTGTCTACGAAATGCTCTCCGTGATGAAAGCAAAGCTTGATGCCTCTCGTTCGCTTCTCTACGCATGCGCACGCTATGTGGACATCTATAAAATATATGATGATATTGCAAAAGAACGCACTCTCACGCCTGAGGAGCGCAAAGAGTCGAAACACTACAGCCGTCTGGCCGATGCGCTGACTCCGCTTGCAAAAGGTATGGGCAGTGAATATTGCAATCAGAATGCCTATGACTGCATCCAGATTCACGGAGGTTCAGGCTTCATGAAGGATTATGCCTGCGAACGCATATATCGCGACGCGCGCATCACCTCAATCTACGAGGGAACTACCCAGCTTCAAGTTGTTGCCGCTATTCGCCACGTCACCACCGGCACTTATCTCAATCTCATCAACGAGTATAATGCAGAAGAGGTGAAACCGGAACTGCAGGGACTCAAGGACCGTCTTGTAGCCATGACCCAGCGTTATGCAAAGGCAGTGGAAACAGTGACTGCTGTCGATGATTCCGCATACGGTGATTTCATGGCACGTCGTCTTGTTGAAATGGCAGGTGTCATCGTCATGGGTTATCTCCTTCTTCTCGATGCAAACCGCAATGACAGTTTCAAGCGTTCTGCCGAGGTCTACACCAACCTTGCACAGGCCGAAGTCACAAAGCATTCAGATTTCATTGCAAACTTCAATCCCGCTGAAGTAGCAATCTATAAGGTGGATTAATCCAACATCAAATCAACAAAACAGCGACACCCGTCGGTCAATCCGGCGGGTGTCACTTAATATAATGTAACGGGAGTTTACAAGATCACATCACCCCTCTTTCACGGAGTTTAAGCTGCCATGCCCATGCTGAACGCATTGTATCGGCGAGAGTAGAAGTAGCCTTCCATCCAAGAACCTCATTGGCGTATGTCGGATCTGCCCATACTTTTTCGATATCACCTGCGCGACGTCCTACAATCTTGTAAGGAACTTTGACACCGGTAGATTCTTCGAAGGTGTTGATAAGTTCAAGTACAGAAACACCGTTGCCGGTACCGAGATTGAAAATTTCAATCTTATCTTCACTTTTGTCCTCAAGCATACGCTTAACAGCAATCACATGAGCCTGCGCAAGATCGACAACATTGATATAGTCACGGATACATGAACCATCTGGTGTGTTATAGTCATCGCCAAACACGCTCAGTTCCTTACGGATTCCGATTGCCGTCTGAGTCAGATATGGAATCAGGTTCTGAGGAACACCATTGGGGAGTTCACCGATTTCTGCCGAAGGATGCGCCCCGACCGGGTTGAAATAACGCAGGATAACGCTCTTGAAAGGAGCACCGGCGTTGATGACATCGGTAATTATTTCTTCTGATATCTGCTTTGTATTGCCGTAGGGAGAAGTCGCTTTTTTATCGGAGACTGTTCTGTGACAGGATTTACATCCGGCTCTCCATAAACAGTGCACGATGACGAGAACACTATTCCCTTGACACCGTTGGATGCCATAAGATCAAGAAGATTGAGAAGTGTGTTCAGATTGTTACGATAATAAAGAATAGGTTTCTGCATGCTTTCGCCGACAGCCTTGGATGCGGCAAAATTAATGATGCCTTTTATGTCGGGATATTCGGCAAAAAGTTTTTTAAGCACTTCTATGTCGGTGCAGTCACCTTCCACAAAGTCAGGACGTGTCCCCGTGATACGTTCTATACCGTCGAGAACTTCACGATTGGAATTGGAGAGGTCATCTATGATTACCACAGAGTAACCTGCTTTCTGGAGCTCTACCACAGTGTGCGAGCCGATGTAACCGGTTCCGCCAGTAACTAAAATTCTGTCCATTTTATAAAGATGTTAGTTTAAAACTGTTCAGTCTGGATACCTTCGGATGAAGGATGATACGATCCGATATGACGCTGTTTCTTTTCCTCGAAGATGTCGGATATGGCGAAAAATATACCGCTTTCCTCAACATCGCCAAACTCATCATTGATGGCTGTCCCAAACATTTTCATTGTCGGCGACAGACTCATGTAGGAGTTGACCAACGGAGGAATGTTGAATCCGAACTCACGGATAGCATGATTGAGAATCTTATAATCTTCCTTGAAGCAAGATCCGACGAAAAGGCGTTCCATCGATTTGCGGTCAATCGTGATTGTACACGGGCTTATCGGCCTGACCAGATTCTCAGTATCAGGGAAGTGCTTATGCAGGAAGTAAAGGATCATATCACGACACTCACGATCATAGTTGGGATACATAGTCATCTTTCCGAAAAGATATTTTATCTCAGGATAGACCACAGTCAGAGCGCCAAGGCCATCCCAAAGATTATCAAGCGCAAAAATTGCTTTCGCACCGGCACGTGAAGACTGGTATTCAAGTCTCACAAACGAACGCCCAAGCTCGATGGTGCTCGGAAGATACTCGTTGATGAACCTGTCGGAAAATTGGAACATGTGACTGGTGGCGATACGAGGCGCTCCATTTTCGTCAAAACGTATATCCTCTCCTATGATAAAACGATAGCCACCAAGAATGAGTTTCGATTCTGGATCCCATACAATCAGCTGACGGCACGGCGGATCCATAAGATCGAATTCGTCAATGTCGCAACTCTTTCCTGTGCCACCACCTGCGGCACGGAACGCGAGTTCCCGGAGACGTCCGATTTCGTTCATTGTCGCTTCACACTCATGTCCGTCAACTATGTATATTTCATTGTGTCCCTTGTTAGTGGGACGCAGAAATCTGTCACGTGTCAGCTCTGCTTCAATCAGAGCACTGTCAATTGGATCTATTATTTTTTCGGTCATGAATCTTGATTCCGTTTTTCGTGTATAAAAACAGCCAAAGCCTGCATTGGAATGGCGTGATTAACGCGGTGCAAGGCTATAGACAGCTTCCCGTAGACAATCAGCCTCGGATTGTGCATATTTTCCACCTCTAAGTGTTTCCCATCGAATAGGATCGCCGATATTGATATCAAATGTTTTACCGGCACTTTTGAACACTTCAGCCGGAAGGCGTACCATCTCGATGTTAAATTTGAGGCCAAGCAGAGTCCTTAGACGTGCAAATTTATAAAAAAAACGGGAATTCTCACCTCCAAAGTGCAAAGGAATTATATCGCGGTGCGATGATATGGCCTTGTTGACAACCATCTTGTTCCATTTCAGGTCGGCAATCACCCCCTCGCCACTCTGTCTCGATACAAGTCCGGCAGGAAACATTAGCATGGGGACATCACTCTCAAAAGCCTCTTCAAGCGAAATTGCCGCCTCACGCGATTGCTTCCCATGCTTATTGACACCAAGAAATATCGGACGCAAAGGTTCAACAAATGTCAGCAAATCGTTTACGACAAATTTCACATCTTTCCGGCCACCATACTGTTCCGAAACCATCGCGGCCAATATCATCCCGTCAAGACCACCAAGAGGATGGTTAGATACGATTATAACCCGTGAATCATTTTCAGGCAACGAACCGTTGACCCTGTATGAGACACCGAGATCATCAATCACGCCACGACAGAAATCGACGCCCGATTTATCAGCATTATGTAAAAGAAGCCTGTTAAGACCGTCCTGACAAATGGCACGCTCAAGCATCTTTATCGCGAATCCCGGGATAAATTTATAGTAACCGGGCATACGCAGACGCAACACTTCGTCAACATCAATCCTCATCGGCGCTTTATCATTTCTCATCCTCGAATTCAATTTTATCAAATGCCTGCCAAAGCGGATCGGAAGGAAGAGGAGCGGTCACATCTATTTCTTTTCCTGAAACCGGATGCGTAAAGCGAATCCGACGTGCCATGAGTGAGATTGACCCGTCAGGATTACTGCGTTTATCGCCATATTTCAAATCTCCTTTTATCGGACAACCTATAGACGAAAGCTGTACCCTGATCTGATGCTTGCGTCCGGTTTCAAGCTTCACTTCTATCAGGTTGTAACGGTCAGAGCATCCCAGCAACCGATAAGTCAGAACCGCCCGCTTTGAGCCGGACCGCTCGGTGAGCGAAGCATAGCTTTTATTATTGCGTTCTGTGGTGGTGATAAAATGAACGAGACGTCCCTCAGCCGGTTCTGGTTTGTTGCGGCTCAAAGCCCAGTAGGTCTTTTCAACCTCACCGTTACGAAACATATCGTTAAGACGAGTCAGTGCTTTCGATGTCTTTGCAAAGACAACCAATCCTCCGACCGGGCGGTCAAGGCGATGAACAACGCCACAAAAAACGTTGCCGGGTTTCCCGTATTTCTCTTTAAACCAATGTTTGAGAGTCTCGACCAACGGTTCGTCACCAGTTTTGTCGCCTTGGACAATCTCTCCCGGAGATTTATTTATTATAATAAGGTGGTTATCCTCGTAGATTACTTCCATGATTTATATTAGTGTCCGATTGCATCGCAAAGTTAGCCGATTTTGGTCTAAAATGGAAATAAAAGAGTAATTTTGTAGACCGAAAGCCGTGAAACCTCACAAAAATAAAAGAATCCATCATGATTGAATATATAAAAGGTGTGGCTACTGAGCTCACGCCGACTTATGCAGTAATCGAAGCCGGACAGATTGGTTATCTGATGAATATATCTCTGCCGACATTCGAAGAAATCCAACGGACAAGCGGAGAGTTGAAAATGCTTGTCCATGAAGTCATCCGCGAGGATGCACACGTCTTATATGGCTTTGTAACTACCGAGGAACGAGATATGTTCCGACTGCTCATCGGGGTTTCAGGTGTCGGACCGGGCACCGCGATTCTCATATTGTCCTCCATACCCGTCAGAGACCTTCAGACAGTCATCTCATCAGGCGATCATTCAATGCTGAAAAACGTAAAAGGGATAGGAGTCAAAACAGCCCAGAGAATAATAGTTGACCTGAAGGATAAAATAAAACCCACAGATGGTACGTTATCATTACAGTCCGACGCATTCAATTCCTATAGCGATGTCTACGACGAAGCGCTTGCAGCGCTCACAGCTCTTGGATTTGTCCGACAGCAATCACAGAAGGTCCTTAAACGGATTTTCGATGCCGATCCTGCTATAAAAGTTGAGACAGCCATAAAGAAGGCCCTGAGCATGATGTAGGCTTCACGACCTATACGGAACTGAAAAAATGCCGAGGACAGCAGATTAACGACATCGTTTGGGAATAAATGTGTGGTTGGCATTTATTTTCAGGCATGTTTTTGAAAATAAATCTTTAACCAGCTTCTAAAAGTCCTGAAAAGACGGCGCTACATATTCATCATTTCATCATTTTTCACCGGCATTGCCACATTGACGGTGACAGGAACTTTTATTGCCTTTCCGCAAGTAATAACGCCTGTGTTCAATCCTCCCGCACCTGTCATTCCGGCCAAAGCACCTGACTCACAAACTGACTCCATCCAGATTCCGTTTCCTGTAAGCCAGCCCATACCTCAAAGCTACGAAGATCTGATGAAGCAGGAACTTGCAGCAGATCTTTCAACCCCGTCAAATATCTCGACGGTAGCCGAATATGACCCGCAGCTTGGCTGCTATGTCATACGCACACGACTTGGTGAATACGACATTACAACGCCGTTTTACCTGACACCAGAGCAATACAATAACTGGCAGACGCGCAGACAGATGCAACAATATTTCAATCTGCGCAATTCCGAAGCTCTGACAAAGCCAGACAAAGAGCCTTTCAACATTCTTGATATGAATTTCTCTCTCGGTCCACTTGAAAAGATCTTCGGACCGGGGGGCGTGCAGCTCAAGACCCAAGGATCTGTCAACATAGCAATGGGTGTCAAAACCAACAAGACTGACAACCCGGCTTTATCGCTCGACGCAAGAAGAAAGACTTATTTCGATTTCGATCAGAAAATACAGGCGACGGTAGCGGCCACAGTAGGTGACCGCATGAAGTTCAACATGACCTATAATACCGATGCGACTTTTGATTTCGACTCAAAAAACCTCAAACTTGCCTATGAAGGCAAAGAGGATGATATTGTCAAATCAATTGAAGCCGGCAATGTATCAATGACAACGGGCTCCTCGCTGATACGAGGAAGCACAGCGCTGTTCGGCATAAAAACCAAACTTCAATTCGGCAAGCTCACGGCCACCGCTCTTGTTTCTCAACAGAATTCGCAGTCGACGTCCGTAAGTTCGAAAGGCGGATCACAGACCACCGATTTTTCAATCAAGGCCGATAATTATGATGCCAACAGGCACTTTTTTCTGGGACATTATTTTCGTGACAACTACGATAATTTTGCCTCCCGTCTGCCTTTTGTCTCATCCGGAATTCAGATCACACGTATCGAGGTCTGGATCACAAACCGCAATGGCCGTTTTGACCAGAGCCGAAATTTTGTCGCCTTCATGGACCTTGGAGAAAGCGATCATCTTGCGAGCGACTACTGGCAGGGCAATCAGGCATATCTGCAACCATCGAACCTCTCCAACAATCTTCTTTCAGTAATTAAACAGGATTATCCCGGTGCACGCAACATCAATACGGTCACGCAGGCTCTCTCTCCGCTTAACGCCTATGGCATAAGCGGTGGTATAGATTATGAAAAAGTCGAATCCGCTCGTCTGCTGTCATCTTCGGAGTACACGCTAAATTCAACCCTCGGCTACATTTCGCTAAAGAGTGCCCTTGCAGCCGATGAGGTGCTTGGAGTCGCATACGAATATACCTATAACGGCAAAGTGTACCAAGTCGGCGAATTCTCGGCCGACATAACATCGACCGACCAGTCGCTCTATCTGAAAATGCTCAAGTCGACAACCGTCGCGCCCAAACTGCCGATGTGGGACCTCATGATGAAAAATGTCTATTCGCTTGGCACTACGATGGTCCAGAAGCAGAACTTCAGGCTCAATATAAAGTATCTGAGCGACACGACAGGGACAGAGATAAACTATCTGCCTGTACCGTCGATTTCAAACGTTCCGCTGCTTCAGGTCATGAATCTTGACCGTATAGACTCCAACGAGGCCTCGAACCCCGACGGTTTCTTCGACTACATTGAAGGTTATACCGTTCTCTCCAATCAAGGAAAAATCATATTCCCGGTTGTTGAGCCGTTCGGTACTAACCTTGAAAAGAAAATCGGGAATCCTGCACTCGCCGAACCATATCTCTATCAGCAACTCTATGATTCGACTCAAGTAGTGGCCCGACAGTTTGCGGACAGAAATAAATTCATCATTTCAGGTCGCTACCAGTCATCGGGGGGAGGTTCTCAGATCCGTCTTAACGCATTCAATGTTCCCCGAGGATCTGTGGTCGTGACTGCCGGTGGCGTCGTGCTTATTGAAAACAGCGATTATACGGTCGATTATGCAATGGGTGTCGTGACTATTACCAATCAGAGCATAATCGATTCCGGCCAGAATATCAGCGTATCGCTCGAAGACCAGTCTCAATTCTCAATGCAGCGCAAAACGCTCCTCGGTCTTGACCTCAACTATCAGTTCAACAAGGACTTCAATGTAGGCGCAACGCTCATGCACTTTTCTGAGAAGGCTCTGACCGAGAAGGTAAACATAGGCGATGAAATTGTCAACAACACCATATGGGGGCTTAACATGCAATACAACACCCGTTTCATGTGGCTGACAAATCTGCTTAACAAAATTCCGACTGTAAACGCCGTGCAGCCTTCGACTTTGAGTGTTCAGGCAGAATTCGCCAACCTTATCCCACATAAACAGAAAAGCGGCAGCAATAAGGGTTCGTCATACATTGACGATTTTGAATCCGCCCAATATGGCATAGACCTGCGCTCGCCCTATTCATGGTTCCTTGCATCAACTCCCTATGACCCCTCAGGAGATGCTTTATTCCCGGAAGCCGCGCTTTCAAACGACGTAACTTACGGCAAAAACCGCGCTTTGATCAACTGGTATTTCATCGACCGGATGTTTACCGCACGAAACTCCTCATTATGTCCGGGTTATATAAAGAGCGATACGAAGCAGCTCAACAATCCATACGTCCGTGAAATAAAAGTAACTGAAGTTTTTCCGGGTCGCGAACAGACGTATGGAGAAGCAAATACCATCCAGACGCTCAACCTTTCATTCTATCCGTCAGAACGAGGCCCTTACAATCTGGACGCGACTGACATCGACGATGAAGGCAACCTTCTGTTCCCTGAACGCAGGTGGGGCGGTATCATGCGCAAAATGGACAATACCAACTTCGAATCGTCAAACATCGAATATGTCCAGTTCTGGATGCTCTCGCCATTTCTTGATCCTGACAACGACAACCTGTCAGGCGGTGATTTATATCTGAATTTTGGTGAAATTTCAGAAGACATACTCAAAGACGGACTAAAAAGTTACGAAAACGGAATTCCTGTCGATGGCAACGACCAGTTCCTGCAAACAACAGCGTGGGGACGCGTATCATCACAGAATTCCCTGACATACGCGTTTGACAACAACACCAATTCGCGACTTCCTCAGGATGTCGGTCTTGACGGTCTCATCAACGATGATGAATTCGGATTTTCATCATATTCAAATTATCTCGACCAGCTACGCACGAAGCTTCCCGCATCGACTATCGAACGCATGCAGGCCGACGCATCTTCGCCATTCAATGATCCGGCCGGTGACAACTATCACTTCTTCCGCGGATTTGACTATGACGAACAGCGTCTCGGAGTGCTTGAACGCTATAAACGCTACAACGGAGTAGAAGGCAACTCTCTCTCTCCACAGGATGCGCCTGATCCTCTCTATCAGTCATCGCGTGCGCTTCCCGATGTCGAAGACATCAATCAGGACAATACACTCAATGAATATGAACGCTATTTCCAATATAAAATCTCTATCCGCCCGGAAGATCTGGTCGTAGGCAAGAACTATATCACTGACAAACGTACCGCGATAGTTACAAACACCGACGGCACAACACAGGAAATGGTATGGTATCAGTTTAAAGTGCCCTTGAGCGATTATCAGAAAGTGGTCGGCAATATTTCGGATTTTTCAACCATCCGTTTTGCACGAATGTTCATGACAGGCTTCAAGGCCGTCACCCATCTTCGATTTGCCACGCTTGAACTTGTCCGTGGCGAATGGCGTCCGTATCTGTTCAACCTCAACACACGCGGTGACGCTCCGGCCGAAGGAGAGCTTGATGTCTCAGTGGTGAACATTGAGGAAAACATGCAGCGCGAGCCTGTGAACTATGTTCTTCCTCCGGGTGTGACTCGAATTTCCGATCCGGGCCAGCAGCAGATAGTGCAGCTCAACGAACAATCAATGTCTCTGAAAGTCATCGGTCTCCAGCCCGGTGATGCACGCGGCGTATACCGTAACACTCAGCATGACCTGCGCAACTACAAGCACATGCAAATGTGGATTCATGCTGAAAAACTGCTTGATGACCATACGAATCTCCGTTCGGGAGAGATTTCAGTATTTGTGCGTCTCGGCTCTGATGTCAAGAACAATTTCTATGAGTATGAAGTTCCTCTTGAACTTACTCCGTTCGGCAAATATGCTCAAGACGGAGCTGACCGCTATATCGTCTGGCCACGGAGCAACTACATGGATTTCGAGCTACAGAGTCTCGTCGACTTGAAAAAGGCTCGTAACCGCGCTAAAAACGAGCAGCAGCCCGGAGTTGGTTTCGGAACGCTTTTTACAGGACGAGACCCATCCAATGAACGTAACCGCATGGCTGTGATGGGAAATCCGTCACTCAGTGACATCCGCGTGATGATGGTCGGCGTACGCAACAATGCCTCATCGACAAAAGATGCAATCGTATGGCTCAACGAACTAAAAGTGACTGATTTCGAGAATTCCGGAGGATGGGCGGCCAAAGGTAATGTTAATCTTGGAGTCTCGGACATAGCCACACTCAATCTTGGCGCTCACATGGAAACGGCCGGATTTGGTTCGGTCGACCAGTCGCTTAATGCCCGCCGCATAGACGACTATTCGCAATACAACTTTGCGATGCAGGTTGACGCTGGACGCTTTCTGCCAGAAAAAGTCAAACTACGTGCGCCTGTATATTACTCAGTTTCAAAAGAAAAAATCACGCCGAAATATAATCCGCTTGATCAGGACGTAAGGTTAAAAGACGCTCTTGACGCATGCACTACCGAGGCTCAAAAAGACTCAATCAGGGCTTTCGCAATCGAGAACAACACAGTAAAAAGTTTCTCAATCTCCGGGCTTAAATTCGATGTGAAATCCAAGAATCCCATGCCTTGGGATCCTGCCAATTTTACGTTCAATTTCTCATTTAACAAACAGTCTAAAACCGATCCTACAACCGAATACGAGAACACCAACGATTATCGCGGCTCGTTCCAGTATAGCTACACGCCATATGTCAAAGGGCTCCGACCTTTCAACTTTATAAAGAGTAAATCAAAACATCTGAAATTTTTCAAGGAATGGGAACTGAACTATGTTCCCACTAACATTTCATTCCTCACCACCATGTCACGTTACTATTATGAGCTGCAGACACGCTCGGAAAGCGACGTTGACTTTCAGTTGCCAGTCTCCGTCAGCAAAAATTTCATATGGGACCGTCAGCTTGCCCTTACATGGAATCTCACCAAATCACTTTCGGTCAATTTCAACAGCAACACTTCTGCCCGCATAGAAGAGACCATGGGAGCTGTGAACCGAAAGCTGTTCCCCGATAAATACAAGGAGTGGAAAGACACCGTAATTCAAAGTCTTCTCCATCTTGGCACACCGTGGAGCTATAACCAAAGCTTCGTGGTCAACTACCGCGCACCATTCAACCGCATACCGGTCCTCGACTGGCTCACAGGCAACGCATCATACAACGCAACTTACCGCTGGGACCGAGGAGCTGAGATCGACGGTGTCGCGATGGGTAATTCCATAGCCAATCAGGCGGCATGGAACATCGACGGACGTGTAAATCTCGAAACGCTTTACAACAAATGGAACTATGCAAAAAAAGTGAACCAGCGTTTCCAAGCACGACGTTCACAGGCCAAACCAAAGAAAGCAAAGCGTTTTGAACGTACATATGCACTCCTGCCGGATACAACCCTCAATATCCGCCACAATCTGCGCAACGCAAAAGTAAAAGTAACTGCAACCACAGTTGACGGGAAACCGTTTCGCGTGACACATAAAGTCATTGATGCAAATAATGTAACAATACTCACTCGCGGCGATCAGAATCTTAAATTCACTATTGAAGAAATTCTTAAAGAAGAAAAATCCATCTGGACAGAAATCGGCGAATATGGCGCGAGACTGCTGATGTCGCCAAGGTCAGGAGCTGTACGGTTCCGCTCCACCCAGTCCCTCTCATTACCGCTTTTCCGTCCGGAAATCGGCAACATATTCGGACAGTCACGCCACTACGGGCCGATGTCTCCCGGACTTGATTTCGCATTCGGTTTTGCCGGAGAGAACTATATAGACAAAGCTCTGCGCCGGGGCTGGCTTATAACAGACGACGGCCAGACTTCTCCTGCGATCTTCTCCCGTACAAACGAATTGAACGTTGAGCTGACACTCGAACCGATTCGCGGGCTCAAAATACTTCTGACGACCAATCGTACCGACAACCGAACGAAGTCAACTCAGTTCATGTATGACAACATGCCGACTTCACTTGCAGGTTCGTATACCAAAACACATGTCGCAATGAAAACGGCATTGAAACATTTCAAAGCCGACAATGGCTATGAGTCTGAAGCATTCAACCAATTCCTTGCGAATATTCCAGTAATAGCCTCGCGCGTCAGAAACGAGTATGAAGGACTTCTATACCCTATGGGCGGGGCGATGGCAGGAAATGTCAATGCCGGTAATCCGTTTAACCCGGAAGTCGGCGACATAAGCCAGACAAGTTCAGACGTTCTTATTCCGGCATTTCTTGCAGCGTATACCGGGACGAATCCTGCCAAACAATACCTCACGCCATTCCCATCATTTGCAAATGCGCTTCCCAACTGGAGAGTGACCTACGACGGGCTGCTTTACATCGGCAATCTCCGCAACATCTTCAAGGCTTTTACATTAAGCCACGCATATCAGTGTACATATTCAGTAGGCTCTTATTCATCATACCTCAACTGGATGAGTGCCGGTGTTGCCGACAGTAATCTCGGATTCACGATTGACGAACTAACCGGCAATCCAATCCCGACATCGCCCTACAACATATCATCCGTCGCCATTACCGAAAAATTCGCACCGCTCATCGGAGCTGCAGTAACGCTCAAAAACGACCTCACACTTTCGGCCGAATACCGCGATGCTCGCACTCTTACGCTTAACACCTCGGCAGGACAAATTGTCGAGGCAAATCAGCGAGGCATGACATTCGGCCTCGGATATAAAATCATAGGATTCAACACAGTTTTGAAAATGAAGGGTTCAGGAAGAGGCATATCGAATGACCTCACACTTAACGCCGACTTCAATTTCTCAGAGACACAAGCACTCATACGAAGAATCGAGACTGCGTATACGCAGGCAACCTCCGGCACACGAACCCTGACGCTGAATTTCACAGCATCTTACATCATGTCGCGACGCCTTACACTTGGAGCATTCTTCGACCATCAGGTAAACACGCCTATCGTATCGTCGACTTCATATCCAACAACAAACAGCTCATTCGGATTCAATATCAACCTATCTTTAGCGAGATAACAGTCAAGGAAGGGTTATTTCGGCACTAATAAGTTAAAGAAGTCTTATAAGAATACAAAAGGGTTACTGCACACTGTGAAGGTCAACTCTCATTTTCATGTAAAAATTTGTGCTATTAAAGAACGAGAGGTTGTAAAAAGAATCTTCACTTGGCTCGAAAACTTTCGCAGGTTGTCCAGAATCTACGAGAAATTACCTCAATCTGCTCGGAATAAGCATATTCCTCATATTAATTGCTTTAATATTCTCATCTCTAACACATGCACCAGACCTGTATTTTATCAAATCTCGATCGCAGGGATAAACTCTTTCAACTCACTGAAAGTTTTTAATTAATATAACCACCCTCCAATGTTTATAACAAAATATACGATATGCGACAGATTATAACCCACTTTACAGACGATGATTTATATAAGTTCACGATGTGTTGTGCTGTCATCGACAATTATCCGCGCGCGCAAGTCAAATATAAATTCATTGACAGGGATTCCACAATCTATCCGACTGGATTTGCCAAAGAACTCCGTGAACAGATTTCCGCTCTTGACAATCTAAAAATAAGCGAAGAGGAAATCGCTTATATGAAGCTCCGTTGCCCGTACATACCGTTCTGGTTTTACACCTTCCTTAAAGGATATCGCTATAACCCGGAAAGAGTCACAGTGAATCAGGATTGCGACGGACACCTATCAGTAGAGATTGAAGGATGCTGGAGCGACACGATATTGTTTGAAGTAAAAATCCTTGCAATCGTTTCGGAACTTTACTACGAAATGACAGGTGAAGCGAAGAAATTTGACCTCGAGAAATATTATCATCTATCATTTGACAAAGCCTCCCGGCTGCTTGAAGCAGGCTGCAGGTTCAGCGATTTCGGCACCCGTCGCAGGGCTTCATTCGACACGCAGGACACAGTTGTAAAGGCCATGTCGGATTGTGCGTCCCAATACTCAGGCTCAGGTGGCTTCACGGGCACAAGCAATGTTTATTTCGCAATGAAATACGACCTCGTTCCAGTAGGGACAATGGCCCACGAACTGATATGTGCCATTGCCGGGATGTATGGACCACAGATGGCAAACCACCTGGCCATGAAAGCATGGTCCGAGACTTATAGAGGTGCTCTCGGCACATTTCTTTATGACACTTACGGATGGGACATTTTCAGCCTCAACTTCTCGGAGGACTTTGCAAATATGTTCAAAGGATTGCGCGTGGATAGCGGTGACAACCTTGAGGAATTACAGCGAATTGTCGATAAGTACCGCTCACTCGGTATTGACTCCAAGAGCAAACAGGTAGTATTCAGCAACGCTCTGAATGTCGACAAGGCAATTAAAATTCAGGAATGCGCCTCTGAAGTCTGCCAACCGTCGTTTGGAATAGGTACGCATTTCACAAACGATTTTGACGGAATAGAGCCTCGGAATATTGTCATCAAACTCATAGCTGTGAAAATAACCGAGGCATGGACTTTTTTCAATGACACATGTAAATTAAGCGAGGATAAAGGTAAATATTCCGGGAATCCGGATGTAGTCAGACGCTTTATGGAGATATTACATCTTAAATAGATTTGAATAGGGCAGCAAAAAAATAATAACAAGGCCACGGCAATAAAGCATATTTTGCCGTGGCCTCATATTTTATAGAATATTTTTAAGTTAATATTCAGTTAACCGGCCATTTATAAGTAAAACAAAATTTAAAAACCAAATATTTAAAGTGAATTTTTATTAACCAATAGAAATTTATTGCTACAATATTGTTATAACTATGAACATCAGTCAGATAATTGCCAGATTATGTGATTGTAAATATAATTTATATATATATTGTCTTAAACTGAATCCACATCTCGTTTGATATTTCAAATTCACACTTTACATTTACAATTCAGAATCTTTGAAATTCGAAAATTTAGTGCTGTTTTGAAATTTAAAAATGCAAATCCTCAACTTTGCAAATGAAAACTCGATAATGGATTCGGTTTCTTGTTTTCAAACATGCCGAAACAAGTAGTTATTTCATTTTGCAAATATACATAAAATTCGTTTTACATACGCAAATTAAACACCATTTTTAGCCATTAACATCCTTTAGATAAAAAATCACAACGCTAATTATCTGCTAATTATAAACCTAATCTAAATTAATACTTAAATTACAAATATGTCGTAAGACTACTTTTTCAGCTAAAACCACTCAAAAGGCTATACAACCACACAATAATCTAATATAAAACACAATACCTACTTTTATTTATAGCATAAGTTTAGATGCAGTAATTACGCTTAATCGTCGAGTGCCCCATCTATTTGCAAAACAGAATTTACACTTACATTCTTAATTTACATACACAATCGCATTGGTTTTGTTTTTGCAAATTTGGAGTTTACAAATTAATTAATTACATTTGCATCGAATTACAAAATCAAATTTCCGTAAAAGTTTGCATTATGGATCTTGTTTCAAGACTCAAACGCTATCTCGATTCCAAGCAAATCAGCGTCACGCAATTTGCCGACGAATGCGCTATTCCCCGCCCCACAGGCAGTCAGCTACTTGCAGGACGCAATAAAAAGGTCAGCGATGAAATAATAAGTAAAATCCACTTGGCATACCCCGACCTTAACATCGTATGGCTGATGTTTGGCGAGGGAAATATGGTGAACAATGCAAATATTGAAATCTCAGAGCCCCAAAACACGGCAAAAACCGAGTCTTACAGCAACGATTCGCCTGATACACAAACAATTGACTTCACCCTAGACTTTAATGAAAATTTGCAGGATGAAGTTTCAGAAAAAAAATCCGAGCCTACATCGACCAACACATTCACATTTGCAAGTCCGGCAGACAGCCCTGCCGAACCATTAGAGTTTACACAAGCTATCAGCGACGAGACAGAAGCCGCCAAACCAACACCACCCCTACCCAAGTCGTCAGGCAAAGGCAAAAGAGTCACAGGAATCGTTGTATATTATGATGATTGCACGTACGAGTCATTCATCCCCGATCCGAACCACGGCCATCCTTTCATGAGATAACATTCAAATCGCAGCCTACAGGAACACCAGTAGATTGTAATACCGTTCACAGCACTCATTTTGGCAATCTGCAATATTCTGAGTAATTTTGCAGACCCGTTTCATGTAACCATACCAATCCCGGGACAACAAAAAACAATTATTGAGACTATCATAAATAATGAGCATTTCAATCAACAGCCTAAAGGTAGAATTCAGCGCAAAATGTCTTTTTGACAACATATCTTATATCATCAATCCTAAAGACAAAATTGCCCTCGTAGGCAAAAATGGCGCCGGAAAATCGACCATGCTGAAAATAATAGCAGGATTACAAAAGCCGACTTCAGGCAACGTCGCGATGCCACGCGACACAACCGTCGGCTATCTGCCACAGCATATCACCGTCAGCGATACATCAACCGTTATCGATGAAGTGAGAAGTGCGTTCAGCCATGTCGATGACATGAAAGCACGTCTTGATGAAATAAACCATCAGCTCGCAACCCGCACCGATTATGAATCGGACGCATATCAGGAACTGATAGAAGCTATGACATATCTCAATGACCGGCTTGCAATGGAACAGAGCGAAAACTTCGAAGCCGAAATGGAAAAGACCCTTATCGGCCTTGGGTTCCTGCGTTCCGATTTCAACCGTCCCACATCGGAATTTTCCGGTGGCTGGCGCATGCGCATAGAGCTTGCCAAGATTCTGCTTCGGCGTCCGGATGTGTTGCTGCTCGATGAGCCAACCAACCATCTTGACATCGAATCAATCCAGTGGCTTGAAAACTTCTTAATCACGAAAGCCAATGCCGTTGTACTCGTCAGCCACGACCGCGCATTCATCGACAATGTCACAAACCGCACTATCGAAATCTCGCTCGGCAAAATCTATGATTACTCGGTCAACTATTCAAAATACCTCGTCCTGCGTCAAGAGCGACTTGAACAGCAGATGCGCGCCTATCAGAACCAGCAAAAAATGATTCAGGACACAGAGGATTTCATTGAACGTTTCCGCTACAAAGCTACTAAGAGCGTGCAAGTGCAAAGCCGAATCAAGCAGCTCGCAAAAATAGAACGCATCGAAGTCGACGAGGTAGACACTTCGCATCTCAATCTCAAGTTTCCTCCCGCCCCGCGTTCCGGCGACTATCCCGTGATAGCCGACAACGTGGGAAAAGCATACGGCGAACATCAGGTATTCGACCATGCAACCTTCACAATCAAGCGTGGCGAAAAAGTGGCGTTCGTTGGTAAAAACGGCGAAGGAAAATCAACGCTAATAAAATGTATCATGGGAGAAATCCCATTTACAGGCTCACTCAAAATCGGCCACAATGTCAAAATCGGCTACTTTGCACAAAATCAGGCCACGCTGCTTGACGGCGAACTGACTGTTTTTGACACCATCGACCGCGTAGCCATCGGCGACATACGGACAAAAATCCGCGATATACTCGGAGCATTCATGTTTGGCGGCGAAGCCTCCGATAAAAAAGTCAAAGTGCTTTCAGGCGGCGAGAAGACGCGACTGGCAATGATAAGACTCTTGCTTGAACCTGTCAACCTTCTCATTCTCGACGAGCCGACCAACCATCTTGACATGAAAACCAAAGACATCCTCAAGCAAGCCATCAAGGATTTCAACGGCACAGTCATCGTTGTCAGCCATGACCGAGAATTTCTTGACGGTCTCGTCGAGAAAGTCTATGAATTCGGAGGCGGTCAAGTGAAAGAATGCCTTGGCGGAATCTATGAATTCCTCGAAAAGAAAAAGCTGGCCTCACTCACTGAGCTTGAACGAAACACCATCCGACCCTTGACAGATTCAAATAACACAAAAGAGCCGCAGACCTCTGCAAAAGGCCAAACCGAATCGAATAAAACAGACACACCGGCTCCTGCAAAAAAACTTTCGTATGCGGAACAACGCGAACGCGAAAAGCGCGTCCGCAAAGCGCGTAAAAAAGTTGATGAGGCTGAAGCCGAGATAGGTCGCCTCGAGCAGGAAATCTCCGAAATCGAATCGATCATCGCAGAAGGCAATCCACCGGCCGATATCTATGACCGGCATGCCTCAACCACTAAGCAGCTCGAAAACGCCATGTCGCTTTGGGAACTTGCATCCATGGAATTTGATGAGATATCCAAATAAAAACTACGGTCATTATAAACAAAGGCGCGGATTCGATAACCGGATCCGCGCCTTTGTTTATAATGACCGCTCCTGATGCGATATAAAGTTCGCTTATACGACAAGACGGATTCCACCGTCTGTTATGAGAATTTTACGCTGACGGTAGAGATGACCGATGGCTTTCTTAAAATCTTTCTTCGAACACTGAAATGTGGCACGTATAGTTTCAGGTGATGCCGAATCTGAAATCGGCAAAAAACACTCCGGCTGATCTTCAAGACGCCTGACAATCTTATCCATAAGCGCATCGACCCGGCCGTCATCACCTCCACTAAGTACGAGATCTATCTTGCCATCGTCCCTGACCTGTTTGACATATGCCGGAATCACTTTCCCGATTTCAAGCGGAGCATAGAGTTCATTCTCATAGACCATTCCATGAAAAAGGTTATTGACTATAGCCTTATAGCCCAGCTCCGTACGCTTGTAAACGAGCGCCTCCACTTTTTCGCCAAGCCTATAGTGCGGGAAACGATTCCCAATAAACTTCTCTATTTTAGCAGATGCCACCACGCGCTGCGAAGCATTGTCGAGATAGACATAAACAAGCACCACCATGCCTCTGGTGAGTTTCATTTTCTGCTCACTATAAGGCACGAGCAGTTCTTTGCCAATCAATCCCAGTCGAGGAACGCCCCCGTATTGTTGACCTGCGTCACCTGAAGATAGGCGAACTCTCCGACTTCGGCAAAAGGACGTTCGGTTGTTGCAACAGGCCGATCCTCAGAATCCTTATAGACAAAGACCTCCATTTCATCCCCCGGCTGAAGGGGCATAGATATGTAACGAGCCGGCAGAAGGACTTCATTTCCGTCTCTGTCAGCCAGATATGCGCCGAAATCAACATTGCGCGCAACCTGAAGAGAATTGTATTTTCCGATTTTTAGCATCGTATCTTATATAAAAAGGGCGAATTTATATATTTTTTTTTGGCAAATTTAACAAATATCTCACAAATTACCTATAATTTTGCAGCTGCACAGCAACCGGAAGGATTATTCCCGGAGGCAATTGAGCAAAACATAGTCGTCATGTAATATCTAAACATCCGACCATGTATCTTTGTTAATTTTATCTATCCTAACGGCCAAATAATTCATGGACGAAATACTGAAATATTTTCCCGACCTCTCCTCCGAGCAGATTGAACGATTCAAAGCCCTCGGCCATCTATATCCCGAATGGAACGACAAAATCAATGTTATTTCACGAAAAGACATTGACAATCTCTACAGCCACCACATACTTCACTCGCTTGCGATAGCCAAATTCGTAACTCCTGTCGACGGGACACAGATGATTGACCTTGGTACAGGCGGAGGCTTTCCCGGCATTCCTCTTGCAATATTCTGGCCCGGGTGCAAATTTCATCTCATAGACCGCATAGGAAAGAAAATAAAAGTAGCGGCAGCAATAGCCGACGCGCTTGGGCTTGACAATGTGACTTTTCAGCACGGCGACATGGGCGAATGCAAACTGAAAGCCGACTATGTTATATCCCGCGCTGTAATGCAGCTCGACGAGCTCGTCAAAATCTCTGTCCGCAACATATCACAGCAAGGCCGCAACAAATTACCCAACGGCCTTATATGCCTAAAGGGCGGGGAACTGTCAAGCGAACTCGGGCGCGTAAAACGCCCGCTGATTGATGTACCCCTAAGTGATTATTTCACGGAAGAATATTTCAAAACCAAAGACTTAATTTATGTAAAGCTATGAAAGTAAGCAGATTTGTATTCAACATGTTCGGGGTAAATACCTATGTCGTATGGGATCCCGAATCCTTAGAGGCCGCCATCATTGATCCGGGAATGATTGATGAAAGAGAGCGCAATGCACTCGACGGATTCATCGAAAGCAGAGGGCTTAAAGCCACACAACTCATCAACACGCATTCTCATCTTGATCATATTTTCGGCAATACATATATAAAAGAGAAATACGGGCTTGAAATCAAGGCCCATCCGGCCGATGCCTTTCTGGCAAATACGCTGCCGGAACAATCAGCCCTTTTCGGACTCCGAATGTCACTTACGCCACAAGGCATCGATGTAGAGCTTCATGACGGCGATACCCTATTCCTCGGGAAAGAGCGTATGGAAGTGCTCGGTGTTCCGGGGCATTCTCCGGGTGGAATAGCCCTTTATTGCCCTGAGTCCAATTTCGTCATCACCGGCGACACTCTTTTCCCCGGATCTATGGGGCGGACAGATCTTCCAAAAGGAGATTATGCCACTCTTGCAGATGCAATCAGACGCAAATTGCTGACACTCCCGGACTCGACAGTAGTATTATCAGGCCACGGTGGAGAAACGACAATAGGCAACGAGAAAAAATCGAATCCATTCCTAAAATAATTAAGGAAATTTTTCTTTAATTAAACAAAATCATTTATATTTGCGAACGAAACGACAGCCTGAAGGCCAACCTGACCATCCCGTCTGCCGACAAAATTCCACAATAACGTAAATTGTCACATTGCTATGACACGACCAAAACTCAAAATCCGCGACCTTACGTTGCGCGACGGACAGCAGTCACTCTTTGCAACCAGAATGAATCAGGAGACTATCAACAAGCTTCTCCCCTTCTATGAAGATGCGAACTTCTACATCATGGAAGTCTGGGGCGGAGCTGTCCCCGACTCCGTGATGCGTTATCTTGACGAATCCCCGTGGAATCGCCTGCGCACCTTCTCAAAAGCAATGGATTCGAAGAGCGAGCATCCAAAGGCTCTTCTTTCAGCACTTTCGCGCGGCCGCAACCTGTTCGGCTACGTGCCTTATCCCGATTCGGTTCTCGAAGGATTTTACAAAGAGGCAATAGCCAACGGACTAAATGTGATGCGCATATTTGACGCACTAAACGACATAGACAATGTAAAGGAATCCATCAAGCTTATCAATCGCCTTGGAGGTATCGCAGATGGCGCAGTATGCTATACTGTCGATCCAAAACAGGAAGCACCGGCAGAAGAAGGCGGTTTCTTCGGCAAACTCAAATCGATGTTCTCAGGGAAACCAGCGCCTGAAAAGATTTTCACAGACGAATATTTCGTCGACAAGGCACGCCAGATGGAAGCCCTCGGCGCAAAGATAATAACCCTCAAAGACATGGCCGGTCTTGTCAACCCAAGCAGAGCCGCTTCAATCATATCGGCTCTCAAACGCGAAGTGAAAGTACCTGTGGACTTCCACACCCACTGCACCCCCGGCTATGGACTCGCATCCTCATTAATGGCCATTATCAACGGTGTCGACATTCTTGACACAAACATCTGGTGGTTCGGCGGAGGTTCTGCCGCACCAGCCATAGAGCTGATATGGATTTTCTGCCAACGCATGGGCGTAGAGGTTGAAGTCAATATGGAAGCCGTCGGACGCATACGCAATGAACTTCTTGACGCACGAAAGAACCTCGCACAATTCGATCTGCACAAAGACGACATGCAGCGTCCGTTCGATCCGCTCAAGGATCAGCTGCCGCCAGAAATACTTGCCCTTTTCGACAGCGCAATTGATTTTGCAAAAGCAGGCGACGAAATTGCCCTTCTGGACGCATGCCACAAAATTGAAGCCTATTTCGGATTCCCGAAGCCAAACGAGCTTGTCAAAACCGCAGAAGTCCCAGGTGGAATGTACTCCAACATGGTGGCACAGCTCCGCGAGCTTAAAAGTGAAGATCTCCTTGAGGATGCAATGCGGCTCATTCCGATGGTACGCCGCGACGCAGGCTTGATTCCTCTTGTAACACCGACAAGCCAGATTGTAGGAAATCAGGCTGTCCTTGTCGCACTTGACCGCAAAAACGGCAAGCCTGACTACACAAACAAGTCAAACCAGTTCATTTCTCTTGTCAAAGGAGAATACGGACATACACCTGTAGCAATCGATCCTGCTTTCCGTGAAAAAATAACCGGCAGCCCTGAAGAATGCCCTTATGATGTCAGCAAATACTCCAAGCCAGAAAATCCCACTCTTCCCGAGCTTGGCGGCAAACAACTTGCTTCAAACAAAGAAGAATATCTGTTGCTTGAACTTCTTCCTGCTGTAGCAAAGGGCTTCCTACGTCGTCGCCGCGAGGAGGAATTCAAGGCCGAAGAAGCGACAAAAGCTCCTGTAGAAATCAAAGAAGAGACTATCGTCGAGTCAGATCCAATCACAGGCCCTGTCATTTCCGCTCCGATGTGTGGACGCATAGTTGACATAAAGGTTAAACCGGGACAAAAGGTCAAAAAGGGCGACACGGTGCTTGTTTACGAAGCCATGAAAATGGAAAATGACATCGAATCAGATATTGAAGGCATCGTGAAACGTGTGCTTGTCAATCTTGACGAACAAGTCGGCAATGATGTTCCACTGATAGAATTTGAAGACTAACCGACCGTCAGTCAAACGACATATTGAACTAATCTCGCCCGTATGCGTGACATTTCCGCCACGCATACGGGTGAATGTTGTAATTATTTTTTAACTATCACTATTAATTATTTTTATTTTATGAAAACAATCAAAGCATTGATGCTTACACTCCTGATGATTGTCGGAGCGTCAACACTCCCCGCTCACGCTCAGTTTAAATTCGGACCGAAAGTCGGTCTTACAGTAAATGACATGCACTTTAACAAAAGCGTTGTTGACGCAGACAATCAAACAGGATGGACTGCAGGTGTCATGGGCGAATTCACAGTGCCTGTAGTCGGCATCGCAGCCGATATCTCGGCAATGTATGTCCGCCGCAACACAAAATTCCTCCGAGAAAACGAGCTTTCAAAAGACAACCGCGACTATATCGAGATTCCCTTGAATCTCAAATATAAATTTTCGCTTCCTATCGTGAGCAAGGTGCTAATACCCTATCTCGGTGTCGGTCCGAGCGTATCGTTCCTCACAAGCCGCCGCAACATTTCTGAAGCCTATAAGAATAAGTCTGTCGACTGGGCTCTGAACTTTGGCTTCGGTGTGCAGCTCTTAAGCCATATCGATCTTAATGCCCGCTATGGACTTGGCCTGACAAAAGCTGTGAAAACTTTTTCAGACTTAGAGAATAATGCCGGAATCGAGGGCAAGAACCGTTATTGGACCATCTCTCTCGCATATCTTTTCTGATAACCCGAACATATCAATAAAAAATATCGGAGT
Organism: Duncaniella dubosii; assembly: GCF_004803915.1. NCBI lineage: Bacteria > Pseudomonadati > Bacteroidota > Bacteroidia > Bacteroidales > Muribaculaceae > Duncaniella > Duncaniella dubosii. Next base: position 3,078,705 of record NZ_CP039396.1, read on the forward strand.
CAGCCGATTGAATCGGCTGACTCCGATATTTTTTATACTAAAGACAGACATCAATCAGCAAATAATAAAATCATATAAACGAGACTATTCGCCGCGTCATCAATCTATCGGCATAATATGAATAACTATTAACCAATCAAGCCCGACAGAAATTCTGCCGGGCTAAAAATCTTTCGATTTAAGAAAGAGATAATTACTTACCTGCGATTGAATCTGAAACGGTCAGACGAGCGCGGCCTTTAGCGCGACGACGAGCGAGGACCTTACGACCATCGGGGGTAGACATACGTGCACGGAATCCGTGCTTGTTAACTCTCTTTCTGTTAGAAGGTTGAAATGTTCTTTTCATTGCCGTATATGTTTATTTTTTCGTTATTCCACATTTTGAGGTGCAAATTTATGAATTAATTTTTATACGGTCAAATATTTTTCACATTTTATAACACAATTCTTTAAACAATTTCCTCTTTTATGACATCGCACCATTTTTTTACACGGTCGGACGTCATTTCCGGATGATTCACATTATCTATGCAAAGTCCGACTATCAGACCATGCACATTACTGTCAGAATGCTGATAATTATAACCATCATTGTTAAATGGAGCGATAAACATAGCATGCGTGTCATGCAGCCGATGATAAATCTCCCCTACCGAATTACAGAACGTGTCTGACATCGACTCGTCACCGCAACCGAATATTGCGACTTCTTTGTTTTCGAGATCCAACGCCTGCAACCCGTCAATAAATGTAGCCATGTCTTCCTGAAGGTCACCGGCTCCCCATGTGCTCGCACCAAGAATCACCATGTCATAGCCAGCGACAGACGATGGAGAGACCGATGCAACGTCATGGACATCCTCTGGCTTTACATCCAGACACTTCGCTATTTCCTGAGCGACTTCAAGAGTTGTTCCGGTGGTGGAACCATAGAATATGCCTATTTTTTTCATACAGATATCAAGTAGATTTAATTAAGTTGTTATTTCAATGAATATGAATTGGATTGTCTATGATTTCTCATATGTTTGTATAAGATTAACATTTGTCATCAATTTAGGTTCGTTCATATAAACTGATTTGTATTTTTGCTCAAAATTCATTACTTTTGTAACATAATACCATCACGTTTTATGCATAAAATACCGCATGAAATACAACAAGTCAGTCACTACCAGTCGTGATTGGACACGAAGATTCCGATACAAACAGTTCAACTATAAATCAACCAATTCCACTTTAAATTTAGCATGAAAAAAACTTTTATTTCTTGCATGGCCTTACTGGGATCGCTGACATTATCAGCCCAGTACTCCCATCAGATTCAAGCTGAGAAACTTGACAGAGGAGTAGTAGCCGTCAAGACTGATGGAGGTGTTTTCGTTTCATGGCGTTCCCTCGTTAGCGACGACAAAGACATGACATTCGATGTTTATCGCGACGGAGTGAAGATCAACGATGCCCCAATAAAGAACAAAACCAACATCACCGATGCAGAAGGGACAGCGGCATCAAAATATACAATAAAGTCGCTGCTCAACGATCAGATTTCGGAAACTTCATCGGAAATTACCGTATGGGAAACCCCATATCGCAAAGTGCATCTAAACCGGCCGGAAGGTGGGAAATCGCCTGCTGGCGGAACTCACGAACAACGCGATTACACATACACACCAGACGACGTATCGGTCGGTGATGTGGATGGCGATGGCGAATGGGAACTTATTGTCAAATGGCATCCGACAAATGCAGCAGACAATTCCTTCTACCGTTATACAGGCAATACCATAATCGATTGCTACAAACTTGACGGCACGCAATTATGGCGAATTGACCTTGGTCAGAACATCCGTTCAGGCAACCATTATACCCAATTCATGGTCTATGACTTCGACGGAGACGGATGCGCGGAAATGATTTGCAAAACCGCTCCCGGCACAATCGACGGCAAAGGCACAGCCGTGCTTATGGGAGAAGACAAGGCCGATGCAGATTATCGAAATTCGACAGGCCACATTCTCACAGGCCCTGAATACCTGACTGTATTTTCCGGAAAGACGGGCGAAGCAATACACACCATCGCATACAACCCGCCTCGTAATATACATCCATTTGACAAAACGACAAACGGCTGGGGCGATTCATACGGCGGCCGTTCAGAGCGCTATCTTGCAGGTGTAGCCTATCTTGACGGGAAGAAACCAAGCGCGGTTTTCTGTCGTGGATACTACACTCATGCATATCTGTGGGCTGTCGATTTCGATGGCAAGGAACTCAAGGAACGATGGCTCCATGCGTCAACCGAGAAAGGCAAAGGCGCATACGGTGAAGGCGCTCACTCTCTGACAATCGGCGACGTTGACGGCGACGGCTTTGATGAAATAGTCTACGGAGCTGCATGTGTCGATCATGACGGATCGCTCCTCTATCGGACTGGAGCCGGTCACGGCGATGCGCTTCATCTCACCCACATGCTTCCTGACCGTGAAGGACTGCAAGTATTCATGCCGCACGAAGAGACCTCAAGCAGCTATAAATATGATACGGAGCTACGCGATGCGAAGACTGGTGAGATATTGTTCTTCGAGCCACAGTCAGGCAAAGATATCGGACGTGGGCTTGCGGCAAACATTTCGTCAAAATATCGCGGCTACGAGTACTGGTCTTCTACAAACAAGGTGTTCAGCAACGGACAAGAACTTTCGGCAAAACGTCCGTCGGTAAACTTCCGCGTTTATTGGGACGGAGATCTTCTCGATGAGCTTCTCGACGGAACAACAGTCAGCAAGCCGAACGATGCAATCACAAAAATAAACACCCTTGTCAACTTCAGCCAGTATTCCAACGCTGCATCATGCAACTCGACCAAGGCGACTCCTAACCTTCAGGCAGACCTTTTCGGTGACTGGCGCGAGGAAATAATACTCCACGACAGCTCTACCGAGTCCGACCTGCTGATATTCACCACTACTATTCCGACAGACTACAAAGTCCCGACTCTTATGCAGGACCGCCAATATAGAGTGGCAGTAGCATGGCAAAACGTGGCATACAACCAGCCTCCCCACCTCAGCTACAACCTTGAAGAAGCATTCAACACTCATGGAGCTCTTTCAATCATATCAGGCTCGCTAAGTCAGGTCATCTATGCCGGTGACCCTATCCAGCCTATCCAGTTCAAGGTTGTACGTGCAACAGGAGTGGAAATCAAGGGACTGCCCGAAGGTTTAGGCTACGACTTCGATCCGGCCACCTTAACCGGCACAATAAGCGGAACTCCTACGGCCGTGGGCGAGTATTCTTTCACCATCTCCACCACAGGTGCAGCAGAGGATACTAACGCAACTCTTGAAGGCTCAATCAATGTGCGCCAGAACACGTCGATTGAACTTGTCGCCTATTATCCTTTCGATAAAATCGGAGAAACAACACCTAACCTTATCGGAGGAGAAGCGATATTTAACGGCAAAACCGGCGAAGCTGCAGAAGGAAAGAAAGGAAGCGCACTCAGCCTGGATGGATCTAACAGATATGTACAAGATGATTACGAACTTATCGATTTCGGAGACAAGTCGTTCACCATTGAGCTTTGGATGAACTCTACGTCCGACAAGAACTGCTATCTCCTTAATAAAGGCGTAATCTCCCCGTCAAACGGTTCCGGCAACTGGTATGGCATTGAATACAAAGACAACAAAGGCACTAAGGAACTCCGTTTTGCCATTGACGACAATGTGACCAAGAAACAGATTGAAGTCACCGGAGCAGAGAAATATTTCGACGGACAGTGGCATCACATCGTCGTGTCGCGCGATGTTGTCGCAAAACACCTGTTCATGTATGTCGACGGTGAACTTGTTGCCGAAGGTGACGACCCGACCACAAGCATTTCCTCTCCCGGCGAACCTCTCGTCATCGGAGACGTGACTGCTTTCGACAATTCATACATCGGTCTTATTGACGAGCTCTCAATATACCGTGGAGTAATGAGCGCCAGCAAGGTCAAGGAACACAACGAAGCCACAGGCGAAGAATACATTGCATATTTCCCGATGGATGAAATCGGAGAGACGACTCCAAATCTTGCGTATGGCGAAGCAACCGTCAACAGCGGATCGGCTATTTCAGTCGATGGACTAAAAGCAGGCGCAATCCAGTTTGACAATAGCTATTACCTGACACAGCCGATATATGATGCAATAAATGTCGGTGAGAACGATTTCTCAATCGAAATGTGGGCTCGCTCTACAGATGAAGACGGCTATCTCCTCTGTATTGGCACACACAACACCACGAATGTTCCCGGAGGGACAGGTAACTGGATCGGGCTCGAACGCAAGAACGGATATCTTTGCTTCTCGATTGACGACAATAACAAAAAAACAGACTGCAAGCTTGAGGACGCATCGGAAATTTTCGATGGCAAATGGCATCATATCGCATGTGTGCGCAGTGTGGCCGACAAGACCATGAAGCTTTATGTTGACGGCAAGGAGATTGCAAGCGCCAACAGTGTGGCAACCGGCGCAATAAAATTCTCCGAGACAGAACTGTTGTTTATCGGAGGTGACGACGAATCAGGCAACCGTACATTTGCCGGAGACATTGATGAGCTCATCATCTATCCGAAGGCGCTTTCGGCAGCCGATGTAGAAGCACACTACATGCTCCTCCGCCTTTCTGAAATTGAAGATATAATCTCTGAATCGGCCAATGCCCGCTATACGGTCGTTGATGCGTTCAGCGGACGTATCATCCGTACAGCAGTAGGTGTCGACCGTGAAGATATTATCGATAACCTCCGGCAGGGAATCTATATCCTCGTTGTGGAAGACGGCACTACTGTGCGCAACTACAAGTTTATTAAACGTTAAATCACACACTGATTAATCCTAAAAAGCCCGCATCCTGTTTTTCAGGGTGCGGGCTTTTTTGAATGAAGAAAGTTTGTTCATTGAAATCACCGAAGTGTTATTTTTAAGTGACGATTTTTGCACTGAGATTTTTTTTCTGAAATAAAAATTGTAATTTTGTTTTCCATTTTTCATCTGAAAAGGCACACTTCATTTACAGCTATGCCATCACAATATTCCCCTATAGACGAATCATCGTATACCGATACCACATTTGACCCCGAAGCCATGCTTAACGGAGTCAGTTCACAATATGCGCCTGATTCCACAGCAAATCAAGGCAGATTGCCTGAAGAACCGGCAGCCGGGCCGGGCTACCAAAGAGCCACGGCTTCAGAAGCCGCGCCAAAAACTGCTTCGGTAAAGAGCTCTCACAGTAAAAGGAGGAAATCACCATCAGCTTTTGCAAGAACGCTACGGCTGATCGGTGACTCACGCACAGTGATGTTTCTCGGAATAGTATTCGTAATCGCGGCTGGCTATTCACTTATAGTAGCGCTGTCATATTTTTCACATATCGGCAACGATCAAAGCGCCTTGCTCAACGGAGACTTCGATCCTGACATGATAAAAAATGCAGGCGGACCGTTAGGCGCGTGGCTGGCACATACACTGATATACAAATGGCTCGGGATTGGCTCGTTCATTCTCATCTATTATATAGCAATGTGTGGCATATCAATGCTCAAAGTATACCGCCCCCCGTTCTGGTCTTTGACATTGCGATGCCTTCTGACAGCAGTCGCTTTATCCGTGATTTGCGGATTTGCCACATATAAATTGTCATCTCCTATCTATTGGGGAGGTCAACACGGGCATCTGCTTAACGAAAAGCTCATGATATTCACCGGTTTCTGGGGTGCACTCGGCCTAAGTCTGATAATGGGTGGCCTTGTTGTCATACTCTACCTGAAAGAGTTAAGACACATAACCGACTATATCTCTGAAGGAATCCGAACTTATCGTGCTCGACAGGCTGAAAGACGCGCAGAACGCGAGCGCATACGTGAAGCAGAAGAAGCAGAGCGTCGCGAACGTGAAGCTCAGGAAGAAGCTATAAGAGCTGCCGAAGCCGCCCGCATAGCAGAAGAAGAGCGGATAGAGGCCGAAAAAGCGGAGATGCAACGCCTACAAGACCTCAAAGACTCAGCAGCCCCATTGTATCCACAAGCGCCCCAGCAACCACTTTATGGCGTGGCAACGCCTGTCCCCAAACAGGCCGTGGCAAAGGCTGTCGCAAAGCCTACGGAAACAGAAAGCCTTTTCTCTAAGCCGGATGATGAAACAAAAGAAACATCCGCATCCACCCCCGCCCCATCGCAAAGCGACTCTGCTCCGGAAGTTCCGACAGTAGTTGGAGAATTTAACGAGACTGTAGTAATGGACGATGACAACACTGTTGACGAAGCCGGACAATCCGACACTGAGAACACAGTGAAAACTGAATCCAGCACTCTTTCACCACTCTTTGTCAATAAGAACGAAGATGAGGAGGAGGACAAGGAAGAATATGCCGATATGCCTCTTTTTGCAACAGACAAAACGGTCAAAGCCCAACGGGAAGTCGCCGATATGGCTCCTTTTGATCCCCGTGCCGATCTTTCACACTATAAATTCCCATCTATTGAATTCCTGCGCCCGTCCAGCAATTCAGGCGTGAGTGTTGACGCGCAGGAGATGGAAGAGAATAAAATCCGCATCACCGACACACTCAACCACTACGGTATCCCGATTTCAAAAATTGAAGCTACAGTCGGCCCGACTGTCACGCTTTATGAAATCATACCGGCCGAGGGTGTGCGCATCGCTAAAATCAAGCGCCTTGAAGACGATATCGCTCTCAGTCTTGCAGCGCTGGGAATCCGAATTATCGCGCCTATTCCGGGAAAGGCACTATAGGCATCGAAGTTCCTAACAAAGACCCACAGATCGTGTCAATGCGTTCGATAATTGAATCGCCGACATTTGCCAACAGCCACATGGATCTTCCGATGGCAATGGGCCGCACTATCAGCAATGAGGTTTTCATGGCCGATCTCTGTAAGATGCCACACCTGCTTGTCGCTGGTGCGACAGGTATGGGTAAATCCGTAGGACTTAATGCAATAATCGCCTCATTGCTCTACAAGAAGCACCCTGCGGAATTAAAATTCGTGCTCATTGACCCGAAAATGGTAGAATTCAGCCTCTATGCACGTCTTGAGCGCCACTATCTTGCCAAACTTCCGGAAGAAGAGGAAGCAATCATCACTGATCCGATGAAAGTGGTTGCAACCCTCAACTCTCTTTGTGTCGAGATGGACAACCGCTATGCGTTGCTCAAAGAAGCCTCTATGCGCAACATCAAGGAGTATAACGACAAGTTCATCCATCGCCATCTCAACCCGGAGAAAGGCCATCGTTTTCTCCCCTACATCGTGGTGATAGTCGATGAGTTTGCCGACCTCATAATGACCGCAGGCAAAGAAGTCGAAACTCCTATCGCCCGTATAGCACAAAAGGCTCGTGCTGTTGGCATACACATGATTCTTGCCACCCAGCGCCCCTCGACAAATGTCATCACCGGTGTCATCAAAGCTAACTTTCCCGGACGTATAGCATTCCGCGTTTTCCAGATGGTTGACTCACGTACAATCATCGACCGTCCCGGAGCAAATCAGCTGATAGGCCGCGGCGACATGCTTTTCAGTAACAACGGAAAACTTGACCGTGTACAGTGTGCATTCATCGATACGCCTGAAGTAAGCGCCATTTGCGACAGCATCAATGAACAGGTCGGTTATCCCTCGGCCTACGAGCTGCCTGAATATGTCGCTGAGGCAGGAGATGCGGGCAAACTCGCTTCCGTCGGTGACCGTGACCCGCTCTTTGACGAATGCGCGCGCCTTGTCGTCACAACCGACACGGCATCGACATCATCGTTACAGCGCCGTTACTCAATCGGTTATAACCGTGCTGGCAAAATAATGGACCAGATGGAAGCCGCCGGTATCGTAGGCCCCTCTCAGGGTGGTAAACCGCGTCAGGTTCTTGTCGACCCGATGACACTTGAACGGATTCTTGAAAACAACTGATAACCAGACAAAAATCCAATCAACCACAAATGAACATGATAATCCGCAAACGTCTATTTTCTTTGCTGGCAATGCTTGTCGTAATGATTCTGACATGCAATGCGGCTGAAACCGCGACCTCTATACTCGACAAGGCCGCCGAGAAAGTAAAGATGTCGAAATCTCTTAACGCCTCATATACCATCACGGCTGACGGACATAAGCAAAACGGCACTCTCACAATATCCGGCGACCGCTTCACGATATCTTCGCCACAAATTTCATCTTGGTATGACGGGAAGACACAGTGGACATATTCCACGCAGACAGGAGAGGTGAACATCACAGAGCCTACTCCTGAAGAACTTCAGCAAGTCAATCCGTTTGCCATCATCAATTCTTTCCGTAAGCTTTATAAGGCTACTTTACTTAAATCTCCATCGACGGAGAAAAGAATAAAGCTTACAGCATTGAAACAGAAAAACGACATAAAGAATGTGGTTCTTACTCTGTCGGCTTCGACACTCTACCCTACTTCAATAGAACTGACACTGAGCAACCGCCGCGTCGTGACAATCAACATCAAGTCTGTTTCTACCGGCAATGCGCTTCCTGTCTCCGATTTCCGATTCGATTCAAAGAAATATCAGGGGATTCCTGTTGTCGATCTCCGATGATATCCACTAAAAACGGAACTGAAATGTTAACTTTTCGAAAATAGAAAGACAAGCCGATGTTCCGAAGCGTTATATGAACGTGTTTTATGTCAAAACCTCTAAATCATATTTTAATATAACAATACCTAAGCAAAAGCATTAAAGAATTATGGCTGAAATCAAAACCCGCTGCCTAATTATCGGCTCAGGCCCTGCAGGCTATACAGCAGCTATCTACGCATCGCGTGCAAACATATCACCGCTCGTCATCGAAGGCATGCAGCCCGGCGGACAACTCACTATCACCACTGAAGTAGAAAATTTCCCCGGACAGCCTAACGGCATCACCGGACCTCAACTGATGGAAGACATCAGGACTCAGGCGTTGAAATTCGGAGCAGACATACGCACCGGCCTCGTGACCGAAGTAGACTTCTCGACCCGTCCGTTCAAGGCAAAGACAAACAACGGACTTGAGATTGAAGCAAACACTGTCATTATATCTACTGGAGCGTCGGCACGTTATCTCGGACTTCCTGACGAACAGAAGTACTCAGGTCTCGGAGTATCGGCCTGTGCGACATGTGACGGATTTTTCTACCGCAAAAAGCGCGTGGCTGTGGTCGGAGGAGGTGACACAGCATGCGAGGAAGCGCTCTATCTCAGCAACCTTGCATCGGATGTGTTCCTCATCGTGCGCAAGCCTCATCTGCGCGCGTCAAAAGTGATGCAGGAAAGAGTGTTGAACAAGAGCAACATAAAGGTTCTTTTTAACACGAACACCACAGGACTTTATGGCGAAGAGTATCTTGAAGGCGCACATCTCGTGGAGAACGTGGGCACAAGCAACGAGCAGCACTACGACCTCGCTCTTGACGGCTTCTTCCTTGCCATAGGACACAATCCGAACACCGAAGTGTTCCGCCAATACATTGACTGCGATGCGGCTGGTTACATAAAAGTCAAAGGCTCAGGCACGCAGACTAACGTTCCCGGAGTATTCGCTGCCGGCGATGTCGCCGATCCGACCTACCGTCAAGCAATCTGCGCTGCAGGAATGGGGTGCAAAGCTGCCCTTGATGCCGAACGCTTCCTTAACGAAGAAGGTCTATAACCAAGATTTCATATAAATGTCCCGTAAGCGCGCATTTTTGATACGCTTGCGGGACAATTTTATTAACCAGACATAAGCACTGTATGCTAAGCGACGGAATAATTTCTTTACGGGCATTAGAGCCTATCGATGTCGATACACTCTATCACTGGGAGAACGATCCCGGTCTATGGAGCGCCGGAGTGACACTTGCACCCTACTCCCAGAAACAATTATGGGACTATGTCAACAACTACGATGGAGACATTTTTAGCGCCAAGCAGCTCCGGCTTATGATTGACCTTCACCCTGATTGTGACAATCCTGACAGCCGGGTGACAATCGGGACGCTCGATCTGTTTGATTTCGACGCTGCTAATTCGCGCTGCGGGGTTGGAATACTGATTGCCGCGCCCTATCAGCGACAGGGCTACGGCCTGCGGGCACTTGAACTCACGTCGCGTTACTGTCGTGAAGTCTATTCGCTTCACCAGCTTCATTCTATCGTCAGTGCCGATAATACAGCCTCACGCGGATTATTCGAAAAGGCCGGATACAGTATAAGTGGCCGCCTACGCTCATGGCTCCGCCTCGCCAACAGATACACCGATGCCTACTTTTATCAGAAATTTTTACAATAGCCCAATGGCTAATTTTTTGAAAGCCAAAGAGCTTGTTTCTAATGGTCTATTGTAGCACATTTCATCCTGTCATTACGGCAGGATGAAAATGTTTAACGGCGGATGGAATCGGAAAATAGAGTGCGGTTCAAGAGCGAACGCCCGAGGGTTATCTCATCTGTATACTCAATTTCATTTCCGACTGAAACACCACGCGCAAGCTGTGTGATCCTGACATCACTAAACTCGGCAAGACGACGGAACAGATAGAAGTTAGTGGTTTCCCCCTCCATTGTGGCACTCAAAGCGAGAATTACTTCACGGATATCACCGGCAGCGACACGCTCGACAAGAGAATCGATTTCAAGCCTGTCAGGCCCAACTCCATCCATCGGTGAAATCACCCCACCGAGCACATGGTAAAGCCCCGCATATTGGCCGGTGTTCTCAAAGCTCATGACATCCTTGACACTCTCCACAACGCAGACCGTAGCGCGGTCTCGTCTGCCGTCGCCACAGATAGGACATACTTCTGTCTCGGATATATTGTGACAGACGGAGCAGTAACGTATGCCACGCCGCATGTTGATAATCGATTCCCCAAGCGCCACCCCCATTCCTTCATCCATGCGAAGTATGTGGAGTGCGAGCCTCAATGCTGTCTTCCGCCCTATGCCGGGCAACCGCGACAATTCAGTCACAGCGCCTTCAAGCAGTTTTGATGCAAATTCCTGTTGCATTTTTCTTTCACAAAAATTAAATCCAACATCAAAGTTACGCAAAATCCGGGACTTTTACGAGCTTTTTTAGTCTAACGGCCTATTTTTGTCAAAACCGGCGTCAATTGACCGCCCTATCGCTTCAATGGAGACCTGCAGTAATACTGCCTCTCGCATACATATTATATAATAAGCCTTACAGTGAAATCAATGGACTTTTTTATTTGTTTGTTGCGCAAATAATGTTTAATTTTGCACTCTGAAATTTCAGACATACCAGTAAAGAAATGGAAATAATTCGCACTGTAGCAGAATTAAAAGCCAAGCTCAACGCAGCCCGTGAAAACGGGAGTATCGGTCTCGTCCCTACAATGGGAGCGCTCCACGCAGGACACCTGTCGCTAATTGAACGCGCCCGTCGTGAGAACGACACCGTAGTGGTAAGCGTATTCGTCAACCCGACGCAGTTCAACAACCCAAACGACCTCGCAACCTACCCGCGCACAGAAGAAGCCGACACGGCAATGCTGTGCGAAGCTGGCGTTGACTATGCTTTCATACCCTCGGTTGAAGAAATCTATCCAGAACCCGACACGCGTCAATTCGCTCTCGGGTCTGTGGCAGAAGTGATGGAAGGCGCAATGCGTCCCGGACACTTCAACGGCGTAGCCCAGATTGTCAGCAAACTTTTTGACTTTACGCGCCCGACTCGCGCATATTTCGGAGAGAAAGACTTCCAGCAGATTGCCGTGATACGCAAAATGGTCGAACTTGAAGGATTTGACCTTGAAATTGTCGACTGTCCCATCAAACGTGAAGCCGACGGTCTTGCCATGAGCTCACGCAACGTACGTCTCACTCCCGAACAGCGCGCAATCGCCCCTGCTATCCACAAGGCACTCGAAGGCAGCCTCTCGTGGGCAGCCGATCATAGCGTAGAAGAGACAAAACGCTATGTCATTGATGAAATCAACTCTTTCCCACAGATGGAAGTCGAGTACTACGAAATCGTCGACGCACTGACCATGCAACCTGTCAGCGACTGGGCCGAAACCGACAGTGCCGTAGGGTGTGTAACAGTATTCTGCGGAGATGTCCGCCTGATTGACAACATAAAATATCCCAAAAGGAAATGACACTCGAACTACTCAAGTGCAAAATCCACCGAGTGACTGTCACTGAAGCCCGTCTGGACTATATCGGCAGCATCACCATTGACCAAGATCTCCTTGACGCAGCCGGAATCTTTCCCGGAGAACGCATCTATATAGTAGACAACAATAACGGCGAACGTTTTGACACCTATGTCATCCCCGGTGAAAGAGGCTCTGGCGTAATATGTCTCAACGGTGCTGCTGCCCGCAAAGTACAGGTGGGTGACGTGGTGATTCTGATGTGCTACGCACAGATGACACCCGAAGAAGCCAAGAACCACAAGCCCGTGGTGCTCTTCCCCGACACCCGCACCAACCGTCTTCTGCCGGAATAAACCCGGCACGACGGCCGAAGACTTGACGGCAGCCGGCATCCACGCCGACTACAAAATGTTATAAGCAAAAGTTTTTCTAACCCCTATCCCCCCGCAATTCCAAGTGTTTGAGAATCTAAGCGAGAGACTTGAAAGAAGTTTCAAGATACTGAAAGGTGAAGGCAAAATCACCGAAATCAACGTAGCCGAGACCCTCAAGGATGTGCGTCGTGCACTTCTTGAAGCCGACGTGAACTTCAAGGTGGCAAAACAGTTTACCGACGAGGTTAAAGCCAAGGCTCTGGGTATGAACGTAATCAACGCCATCAAACCCGGCGAGCTCATGGTCAAGATTGTCCATGACGAACTTGCCCGCCTCATGGGTGGCGAAACAGCTCAGGTCAATTTGTCAGGCAACCCGACCGTCATACTCATGTCAGGTCTGCAAGGTTCCGGTAAGACCACCTTTTCAGGCAAACTCGCTCGTAAGCTCAAATCGGAACAGGGCAAACGCCCCCTACTCGTAGCTTGCGACGTATATCGTCCGGCTGCTATCGACCAGCTGAAAGTTCTTGCCGAACAGATCAATGTCCCTGTTTATACCGAAGACGGCAACAAGAACCCTGTCGAGATTGCAGAAAATGCAATCCGCTATGCCAAGGCCAACCATAACGACCTTGTAATCATCGATACCGCCGGCCGTCTTGCTGTCGACGAGCAGATGATGCAGGAAATCGCGGCCATCAAGAAAGCTGTCAAACCGCAGGAGACTCTTTTCGTGGTGGACTCCATGACAGGTCAGGACGCAGTCAATACGGCAAAGGAATTCAATGACCGTCTCGATTTTGACGGCGTTGTGCTCACCAAACTCGACGGTGATACCAGAGGTGGTGCTGCGCTTTCGATCCGGACTGTGGTCACAAAGCCAATCAAATTTGTCGGTACAGGCGAAAAGCTCGACGCACTCGATCTTTTCCACCCCTCGCGTATGGCAGACCGCATCCTCGGCATGGGCGACATCGTATCGCTCGTCGAAAAAGCCCAGAATGCCTATGACGAGAAACAGGCCGCGAACTCCAGCGCAAAATAGCCAAAAACCAGTTCAATTTCAACGACTTCCTCCAGCAGATACAGCAAATCCAGAAGATGGGCAATCTGAAGGAACTCGCTTCAATGATTCCCGGTGTCGGCAAGGCGATAAAGGATATTGACATTGACGACAACGCATTCAAAGGCATCGAGGCCATCATCCGTTCGATGACTGCGGAAGAGCGCGAGCGTCCCGAAATTCTCAACGGCAGCCGCCGCAAGCGCATTGCCAAGGGGTCGGGCACAGATATTCAGGAAGTCAACAGACTCATCAAGCAGTTTGACGACGCCCGCAAGATGATGAAAGCCGTATCGGGCATCAAGAACCCGATGGCAATGATGCGTAACATGAAAGGAATGAGAAGATGACACTTATCGACGGAAAAAAGACAGCAGACGACATCAAGCGCGAAATCGCAGCTGAAGTCGAAGAAATGGTAGCACAAGGCAAGCGCCGTCCCCACCTCGTAGCCATCCTCGTCGGACATGACGGTGGCAGCGAGACCTACGTAGCCAATAAAGTGAAGGCATGCGAGGCATGTGGCTTCCGCTCGACACTTATCCGCTATGAGGATGATGTCACCGAGGCCAAGCTCCTTGAAACCATCGCTAAGCTCAACAATGACCCCGAGGTTGACGGTTTCATCGTGCAGCTTCCGTTGCCAAAACATATTTCCGAACAAAAAATCATCGAGGCGATAGACTACCGCAAGGACGTAGACGGATTCCATCCTGTAAACGTCGGCCGTATGTCAATCGGTCTGCCATGCTTTGTGTCTGCTACACCTTCAGGCATCATGGAACTACTGAAACGCTACGGAATCAACACAAAGGGCGCTAAATGCGTGGTGCTCGGACGAAGCAACATTGTCGGCAAGCCGGTGGCCTCACTCATGATGCATAAAGCCAACCCCGGCAACGCGACTGTGACGGTATTACACAGTTCGTCAAACAACATCAATGAGGCATGCGCAGAAGCTGATATCATTATCGCTGCGCTCGGAAGTCCGGGATTTGTCACAGCCGATATGGTGAAGCCGGGAGCGACCGTAATCGATGTAGGAACGACCCGTGTCCCCGACGCGACCCGCAAGAGCGGATTCAGACTGCGTGGAGATGTCGATTTTGAAAACGTAGCTGAAAAGTGTGCGTTTATAACCCCGGTGCCCGGAGGTGTAGGCCCGATGACAATATGTTCGCTTATGCGCAACACCCTCCTTGCCGCTAAAAAAGAGATTTACAATTAATCGATATCAGTTCAGGGATGCCAACAACGGCATCCCTGAAATTCATATAACACTATCAAAAAGACGTGAGCATGATTGCAGTTTTCCTGTCGCTTCTCTCATTGCTGATTCCTCAGGACAGCGCGGAGATTGTGTTTGCCGGTGATGCGATGCAGCATCAGCGACAGATTAACGCGGCCATGCAGCAGGACGGCTCTCTCGACTACTCCCCCTATTTCACATCGCTCTCTCCCTATATTTCCTCGGCCGATTTCGCCGTAGTGAATCTTGAAACTCCACTTGGCGGCGCACCCTATTCAGGTTACCCTATGTTTTGTGCGCATGACAACTATGTCGACGCGCTCAGAGATGCCGGCTTCAATCTTATCCTGACCGCCAACAACCACATTCTTGACAGACGCGACAAAGGCGTGATAAGAACTATAAACACATTGGAAAGAAAAGGAGCCCCGTATATCGGCGTATATCGCAACCTCGCTCATCGCGATTCCATACTGCCGATGATTCATGACATCAATGGGTTTAAAGTCGCGTTTCTCAACTACACTTACGGCACGAACGGCATTACTAAAAGAAGCGACATTGAGATCGACTATATTGACCGTGCGCGTATAGTATCCGACATAAGCAATGCACGAAAGAAAGGCGCTGAGATCATAGCAGTGTGCATTCACTGGGGAGAGGAATATAAACTCCTGCCCAACGCATCTCAAAAAAGTCTGGCAAAATTTCTGGCTGATTCGGGAGTCGAACTTATAATCGGAGGACATCCGCATGTGATCCAGCCGATGGAGCTGAAAATCCACCGACCGACAGGCCGTCCATGCTTCACAGTATACTCGTTAGGCAACTTCATCTCATCAATGCGCACCACCGACACACGTGGAGGTGCTATGGCCCGTGTGAAACTCGCACGCGACGTGTTCGGCCGTGCGTACGTATGCAAAGCAAGCTACCGGCTTGTATTCACACAACCGGCATTAGGTAACAGCGACAATTTCATGCTTCTCCCTGCGGAAAGTCAGAAGCTGCACAAATCGATGGATCATTTCCGCAGAGGTTTCATCCGCAATGCTGTCAACATTTTTGACCGTCACAATATCAACGTTCCACGCGACACAACAGTAATATTGCCGAAAACAGTTTCCCTCATCGATTAATGACGCATCGACAATTTCGTCACACATATTACTAAAAAGTGGACTGTCTGTCATTTTTGCAGTATTTTTAACAGAATTTGTCAGTTTTCCATTCTGGCATTTTGTTTGCTATATTGTTCTAAGTAATAAATATAAAAAACTTAAACCGATATATTATGCAAAAAGGACAGATTGGAGTAACAACCGAAAACATATTTCCGGTCATAAAAAAATTCCTCTACTCCGACCACGAAATTTTTCTTCGCGAACTCGTATCCAATGCCATTGATGCGACCCAGAAGCTGAAAACACTTGCCTCATTCGGAGATTTCAAAGGTGAGCTCGGCGAAATGAAAGTCCGCGTAACCGTCGATAAGGAAGCGGGCACTCTCACTGTAAGCGACCACGGTATCGGAATGACATCTGAAGACATTGATAAATATATAAATCAGATTGCCTTCTCAGGCGCGGAAGAGTTCCTTAATAAATACAAAGATACCGCCAACGCCATCATAGGTCATTTCGGACTCGGCTTCTACTCTGCATTTATGGTAGCAAAGAAAGTCGAAATTCGTTCGCTAAGCTACAAGGAAGGTGCTGAAGCAGTGAAATGGACATGTGACGGAAGCCCTGAATACGCTATGGAGCCCACCGACAAAGCCGAACACGGTACGGACATCGTGCTCTACATAGACGATGACAACAAGGAATTTCTCGAACAGGCACGCATTGACACCCTGTTGAAGAAATATTGCCGCTTCCTTCCTGTCCCTGTAATTTCCGGCAAAGAGCAAGAATGGAAAGACGGTAAATATGTCGACACCGACAAGGACAAAATTGTCAACGATACCGAACCGGCATGGACCAAGAAACCGTCTGAACTGACTGACGAGGATTACCGCAAATTCTACCATGAGCTTTATCCCGGACAGGAAGATCCATTGTTCTGGATTCATCTTAACGTTGACTATCCTTTCACTCTTACAGGCATCCTGTTCTTCCCAAAAATTAAAAGCAACCTTGACATCCGCAAGAACCGCATCCAGCTCTATTGCAATCAGGTCTATGTGACAGATTCAGTCGAAGGTGTCGTGCCTGAGTTCATGATGCTTCTTCAAGGTGTCATCGACTCGCCAGACATCCCCTGAACGTGTCACGTTCATATCTCCAGAGTGATACAGCCGTAAAAAAAATCTCTGGCTACATCACCAAGAAAGTGGCATCACGACTTGACGAACTTTTCAAGGAAAACAGAGCCGATTTCGAGGCAAAATGGGATGACATCAAGATTTTTATCGAGTATGGCATGCTGACAGACGAGAAATTCTGCGACTCAGCCATGAAGTTCGCCCTTCTCCGCGACACAGAGGGAAAATATTTCACTCTTGACGAATACCGCACCCTCGTTGAAGCGTCCCAGACCGACAAGGACGGCAACGTAGTCTATATTTATGCGACCGATGTAACCGCCCAATACAATTATATCCATTCTGCAAACGAGAAAGGCTACAATGTGCTGCTCATGGACGGACAGCTTGACGGCCATTTCATTTCTATGCTTGAAAGCAAGCTTGAAAAGACCCATTTCGTGCGCGTAGACAGCGATGTCGCCGAGAAACTCATCCCGAAAGAGGAGGCCAAGGACAGTGGTCTTACATCGGAACAGATTTCACTCCTTACCCCACTATTCCGCAGCCAGATTCCTGCCGTAGAAAAAGCAGATTTCCTCGTGTCGTTCGAATCGCTCGATCCTGCAGCCAACCCGATTCTCATCACTCAGAACGAATATATGCGACGCATGAAAGACATGGCGGCCACTCAGCCCGGCATGAGTTTCTATGCAGAACTTCCAGACAGTTATAACCTTATCGTCAACACTTCGCAGCCTGTCGTTGCGAAAATTCTTGACGAAGCCGAGAAGGCTCTTTCCGAAAAGCTTGCTCCCATCAACGGCACTATTGACGCAGACAACGAAAAGATTACCGTTCTCCGCTCTGAAATCAAGGACAATAAACCTACCGACGAGCAAAAGGCCGAAGAAAAGCAACTTTCCGACAATGTCGAGAAGAACCGTATGGAAAAGGAAGAGATCATAGCCCGCTATGCTTCCGAGAAGCCGGTTGTGAAACAGGCCATAGACCTCGCTCTTCTTGCAAACGGACTTCTCCGTGGACGCGACCTCAATGAATTTATCAACCGTTCAGTGAAAATGCTCTAACGCAAATCAACTGTTATAATTAAACCCGATTAAGCGCATCTTGTCATATCTACGTGTGGCAAGATGCGCTTTTCAGTATCATTAACATACATTAATCTACATGGGCAATATTTTAGCTCACATCATTCACTATCTTTGCAAAGTCAACCACTCATTCTCCATTACCACCCCGTAATACTCCTCACTTTTCTCACTTCTCAAAACCAGCTATCATGAAAACTTCATTTGTCATCAGTCCGCGTGTCATCAATACAATCAACTCACTCCAACCGGCCGATCGCACACCTATCAGCAATGCCCTGAGCATGGAATTCATTCTCGGGCAAAACCCGGAGGACACGTTGACGCCGATGCAGAACATTATTTACGCAATCATCCGATTCTACGTGACACAGGATTCAAAACGCTTTTCCCATCCGAAAACTGCAAGCTAAGACTATGCAGGCACACATCATTGTCAACAGATTTCAACTTCAATAAGCTGATTAGCAAAAATCTTGATTCGTTAAAACTACGATGTGGGCACTCTGAGACAGAGCGCCCACATCAAATTCAATATATCTCCACAAGAAAGATTATCCGATATGCCGGTTAAAGGAAAACAGGGTCGGATTCAACCGAATCCCCGTCAATTGCAGTCACAGCATAACCCATCCCCATAGGGACAGCGACAGAGCAACCATAACTGATCCTGACAAGATACCTGCTGTCTATGCCGTCACCTCCGGTATCCATAATTTCCTCCCTCGACAGATGAGCCGGGAAAGCGTAGACAGCATAACGCCGCAACTTCCCGGAATCACATTTTTGCTCCCTCCATGACAATACTCCTCCTTTTGATGACAGCCCGCTCGGCGACAATGGTTTCTCGCCACCTTTTCGACATATCCTCGGAGATAGCGCTTTGCTCGAATAATGCTCGCGCGCTATGTCCTGCGATAGCTTACCAAGAAACTTGGCGCTATAAAACACAGACCCGAACTCGCCTGTCATACTAAGAGCCCTGTTAGCTTCTACTTGACGCAAAATCTCACTACGCTGCGATGGCGTATTATTCTTTTCAAGAGGAGCAAGCGTCATGCTCGAATAGAAATGACATCCATATAGCCCCGCCGCGTTGCTCCACCAACGCACCAATGGTTCATAAGGCGCTGTCGAGTGAGTCGTCGGCCAATAGATTTGCGGAGAAATAAAGTCTACAGTCTGCTGGTAAAGCCAGCCGAGAGGGTCTGAATAGATTTCTTTATATTGCCAATCGTCAGCCTTAACCCCACACGGCAGCATTCCCCATTTATCGGAAGATGTATGCGACTTTCCGGCAACACCGGCCGGCGAGATTCCGAATCTAACATCAGGACGCGTATCAAGAAGCATGCAATGTATATCGGCCACCGTTTTATGCACGTTAGCCCTTCGCCAGTCCCAAAACTCATCCACGGAGACTGCTCCTGCCAAAGAGCATAATCAGGAGCATCTGATGTTTCCGGGATACGGTTTGGGTAAAAATAGTCGTCAAACACAAGTCCGTCGACAGCATAGCCGGTAACTATCTCACGGCATATATTGACGATATGCTCACGCACCTCTTCAATCCCCGGGTTAAACACGGTGTATTTCCCATACGACAGCAACCAGCCTTGATCTTTCCATTTTCTGTCAATATCGCTGTCGTAGTTAGTTCCAGCGCTCCATCTGAACGGGTTTACCCACGCATAGCACTCCAGACCGCGCTTGTGGCATTCATTGACCACAAATTCCAAAGGATCCCATCCGGGAGATATACCTCTTTTGCCTGATATAAACGAAGACCACGGCTCAAGTTTTGAATCGTACATCACATCCGCCATGCCACGCACTTGAAAAAAGACCGATGTCAGATTCATTTTTTCGCAACGGTCAAGCAACTCCATCATCTCGGCCTTCTGTTTCCTCTGTATCGCAGGTGTCGTTCCCGTCACAGATGGCCAGTCAATCCCCCATACGGTTGCAAGCCACACACCGCGCATTTCACGTTTGGGAGAACCGCCCCATACCGGAAGCGCACATACTCCCGCCGAAACCATCAGAGAGAAAATGAAAAAGAGCCTTATGCTAATATTCTTGACCATGTATTTAATGTTTTTATTGACAAATTTAGCTGAATTTATCGAATTTTAGCCTCATCCTGATATAATAATACGGAATAATGTTATTTTTACTAAAAATATCGGTCGTCAATTGCTCAAAATTGCCAAAAATGCGTTAAATTTGCAAGTTGAAAAATCAATTCTCACGAAGACCACCAAATAATCAGTGATCACAAAAATGCGAAAGTACTTAGTCTTGCTTGCAACCGCCATGATCTTCACATCGTGTGGAGAGTATCAGCGCGTGCTCAAAAGCAATGACGCAAACTATCGTCTCGATTATGCCAAGCGAGCTTTCGAAGCGAAAAAATACACTCAGGCATCAACTGCGCTTGAAGACATCGTCACTCAGTTCAAAGGTTCTGAAAAGGCTGAAGACGCTCTCTACCTTCTTGCCCTCTCAAACTATGAGAACAAAGACTACCAGACTTCAGGGGAATACTTCAAGACATATTACAGCCGTTTCCCGAAAGGTAAATATACAGAATTAGCCCGTTTCTATACAGGCTACGGATATTACCTCGACTCCCCGAGCCTCAGCTCGACCAGTCAGGGACAATAAAGGCCATTGAAGAACTCCAGTCATTCCTTGACTATTTTCCTAAAAGCGACAAAGTATCAATCGCCCAGAATGCCATCTTTGAACTTCAGGACAAACTGACCCTGAAACAGCTTGAAAACGCCCAGCTATATTACAACCTTGGCAGCTATCAGGGTAACAACTACGAAAGCGCTGTAATAGTCGCCAAGAATGCCATCAAGGACTATCCCTATTCAAAATACAAAGAAGACCTTGAACTGCTCGTCCTGAAAGCCAGATATCAGGAAGCACGCGAAAGTATCGACGAAAAGAAAGCAGACCGCTTCCGCGAAGTCATCGACGAATATTACTCCTATATAAATAACTACCCCGACACTCCCAACCGCGAAGAGGCCGACAATATTTTCAAAATCGCCCAGCGCTATGTCAAGGACTAACCACAAGGAGTAACAAGCACAAGCAACAACTACATAAACCTCAGAGATATAATGGACTACAAGAAGACCAACGCACCTCTCAACACTCAGACCCGCGACCTCATCAAAATGAGCGAGGACACCGGCAACGTTTATGAAACCGTATGTATCATCGCCAAACGCTCAAATCAGATCGCCGGCGAGATGAAACACGACCTCGAAAAGAAACTTCAGGAATTCGCATCGCTAAGCGACAACCTTGAGGAAATCTCGGAAAACCGCGAACAGATTGAAATCTCACGCTTCTACGAGCGCCTCCCCAAGCCCACTCTGATTGCTACTCAGGAATATCTTGAACACAAGATCCATTTCCGTAATCCCGCAAAAGACCATCTAAACATGGACTAAACCATATCGGCTCCTGACAAAAGGGTATACATGCCAAGTTTTGCCATCGTTTTTCCCGCAAAGGTTTGGATTTATCAAAGTTAATGCTTACCTTTGTACGCTCTTTTAGAGCAAATATCTATTTATCATATATCATTAACCACTTTTAAACATCTGTATCAATGCACTTGAACTCTGATGAAAAAGTAGAAATCTTTGAGAAGTACGGTAAGGGCAAGACTGACACTGGCTCACCTGAAGCACAGATTGCATTATTCTCAGTCCGTATCGCTCATTTGACTGAACACCTCAAGTCAAATCACAAAGATTATACGACAGCACGAGCTCTTAAGGCTTTGGTAGGTAAGCGTCGTCGACTTCTCGACTATCTCATCCGCAAGGATATCAACCGCTACCGCGCCATCATCGCCCAGAAAGAGCTCGGTATCAGAAAGTAATTTTTCCAGCTTGTGGACAAATTCACTTGAAGATTACAAAAGAGTCCTGATTTTTTAATCAGGACTCTTTCTTTTATTCTAAAAGTACCGTACCCGGAACGATATAGAGAAAACAATATGCACCAAACATCAATCCTTCGATAAAAGTTATTAATTTTTTAATTTAAACCGCCAACAATTGAGCTTAAATTCCTTCAAATAGTGAGTATTTTTCATTAACTTTGCACTTTCAAAATCATAGTTTCCAAAATAAGTTCAGAAATTACTACCGATGTCTGACAACAAACGAATCAAGACCGCGCTTATTTCAGTCTTTTACAAAGACGGACTGGATGAAATTTTGTCGTTGCTCCATGCCGACGGTGTTAAATTCCTTTCGACAGGGGGCACTCGTTCTTTTATTGAAAGTTTAGGTTATGAATGTGATGCCGTAGAGGATCTTACCGGCTACCCTTCCATACTTGGCGGCCGCGTCAAAACCCTACACCCCAAAGTTTTCGGAGGCATCCTTAACCGTCGTGATAACGAGGGCGACCGGGGACAGATAGCACAATACGAAATCCCTGAAATCGACCTTGTAATCGTAGACCTCTATCCGTTCCGTGCGACTGTGGCATCAGGAGCACCAGAAGCTGACATTATTGAGAAAATTGACATAGGCGGCATATCGCTTATCCGCGCAGCAGCCAAGAACTACAAAGATGTAGTGATCGTCGCGTCCAAAGCACAATACAAACCTCTTGCCGAAACGCTCAAACGCAACGGCGCCGAAACTTCTCTTGAAGAACGTCGCTGGTTCGCCGGTCAGGCTTTCGCCGTATCATCTGGCTACGACACCGACATCTACAATTATTTCGCATCGACAACAGTTCAATGTCCCATTGACGAATGCGACGCGCTACGCATTGCATTCGAT
Organism: Duncaniella dubosii; assembly: GCF_004803915.1. Lineage (NCBI taxonomy): Bacteria > Pseudomonadati > Bacteroidota > Bacteroidia > Bacteroidales > Muribaculaceae > Duncaniella > Duncaniella dubosii. Next base: position 3,101,767 of record NZ_CP039396.1, read on the forward strand.
GATGCAAAAGCAATGCGCTACGGTGAAAACCCACATCAGAAAGGCACATTCTTCGGTGATTTCGAAGCAATGTTCACCCAGCTTCACGGCAAAGAGATTTCCTATAACAATCTCCTTGACATTGACGCGGCAGTATCTCTGATTTCAGAATTTACCGATCCTACATTTGCAGTTCTCAAACACAACAACGCATGTGGCCTTGCGACTCGTCCTACCATCGCGGAAGCATGGAAAGACGCACTTGCAGGAGACCCGGTAAGTGCGTTTGGCGGTGTGCTCATCACCAACGGAACTGTAGACGAAGCCGCAGCTGAGGAAATCAACAAAATATTCTTTGAGGTCATCATAGCACCAGCATATACCGACGGTGCTCTTGAAATACTCAAACAAAAAAAGAACCGCATAATCCTCGTAATCAAGAAAGAGCTTGACACCAAAATGCAGTTCCGATCAATCCTAAATGGTGCGCTCGTTCAGGAACGCGACCTTAAGATTGAAACCGTCGATGACCTCAAACAGGTAAGCGAAAAAGCAGTCTCACCTCAGCAGGCTGCCGATCTTCTGTTTGCCAACAAGATTGTGAAGAATTCAAAGAGTAATGCAATAGTCCTTGCAAAAGACGGCATGCTTCTTGCAAGCGGTGTCGGCCAGACTTCACGCGTAGACGCGCTCAAGCAAGCTATCGAAAAGGCACATTCATTCGGTTTTGACCTTCACGGCGCAGTTATGGCATCTGACGCATTCTTCCCCTTCCCCGACTGCGTAGAAATCGCACATGAGGCAGGTGTTACAGCTGTAATACATCCCGGAGGCTCAATCCGAGATCAGGAAAGCGTTGATTATTGCAACGCCAATGACATGGCTATGGTCATCACCGGTTTCCGCCATTTCAAGCATTAATCCTTACATCTAATCTTTGACAAGTCCCTGAGCAAATTTATTGCTCTCCGGGACTTGTCAAAGATAACAAACTTCGAACCTCAATACAACCAATGGGATTACTTTCATTCACTAAAGAAATCGCAATTGACCTCGGTACGGCCAATACGATTATAATACACAATGACAAGATTGTCATCGACGAGCCTTCGATCGTGGCAATCGAAAAACGCACCGGCAAACTCATTGCTGTCGGCCGCGAAGCCAAACTAATGCAGGGCAAAGAAAACGACGGCATCGAGACTATACGTCCGCTCCGTAAGGGTGTAATCGCCAACTTCAATGCCGCAGAGATGATGATCCGTGGTCTCATCAAAAAAGCAAGTTCCAAAAGCAATTGGTTCTCACCTTCAATGAAGATGGTGGTCGGCATACCTTCGGATCGACAGAGGTCGAAATCCGTGCGGTCCGTGACTCATCGGAACATGCCGGTGGCCGTGACGTATACATGATTTACGAACCTATGGCCGCAGCGCTCGGTATCGGCATTGACGTACTCGCCCCCCAAGGAAACATGATTGTGGACATAGGCGGTGGCACGACTGAAATTGCCGTCATCTCTTTGGGTGGCATTGTCTCCAATAAGAGCATTCAGGTAGCAGGCGACGACCTGACAGATGACATTATGGAGCATATGAGCCGCGTACACAATGTCAAGGTCGGCGAGCGCACAGCCGAACAAATCAAAATCCACGTCGGTTCTGCTCTCACTGAACTTGAAAATCCGCCGGAAGACTTCATTGTACATGGCCCGAACAAAATGACAGCACTTCCGATGGAAGTCCCCGTCAGCTATCAGGAAATCTCACATTGCATCGAAAAGTCAATTTCCCGTATTGAAGCCGCCGTGCTTCAGGCCCTTGACGAGACCCCACCGGAACTCTATTCCGACATCGTCATGAACGGCATCTTCCTCGCAGGCGGTGGCGCTATGCTGCGCGGTCTTGACAAACGTCTGACCGACAAAATCGGCATCCAGTTCCACATAGCGGAAGATCCGTTGCTCGCAGTAGCAAAGGGAACAGGTGTCGCGTTGAAAAACATCGACACATTCTCGTTCCTCATACGATAAGACCGGCGAAATCCATACGCCATCTTTCTTCACATTGACTTTTTACAGACAACCATGAATTAGCATTGCGTAAGTAGCTTAGGCATCAAGCCTTTTTATGCCAAGCTCTTATGCACTGCTGTTCGTATAGCTTATATCCATTTACATTGAGCGAGCTTCTAAAGTTTTTCGTAAAATACAGTTCGTGGTTCCTATTCGCGCTCTATCTTGTGGCGGGATTTGCATTGCTGTTTTCACGCAATCCATTTCAGCATCATGTCTTTCTATCATCTGCAAATATTATCGCATCAGGAGTCTACAACACCACACACAATGTTACATCTTACTTCTCGTTGCGCGACATCAATGAGGATTTACAGGCACGCATCTCGGAACTCGAACTTGAAAACTACATGTTGAAAAACCATCTGCGTGCTGAGCGGGAAAAAATTTACGCCGACACGATGACAGTAGATTCAGCACTCACACGCTATCATTTTCTGATTGCCCATGTAATCAACAATTCAATCAACCACTCCCACAATTATATAACCATAGAGAAAGGGCGTCTTGACGGAATTGAGCCTGAGATGGGCGTAATAGACCAGAATGGAATTGTCGGAATAGTAAATGTCGTAGGCGACCATACTGCAAGACTTATTTCCGTTCTAAACCCATATCTCAGACTGTCATGCAAGGTAAAAGGGGAAGACCAAGTCGGCTCACTCGTATGGGACGGACGTGATCCCGGTGAGGCGATACTCGAAGAGCTTCCAAAGCATGCCAAGTTTGTAAAAGGCGATACGGTTGTGACAAGTGGCTATTCATCCGTTTTCCCTGAAGGAGTTCCTGTCGGAACAATCCTTTCAGGCTCACGGGATCGCGAGGACAACTTTTACACGCTACGCATAAAATTATTCACCGATTTCTCAACCCTTTCGACCGTACGAGTCATACGCGACAACATGAAAGAGGAACTCGCTGAAGTTGAAAAGGATATCGAAATCAAAAACATCAATTGATTCCAAATGAGCAAAACGGTGCTTAAATTCATTCTTCTCGGTATAATTCTGGTGCTTGCACAGGTAATTGTGTTCAACCACATATGCCTGTTCAATGTCGCTGTGCCACTGGTGTTTATTTACCTGATTTTGCGACTGCCGATCACGCTTTCGCTCAACTGGCTTCTCACCATCAGTTTTTTTCTCGGTCTGATAGTAGACATTTTTTCAGACACATACGGAATGAACACTGTGTCGTGCACGATACTTGCCATGTGTCGCAGACCGATACTCAGACTTTACGTACCGCGCGAGGAGGATCTGACACGTCCGGAACCATCAATGCACTCGCTCGGAACAGCAACGTATCTGAAATATCTTCTTACAATGACGTTGCTTTACTGTACAATCATATTTCTGATTGAAGCGTTCACATTCTTCAACCCCGTACGCCTACTGCTGCGGATTGTATTCAGCACAATCCTTTCGATGGCAATCATGGTCGGAATTGACAGCTTCATGACTCCACGAAGCGAAAAGAAGTGAGAAAAGATTATAATCTCGAAAAACGGCGCTACGTCATAGGCGGTTTCATCGTGATTATCGCCATGATATATATCTTCAGGCTTGTCAGCCTACAGGTATTTGATTCAAAATATAAAGAGTATGCCGACTCAAATGCGTTTCTGCGAAAAGCAGTCTATCCTTCCCGTGGCATAATTTATGACCGCGACGGGCGGCTTGTCGTATACAATCAGCCCGCCTACGATGTCATGATGATTCCGCGAGACGTGAAGGAGTTCGACACTCTCGATTTCTGCCGGGCACTCAATATCACACCTGAAGACCTGCGCAAACGCTTTGTAGACATGAAAGACAAGCGGCGCAATCCGGGCTATTCGTCATATTCCCCACAGAAACTCCTTACACATCTTACAGCTGAAGAGTACGGTCGTCTGCAGGAAAAACTGTATCGTTTCCCCGGTTTCTACATCCAGAAACGAATCCTGCGCGAGTACAAATACAAAACAGCTGCGAATGTACTTGGAAATATCCGTGAAGTATCACAGAAAGACATTGACAAAGACCCGTACTATATGCCCGGCGACTATATCGGCGATATTGGCATCGAACACACATACGAGGAGCATCTTCGCGGGACAAAGGGCGCAGAAGTGCTGATGCGCGACGCTCTCGGACGCATACAGGGCCGCTATGAAGAAGGCGCACTTGACCGTGACGCAGTGGCGGGAAAAAACATCAAGCTATCGCTCAACATCGAGCTACAGCAATATGCCGAGTCTCTGATGATGAATAAGAAAGGGGCGGTAGTAGCCATCGAACCGTCAACCGGCGAAATACTCTGCCTCGTCTCCGCTCCATCCTACGATCCAAGTCTGCTCATCGGCCGTGAACGCGGTGTAAATTACAATAAAATGATGGCCGACCCTGACAAGCCGCTCTTCAACCGTGCGATTCAGGCGACATATCCTCCCGGCTCGACATTCAAGCCAACACAAGGTCTCATTCTTCTTGAAGAGGGAATCATCACGACCGGAACCATGTTTCCCTGCCATCACGGATTTATCTCGGGCGGTCTGCGAGTCGGCTGCCACGGACATGGATCTCCCCTCCCTCTGAAACCTGCACTCCAGACATCATGCAACGCATATTTCTGTTGGGGCTTCAAGGCCATGATTGACAAACGAGGGAAATATGGCAGTTCGGCAAATGCCTTTGATATATGGAAAAAGCACATGGTCTCTATGGGCTATGGCTACAAACTCGGGGTGGATCTTCCAGGTGAATACCGAGGATTTATTCCCAACGTCGATTTCTATAACAAATGGTATGGAGCAGGCCATTGGAGCGCAAACACTATAATCTCAATCTCAATCGGACAAGGCGAAATACTTGCTACCCCTCTCCAAATCGCAAACTTATGCGCTACAATTGCCAACAGAGGCCATTATATCACTCCGCATGTGGTCAAAGAAATACAGGACACTATTGTTCCGGCCGAGTATCTTGAGAAGCACATCCCAACTATTGCCTCTCACTGGTATAACGACATTGCAGAGGGTATGCGCATGGCGGTCACAGGAGGAACATGCCGCCTCGCCAACCTGACAGACATTGAAGTCTGCGGCAAAACCGGCACAGCCCAGAATCCACACGGCAAGGACCATTCGGCGTTTATGGGATTTGCGCCTTACCATGACCCGAAAATAGCAATTGCGGTCTATGTCGAAAATGCAGGCTTCGGAGCGACATTCGGTGTCCCGATCGGTTCGCTCGTCATGGAACGCTATCTTCGAGGTTACATACCTCCAGAGCGGAAATATCTTGAGGAACGTATGCTGCAATCAAACACAATACAATTCGCCGGTACGAAGAAACATTAGAAAGTTCTTTTTGCGGAATCGGAATCTACTCAATTTTTAAAGGATAAAAAATGCAACAAGAAAACAGCGGTTCTGTATTCAGATATGTCGATTGGTTTACAGTCGTTCTATATATCATACTCGTCATGGCCGGAATGGTAAGCATTTATGCTGCAAGCTATGACTTTGACCATGCCAACATGCTAAGTTTCACTGAGTTTTCAGGCAAACAGTTCCGTTGGATAGGGCTGTCTCTTGTCCTTGGTCTTGTCTTGCTCCTTATAGACGCCAGGGTATATGAAAATTATGCCTACGTAATCTATGGTGGATTACTTTTGCTATTACTTGTCACTATATTTATCGCCCCCGACATCAAAGGCTCACGCTCTTGGCTTGTAATCGGGCCGATGAGCCTTCAGCCGGCCGAATTCGGCAAATTTGCGACCGCCCTGTGCCTTGCAAAACTGTTTTCAAGCTATAATTTCGTGCTCAACGCATCGCGTAAGAACTACATGCTCGCACTTCTGATAATCTTCCTGCCCGTAGTTCTGATTCTCGGTCAGAAAGAAACCGGTTCAGCGCTCGTTTATTTGTCGCTCTTTTTTGTGCTGTACCGCGAGGGCATGAGCGGATTGATTCTGCTTGCTGCAGTCTGCGCAGTGACATTTTTTGTAGTAGCCGTCAAATTCACAGGAACCCTTATTTTAGGAATACCCTCAGGGCAGGCTGCTGTGTTCATAATGATAATGTTGCTTATCGTGGCTATGCTTGCGATATACTGCAAGGAATTTGAAGCAGCCCGAAACGTATTACTGTGGTTTCTCGGTACAAGCGCGATTGTAACAGTCCTTGAAATCGCCGGAGTGCCTGTTCCCGGCATGATATTCTTTATAACTGTCATTATGTGGGCTCTTGCATATTGCGTCCTGCTGATGTTCAAGACGAAAGCGCGGAAACTAATAATAACAGTGAGCGCGGCATTAACCTCAATCGTATTCCTGTTTTCAGTCAATTATGCGTTTACATCCATACTCCAACCACACCAGCAGATGCGCATAAAAGTGGCCCTTGGCATGGAGGAAGATCTCAGAGGAGCAGGATACAACGTCAATCAGTCTAAAATAGCTATCGGCTCAGGAGGTTTATTTGGCAAAGGATTCCTTAACGGTACTCAGACAAAGCTTAAATATGTCCCCGAACAGCATACCGACTTTATATTCTGCACAGTCGGAGAAGAGGAAGGATTCATCGGCTCAGCCGGGGTTTTGTTATTGTTCCTGATACTTATATTACGAATCATACATATTGCCGAACGCCAGCCAAACGTATTTGGACGTGTCTATGCTTATTGTGTGGCAAGTTATCTCATATTCCATATTGCAATCAATATCGGCATGGTAATCGGTCTATGTCCCGTAATCGGTATTCCTCTCCCCTTCTTCAGCTACGGAGGTTCTTCTCTATGGGGATTCACATTCCTTCTTTTCATTCTGCTGCGAATAGACGCGTCACGCCGCGAACGGTCTTTCTGACAAAATCTATAACCACATAAAACAATCCGGCCAGAAAATCATTTCAGAATTTTCCGGCCGGATTGTTTTATGTGGTGAATTTTAAGCTTCGCCGTCAATACGTACGTCTTCAAAATCCTCTTTTATATTGGGGTCTTCAAGTCCATAGTGATGAACCGTATTCATAGCCTTGAGTATAATACCGAAGATTAGAGCAAGCACTCCAAGGGACGCAAAACAACACATTGGAAGAGTGTAGTCATATTGCATCGGGTCTGTAACTCCGGGATTAGACCAAGTGATCACCTTACCGATAAGAATGGGAACGAACGCGAGACCTATATTCTGCACCCAGAATATCAATGAATAAGCACTGCCAAGGAAGCGTTTGTCCATAATTTTGGGGACTGACGGCCAAAGAGCCGCCGGCACGAGAGAAAACGAGATACCCAACACGACGATGGCCGAATAAGTAATCAGTTCACTCTTAGTTGCGGGAACTACAAATGCGAATGTCAGGTGACATACGATCATCAGGATCGCACCAAGAATCAGCATGCTTGCCCCTTTGCCTTTACGGTCAAGATAATAACCGAGCAGAGGCGTGAGAGCCGCCGCTCCAACCGGGAACCAACGGAAAATATCAGATGCCTGAGTCTCGGAAATGCCAAGGTTACACTGAAGCATATTGGCTGCGTAACGCTGGAATGGGAAAATTGCCGAATAGTAAAGTACACATAGCATTGCTATAATCCAGAAAAGCTTGCTTTTGAAAATCGAACCGACATCCGAAAGCTTGAACTCTTCGTCAGACTCAGCTTCAGCAACCTTATTGGCACCCATCTCGCGGTCAAGCTTGGCATCCATGAAAGTAAACACAATATAGGCAAGGAGGCCGATACAAAGCAGCGCCGAGCAGAAAGCCACAGGAACTACGACCGAAGCCGGAACTACGCTGTCGGCAAGACGGGGTGAGATTGTAAAGATGAAGAACACTCCGATTCTCGCTATGGCCATCTCAAGCCCCATTGCAAGCGCCATTTCCTTACCTTCAAACCACTTGGCAAGGGCTTTAGAGACAGTAATTCCGGCCATTTCACATCCGCAGCCAAAAATCATAAAGCCGAGAGCGGCAAGCTTTGCACTGCCCGGCATTTCAGTCCACCATGAATTAAGCCAGAGCTCAAGCGCAGTCCCTTGAAACAATTCACTGATGGCATAAAGTTTAATGAGAGCACCTGCCACCATAAGCGAAGCGGAAAGAGTCCCGGTGAAACGCACACCCATCTTGTCAAGTATGATACCGGCAAGGATGAGAAACCCGAACACATTTAATATGTACTCAGCACCGGCATAGTAGCCGAAAGCATCCGGCGACCAGCCGCGTTGTTTCTGAATCAAAGACTGCAACGGCGACATTACGTCGACAAACATGTAGGCAAACAGCATCATTGACGCAACCAGCGCCAACGCTGTCCATCGCGCCCAAGCCTTGTCGGAAAGCAGCCGACGGCCGGACTCAACGAATGATTGATTTACTTTTTCCATTTATATAGGGTTATTAAAATTGTTTGTTACGGCTCATAAACGGTTGACAAAATTAATACAAATAATGAAATTTTGGAATATATTGATTAATTTCGTGGCCAAATTATAAATATAATAAATATAAGTATCATGCTTGTCCGTCAACGTTACGACCTTGACCGAACCGTAAGGCTCGTCATAAACTGCGTGCTGTTCGTAGGCGCAATATGGCTCATCAGCATTCTCAAAGGAGTCCTGCTCCCATTCTGTGTAGGCTGTCTTATCGCCTATCTTTTCGAACCGTTTGTCCAATTCAACCGCCAGTTGCTAAATCTTAAAGGCCGCGTAATCGCATCGCTTGTGACACTGTTTGAAATGACGTTTTTCCTGCTCGTCATTCTCTATTTTATCGCCCCGATGATTATAAGCGAATCATCTCAGATGGCAGCTCTGCTGAAAAGCTATACGCAAAATGAAATCAAAATCCCATTCATCCCGGAAAGTCTCCACGAATTTCTACGAAACAACGTGGATTTCGAATTCATCGCGCGTAAGCTTTCTCATGAAGAATGGATGAAGATGTTCGAAGAAGGCCTCTCTGCGTCATGGCATGTTATCACAAGATCTATCTCTCTCGTGATGAGCATGTTCAGCTGGGTAATAGTGCTGCTTTATGCAGTATTCATTATGATTGACTATGACAAGATTTCAAGAGGCTTCCAACGCATGGTGATGCCCAAATACCGCAGAGTTGTCTTTAAAATCGGACGTGATGTCAAACATTCGATGAATCAATACTTCCGTGGGCAGGCTCTTGTGGCATTTTTCGTAGGAATCCTTTTCAGCATCGGCTTTCTGATTATCGGACTTCCTATGGCCATAATACTTGGAATGTTTATCGGTCTGCTCAACATGGTACCTTACCTGCAGCTCATATCCCTTATTCCGGCTACTATTATATGTATAGTAGTGTCTGTCGGAGGTGAAATGAGTTTCTGGACACTGTTCTGGAAAATGATAGCCGTATATTGTATTGTACAGGTGATACAGGACCTCGTGCTTACACCCAAAATAATCGGAAAGGCCATGAGCCTTAATCCCGCACTTATATTTCTGTCACTTTCTGTGTGGGGAACACTGCTCGGCATGATAGGACTCATAATCGCAATACCGCTCACCACCCTACTCCTCGCCTACTATGAAGAATATTTCATCAAACCTTATGAAAGGAAGGCACACCGTCATCTTATTGACAAGAAACAGGAGTAACAAAACTGCTATCGAGCTTTATTATGTTAAGAACTACAAACACAATAAAGCTTCAATCCATCTTTTACGCTATTTTAATTAAAATATATTAATTTTTACCGTTGATATTTGGAGATTCAATCAAAACTCTCTACCTTTGCATCGCTTTTGAAAAACAAAGCATATTTATTTCCTAATCGGGGTGTAGCTCAGTTGGTTAGAGTACGCGTCTGGGGGGCGTGAGGTCGCTAGTTCGAGTCTAGTCACCCCGACTTAAGAAATACCGAGATGAGATTCAGCAATGAATCTCATCTCTTTTTTATTTACGACACAACCGCAAACCTGCAGCATCCATCTTCAAGAGCGATAGGCAATTTTCAAAAAACAAAAAACATCTTCAAACTTTTTTTATTTTTTTCTTGATTTTATTTGGAGAATTCAAAAAAACTCTCTACCTTTGCATCGCTTTTGAAAAACAAAGCATATTTATTTCCTAATCGGGGTGTAGCTCAGTTGGTTAGAGTACGCGTCTGGGGGGCGTGAGGTCGCTAGTTCGAGTCTAGTCACCCCGACTTAAGAAATGCCGAGATGAGATTCAGCAATGAATCTCATCTCTTTTTAATTTACCACAACGAGCATGTCGCACTGGCAGAAAACATACAAGGCGATGCGCCTCCAAGCCCGCACATCACCCAAGCGCCCTCAAGATGTCTCCTGAAGATGTTCCCAAAAAAACTTCACACAAAATAAATTCATTTTCTTTGCATGGTTAGCAGATTTTTAGTAACTTTGCGACCGATTTAGCCGTACCGGGCCATCAAAAGAAGCCGCAAGCCAACAAAACAATGCGCTCGCCCGACGGGATAACCTGAAAACCAATTAATAACAAATGTACGCTATCGTAGAAATCCAGGGACAGCAGTTTAAGGCAGAGCCTGAAAAGTTCCTGTATGTTCACTATCTCGGCGAAGCTGTTAAAGAAGGAGACAAAATCGAATTTGACCGCGTGCTCCTCGCTCAGGCCGACGAAACAGTTAAAGTTGGCGCTCCCACAGTGGAAGGCGCAAAGGTTGTATGTGAAGTCCTCACTCCCCTTGTAAAAGGCGAGAAGGTTATCGTTTTCAAGAAGAAACGCCGCAAAGGCTATCGTCGCAAAAACGGACACCGCCAATACTTCACCAAAGTGTTAATTAAAGAAGTTGTAGCTTAACCCCACTAAAATCCTAAAAAGAAATGGCACATAAAAAAGGTGTTGGTAGTTCTAAGAACGGCCGTGAGTCAGAAAGCAAACGACTCGGTGTAAAGATTTTCGGTGGCCAGTACTGCAAGGCAGGTAACATCATCAAGCGCCAGCGTGGAACAGTGCATCACCCCGGTCTCAACGTAGGCATGGGCAAGGATCACACCCTCTTCGCACTCATCGATGGTGTGGTTGTCTTCACTGAAGGCAAGGAAGGCCGCAAGTTCATCAATGTCAAGCCGGCTGAAGCGTAAATAACGACTTCTACTTCAACCCGGAAACACTATCACTCTGCAGGGGAGCAAACTCGACAAAGTTTGCTCCCCTGCAAGCGTTTTTTTTCAAAAATAATTGTTAACTTTGTTCGCAGAGAGTCATGGCACGAGACCACAAAACCCACCCGCCACGACAATACCGCTTGTATAAAGACCAAATATGGAAAAGAAGACCATCCGCGACCTTCACCGCGCAGACATCGAACACTTCAAGCGCCAGCCAAAAATGTCGCTCACAGTAGTGCTTGACAACGTGCGTAGCCTAAACAATATCGGAGCTATATTCCGGACATGCGACGCCTTCGCCGTCGAGCGCATAATGCTGTGTGGCATCAGCGCATGCCCGCCATCGCCTGAAATCCACAAGACAGCCCTCGGCGCAGAGGAGTCGGTGGCATGGAAGTATTTTGCGACAACCGACGAGTGCATCGCCGAGCTTCAGCGCGACGGCTATACGCTATGCTGCCTCGAACAGGTCAAAGGCAGCATTGAACTTCAGGAATTCTCGCCTCAACGCGGACGGCGCTACGCCATGATACTCGGGCACGAAGTCGATGGTGTGGCGCAAGATGTGGTCAACCAATGCGACATCTGCCTTGAGATACCGCAAAGGGGCACAAAACATTCGCTTAACGTATCAGTATCAGGCGGAATAGCCATCTGGCATTTTTTCGAGCATCTCTCCACCTATTGAAAGATACATTTTAGAATATTTTTTTGACCGAAACAGTTTTTTTTTGTAACTTTACATTACAAAAACAGCGAAAACAAGTTACACATCTATGAATAAAGATTTTAGGAATTTCGCGGTGCACCATCTCGGAATGAACGGGCTCGCACTTGACCAATATGCCGCATCTTCGGCTCAACAGATAACATCCTCATACATCTCTCCTACAATCATCGAAGAACGCCAGCTTAACGTAGCACAGATGGATGTGTTCTCACGCCTGATGATGGACCGCATCATCTTCCTGAGCACCGATGTCAATGATTACACGGCAACCGTCGTGCAGGGACAGCTCCTCTATCTCGACTCTGTAGATCGGGCAAAGATATTTCAATCTATCTCAACTCTCCCGGCGGCTCTGTCATCGCAGGTCTCGGCCTTTATGACACCATGCAGCACATCAAGAGCGACGTATCGACAATCTGCATCGGCATGGCCGCTTCAATGGCAGCAGTTCTTCTTGTTGCGGGCGCTCAGGGCAAACGCATGGCTCTACCCCACTCCCGCGTGATGATTCACCAGCCCCTCGGAGGCGTGCAGGGCCAGGCTTCGGATATCGAAATCACTGCCCGTGAAATCCTCAAGTACAAAGCGGAGCTCTACAAAATCATAGCCGACCACTCAGGCATGCCGCTTGAACGCATCGAGGCAGACGCAGACCGCGACTACTGGATGACAGCTGACGAAGCCAAGGAATATGGCATGATCGACCGTGTGCTCCTCCCCGAAAAGAAATAATCACAACCAAGACACGAAATGGCAAAAAAATCCAATTCGAATCAAGGAATCAAATGTTCATTTTGCGGTAAGGAACCATCCTATACCGACATACTCGTGCCGAGCCCGCTCGGTGACACATACATCTGTAGCGAGTGCGTCGAACAGATTGAAGGACTCCTGAAAGATTATTATCAGGAGAATCCTTCACTCCGTCCCGCAGGCTCTAAAAACCGCAAAGACACACCCTCGGCAGACATCGAAGCAAAGCCTCTTCCAACCCCGGTTGAAATCCGCGAATTTCTCGACCAATATGTCATCGGGCAAGAGGACGCAAAAAAATATCTGTCGGTCGCAGTCTACAATCACTACAAGCGTCTCGCACAAGACAAAGACGACGTCGACATTGAAAAAAGCAACATTATCATGGTCGGCCCGACCGGAACAGGCAAAACACTTTTGGCCAAGACTATCGCACGGCAGCTCGATGTGCCTTTCGCCATAGTCGACGCGACAGTCCTCACCGAAGCCGGTTATGTCGGCGAAGACATAGAGAGCCTTCTGGTCCGGCTTCTTCAGGCAGCCGACTACGATGTGGCCAAAGCCGAACGCGGAATAGTATTTATCGACGAAATCGATAAAATAGCGCGAAAAGGTGACAATCCGTCAATCACCCGCGACGTATCCGGCGAAGGTGTCCAGCAAGGCTTGCTCAAACTGCTTGAAGGATCAATCGTGAACGTTCCGCCGAACGGTGGACGCAAACACCCCGAGCAGAAAATGATTGCCGTAGACACAAAGAACATTCTTTTCATCTGCGGAGGCGCGTTTGACGGCATCGAGCGCAAAATCGCCCATCGTCTCAACACTCACGTGGTCGGTTTCACAGGTTCTTCCGTAAGATCCAAAGTAGATTCCGACAACTACCTGAAATACATAGCGCCTCAGGATCTCAAGTCGTTCGGGCTTATCCCCGAGATAATCGGCCGTCTGCCCGTACTCGTCCATCTTGATCCGCTCGACCGCGAAGCCCTGCTTAGAGTGCTCACTGAGCCGAAGAACGCTATTACAAAGCAATACGAGAAGCTGTTCGCAATGGACGGTGTAAAGCTCGTATTCACCGACGAGACTCTTGAATTCATCGTTGATAAAGCGATTGAATACAAGCTCGGAGCGCGAGGTCTTCGCACAATCGTAGAGACCATCATGATGGATCCGATGTATGAGACCCCGTCGACCGACATCAAAGAGCTGGTCATTGACCGCACATTTGCCGAGGAGAAAATCCGCAAAGCCTACATAGGCTGAGCGGAGACCTCCGCTGCAATCTCCTATCCACCCTCCTCATAATATCACATTTCACTCCTCCACCAACCTGAAGCATATCCCATGAATCAACGACTTCACGACGCACTTAAAGAGCATTTCGGTTTTGACTCCTTCAAGGGCAACCAAGAAGCTATCATGAGCAGTCTCCTTGACGGAAACGATGTTTTCGTCCTGATGCCGACCGGAGGCGGAAAGTCTCTGTGCTACCAGCTTCCCGCCCTCATGATGGATGGTACGGCCATTATTATTTCCCCGCTGATAGCCCTGATGAAAAATCAGGTAGACGCAATACGCCATTTCAGCGAGGCTGACCACGTGGCCCATTTCCTAAATTCATCGCTCAACCGATCCGCAATCGATCAGGTGAAATCGGACATCACCGCCGGGCGCACGAAACTGCTCTATGTCGCACCTGAGTCGCTGACCAAAGAGGAGAATATAGAATTTCTTAAAACCATACCGATTTCATTCTACGCGGTTGACGAAGCTCACTGCATTTCGGAATGGGGGCATGATTTCCGCCCTGAATACAGACGCATACGTCCCATCATCAACGAAATCAATCCCCGGCCGATGATTGCTCTCACGGCCACCGCCACGCCCAAGGTGCAGCATGACATACAGAAAAATCTCGGCATGACAAATGCCAAAGTATTCAAGTCATCGTTCAACCGCGAGAATCTGTATTATGAAGTCAAACCGAAGACTCAGAATATAGATAAGGAAATCATTAAATATATCAAAAACAACCCCGGGAAATCAGGCATCATCTATTGCCTGAGTCGAAAAAAAGTCGAGGAACTTGCTGAGATGCTTGTAGTAAACGACATCAAGGCTCTTCCCTATCACGCAGGCATGGACGGAGCGACACGCAGTTCCAATCAAGATGCCTTCCTGATGGAGAAAGTCGATGTCATCGTGGCCACCATAGCTTTTGGCATGGGAATTGACAAACCCGACGTTAGATTTGTTATACACTATGATATGCCCAAGTCGCTTGAAGGCTATTATCAGGAGACAGGCCGTGCCGGCCGAGACGGAGGTGAGGGACAGTGCATCACCTTCTATACGGCCAAGGACCTTCAGAAAATGGAGAAATTCATGCAAGGCAAACCGCTTGCCGAGCAGGAAATCGGACGCCAGCTCCTGATTGAGACCCAAAGCTACGCTGAGGCAAGCAGTTGCCGCCGACGTTCGCTGTTGTTTTATTTCGGCGAAGAATACGGACATGACAACTGCCAGAACTGTGACAACTGCATTAATCCAAAGAAAAAAGTGGAAGCTAAAGATGATTTATGCGCGGTGTTGGAAACCGTCATCGCACTAAAAGAAAAATTTAAAGCCGACCATGTTACCGACGTTGTGCTCGGACGGGCTACCTCAGATGTCAAATCCTATGAACATGACCAGCTTGAAGTATTCGGCAGCGAACAAGGCGCGGACGAACGCCTTATCAGTGCCGTAATCCGCCAGGCCATTCTTGCCGGCTATCTCGAACGCGATATCGAGAACTATGGACTTTTAAAAATCACAGCGAAAGGCAAAAAGTTCCTTTCTCGTCCCGAATCATTCAAAGTGGTCGAGGACACAGATTTCAGTGAGGAGCCGGAACCAGAGATCCTGAAGAGCGGAGGCTCGTGTGCCGCTGACGACGAACTTTTCAGCATCCTCAAAGACCTTCGCAAGAAGATCGCCAAGAAGCTCGGACTGCCACCATATGTGATATTCCAAGATCCATCGCTCGAAGCGATGGCCACCACCTATCCTATTTCAATTGAGGAGCTCCAGAATATCCCCGGAGTCGGCCAAGGAAAGGCAAAGCGCTATGGCGAAGAATTTGTCAAAGTAATCAAGCGCCATGTCGAGGATAATGAGATTGAACGGCCGGAGGATTTCCGCGTACGCAGTGTACCGAGCCGCAACTCTACCAAATATTTCATAATTCAGGCTGTGGACCGTAAAATTCCCCTGCCGGAAATCGCCATAGCCAAGGGTCTTGATTTCAGCGAGCTTATCGATGACATCGAAGCCATCGTATATTCAGGCACAAAAATCAACATCAACTACTATATCGACGAAATCATCGACGAGGATTCACAGGAAGAAATATTCGACTTCTTCAAGGAATGCCAGACCGACGATCTCAATGAAGCATACCGCGAACTCGGAGAAGATTTCACCGAAGATGAAATCCGTCTGATGCGCATCAAATTTCTCTCTGAGATGGGCAATTGATTCCGCGCAATAAAATCCACATCTGCCACCACAACTCGAAAGCATGGGAAAAGTCATAGAATACAAGGATGTCGAGCTTCACCGTCAAGACCTGATAGCTCTGAAACATGTCAATCTCTCGGTCGACGAAGGCGAGTTTGTCTATCTTATGGGCAAAGTCGGGAGCGGAAAGTCAAGTCTGCTCAAATCCATCTATGCCGACATACCCATCGCTTCGGGTGAGGCGCGGGTGCTTGATTATGACCTCAACAAAATCCGCAACAAGCAGATTCCATATCTGCGGAGAGAGATCGGAATCGTCTTTCAGGATTTTCAGCTACTGACCGACCGCAGCGCATATGCTAATCTGCGTTTCGTGCTTGAAGCGACAGGCTGGCACGACAAAGCTGAAATCGAAAAGCGTATAGAAGAGGTGTTGAAGCAGGTCGGAATGCTTAACAAAAGCTACAAGAACCCTCATGAGCTATCTGGCGGCGAACAGCAACGTATCGTAATAGCCCGCGCGTTGCTCAACAGCCCGAGGATAATCCTTGCCGATGAGCCGACATGTAATCTCGACCCTATAACCGGAGAAGCCATTGTAAGCCGTCTTCATGAAATCGCGGGCAAAGGCACTGCCGTCATAATGGCAACTCATAACCTCTCGCTCGTTGAACAATTTCCGGCCCGCATTCTCACATGCGAAAACCGGACCATTGTCTGACTGCAACCGCAGCCTGACACACGACCTGATATTTCAGCCACTGCCAAGTAAAACCAACAGGAGAAGAAATGCGTTATAGAATCAACAAAACTATAAACGCAATTCGTCTTTCCTGCTTATGTCAACGAAACAAAAAATAGTTGTAATCGGTGGTGGTTTCGCCGGTTTGAACTTTGTCAAAAAGATAGACAAGAGTAAATTTGATGTAACACTCGTCGACAAACACAATTATCACACTTTCCCGCCTTTATTCTATCAGGTAGCTTCATCAGAGCTTGATCCGACAAGTATTTGCTTCCCTCTACGCCGTGAGTTGCGCAAACGCAATTGTCACGGGGTTGCCTTTCATATCGGTAAAGTCAGAAAAATAGATGTGGCAGCAAAGACCATATCCACTGATTATGAGACGACCCATTACGATAAACTCGTAATAGCACTTGGTACAACCAATAACTTTTTTGGGAATAAAGACCTTATCAAAGATGTATACACACTAAAATCGACTGATCAGGCCATAAGAATACGCAACGAAATTCTATTTCGCTGCGAACGCGCCGCAGTTGAGCCGGACAATGAAAAGCGACGCCGGATGTTGAGTTTTGTGGTAATCGGTGGAGGGCCTGCCGGAGTTGAAATCGCCGGAGCAGTCGGAGAATTGAAGCGTTACATCCTGAAGCGTGACTATCCCGGAATTGCTCCCGATGATCTCAGCATAACGATCATAGAGGGTACAGATAGATTGCTTGGGACGATGAGCCGGGAAGCATCTGACACAGCATTGCGCGACCTCAATCAACTAATGGTCGAGGTAAAACTCGGCCGTCTGATGAAAACATACAATGATAATGTAATCACACTTGACGACGGCTCTACCATTTACAGCGAAATGGTCATTTGGACTGCCGGTGTGACTGGTGTGCCAATTGAATTTTCAGGAACCGACTATAAGGCCGGACGTGGCGGCCGCTTTCCAACCGACCATTATTGCCGCATCGCAGGGCTCGAAGACATATATGCCATAGGCGATATCGGGCTCATGACAACCGAAAAATATCCGAAAGGATTACCACAACTTGCACAAGTAGCCATACAGCAAGGACGCTTTCTCGCAAAGAACTTCAATTCCGGCAAATGGGAAAAACCGTTCAATTATGTCGACAAAGGCTCTATGGCCACCATAGGCCGAAACAGAGCTGTCGCAGACCTACACAGTATACACTTGTCAGGCTTTATAGCATGGCTCGCATGGATGTTCATCCATCTGATTTCACTTCTTGGCATGAGAAACAAAATCAATGTGCTTATAAACTGGATATGGGCATATTTCAGCTATAATACATCTTTAAGACTGCTTCTCGCCGGATCAAAATATCCCAAAAGAGGAGAGTTATGGGACAAAGGATGACAAATATTTCGGATATTCGCATTTTTATTGTAATTTTGTGATTTGAAGCTTGGGTGCGTCAGCTCTCAAGCAAAACATAATCATCTTAGGAATTTTTTATTTATTAAAGACAAAATCCGAACAATAAAAATGTCTATTGATAGCATCATTGCACAGGCAGTCTCAAAAGCGGTCAAAGAGCTTTACGGCATCGATACTCCCGCAGAAACCATAGTACCACAGGCTACCCGCAAAGAATTTGAAGGCAACCTGACAGTTGTCGTCTTTCCGTGGGTAAAAGCAGCCCGCAAGGCTCCTGATGCCGTCGGTCAGGAAATCGGCGCATGGCTTGAGGCTAACGAAGAAGCAGTTGAGAAATTCAACGTGGTCAAAGGCTTCCTCAATATCACCATTGCTCCTAAATTCTGGAATTCGGTGCTCAGTCATATCGCTGACACTCCCGACTATGGTTTGCAGACAGCCAATGAAAATTCGCCTCTCGTAATGGTAGAATATTCATCACCAAATACGAACAAGCCTCTTCACCTCGGACATATACGTAACAACCTTCTCGGTTTCAGTCTATCAGAAATCCTCAAGGCATGTGGCAACCGAGTCGTGAAAACCAATATCGTAAATGACCGTGGCATCCATATCTGCAAATCAATGCTTGCCTGGCAGAAATGGGGCGAAGGAGTGACACCTGCCTCTTCAGGGAAAAAAGGCGACCACCTTATCGGTGATTTCTATGTACTTTTCGACAAGCATTATAAAGCCGAGCTTAAAGCACTTGAAGAGCAGGGCATGACCAAGGAAGAAGCCGAGGGTGCATCTCCTCTGATGAAAGAAGCCCGCGCGATGCTCGTGAAATGGGAACAGAAAGACCCTGAAATCAGATCCCTCTGGGAGACAATGAACTCGTGGGTCTATGCCGGATTTGACGAAACCTACAAAAGAATGGGCGTTAACTTCGACAAGATTTACTACGAAAGCGAGACTTACCTCGAAGGCAAGGGGAAAGTCCTCGAAGGTCTTGAGGCCGGGAAGATGTATCGCAAAGAAGACGGCTCTGTATGGGCCGACCTTACAGGCGAAGGTCTTGACCACAAGCTTCTTCTGCGTAGCGACGGGACATCTGTATACATGACTCAGGATATCGGCACAGCCAAACTGCGCTATGAGGATTATCCCATTGACAAGATGATATATGTCGTTGGTAATGAACAGAACTACCATTTCCAAGTTCTATCCATTCTTCTTGACCGTCTTGGCTTCAAATGGGGCAAAGACCTCGTGCATTTCTCCTACGGCATGGTAGAACTCCCTGAAGGGAAAATGAAATCGCGTGAAGGCACTGTCGTCGATGCCGACGATCTTATGGATGATATGGTTGCAACCGCAAAAACAGTATCAGCCGAGCTCGGAAAACTCGATGGTCTCAGCGACGATGAAGTGGCACGCATTTCAGAGATGGTCGGCCTCGGAGCGCTCAAATATTTCCTTCTGAAAGTCGATCCGCGTAAAAACATCACTTTTAATCCAAAGGAATCAATTGACTTCAACGGCAATACCGGCCCGTTCATACAATATACCTACGCCCGAATCTGCTCTGTTCTTCGCAAAGCTGAAGAAGAAGGCATGAAGATCGGTGACTACAGCAACGTTGCCCCCGGAGAGCGTGAGATAACCCTTATCCAGACTCTGGCTGATTTCCCGGCGACTGTTCAGGCTGCAGGACAGAGCTATAGCCCGGCACTCATTGCCAACTATATCTATGACCTCGTGAAGAGTTACAATCAATTCTATCACGACTGCTCCATCTTAAAGGAAGAAGACGAGGCCAAACGTTCGCTCCGTCTCGAATTAAGCCGTCAGACAGCCAATGTCGTTAAAACAGGTATGGGGCTGCTCGGCATCGAAGTTCCTGAAAGAATGTAAACCACACACGAGCAATAGCCATACAAACATATTGCATCGTCAGTCCGTTTCTATACTACTCTATAATTCATTTCACACAAACTAAAAACGCATCTTAAACATGAGTTACAATCAGCAGACACCTCCCCCTTATTACGGCGGAGGCAATAATTACAACGGATACCATGCCTCACAGGCAGAGGTTGTCCAGACCACCTCTTCGGTGATGAAGCGTGTCTACTTCAAGATGTTTCTTGGTCTTCTCGTGACCGCCTTCATCTCGCTCTTCTGTGCAAACTCCATGAGCTTCATGTCATTCGTAGCGACCAATTCATGGTTCTACTGGGGTCTGTTTATCGCTGAACTCGCACTTGTATTCGTACTCTCTGCACGGGTAATGAAAATGTCGTCGGCAGCAGCCACTCTGATGTTCTTTGCATTTGCCGCCCTCAACGGCATGACTCTTGCTCCGATTTTCCTCGTCTATACAATGACTTCTATCGCCAAGACATTCTTTATCTGCGCCGGTACGTTCGGTGCCATGAGTGTCTATGGCTATTTCACCACTCAGGACCTTACGAAATGGGGCAATTTCCTGTTCTACGCGCTTATAGGTCTGATTATCGCTTCTGTGGTAAATATCTTCACAAAAAGTTCAACTCTTGACTGGATTATCTCGATTGCAGGTGTGCTCATCTTCGTCGGTCTTACTGCATGGGATACTCAAAAAATCAAGCAGATGGCTCTTGTGACACCGTCATCGTATGTCGGTCATCTCGCCACTATCGGCGCGCTGACTCTCTATCTCGATTTCATCAATCTCTTCCTCTATCTCCTTCGTTTCTTCGGTAGCCAGCGCGACTGATTGGCATCTTCATTACCGATAAAACAAACTCAGATTTAAATCCTATCTTTAAAATAGAGAACATGGCAAAAGTCGTAATCATCGGAGCAGGCGGCGTAGGAACCGTTGTAGCTCACAAGTGTGCCCAGCACCCTGAAGTTTTCACTGAAATCGTCATCGCTTCGCGCACCCGCAGTAAATGTGACGCAATTGTTGAAGCCATCGGCAAGCCCAATGTCAGCTCAGACGTTGTTGATGCCGACAGCGTTCCTCAGCTCGTAGAGCTTTTCAACCGCCACAAACCCGAGCTTGTCATCAATGTGGCACTCCCCTATCAGGATCTTACCATCATGGATGCTTGCCTTATATGTGGTGTCAACTACCTCGACACTGCAAACTATGAGCCGAAAGATGTGGCACATTTCGAATATTCGTGGCAGTGGGCCTACAAACAGCGTTTCGAAGATGCCGGCCTGACTGCAATCCTCGGTTGCGGATTCGATCCCGGAGTGTCGGGTGTGTTCACAGCATACGCCGCCAAACACTATTTCTCCGACATGGAATACCTCGATATCGTCGATTGCAACGGCGGAGACCACGGCAAAGCGTTTGCAACAAACTTCAATCCTGAAATCAACATCCGCGAAATCACACAAAACGGACGTTATTACGAGGACGGTAAATGGGTGACAACAGGTCCGCTTGAAATCCACAAGACTCTCACATACCCGAATATCGGCGAACGCGAAAGCTATCTTCTCTATCACGAGGAACTCGAATCTCTTGTCAAGAACTATCCTTCAATCAAGCGCGCCCGTTTCTGGATGACATTCGGACAGGAATATCTCACACATCTCCGTGTAATCCAAAATATCGGTATGGCTCGCATCGACGAAGTGGAATTCAACGGACAAAAGATTGTTCCTCTCCAGTTCCTAAAGGCAGTCCTTCCCAATCCGCAGGATCTTGGCGAGAACTACCACGGCGAAACATCTATCGGATGCCGCATCGAGGGCTCGACAAAGAAGGCAAGCACCTCACTTACTATATATGGAACAACTGTTCACATGAAGAGGCATATCGTGAGACAGGCATGCAGGCTGTCAGCTATACAACCGGTGTTCCGGCAATGGTTGGCGCAATGATGTTCCTGACAGGGAAATGGGTTAAACCCGGTGTGAACAATGTCGAAGAATTCGATCCGGATCCGTTCCTCGACGAACTCGCCAAAAACGGTCTTCCATGGAACGAGGAATTCAACCTCAATCTTGAAGTATAATAAACAGAATATACTTACTCAATAACAAGGACGCTTTTTGAGTGTCGGCAGAAAGCACATTGAAAATCAAAAGAGCTTCTGATGACACTCAAAAAGCGTCCTTGTCATTTATCAACCATTCCTAACCATGATAAAACCACTTCTGCTAACAGCGTCTCTGTTATTTTCCGGCGCATATGCCTCAGCCGAAAATCTCACTGTCAGTCCTGATCATTCATCAGTCAGTCTAAACGGACAAAATTTCACTCTCAGTCCGTCCACATTGTTGCTTACCGCAGGAAAAAGCAAATCGCCATACGCATTCAACGACGCACTTTCAGCCATCAGCGCAATCAACAGAGCCGAAGCGACTAATGTGACTCTGTTTGTCGAGCCGTCAGTCTACTGGCTCGATAACCCTGACGATCCGGAAATCCGCCGTAATCCCAAGAATTCCGGGAGTATTCCGTATGCTGCCGAAATCAGATGCGATACACTATCAATCATCGGACTTGCAGACAATCCCGAAGACGTAGTCTTTGCCGTCAACCGCGGGCAGACACAAGGAGCACTCGGCAACTACACAATGCTTCATTTTATCGGCAAGAGTCTGCACACGGAAAACATGACTTTCGGAAATTATTGCAACGTAGACCTTATCTATCCAAAAGATCCGTCCCTTAACCGCCCGAAACGTCGTGATGCCATTGTTCAGGCACAACTTGGAATCTGTGATGGGACAGACAGGGTGTTTGCTCGGAACTGCCGATTTATCAGCCGTCTGAACCTGTGTCCGATGGTAGGTGGGCGGCGTTCACTGTATAAGGACTGCTACTTTGAATGTACGGATGACGCACTTACAGGTTCTGCCGTATACCTCGACTGCAAATTCACATTCCATAGCGGTAAACCGTTCTATACCACCGCATCAACGGGAGCAGTTTTTCTCAATTGCGACATACATACTCTTGTCAACGGAGTCCAATATCTGACCAAAGCTCCCGGCATGGTAACAATGATTGACACCCGTTTTACCGCCGAGAACCCTGTGAAACTGCAATGGACACGCGACATCTCTCCTATACGCTGCTATCAAAGCGGAATCACTCTCAACGGAAATCCTGTGACTATTGACGCTGACAGGCCGGAACTCAGCACCGATATCACGGAATCGCCCCTGCTTGAAGCATATAAAATCATCAACGAGGGAAAAAATATTTATAATACACCAAACCTTCTCGGTGGAAATGACGGATGGGATCCGCTCGGCATGCTTACCGAAGTACGAAAAGCAGAAACAGCTCAGGGTAAGTCGCTGACCTCACGTCCCGTAGCACTAAAAATAAACGTCACATCACGACCACTTACCGCACAGGGTGATACGCTACACCTCACAACGTCTCCTATATGCTGGGGTGACTATCCGGCAATCGGAAAATACAACGGAATACGCTGGTCTGCCCCAACCACTATTAAACTTTCAACTTCCGGGCTCGCGGCAACAGCTACCAGCGCCAACATGTTTCCACGAAAAGCCGAAAGCATAATCACAGCTGTCACCTCCGACGGTCTCACAGGTGCGACAAAAGTCACAGTAGAACCCTATCTCAAAGATGCTCCTGAATTCTCAGCTTTCCCATCGGTAAAAGTCGAAAAAGGCGTTGCAAAAGTCAGCTATAAACTTTCAGCAGACGGAAACGACGACAGCTACATCGTATGGTATCGTTCCACGCGCCCTGACGGAGCTGACAGTATCCCTGTTCGCCACGGAAGAGGACTAAGTGGAGCGACCTACACTCTTTCAAGCGCAGACCACGGGTATTTCATTACAGCTGCCGTATCTCCTAAACTTGACGATACCCGTCAAGGGACACGTAAGAGTGTCAGACTTGAATGCGGAGCAATCACTAAGAAAATCTCAAAGGCTTCGCCGAAAAAAGAGCGGACACTCTTGACATCATTTGCGGAAATTCCTATCATAAAGACAAAAGGAGGGAAACCGGGATTCTGGCATTTTGACTCTTATAAACCGGCTGACACACAGCTCCACGACTGGAAAGCAGACCCGGATTTGAGCTGGTATTACGGTCAGGCAACCGATGCGTCGACCGGCACAGGACTCGTACAGGCCACAAGAGGTGCGCGCTTATCATATACTCCGACAATAACCGACTGCAAGGCGATGAGTTTATCACTCGTGGCTGAACCATGCAAAGGTCCGGGACAGGGATTCGGAAGTGCCACCGGTCAGTATATGGATGTATGTATCCGATTCGATCCACAGACTCTTTCCGGCTATGGATTGCGTATTGAACGTACTCCCAACTACGACAAAGCTGTCACATTTACACTCGTTCGTTATGCCGACGGTAATGTATCTCCAATCAGTATACCCGTCGCATCAAACTGTTTCCGTAATCCATGTCATATTTCGCTTGAACTCAAGAATGGAATCCTGAGCGCTAACGCCTACACTGAAGCTCCATCTGTCGGAAACAGCAATCCGGATGTGAAATCTGCTGTCAGCATTTCAGCCAAAACCTCAATCCCGACGACAAACAATTCATTCGCCATACAACACACAGGCTCTGTAGGCGCATCGGCAACCCTGATCCGCGATTTAAAGGTCACATGGGAATAATCACGATGAAATTCAAGCCTTCATCTATGTGATATTTTCATGAACCCCAAAATAACCAGATTTATTTCCGGCTGTGTTTTTAAATGCAGCCGGATTTTATTTTCTATTCATAGGCAGTAAAACCTTTATCTTTTCCATCAACGCCTTAATGCAGGATGTCGGTAGACACTCATAAGCAAAAAATGATTTAATCCTCATGTATGCCACAGAACCAACACCTTCAATACGATCAAAAGATGTGATAATACGAAAACCTCCAGAATGGCCACATCAAATGCTATACCCCGAATAAGAGTCCCTATTTTCATATATCGCTTAAATGCAGTACCACGGCTCTTTCATTTAAGACAAAAAATAGAGACATATCTTCCCTTACCCGGTTCATTTCGAATCGGGTAATTTTATTGATGTTGTATGTCAGGGATTTATCTTTTTGTCAAAATCTTAATTTTTTCATTTTTGGCACAGGAACCGCATGAGTTTAGTAAAGCTCATTGAGACATGCCTCATGAGCTCTGCCACTCCTTTTCTTTTGTCCGACCGCTTTTTGCGAAGCCCTTTCCATATTGAAAATACCGAGAGGACTATTCTCTGGATGGTGTCAAGATTGCGGGCAGCTTTAGACGACTTACGTTTGATCCTGTCTTGCAGGAGATTGACATCCAGCCCCCAGTGCATGCTCTCTATCGACCAGTGGTCTCGCACATATGCCCCGAGAGCGGGCGTGTCGGTTGGCAGACTGCTCACATACAGCCTTTTTTCGGAGGTATGCGCGCCTGTTGACTTCCTTACCGTGTCGGCTTCATATTCTATTATCGTCATATTGCCGCCCCATTTCTCCTTGTCTGCTATGACTTCAAGCCCGTCGTAGACACGATAAGTCCGGGTCTCGATTCTGCCGTGTCCGAGTTCCGGCCCTTCGGTATATGAATAGACGGGCGTGAGCCCCTCAAGTCTGTCTTCCACGCCGTAGCGCAGGGAGCGCTGGTTGGCCTTGAGTTCTATCAGGAAGTCACCGCCTTGCTCCCTGATTCTGTCGATTATCTCCTTCTGCATGGACATGGCGTCTGCGGTTACGATCTTTCCGGATATGTCGATTTTGTCAATCAGTACCGGGACTGCCTTTATCTCGTTGCTCTTTTCCTGACATGCTTCCGTTGCCACTGTAATGCCGGCATTGAAAGAATATGCCGACACAATATCCGGATTGCGCCCGTTTTCCTGAACGGTGCCACGCTCGGCCTTACCGTCCACACAGACTATTTCCCTGTCGCGGCACGCCTTAAGCAGCTCATTGCGGAAGCCCTCGGCGAACGCCTGCATCCTGTCGGCCATGGATAAATCGTCGACACCGTTCTCCACCCGACAAAGGGTAGCCTCCGAAGGGATTCCATTCTTCAGTAGACCCATTTTACGGAGTTTTTTGAGATTGTGTCTGCCGAACGCTATTATATCAGCACGTCCGACATACCCGCAGGTCCGTCCCAGTATCATCAGAATGATGATGTCACTGAGCCGGTGACGGATGTTTCCTTTATCACACCTACGGAAATCAGGGACTGACCAGGCAAAATTCATCAGGCGTTCCAGGATACTGCCCTGTGGTATGAATTTATTTAGTACTTTTGCGGCATGATTGGGCTTACGTGCCTCAATCGAATGTTTTTGGTCAAGCGGATCCATTTTTTTTGCGTAACTATTTGATTTTCACCTATAAAGTTACTAAAAATCTGCCGCTTGGCCAAATTTTATGAATGCTTATTTTATTAATAATCAGGGAAATAGTCACATCTATACACGCAGGATGCCCTCTATAAAATAGCACATTCATTGAGTGTGCAACGTATTCTTAAATGAAAGAGCCGTGATGCAGTACTGAATTTTTTCACTAAAGTGTTTTGGGTTTAAAAAAAAGTTATTACTTTCGCAGTACAGATTAATGACCATACAAAAATTGTTGTGGTCTTTCAGAAAATAACAAGAAATACAATACACGATTCAATATGATATTCAATTTTCGTATCGTCTCTGACGAAGTTGACAACTTCAAGCGTGAAATACAGATAGACGCTGACGCCACATTTCTTGACCTTCGCAATGCCATCTGTGACTCTGTTGGCTACGACAAGGGACAATTCAGTTCATTCTTCATGTGTGAGGATGGATGGGAACGCAATCAGGAAATCTGTCTGGAAGATATGGGATCGGATTCTTCAGAGGATGTCTATCTGATGGAGGATACACCATTGAGTGATTTCATTGAAGACGACGGACAGCGCCTTGTGTGGGTGTTCGACTATATGACAGACCGTTCATTTTTCATTGAAATGAAAAAGTCGATTCCCGGCAAAAATCTCCACGACCCGCTCTGTACGATTTCAATGGGCGACGCTCCCGCTCAATTCGTAGATCTTGATGACTTCGATGCAAAGATTGATGCAAAAGCCGCACAATCAGTCGTATCGTCGGATCTCGATGACGATTTCTATGGCTCGACTGAGTTTAACGAAGATGAATTTGACGCAGCCGGCTTTGACGAAATGACCTTTGACGAATAATCTGATTCCTTTTAATTAGTGAATATAAATCCCTGTCAGACCACATTCCCTGATAGGGATATTTTTTCGTCTCAAAGCGAAATGTAAGGTGACAAAATCAATTATTCAGCCACCCATGTTAAAAAAACGTAACCATACGTTGTTTTTATCAGTTTATCGTTTACAGTGATTGTTTTATTCAGATTTAATTCTGATATTTGCAACTATAAGTCACACAATCAGAATCACTCACATTATGAATAAGATATTCTCTCTTCTATTTGCCGCCCTACTTTTTGTGGGCTGCACAGACAACCGTCGCACATACGAGACTCCATCACAGATACGTGACTATCAGACCGACGCAGAAATTATGGCTCAGTTCATCGACATTGATGCTTCAACCGGGCTATTTTATGTCAACGCTGACAAGAAAATTGCTGTCACAGACTATGTCGTCAATCATAGCCGCGAGGAACTTGCCTCTGTCAGCGATATCAACCGCGACAGATTCTTAAGCGAGATGAATGATGCAAACGTCATTCTGAAAGCCCTCAGCGATGAATCACATGTCAGCGCCGTGGTCTACTCGACATATTCAAACAGCTATGTGCGGACAGGCTCAAACGAAAGCTACCTGAAAGTCACACGATTCGCAAATGAAATAAGCCGGTCGGGATTTCTCGGAAATGTCGATATAAACGGACGCAACACAGATGCCATACTCTATCGTCTGCCGGAAAACATCCAGATGAATATAGCAGCATCTCCGCGTTCGACATTCTATGTCTCACAACTTTCGTTTTGCGACAATCACGATACTGACCGCGCTACTATAGTCATCACAGGCGTAGGAGCAACAATCCCCAAGGACTATATGATTATGTTAGGCATTGATGCGAATCGAGAGTCAATGAAAATCAAAGGCTCATCGTTGCTTGATGACAGTCCTGTTTCAGTAAGTTTCTCAAAATGAAAAAATCGGTCTTTACGGCTATCTTAACAGCCGTGGCAACACTTATATTGGTCGCCTGTGAAAAATCAGGATATATCGGACCGGAACAAGAGGGCGTGGTAGCGAAGCTCACCGCAAACAACTGGGTATGTAAATCAATCACCCATCCCGACTCGTCCCCAGAAATCTACGATGAAGACAATATGATATACAGCTTCGAGACTTCAGGCAAAGGTTGTTACCGATACGTGAATCCTGATCCTGACAAAGAGGACTATGTGACCTATTTTCAATGGGCTTTCACAAACGACACATTCGCGGTAATCTATTTCAGTGACGGCTATTCCATGACCTATTGGCTCATTGACAAACTGACAGACAAGGAACTACATGTCACCGGCACCAATCAGGATCCTGTAATCTACCCAAACATATACAAAACCGAATATGTGTTCAAGGCAGTCCCAAAGAATCCATGATTCCATATCATTTCAGGCAACACAACATTTTTCCTTACGTCTCTTAAAGAAATAATAGCCGACAATCGATACCGATGTCAAGATCTCGGACGCAGCTAACGCCAACCATATTCCATTATTCCCTAAAATGGCGGGCAATATTATAAATGACGTGATTAGATACAATATCCCCCTCAGCAATGCGAATACAATCGATGGCAATACTTTTTCAACGCTCTGAAAATATCCGATTGCGGTAAGGTTAAAAATAAAAAATATAAAAGCTATAGAATATAACGGGAATCCGGCCACTGCAATTTCAGCTGCTTCAGTATATCTGTCAAGAAACAGCCCCACCATCAGATCAGGAAAAAGGTTGAATGCAAGCGTGACCAAAACGCCACATGCGATAGCAGTGATGATGGCGAGCCGTTCGGTTGCAACAACCCTGATTCGCTCATCAAGGCCGTAATTATAACTTATTATTGGCTGTGCGGACTGGGCAATGGCATTACCAATCATAAACACGAAGGGGCAATAATAGCATGCGATGCTGAAGGCACCCACACCGTTGTCACCCATATAGCGCATAAACATAAGATTTCCCATCAGCATGAGAACCCCATCGTCGCTTCACCGAGCAATGCTGATATACCAATCCGGCACTGATAGCCGATGTTGCGGATGGTCAACATCAGACTCTTCCGGCTAATCTTGATTTTTATAATCTTAAGTGTCGTCGCAAACCATACAAGATAAGCCATCACCATGCCGCCACCGACCATACAGCTAAGAAATGTGGCCAATGCCGCACCTCTTACGCCCATTCCGAGCGGAAATATAAAAACATAGTCGAGAATGACATTAAGCAGGCCGGGAAGGACATTGCACCACATAGCATATCTCGGAGATCCGTCAAGACGAACGACAAACAGACCGATCGCACACCACACCTGAAACAGACAAGTAGCGAAAATCCAAGGCATATAATCCCTTACCAACGGCAACAGATTTTCAGAACTGCCGAGCAGACGCCCGGTAGCAGATACTGATGTCAGAGTCAATGCAAGAAACGCACATACAATAATGGTTGCCACGAAGAGTGACTGTGTGATGTTCAGTCTTGCAGCCTTGACATTATTATTTGCGAGATGGACCGACGACACCACCGATGCCCCGACTCCAAGCATCAGTCCGATACCCATCATGACCATTGTGGGAGAGATACATATATTCACGGCAGCCAAAGCGTCGCTGCCACAACCGCGACCGACGAAAATGCCGTCTGTCGCCGTTACGGCACATAATGACAACATGCCGAGCAATGTCGGGACAAGATAGATTCTGAAAAGAGTGGGAATGTGTACCTTACCAAGATCAATAGCATCACGTTTCATTATAAAAATTAGCTTATAAATAAGTTAAACATAAAAATAGCCGCATAAGAATCGTGGTTTTACCCGGTCATCTTATCCAGCATAATATCATGCCCTCCGATGAGGATTACAAAACGCAAGCTTATAATCGGTATTACAAAAGTAGTAAATATTCTTTATCTGTCAAAATCATACTCTCCTGCAAAAAAAACGGACTGACGATAAGCGTATCATCGTCAGTCCGTTTTTTTAGTTAGCGACTAAGTCGCGGTCTTGAATATGAAGAAAGGGTTACTTCTTCACAGCCTTGGTTTTATTCATAAGATGCTTTGTAGCACCAATGAGCTGGTCGTCAACACCACTGAGCACATTCTCTGGTGTGTTGTAAATCAGCACATCAGGATTGAGCTGTTTATTCTCCAGAGGCTGTCCGTCAATATCGAGAGAAGTAACCTGCGGTATACCGAAATAAATTGTAGGATCAATCTGTGTCTCCCACCAAACTGCAGTCATTGTTCCCGGAATAGGCGCACCGACCACATCTCCGATTTTCAAGGTATGATAGACATACGGCGAACCATGCGCATCGCTGTAGTTGCTTTCGTCGACAAGCATCACTGACGGCTTGGTCCACTGAGAGAACGGCTCGGTGCCGATATACTGTCCGCGAGGGCTGAAACGCACATACTCTTTACCGCCAAGCAGAAGCGCGAGGTCATTGTGAAGCCAGCCTCCACCGTTGTGACGGGTATCGACAACCACCGCATTGCAATTGCGGAACTTGCCAAGAAGACGGTCGTAGACTTCACTGAAACTTGATCCATCCATACCTTCCACATGGACATATCCTATGCGACCGCCTGACACGCTGTCAACGATGCGCTCATTGCGTTCAACCCAGCGATGATAAAGTAGATCGCGAATATTTCCGGCTGTAGTTGTCTTGACATAGACATTCTTTTTGTCGCCGTTGCGTTTCTTTATGCTGAGCTTAATTTTCTTTTTGCCTTCAAGCAGAGGGAAATAATCCTGTCCGGCAAGAATAGTGGAATCATTTATCGCCATGATAATGTCGCCTGCCTCAACTCCGACATTCTTGGGTGACAGAGGGCCACGCTTTATGACCTCAACCACTTTCAGACCGTCACCTTCATAGTTCTCATCGAAGAACGCTCCAAGATTAGAGGTCGACAGACGGTAACTGCCTCCGCGATAACCGCTGCCGGTATGGGAGGCGTTGAGTTCGCCGAGAATTTCACTGAGAAGGATGGAGAAATCATAGTTGTTGTTGATATATGGGAGGAACTTCGCATATTCATCACGATACTTAGCCCAGTCAACTCCATGAAGGTCCGGATCATAGAACTTGTCAAGGACCTGACGCCACATGTGTTCATAGATGTAATTGCGCTCATCTGCAGCACGACGGGTATATTCAGCCTCAAAAGCCACAGGAGTCTGTTTTCCTGAAGCGAGAGTGACTTTCTTGATACCTGTACGATCCATAACAAACACATTCTTACCGTCTTTATCAGGAATCATGGTCCATGCGCTCAGACCTTTCGCAAGCGTCTTCGTGTCACCTTTCTTCAAATCACGTTCATAGAGCGAACGTCCGTCGGGGCTTGAAGCGACATAGTAAAGTTTATCGGCCTTAGGAGAAACATAGTATGCGCCAAGCTTTGAAGAAGAACCGGTCAGACGTTCGAGGCGATGACGGCGGTCAGCGAGATCGAATACAAGAGGTTTCGACTCTTTCTTTTCAGCTTTGTCATCTTTCTTATCCTTGTCGGACTTCTTCCCTTTTTTTGAATCCTTCTTGTCGTCTTTTTTATCTTTTTTGTCCTTGCCCTCCTTATCTTTTTTATCTTTTTCTGCTTTATCAGCAAGTTTTTCTTCTTCCTCAGTCATATTGAAGCGGTCATAAGCTTCACCGTCAAGGAACATAAGGAGTACATCGCTTTCATTACCCCAGCTGCCATGACTCTTATAGCCATATTTAGCAGTGGTATAGGCCACAGCTTTTCCACCGAGAACCCACTGAGGACTGCTGTTGCTATACCCGCTCTCTGTAAGATTAATGACTTCACTGCCGTCGGCTTTTACAAGAGCGATATCTGAATTGTTCCAGCCACCGACACCGATATAGTCAATCAGAAGCCAGTTACTGTCAGGTCCCCATTCGAAACCTATATCTCCGTCCTGATAGCTGTAGTTGAATTTACCGTCTAAGGCTGTGGTCACTTTCTTTGATTTGACATCAAGAATGCGCAGCGTTGTGCGGTCTTCAAGGAATGCCACTTTCTTGCCATCGGGACTGTAGTCGGGGAAAAATGCCGGCTTATCACTTTTGTATAACGATTTCTCAACAAGTTCAGTAGCATAGAGCAATGACTTTTCATCCGGATCTTTAATCTCAGTCGTGAACAGCTGCCAGATTCCGTCACGGTCGCTGTCATAGACGATACTACGTCCGTCAGGAGCAAAGTCGACCGAACGTTCCTGAGCGGGAGTGTCAGTAATGCGACGGGTGGTGTTATACTCGGTAGAAGTCACATAGACATCACCGCGAAGCACAAAAGCAATCAGCTCGCCATCGGGCGACACAGCGATGCTCGACGCACCTGAACGACGCAAAGACTTTTCGGCAGACGACGCATATTCGTCGGCAATGATTTCAACATTGACCTTCTCGGGTTTGCCGTTCTCATTCATAGTATAAATCTCACCGTCCCAGCTGAAAGCAAGAGTTCCATTATCCGATGCGGAGAGCGAACGGACAGGATGTGTGGTAAACGATGTCAACTGCTTCTTTTGCTTACCGTCCACAGAGCGTTTGTAGACATTCAGAGTACCGTCCTCTTCGCTGACGAAATAGAAAGAACCGTCAGGTGCCCATACAGGATTGAGATCGTGTCCGTTGAAGTCTGTCAGCTTTGTATGCTTCCCGTTATCAAGCAGCCACACATCTGAAGTACCTGACGAACGTTCATGTTTACGCCATGCGTTCTCCACTCCTTTCTTGTCGTGATAAAGCACTCGTCCGTCCTTGCCGACGCTCAAAGCCGGCATGGTCAAAGAAATGAACATCTTAGGACGATGGCCTTCAAGATCCACAGTGTAGACCTGCTGATTAAAACCACCCTGAGCGGCAGTCGGCGACGGGAGCAATGATGCTGAAAACAGCACATGGTCATTATCTTTAAATGCCAGCGGAGTTTCATTGCCGGAGTTAGTGGTCAGGCGTTTTGGCACACCGCCTCGACTGTTGACAACAAATACATCCATTGAGCCTTCGCGATCACTTCCGAATGCAATTTTTGTGCCGTCGGGACTCCATACGGGATTGGTGTTGTAGCTGCTTCCCGATGTCAGCTGACGGGCTTCACCTCCCTTGGCCGGAACTGTGAAGATGTTGCCTTTATAGGTAAAGGCGATTGTCGCGCCATCAGGAGAAATAGCCACATTACGCAGCCATAAAGGGGCTGCAGAAGCTCCTACTGCCGAAACAGCAAACAGAGCCAGTGAAACAATACTTTTTCTCATAATGTGATATTAAATATGATTGGATTTGAATTAATCAAAAATAGTTGCTTAATACAAAAAATCTGACGAAATTAAGTACCGAATATTATATATAAGACGTAGAAACAGTCCTATTAGTTACATGACGAGAAGTGATTTTTTTTGAAAAAAATCACTTCTCGTCCAATTTACTGTCAAATATGCTGTCGGTAGATATACGTTTTCTCTTTTCAAGCACACCGTCATTCACAGAATCCGGCTTTGCCTCTTCCTTTGCCTTGTCATCAGAGTCTTTCTTTTTACGACGCAGGAATGAGAAAATATTATCAAAATCACGCTTGAACACGAGACCTATGCCTTGAGTCGTAAGAGCGCTCTTCAGATAATAGTTCTGGTCATTGTAACGGTTATATGCCTTGAGCTGTATAGAGCCTGAACGATTGAGCAAGTAACGGATATCGAAATCCCCGATGAAGCTATTGTTGTTCATAGATTTATCACGATATCCGAGATTTCCGTTCAGAAGAAGCCTGTTGTTGAGCAGATGGCTTGAAAGCGCGACATCGACTTCAACATTCGAGAAGTCACCGCGATCACTGCGTATGGCAGGTGCTATACTCCAGTTGTCACTCAATTGTCCGAGCATCGAGCCAAGCCGCGACGAAAGTGTCGACGAGGCGACTGAGACAAGTTCATTGCCATGTGTTCCGGTCATGTAGTCAGGAGTATAGAACTTATTCAGTGCAAGGAGGTATATTATCTGACGGTTCATCATATCCTCCGTCGAGACTATAGAACGGACTTTGCGATAAATCTCCTGCGAAAGGCTCGGGAATTCCAGATCGAATGTGATGTCCGGCTGACGGATATCACCCTTTACGAACATAAGGGCGTCGACACGCACATTAGTCCGGTTAAGCTCCCTGTCCTCAAGAAACGATTCATCAAGCTCGCTTAGATTTGCATTGAGTGAATAGGATGCAGTGATGTCAAGCTGCGCAGCATAGGGATCTCCGAGGAATGAGATCTTACTTCCTTCACGTATATCAAAATCCTTCAGAATTATATCCTGAAGAGTGAAATTATACTTTCCTCTGTTAATCGTGTAATTTCCATACATCTTCATATCTCCGTCAGATGTATATGTCATGCGCAGATTGCCATTTCCATGAGCGGTAATCTTATCACCCCCGGCCGGATCCATCAGAAGTGTAATCGTTGCGTCGGGTGTTATGCCGACCTTAAACGTCAGCGAATAGACCGAGGCGACACCCTCCTCATCATGCCTGATTCGCTCATTCATCTTGCGGATTATCATCTGTTTAGGATCAAGCATCATAATAGAGTCCTTTTTTGCCTTATCGCGGTCGCGCAAAGTGATGAATGTATAATCCATCGCATGTTCTGCATCACTTAACACAAACGTAAAGTTCGAATTAGGAGCGGTAGACATATCCACATCAATATCCACGTGTCCCGGACCTCCTTTCACGATAGCACGGCCATTCCCGAAAATACGGCCATACCACGGATCCTCGGTCTGATTATCACTCACATCATAGACAAGGAAATCCTTAGCATCGGAAATGTCAAACTTAAACGACGCATCATGGAAATAGTTATGTCTGACATATCCGCTTAGATTTGCCACTTTATTATTTCTGTCGGTAAGTCTTATGTCATTGAACCGTATTATTCCCGGTTCGATATGCACACTATCTGTCGCCGTATATGTAGTGTTGGTAAAATCAAGCTTTAAAGAAAGATTGTCGGCAAAAACATCGCCCTTCAAGTCAAGATCCTTGAAAGTGCCATAGAGATGCGCATCACCCGAAACACGTCCTGAAATTTTCGAAGTGAACGCAGACATGAACGGAGCCATGAAGCCGACAGGGGCATTTTTGGCTGAAAATTTAAAATCAAGTTCCTCTGTCATAGGCTTGATATATCCGTCAACAACCGATAAGTCGGAATTTGGCTGACGTATGTCAGCCTTTATTACAATGCTTTTTTCTTCGTGATTCCAATATGAACGTATATCGGCATCGCCCATGACACATTTATTATATTTCAATCCATCGACTTTCAGGCGTGGAGTGTAAAGTACCGGTTCCTGCGAAAGGAGCATAAGGCCATAGAAATCGCCTGTGGCACATCCTCCAAACTGAACAGCATCGCCAATATTAAGGGTTTCGAAAATATAATCCAGATCTATGTTCTGAAGTTTCATGACCAGAAGCTCTGTGGAATCAGCCGATGCGACACCATTGATCGAGAGCGATTGTCCCTGACGGCCTCCGCTTAGATTGTCGACAACAACCCGGTGTGGAGCGATGCTGATTCGTGACGGATTGACGGTCCACATCGAGTCGTTAAACACCATTTTTGATTTGTTGATAACGATATCGGTTAACAGCCTGTTATCAATCGTGTCACGACGGAAATCAGTGTCAAAACTTAGATTGCCTCTGAATTCCTTGTCACGGTCCACAACCCAAGAAATATCCGTAGCTATAGAATCGGTATGTCCCATAGACTTCAAATCCAAGTCAAGCTTTCCATCCTTGGTGGGGAATGAAGTATGCGCCAAAAACTCCATTTTCCTCGCCACCCCGTCAACCAGCAATGAGAGACGGCTTCCCTCGATAAGCTTATTCTTATTCCTAAGGAAAGGCATGTCGACAGAAAGTCCTAATGTCGGATTATCACCGCCGTTGGCATATGAGCTAACATTTACGGGATAAATAAAATCGACAGGTAACTTAAAGAACTGCGATAGAGCTGAATCTTCCTTCACTGTAAGATTCAGCCGGCAATCAATCGTGTTAGCTCCAGTCTCACCGGGCTTTACCAGCGAAGGATAAACCGATGCAACTATATTCCCGATATCTTTTCCAAGTGTCTTGAGGCTGAAACGGCCTGAAAGGTCGGCATCAGCCTGCGGACTTCTTAGCGTGATAAGCCTTAATGAATCCCTCTCGGAAGCTTCAAGTTCCACATATGGAATTACAAGTTTTTTTCCGTCTGACCCGGAAAATTTTATATCCTCGACCTTTACCCAGCCGGTCAATGTATCAGGATTACGCCCCTGTACAGACACGTCGATACCTCCGGCTACCGAATAGTCATGGAAGCGCCCGTGTTTAACAAACGGAGCGAGCGAAACATTTTTTATTTCCGCATAAAACTCATTCAACGGCTTTTCACCTGTGAAATCCGCACCACCTGTAGCTATGAAATCAAGGCCGGGAGAGGCAGAGCGCAACGCCCCGTCCATTTTGTCGCCAAAAAATCGAGCTTTAGCAGAAATGTCAGAAAAAATAAAACCATTCCATTCCACCGTCGGGACAGCCAACTCCACACTTCCTTTGATATAACCTTTTTTGCCAATGACAAGATCTACCATTGTTTCAAAAGAAATCCGAGTAAGCGGAGCAAGTCCCGGAAGCAATTGCGAAGGATTAAACGACGATGTGTTCACACTGCCGTCTATACTAAGAGGACTGTTCTTTCCTCGCTTGTAAATACCGCAATCCAAATCAAGATTGCCACAGTCGGTATCTAATGATCCATTGAAATCAAGACTCCCTGAAGTCAGTGACATGTCACCAAGCAGGTTTATATTGCCGAGTGAACGCAACGGAAGCAATTTTTCATATAGATGATGGAGCGCACCTGAGGGCGAGGCCATAAATCCAATGACGCTACCGACATTGGCCACAAGATTGACCCGACGCAAACCAATCACCACCGAATCGCTTCCGTTAGTAAGATTTTCGATAAGGCCATGAGTACCAAACCGAAATCCACGGTCTGCGATTTCGACATCGAAATGCCTTATGACAAGACTGTCCGGGCAACCATCAAGTTCAAAATCAATGTCGATTCTATCATCTGTGCCACTAAGCTCCCTGACAAAAGGCGAAAGGTCAGAGAGAATCAGATATGTATCAGGTAGAGTCTCGACAGGTGACATAAACGCATCCTGCAACCGGAAGGCATTCCCGAGTGGTGAAGCTATGGTCAGATTGTTGAAAGCAATCCGGGAATGTCCTATTTCGGCTACAAAATCGTTTATCTGCATTACATCCTTGTCGGCGATGACCGAAACGGTAAAATCTTTAAGAGACAGACCAGAACGTTCCTCAGCGCCAAGACGCTTAACATCTATACTCAACCGGTCATTGGCAATAAGGGGTGCACTTATGTCGGCTCTGAAATCAGAAACAGAAATATGATTTTTATCAAACCGGGCCGAATCGGCAAGCGGAGTATCAAGAACATCATAAGTCAGAGAACTCCTGCGGATGACGACCAGATTAACAGCAAGGTCAAAGGCTGTCGGAGGCTTGTTGCCGTCAGACTTGAAACGGTCGATTATCGGCTGAATATTTAAAGGAGCACCCATACTATCCTTGTAGAGCTTTATATCCATGTCGATAAGTTCCACATACGAAATCAAAGGCCGCTTCCCCCACAGGCTCTCCATCAAGGAAATTCCCGCGCCTATGTGCCCGATGTTGAGAGCTTCAATTCCCGACGGGTCTTTAATTGAGACATCGCTAAGTACGATGCGGTTGAAAGGAGCAACAGACACTCCCCCTAAATGCACATCAGTGCCGAGCAGAGCCGTTAGCTCGTGTTCGGCACGTTGTGCGATGCTATTCTGGACAGACGGCAACGATAAAAGGACATATAGGATTAAAGGCACTGCCAACGGTAGCACAAGCATACACACAAGTACGGAGCGAAGAATCCTGTAGAATGTTTTCAACTCAGTGGCTTTATGTCAGAAAATCGTTACCTTAATTTCAGTCTGAAGAGAGAAGATTATATACAAAGTTCATATCAAAGCCTACGGCTAACAGACGAATCAAGAGTCGAGATGTCACTCACACGTTCGACCACATCGCCATTCCTGTCAAAGATAAATATCGCGGGAAGCGATCCCACATTATAGTCGCGCAAAGCCTTGTCTCCGTCAGTCGGGCCATTGAGCACAGTGATCCACGGAAGATTTTTGGCCGTTTGCTTCCACGCATATTCATCGGCATCGAAAGCAACCTGAAAAATCTCAAGTCCCTGAGAATGATATTTCTCATACACCTTATTGAGCGCGACATTAAACGCAGGTGATTCTTCGGCAGTATAAGCAGTAAAGTTCAGAAGCACAACTTTTCCTTTCGAAGTTTCTTCGAGAAGAGAATGCTCCTTGCCTGTATTATCAAATAGTTTGATATCAAATGCACGAACTTCATTAGCGACAGGGACTTCTCCGTCCACAGACTGTGGGCTCTTGGGGCGATTACCGAGATACAGACGACGAAGATAGCCAGAGCGGGGATCCTCAGGACGGCGCTCATTAAACGCGTTGGCGACAGCTCCGATAATACGCAAATCTGACTTCTCTGCAGGGTTAAACAACGGTTTACCTGCAAAACTCTTGTTTATTATATAATATGTGACAATACCCGCAGGGTCGGCAATAATCATCCTGCCAAGCTCTCGTTTAAGTTCCGCGTCAGTGCTGACCGCAGCAGATCCGCTCTTTGCAGCCACCGCAAGAAGCATGCTGTCAACTCTGACAAGGTTTTCAGCCTGTGGTGAACCTGCAAGAGTGTAGTGCGCGTCAATGTCAGGAGCCGCGGCAGAGAGAGTGACAGACTCTATGCTGTCAATCGGGAAATATACAGACTTCTCGCCTACCCTCAGACGATAGATGTCCGGATAGCCCTGTGCTTCACGGCTATAGGAATAAGATCCGTCGGATGATACTTTCAATGTATCCATCGGATACCAATATCCTTGATTGTTGCCTTCAAGCACTACTATATCGTCTTTGTCAAGACCTGAAATCTTGCCGTCAAGATGCCATTTGTTGCCTCCTGAGCATGAGGCGAGAAGAGTCACAAAAGAAAATGCTATTAATTTGCCTGTTGTGTTCATGAGTTATGAGCTTGTTTTAACATGCAAATTTAATAAATTCCTGTCTAAATTTCAAGCTTAATTCGACCGAAGCATAAAATACATCAGTAAAATGGCTACCGTCACGACAGAATAGCCACACTTTAACCATTGATACAAAGCAAATTAAATCACATCTATAAAACTTAAATCTCCTTTCAGATAGATTGTCTTATTAATAAACAAGGGAATGTGATAATTATTATATGATTTAAGAAGAGACAGGTCTACACCAACAATATCTGTGCTGACCTGTCTTTTTACTTTCACTTGCCAAGAAGCCAAACGATGGAAATTTCGGCCTTTACCGGTCCGAAATAGTGTAATTTACGGTCTCCGTCACAGATATGCTGTCCGCACATGTAGCGATAACGCTTGTAGTGGGAATGTATAAATCCAATCCCAATGTTCAAATCAAGGTTCAGCCTACTGGCTATCGGAAAGGAATATCCATAGCTCAATCCCCAGCTTGCAGCTACATCAGGACATTGCCGCCCCACTTCACCAAGTTTCATATCGTATGTGAATAATCCGACAAACACTCCGGCATGATGCCCTGAAAGCACTCTTGACCGGGATACTTCTCCAAAATAGCAACGCCATTCAGCTTCTCCACCATATATACGCCAGCACTTATTTCCTCCGCCCCACCAAGCAGCCGCCCATGTGGCGCTTCCGCTATAGCGTCCTCTGCCAAATTCAAATGTCACATTCGGAATTAAAGCAAGATCCAGTAGCCCGTTGCTTCGTAATGCGAAATGATAGCCGGATTCATGATTCAAAAATCCACATGTGTCAGAGGATAGCAGGTCTGACACACTGCCTTTTTCCAAGTTTCCGGCGTCCAAGGAAAAAGGCAATATCAAAATGAGCAGAATTGAAAAGAAATAAAGCCTCACGTTTAATAATTTTTCTTTCGTTTTTACAATTTAAACACCATGATATTTGTCATGGTTCAAAACAAAGCCGGAAATCATGACATCAACAGAAACGATCATGACTTCCGGCCTATATTTTGCGTACCAATATTCTATTGTCGCAACTTGA
Organism: Duncaniella dubosii; assembly: GCF_004803915.1. Taxonomy (NCBI): domain Bacteria; kingdom Pseudomonadati; phylum Bacteroidota; class Bacteroidia; order Bacteroidales; family Muribaculaceae; genus Duncaniella; species Duncaniella dubosii. Next base: position 3,142,563 of record NZ_CP039396.1, read on the forward strand.
CGTCAACGCCCTGCTGTTGAAGCGTCTCACGAACAAACAAGGCCGTCGGCGAATCAGACTTGGCAATCTGCAGAGGCGTACCTGTCGCTATTATATAGCCTCCATTCTTACCTCCTCCGGGTCCCATGTCTATGATATGATCCGCAGAGCATACCACATCAAGATTGTGTTCAATCACAAGCACTGTATTACCCTTATCTACCAGACGGTTCAGGACATTTAGCAAGACCCTTATGTCATCGAAATGCAATCCTGTCGTCGGCTCGTCAAGGATAAAAAGCGTATTGCCTGTGTCTCGGCGTGAAAGCTCCGTCGCCAGTTTGACTCTCTGATTTTCTCCTCCCGAAAGTGTCGATGATGGCTGACCAAGCTTGATATATCCGAGTCCGATATCCTGAAGCACCTTTATTTTATTTATGATCGACGGAATACCAGCAAAGAATTCTACAGCCTGATTAATCGTCATGTCAAGGACATCAGCGATAGACTTTCCTTTAAAACGGACTTCGAGTGTCTCACGATTATACCGCTTTCCGCCACAAGTCTCACAAGGGACAAGCACATCAGGGAGAAAGTTCATTTCAATAGTCTTATAACCGTTGCCCATACAGGTCTCACATCTGCCGCCGGCGACGTTGAATGAAAATCTTCCGGGGCGATAGCCACGAATCTTTGCCTCTGATAGCGAAGCATAAAGATCACGTATAGCAGTGAATACCCCGTGTATGTCGCAGGATTGGAACGCGGTGACTTGCCAAGCGGCGACTGGTCTACAGTGACAACTTTGTCAATGTTTTCCAATCCTTCAATCTTGTCATAAGGAAGTGGAGCTGTGTGTGAGCGATAAAATTTCTGACTCAATATCGGCTGCAATGTCCCGTTGACAAGCGAAGACTTTCCGCTACCCGACACACCTGACACGCAAATCAACTTTCCGAGTGGAAGAGTAAGAGTCACATCACGCAGATTGTTTCCTTTCGCACCACGCAACACAAGTTTCTTTCCGCTTCCCTTACGTGGAGCAGACTGCCAAGGGATAAGATCCTTGCCATTAAGATAGCGTGCGGTAAGGGTGTCGGTCGCAAGCATTTCCTTTGGAGTCCCGCTGAACACAACTTCACCGCCTTTACGTCCGGCCTTAGGTCCAATATCTATTATATGGTCGGCATCAAGCATTATATCCTTGTCGTGCTCGACAACAAGAATCGAGTTTGAGGCATCGCGCAACTGCTTTAATGAATCTATGAGACGGCGGTTATCACGCTGATGAAGGCCGATTGAAGGCTCGTCAAGGATGTAAAGCACGTTCACAAGCTGGCTGCCCAACTGAGTCGCAAGCCTTATACGCTGACTTTCGCCTCCTGAAAGAGTAGCCGACGCTCTGTTCAACTGAAGATAGTCAAGTCCGACATCAATCAGGAATTTGAGACGACTACGAATTTCCTTCATGATTTCGTGGGCAATGACAGCATGCGTAGGAGACAAACGGCTTTCGACATCTTTCGACCATTCATAAAGATCCGAGATATCCAGTCTGCATAATTCAGCAATATTCTTTCCGTCCACAAAAAAATGAAGCGCCTCACGGTTGAGCCTGTCGCCATTACATTCGGGGCAAACCCCACGTGAAAAGAATCCTTCACTCCATTTTTTCGCAGATGCCGAAGCTTCATCGGCCTGCTGCATTTCTATGTATTTCACAAGCCCGTCGTAGGTCTGGAAATAATTATAGGTGGCCATTGTGTCATTTTCAATCACAAGACGTTCGGATGTGCCGTTGAGAATCTCACCCATAGCTTCCTCAGGGAGATTGGATACAGGTGTCTTTATTGTATATCCATACTTTTTGCAGATTGCATCAATCTGCCAGAATACCATAGCGTTTCGATATTTTCCCAACGGAACGATAGCCCCTTCATGAATAGAAAGATAAGGATTGGGAATTATTTTCTCTCTATCAACTATATTGACATAGCCAAGCCCCTTGCAGCACGGACACGCACCAAGCGGAGAATTGAAGGAAAAATTATGCGGAGCAGGCTCCCGATATGAAATTCCACTCGCAGCATCCATCAACGCCTGAGAAAAATACGTCACTTTATCGGCATCGACATCATAGACCATCGCCTGTTTGTCTCCCTGACGCAAGGCATCCTGTACGGTAGCGTCAAGACGGGTAAGATCTTTATCCGACACCTTCAGACGGTCAATCACAAGCTCAATATCATGGTTCTTATATCTGTCAACCATCATATTGAGTGTAAGGTCGCGAAGCTCGCCGTCGACACGGACGGTAAGGAATCCTTTCTTGCGCAGCTGTTCGAACAGCTCTTTGTAGTGGCCTTTTCGGTTTTTGACCAAAGGAGCAAGAATATACACCTTATGCCCGGCGAAACGCTCAAGAATCAGATTGACAATCTGCTCACGGGTATATTTCACCATAGGCTCGCCTGTCACGTAGCTGACCGCCTGACCGACTCTCGCATAAAGCAGACGAAGGAAATCGTAGACTTCAGTAGTTGTCCCTATGGTGCTTCGCGGATTTTTATTAACCGTTTTCTGCTCAATGGCAATTACAGGGCTAAGACCTGTGATGTTGTCGACATCAGGCCGTTCGAGGTTGCCAAGCATATTTCGCGCATAAGCCGAAAAAGTTTCGATGTAGCGGCGCTGCCCCTCGGCGAATATAGTATCGAATGCAAGAGAGGATTTGCCACTGCCACTCAGCCCGGTGATTACGGTAAGTGTGTTATGAGGAATATCCACATCTATATTCTTAAGATTGTGGACTCTCGCGCCTTGCACACTGAGCTTGCTCAATGGCCTGATAAATTTATTGTTAGAATTATTTTCAGAGGTTGTCATTGCTCTTTAGTCGGACATTTCTTGTCAGTCTGTCACCCATGCTTGGTTATAGACTGACTTTTTCTGTCGCGCACGCGACATGGAATCTTTGGTCGGAATCTTCACAGTGTATGTCTTGCCGGTCTTATTAGGGAGCGACTTTGCCCGTATCCACGGATTGTTTTCACGTAGTGTCATGTAGTCGATGCCCTGTGCTTTGGCCCATGCAGGCCAGTCCTCAACAGGCCCATTTACTTCGACCGTTTTGTATTCAAGGGGCTGATAAAGCTGATCGGACGAAATACGGAATCCATAATCCTGAGGATTTTCCATAATCAATTTCATGGCAAGCAGACGGAACATATACCGCATGGTTTCATCGGCCAGATAAAGATCATAGGCAGTGTCTACCTGCTGAGCTGCAAGCTCGTTTGTGATACGGGCCACACCGCCGTTATAGCTTGCCGCCACCGATTCCCAATTGCCATATTTGGCATAACTTTTTTTAAGGTAATCACAGGCCGCTTCAGTTGCCTTGACCGGATCATAGCGCTCATCAACATAGTCATTAACCTCAAGTCCGTATTCTTTTGCTGTCGAAGGCATGAACTGCCACAGGCCGCCGGCCTTTGCAGGAGAAAGCGCACGTGGGTTTAACGTACTTTCAATCACGGCGAGATATATGAGGTCGGACGGGATACCGTTTTTCTTCAGAATTGGTGCAAGAACCGGGAAATAACGGTTTGCACGCTTTATTGCCAAAAGTGTATTGCCATGAGTATATGTCATAGCTGTAAGCTCACGGTCAAGACGTTCCCATCTGTCAGTCCTGTCAAGGTCGACTTTTTGTCCGGCAAATTTAACAGATTTCGGAATTCGCGGATTGATGACTTCGGAATAATTCTGAGCATTCTCTACCTCCGGCGCTTCCTCAGCAGGGGTCAAAGCCTGCACATCCTCTGCAGGAGCAAAAAATGCCAATGCGGCAAGCACTGCGACTGAACCGATAAATGATTTATGATAGTTGTTCATTGTCTGTAATTTTTTAATAAGTTAAATGTGTTTTTTTCAATCAGGAGAACTCATTTCCTGTAATTCACAATATTTATGTCGCCCGACAATTTGTAGTCTTTTCCGTCTGCGCCACGAGCCTTGATTACATAGTAGTAGGCACCGGATGGCACATTTTTGCCATTATGTCTTCCGTCCCAGCCTTGCGAAGGATCGGAAAATGAAATCATTTTATGTCCGTAACGATCAAAAATGCTGCACTCAAAGCTCACTATACCTGAATAGCTTACTTTCCACTCGTCGTTTATTCCGTCTCCATTCGGCGAAAACGCATTCGGACATTTCAAAGATGACGCTCCGACTGCCACGGTGTAGATGTCACTGTGAAACTCACATGAACCGTCAGAATTGGCACATACGAACCGTACGTATGTCGTGCCTTCTTCCGTGAACGTATAATCAAACTTCAATTCCTGAAAGCTCAGATTAACGACATCGAAATCCTCGAATCTCGACAACTGCCATTCCCTGAATAGAGCGCCGTCGGTGACAGCAGCCTCAAAAGAAACCTCACAGGGAGCAGAGCCTCCAAACGATGCGTCTCCGGCGCCGGGATTCACCTCATTGTCATTCTCACGTTCGGTCTGGACTGCTGAAGTTATCGCACTTACAGAATATGGCTGAATGACAGGCGACGTATACTGTACTGCATCACCCCATTCCTGCAAAAAACGGTCACCGGTAATTACAAAATCCGTAGGGCACAGCACACCTTCCAGTCGCAAGGGACTCTCAAGAAATTCCAACGACTTCTCTCGCGCAGTCTCTACGAATGTCATATTTTCGACATCAGGCATGAGAGTCCTGTATGCGAGCGAGATTCCCCGGTCAAGGGTAAAACGGCGGCCGTTAATGCCATAATACAGAATTTCCGCTCCTGTTCCATCGACATCAAGCCCCATAAAGCCACAATCACGGTCAGGAGATTCCGAAATTGAGTTAACAGAAAACGGATGACGCAAATAATCAACCACCCAAAAACAATATTGCTTTCCGGCGGTCTCAACCACATAGCCCATATCTCCCTCAATATTCCCAAGGGTCGACAACCCATCGGCGAATACAGCCCCGGAAACCTCTTCAGCAAATCCTGCACCAAGATTAGAATAACGATACCATTTCACATTCTCGGCAGACGAAGCCGGGAAGGAAACACTCCTGCCCTCCATACCGTAGGCCACACAAATTTCGGCCAGACCGGTAGCGTTAGAAGGGACTATGCTTATGACAGACCTATTTCCGCCTTCCCATATAAGCTGTGAGGCAGAAATAGGAATTGAGCATATTGCCGATGACAGGAGTATGATGGCTAAGGTGCGGTTCATTGATACTGGCACAATTGGATTTTTTGGTTTCTCAACCTACAAAATTAATAAATTATTCCAAATACAACAACACCGTAGAGCTTGCCGGCATGTTATATTTCGCTAAAAATTTTCATAGGCGATATACACAACCACAGCCGCTGACTGATTGAGACAATCGACGGCTGTAGGTTTTGTTTTCTAACCAAATTAATCTGAGATGAAGAACAATGAGAGATCAAGGCATCTCAACGTCATTATTCCGAGGATTATTATTAAGTTCCTTGACATCCTCTTTCACCATATCGGGAGTAACCTTGTTTTTATCTGCCACGTTGGTTTCTACACCGGGGTATTTATCTACACCCTTTTTGTTGTTTTTGTCCATAGTTCTATGTTATTAAATAAATAGCTTTTATCTTATAACATCATGGACGCAGAAAGGGTTCGAACTCACTTTTTTCTATTCAAGGGGGAGTCTGTTGAGCTGCTCTATGTAATCAAGCAGTTCGTCACGACCGCGACGGGTCTCGCTTGATGTCAGGAAAACAGGGGGCAGCTCCTCCCAAGTCTCAAGGAGTATCTTGCAATACTCTTCAACATTGCGTTTACCTGCCTGTGAGCCCATCTTGTCAAGTTTTGTAAATACTATCGAGAAGGGGACTCCGTTTTCGCCAAGCCAGTCAAAAAACTCCAAATCAATTTTCATGGGCTTATGGCGGGAGTCAATAAGCACAAAAAGATTCGTCATTTCCTTACGGTTTAGGATATACCCCTTAATCATCTTCTCCAAAGCCTCGCGCTGAGACTTCCCACGCAATGCAAAGCCATAGCCGGGAAGGTCGACAATATACCACTCGTCATTGACAAGAAAATGATTTATAAGCAATGTCTTCCCCGGGGTCGACGATGTCTTTGCAAGACCCTTGTTGCCGGTTAACATATTTATCAGTGATGATTTGCCGACATTGCTGCGCCCGATGAAAGCGTATTCATGACGCGAATCTTTAGGACATTTCCTGACTACGGCATTTGATATTACGAAACGTGCTGAATTAATGATCATATTTTTAGATTTATTTTAAACAAATTTGCAAAGGCGTCAGTCAAGCATGAGGCTTATCATCGGTCTCACTGACGGAAAGCGGATTATGGAACCTATTGCAGACGAACTGAAAACAATGTCAGCAAATACATCGACCGTGACATCGAAATCGAGTTTTCCGCCATAAGCATCGTCAATTTCACATCGACCGTCAGCCACAATGAATGTGTGAGAATTATATTCCGGGAGAAGCTCGTCGGATACTTTGATACAAGTTTTGAATTTCGGATCGGAAGCTGCTATAATCTCAAGAGCTTTCCCTACATTGACAAAACGCCCCATACCCCTTGGCATCAATCGCCCTCCCATTGAATCGTCAGGATGACCATATAGCAAAACGGGCATATCACCATTAAGACAGCGCAACTGCCTCAATGCACCGGAACGGGCATCGGAATCCTCGCCCATCACATCTGTCACAAGAAGAATATCGTCATGCCGTACCGCCCATGCCATAGAAACGATCTCGCTTCCACTATCCTCATCATCACGAGCCATTACTACGAAATTGCCATTATCTGACTTCAAATCGGACAGAATGTTAAAGAAATCGCGTCGGGAATGCAAAACATAGCACTGCCGACGACGCTGAAACCTGTCAAACGCACACCAGACCTCATCACTCGCATCATTTTCCACATGATGGTAGTCTCCCTTGACCGGGAATGAATGAAATGCGGTAAAACGTTGTTCCTTTGTATAAAACACCGTAGAGAATCCATATCTGCGATAAAAAAAGAACAAAGCCTCGTCGGCCGGAATCAGAGAGCACAGCATATCACCTCTGACAGCCGATTCACGTAAAGCGTCAATCATCAGGCTGGACATGTAGCCCTGACCGCGTTTCGACCGACGGGTCGCCGCCCCGGCAATATAACTCACGGGCGCTTCCGATCCGTGAAATGACATGGCATAGCGCTGAAGCAACAGACTGCTGACAGCCGAACCGGACTGATCGGTCAGAAGCATAGCTTCATCATCGCGGTAGACCTGATCGAAAAACATATCGACATACTCACGCGAATCTTTAAAACACTCTGTCCATATTTTCTTTATTTCATCTCTCTTACTCATCGTGACGACATTTCATTACATAATACATATTGATAATATAACACCTGAAAGACGGTCTTTGTGTTCATGATGTCCACAAAAAAGTATCTGTCTCCTTTTCAGTAGTCTAAAAAGACGACAGATACCATTTTACCTATTTCATATAGATGTACTTATCCATATGGAGCGTACTCCTGCCGGATCCTATCCGAGACAGTCCGGTTTCACTGCTGATGTGCAGAACGAAGAAGATCGTTTACTGTCTTTACCGGGTTAAAAGTAGAAATCGGAACTTCAACAAAGACTGTATTCCAGTCACTCATCGCTCCGTTCCAAAGACCGGGAAGTTCCATAGCACGAAGCTCTTTACCATGACTCGACTTAGAAGAAATAAAGCCTGTAGCGGGATCGACATACTCGGGCAGATTGAATTTCTTCCCATGAATATCCTTTATATAGCAGACCAGATCAACAGGATTGAAATGGGTTGCTGAAGCCATCATTTTCTGATACTCTTCATTGTTCGGATCAACCTGATTGCTCTCGAGAATCTGCGGCGAAGTAGAGCCATCTGTATTATATGCGATAAACGGACCGCCGCCCGGCTCTCCTTCATTCTTCACCATACCGCACACGCGCAACGGACGGTCAAGTTTCTCGCGGATATAGGCCACCACACTGTCGTCGTCCATGCTTTCAAGTTTGGCATCGCTTACGTTCAACACATTGTTGAGATAGTCAAGCATGCGTTTGATGTCATCCTTGGTATATATCTTCTCATCAATGGCAAGAAGATCTTCTTCAATCTGGTCATGAACCTGAAGCAGAAGTCCACCGAGCACTTCCTTAAAGCGCACAGTATCGCCACGTTTGGAATCAGGAACGACATTGTCAATGTTCTTGATGAAAACAACAGCAGATTCCATATCGTTAAGATTCTGAATCAGAGCGCCATGCCCCCCGGGGCGGAAAAGAAGATGTCCATTCTCCATAAAAGGAGTATTGTCGGGGTTTACGGCTATTGTATCGGTCGACGGCTTCTGCTCGCTCATCGTAACATTGAATTTCACGCCGGTGCGTTCCTCTGTGGCAGGAATAACTTCGGCAAGTTTCTCCTCAAAAAGTTTACGATGGTTTGCTGAAACAGTGAAATGGAGATTGACAATGCCCTTGGAGTTTGCCGCTGTCTGCGCACCCTCTGTCAGATGTTCCTCAATCGGAGTGCGAGAGCCGTCAGGATAAGTATGGAATTTTAACAGTCCCTTGGGAAGACCGCCATAGTTCATACCTTCCGGATTTACTATCGCTGCAATGATGTCACGGTTACGTCCTTCGGCAAGGAGCTCATCAAGCGACTTGTTATAAAGCCTGCCGGCTGTCTCGCGAAGTTCAGGAAGGAACGGAAGCTTATCAATTTCTGCAATCAGTTTTGCAACCGGAGTTCCTTCTTTAAGTTCGTCTGTCCCTCCATCAACATATTCAAACAACGCTTTAAACATTCGTGAAGCCGCACCCGAGGCAGGCACAAACTTGCAGACTTCGCCACCGTGTTCGAGATATTCGTTCCAACGTTCGAGGGCTGCGTCGATTTCTTCATCATCAAGGCGGAATATGCCTGCTCCCACACGGGCGGCATCACTGATTTTAAGATAAGGGAATCCTGTCACGAAACGTTTAAGCTGTGATTCTACTTCCGCTTCGCTTATTCCTTTATTTTTCAGGAGTTCAAGATCTTCGGGTCTTAGCATGGTAATTGCATTTTTAAGTGTTTAAATTATTTCAACCCAAAGTTAATGATTTTTTTTAAGGTATGTCAAAAAAAAATCACTAAAATACCATTGCTATCCTAAAATCCTACTTCACAGACAGCCTGTCGGACATTACAGAAGAGTCATCAAAGTCAGGATATCAAAAAAGCAGGCTGCGACCCGTTGCAAAATCAATATTGCAGATATATGAAGGGCACAATATCGCTCTGACGAACCTGAATGACAACAAGAATCACAATAGCGAGAATCACAGCCTGAACGAAAACAGGAGCATTCTCAAACATCATTTTCGGTTTGTCTGTCAACCGTGACGGAGTTATATGGATAATGTAAGCCCCAGCCATCAACAAAACAATGTTCAAATACCCCGACACAAATTGAGGTGCCACCGATAAATGGAAATCGAATAATATCTGATGCCACATCATACCTACATCCTCGAGCGAAGGCGCACGGAAAAACATGAAAGTCACCGATATAATCAGAAAAGTGAAAATCATGTTGAATCCCTTTATCCAAGGAGAAGATGACAGACCGGAATCCATGACGACCACTTCACCGGTCTCAGTAACCGCCGTACGAGAAACTGTCAAAGGGAAAACCCTGCGTAGAAATTTATGGACAACCAAAAGACCTCCATGAATCGCCCCCCATATAACATACATCCATGATGCACCATGCCACAAACCACCTATGACCATTGTCGCAAACTGATTGAAATACATACGGGAACGCGAACAACGGTTTCCACCTAAGGGTATGTAGACATAATCGCGCAGCCATGTTGAAAGTGATATGTGCCAGCGATGCCAGAATTCCGTTGGATTCTGTGCTTTGAAGGGAGCATTGAAATTTTCGAGAAAACGATAGCCCATAAGCAGCGCTATACCGATGGCCATGTCACTGTAACCTGAAAAATCGCAATAAAGCTGGACTGTGAAGCCCAAAGTAGCCATCATATTTTCAAATCCGCTGTAGAGTGCCGGATTGTCAAAAACGCGGTCGACGAAATTGCCGCTGATAAAATCGGCAATCACAACTTTCTTCACAAGGCCGGTCATGATAAGATAGACACCTTCAGATGTCATAGCTCTTGTCACGATAGGATTACCTTTAATCTGCGGGAGAAAATCCTTAGCCCTGACAACAGGGCCGGCAAGCAAAGGAGGGAAGAATGTAAGAAAGAACACATAGTCAAAGAGACTGTGGCATGCACTGAGCTTACCACGATAGAGATCAACTATATAGCTTATAGAACGGAAAGTAAAAAACGAAATACCGGCAGGAAGCAGAAGAGATTCAAAACCGCCACTGACAGTAAAGAATTTTGACAGCGTGTCAATAATCAGATGAAAATATTTAAAATATGCCAGCATCCCGACATTCACCACGACATTTACACCGACAATCAGTTTTTTAGCCGATAAAACGCCTCGCTTGTCGGCCTGTTCCATTAGCAAGCCAAGCACATAATCACTAACGCATACTCCAACAAGAATCAGACAGCAGATTCCTGATGACTTATAATAGAAATAAAGTGAAAACAGGATGACCAATGCCATCTTCAAGACACGGACTCCCTTCACAATCCAAAACAAAATCATGAAGGCCACAAAGAGGAGCATGAACAGTCCCGTATTAAACATCAACGGCTGATGTGGATCATATCGCAACACGTCCACCAGTTTATCAATGTCGATATTGACAGCTTCAAGCAGAATCGAAGCTTTGGCCGCAAGCCCGAAAAAGAATTCAGCTAATGCTTCCAATTTTCAAGAGTATATTAAATTTTTAAGATAAATATTGATGAAACAACCTTAAAGACTTTTCAATTCTGGCTTCGTAGTGCATCCATAATAGCATCATAGAGCAGACGTCCCTCAAGATTATAGCCCTTGTGTGTATGGTGTACTCTGTCCTTGGCAAACAAGTCTGAATTTATCCAAGATGTGCTTGCTCCGGTTCCTCCGGCCACATCATACCAGTCATATACAGCCACACCGTTAGCCTTTCCATAGTCAAGTATGGCTTTTCTTAACGGAGCTATGTTTCGGTTGACAGCATATGTCTTATTGGTGCGTGTCACAGTACGGTATCCTTTCCTACCTTTCCTGCGGACACGCGCCTTACTTTTTGTCAGTACGCTTCGGTGACATTCCATCGGAGTAGTCAGCAAAATCAGAGCGTCGGGATTGGCCTGACGCACATTGCTTACAAGCAGGTGTATCGAACGCTTGAAACGCGCAATATCCTGTCGGCCGAATGCCTCGTTAGTGCCAAGTGAAATAATTACGAGATTTGGATGTAATGGATTTATCCCAAGTCCGACAGAGCCTATTCTGTTATAGGAATCAAACGTTGCTCCATTGTTTCCTATTGAGTGATAGAACACACCCGGGCGTTCGCCTGAAAGAGAGGCCCCATAGAGCGTAAGGTCACCGGCTGATGCGAATTTCACATTGATTTTAGTCGCAAGCGACGACAATATTATCTGGGTATAATCACGCGAAGGAATAGCTCTGAAGTCCAGCTTATTGCCATCCGCATCCGTCACTTCCTTGATGGAGAGTTTGCCGTTATGAAAAAGGGTCGTTGATGAAAACGGATTATAATCGTCAGTATCCTTAGTGCCGATTGTCAGCTCGCTCGTAGAGCTTGCAGGACGAATGGAAGTTCCGGTAAAACCGACGGTCTGCATCCATGAAGTATTCATTAATTTTACCGTGTTCCATGAATTGCTGCTCTGAAACACATAATCTGTAGGCTGATTGGTGCCACATATTTTCAAAGGCGATACAAGACCACGCCCGGCATTTCCAAAATCATATTGAAGCAGCTCTCTTACCGTAGAAGTATTTATATCGGCCTGCACATGACTGTCACCGATATGCACAATCGACACCGGGGATTCCTTGCTCATTTCAAAAGCTCTGCGAAGACCTGTCCAGTCCGCTCCGTTATATATAATGTGGTTGGCATTACGCTTGATGAAAGACGGAATCGGAATATCAATATCATCAGCTTCGTCGGGAATAACGACGAAATCTTCCCGCATTTCTTTGTCTATAGTTCCACTACTATTGTAGGCCAACGGAGCCTGGGCATATACAAATGCCGGTAAAGCCAATGATGCAAAAAAAGATATAATTTTATTATATGAAGTCATTTCAAATCTGATTGTATAGCATTAAAAAGTTCTTTGGCCAGACGCGCTCCACCTTTGTGGGTAAGATGGATGTAGTCTTTATTGATGAATCCGGCTCCGCTCCATTCAACCACCGCATTTTCACCGCCCATTGCCTCTCGGGTATCCCAAAAGAGGCAGTGTGCGCGACGTGCGGCATCGCGCTGAGCGCTGATCATGAACGAAGCAGTCGACATTGATTTTACCTGTGACCCGACTTTCTCTCCTCTGTCACCTACGCCCATAAGCAGGATATCAGCTTCAGGATAACACACTCTGACATGATTTATCACATCGACCATGCGAGAGCAATATATGCTGTAATCCTTCTGCTTGGCACTCATGGCATTTATGCCGAATTCAAGAATGATAAGATCGTAATCAATATATTCAGCCATTTCTCTTGAAAGATCAGGATTGACTTTTGTAAGCGTTATGCCTGAAAATCCTCTTGAAGACATACAGTCTACGCTTATGCCGGACGCACCGTCAAGCCATACACCGAAACCAATCAGAGAAGTAGCCGAGGTCTTAATGCCGAACTTGGAGACAGGACCTCCGACCTCCAGACATTGAACGGACGGTGAACCTGATATATTGCGCTCCTCCCATTCCGAATCGTCGGTTTTAACACTGATTGTCACATCTTCGGGCGAAATGAACAGGAATCTGGAACGTGACCACGATTTTGTCTGCGGAAATGCAGAAGTCCCCTCGTATAGAGATTTAGCTGTGCCAGTAGGGATAGAGTACTGCTCCGCTATGTCGATATATTTTCTATCAATCTTTTTATTAGCGGTAAAAGTTTTCCAGCCATCACCGCTCTGTTTCACAGAACGCCTAAAGCCGGGAAAGTTTGTGTGCATATTTACATAGCCTACTCCCTCGCCGCCATATTCTCCTTGAAGAAGCGACCTAAGATCCTGAGTAAAAATATCACCTTCGATATAACTGTCGCCAACCACGGCAACGCGCATAAGTCCACCTTCCCCGAGGGCAGCCTTGAAATTAGCCAGCCCAACCCCGAGAGTCGTATAATCTTCAATCTTGACAAGCTCGCCCACCCTTGACGGCTTCACAGGAGAAATAATCGTATCAATCGGCTCGCCTTTTTCAGGAATAATCGTATCAATCGGCTCACCTTTTTCAGGAAAAATGTCCACAGGTTCACCCTCGGCCTGAGCCTGAATAAGAGCAGGGTCAATGTCTTCTGTCGTTTCGTAAGAAGGCGCTCCTTCAATTATCCCGACCTCTTTCAAAATGTCGCTGACAAGACTGAAATCCTTAATTTGACCTCCACTCCATTCTGACAGAGGGAGCAGCGACATTATGGCCACTATGGCCACAGCCACAATTATAATAATTACAGGAGATCCTTTTTTCATTGCAATGCCATGTTTTGGATAGTGCGGAAATTTTATATTCTCAATAGAGATTTCAGTATACCATCGGAGCATCAAGAATTTCTATGCTCCCAGAATTAATCATCGTCCCCTCGACAGCAAACGAACCGTCTGCCCCGGAAAGTACCTTCGCGAGAACTTCTGTTTTCGCATTTGTTTCATTCCATTCATCCTCTTCTATGGAATCAGCTACTATGCCGCCTCCGGCATAAAGATTACACAGCCATCCTGATGTCTTACCGAAAACAGCAGGAGCCATAAAACAGCAACGCAGGTTCACATAAGAATGGTAATTGCCATCAATCCTGACCCCGACATAACCTCCGTAGCAGTTTCTGCGATGAGTCTCATAACGGCTGATTTCCTCAAGAGCTTCATCTCGCGGATAGCCGGCGACTGCCGGAGTCGGGCTTAATTCCTGCATGAGATCAACGACATCAATATCGCCACGCGCAGATATTTCAGTACACAAATGCTTTATATTCAAAAAACGCCTCTCCGACAGATCGTCAATCGTCACGTCAAGACCTTCTTTCTTCAGAGTCTCAGCTATGAAATCAGCCACGATTGACTGTTCATAAAGATTCTTTTCATCCCAAGACGCATCATCGTCACTCCTTCGGGTTCCTGCGAGCGCCATCGTTCTGACTTCTCGGCTTTTGGCATCGCTTTCAAGCAGAAGTTCAGGCGTAGATCCGAACCAGATGCCAGTTTCGGGCGTGTAGCATAAGTAGCGAAACGTCGAGTCTGTCAGACTGAAGTAATCCATGACTATGTCAACAGGCAGCCGTTTCGTAAAAACAGTACGATGACGCGAGAGGACGGTTTTGCCTCCGTCCGATTTAAGTCGTGGTATTATACGCGAAAAAGCCTCATGATAACTTGCACGAAAAGTTGCGGATATACGCGGCCGTATCTCCGCACAAGGCTGACAAAAACTACGGGCCTTACACAATTGAAGCAGAGCCTCAGCATCAAGTGAGAACTTTACTCCGGGTGTATAAGCCTCGTCATTGTCAAAAAAATTTATGAAGAAACAGTCTGTCAAATCATCGACAAACGCAGGCGACATACCTGTCTCACCCACCGGCGATGCGTAAAACACCAGCCTGTCAGTGCCCGGAAGAGCATAGAGGACAAAAGGGATTCTGCGATTCAGACAAGCATTCACCGCGTCCCTTGTCAGTTCATCAATCTTCATGTTGTTAATTGGATGTCGTTTAGATAACCGGCTCAGCCATGAGCTCGAATGGAAGCGCTGAAATTACTTTCACATCATAGAATTCGCCCTTCTTCAATGGCACTGTCTTGCGGATAAGCACTTCCGGGTCGACCTCTGGCGAATCAAACTGTGTACGGCCAACATAGAATTCATCTTCTTCACGATCAACCACCACTCTCATCTCAAGTCCGATTTTCGACTCCTGAATCGAAAGTGATATTTCCTCCTGCTCAGCCATCAGACGGGACAAACGATTCTGCTTAACTTCATCGGGGATATCGTCTGTAAAAGACTTTGCGCCGTAGGTATCTTCCTCCTCACAATAGGCAAAGGCTCCCATTCTCTCGAAACGCTGTTCCTTGACAAATTCTACAAGTTCCTCAAATTCTTTCTCTCCTTCACCGGGGAATCCGACCATCAACGTCGTTCGGATATGTATTCCGGGAACTCGACGACGAATCTCGGCAAGCAATTCACGCGTTTCCTGTCCTGTGATATGTCGACGCATATTTTCAAGCACATTGTCGGAAATGTGCTGCAATGCAATGTCAAGATACTTACACACGTTGTCATGCCGAGACATGACATCAAGCAGTTCCATCGGAAAATCCTTCGGATAGGCATAGTGCAGACGTATCCATTCCACACCCTCAACCTTGGCGATTTCATCAATCAGGCGCGCAATCTCGACTTTACCATATAAATCCTTGCCATAGTTCGTGAGATCCTGAGCAATGACATTGAACTCTTTGACACCTCTGCAGACAAGCATCCGGACTTCATCGACAATTTCCTCTACAGAGCGGGATTTATAACGTCCTGTGATGAGAGGGATGGCACAAAAAGAACAGAAGCGGTTACACCCCTCGGCGATTTTCAGATAGGCATGATGGCGCGGAGTGGTGATGACACGATCATATGGAGCGCTTCCGGGCGCACGATTTACAAGATCGAGAACCAGATTGGACCAGTCTGTCTTTCCATACCAACGGTCAACCTCCGGGATTTCCGCCGGAAGCTCATCGGCATAGCGTTGCGACAGACAGCCCATGACATAGAGGGCATCGATTGCGCCTTCATTTTTTGCCTCACACCATGCGAGGATTTCATTGACCGACTCCTCTTTGGCGTCGCCGATGAAACCACAGGTATTGATTACAACAATTTTCTCGCCGTCGCTACCGATAAATTCATCAGAAGCAGCATCGGCAACATCATAACCGACATCAGCAAGCATTCTCATCAGACGTTCCGAATCGACAAGATTTTTGGAACATCCCAAAGTAATGACTGCAATTTTCTTTGACATGTATTTTTACTTTTCGCCGAAAAGTGATTGAACAAATTCTTTTTTATGGAACACCTGAAGGTCTTCAATTCCTTCACCGAGACCAATATACTTCACAGGAATCTTGAACTGGTCGCTGATTCCGATGACGACACCTCCCTTGGCCGTACCGTCAAGTTTTGTGATTGCAAGCTCGTTTACCTGAGTTGCGGCGACAAACTGCTTGGCCTGTTCGAAAGCATTCTGGCCTGTAGAGCCGTCAAGGACGAGCAGCACTTCGTGCGGAGCTTCCGGGACAAGTTTCTGCATGACGTTTTTGACCTTGGTAAGCTCGTCCATAAGACCTTTCTTATTATGGAGACGTCCGGCAGTGTCAATAATGACCACATCCGCATTGTTGGCAATTGCGCTCTGGAGCGTATCGAAAGCCACCGAAGCCGGATCTGCACCAAGTTTCTGCTTGACGACAGGGACATCGGCGCGTCTGCCCCATTCCTCAAGCTGCTCGATTGCAGCGGCGCGGAATGTATCTGCTGCGCCAAGGACTACTTTGTTTCCTGCCTTCTTAAACTG
Organism: Duncaniella dubosii; assembly: GCF_004803915.1. Classification (NCBI taxonomy): domain Bacteria; kingdom Pseudomonadati; phylum Bacteroidota; class Bacteroidia; order Bacteroidales; family Muribaculaceae; genus Duncaniella; species Duncaniella dubosii. The sequence continues at coordinate 3,159,379 of NZ_CP039396.1, forward strand.
TGCGGCCATCTTTCCGATTGTGGTAGTCTTTCCGACACCGTTTACACCGACAACCATAATCACATGCGGCTTATGTGAGGCCGGAATGGTAAAATCGTCCAACGAGGAAGCTTCGCTCTTCTCGGCAAGCATATCGGCAATCTCTTCACAGAGCAGACGGTTGAGCTCCGACGAACCCACATATTTGTCTCGTGCCACACGTTTCTGTATACGGTCGATTATGCGCAGTGTAGTATCAACACCAACATCAGAAGTGACAAAAACTTCTTCAAGATTATCAAGCACCTCGTCATCGATAGTCGATTTTCCGGCTATGGCATGTGAAAGGCGGTCGAACAGTCCACGTTGTGTTTTTTCAAGGCCCTTGTCAAGGGTCTCTTTCTTTTCGCGCGAGAAGAAATTGAAGAATCCCATATTTGTAACGTTTTAGAACTGCAAAATTACTCAAATTTTCCCTATTATCCAAACAGCATCACCGGCCTTGGACAACAAAAAGGCTTATAAAATCGACCATATTTCCAACAATGCCGGAAATATGGTCGTTAATATGATTTTTTCAGAATGAAAAATGGAATGTGAAACGCACACCGCTCTTACATGCTCCGGGATTATCGCGATAAGTCAGACGCCATGTATAATCCACACGCAGGACACGGAATATATTGTCCAATCCCGCTCCTATCTCCATATAAGGCTGATTTGTCATCTCTTGCGTCTCGGCAATAGACGGAAACGCATAAAGTTCCGGATTAAGACGCGGGTTGTTGCGATCGCTAAGATGCCCCCATACGCCTTTGAATGTGACAGCCTCGCGAAGCTTGAGCTTTTTGAGTAACGGGATATTATTAAGAATTGCTCCATTTGCCCAATATGTAATGTCCCATTGTGCATAAGAATCGTTTATAAACTCCATCGGATTCAAACAGGAGAAAAGATCCGACTGTATTATATATGAAAGATTCGCGCCGGGAATAAGCAGATTTGGATAAGGAGAACGCGACCAGACATGACCACCCTTTATTCCTACATCCACACACCCGAAAGCCGACAGCCAGAAGCGCTTGCTTATAGAAGCTTCTGTCACGTTCAATGCAAACGGATTGCCCATAAAGCCTTTAGGCGCAAAAGTATGTGAAAGCGTCATTATCGGCGCATCAAGGTTGATAGGCATACGTCCGGTTTTCATCTGATAGAATTTCTCACCGGGAGCATATCGCAGAAGAAGCCGGAAAGAATTCATGGTATAGTGCGCAAAGTTTTCGCCATAGCCATTGACAAATGTCATGAAACGGGTTGAATACTGACGTTCCTGCCGGATGCGGGCTTCCAATGAAAAATGTTTTTCCGTCTCAAGGATATATTCAAGTTTGCTCACACGGTGATAGGTCTCTTGCCTGTCGGGCATACGGCGGAACGAAAGGAATACGTTGTCGACATTGTGCATAACCGACAACTGCCCTAAACGGTCAATGTCATAAAGCTGCGTCGCGCGAATCGAATGTACCGGAAATTCACGCGAATGATATTCCTTGTCCCGGAATGAATATTCCAGTTCAGCGCTATATTTCCATTTATGATCCTTAAAACCACGGGCAATGTAGCCGCGTCCAAACCAACGTGGCGAGATATTTGCCGTCGTCATACCTCCGAGCTTAAGGCGCAATCCTTCTACTGCGTTATATGAAAACATCGTCGTCATTGGACCGAGATCAAAATAAGATGGTTTCCCGGTGGGAACATAGCCCGAGGTGACAAGACGGATTGTTTTCTCTCCCCAATAGAACAATGGCACAGAGCGCAGACGAGCCATCATCTGCTCTATTGAATTTGCGCCCCTGCCGATTTCAGCTTTTCGGTTCTCAGTCCAGAACTCAGAGTCCTGACATCTTGCCTCGGGAGCATAAATCTGGTCAGCTCCACGGTCAAACAATGACTGATCCGAAGCAAGGTCAAAGTTGTGACCGTCATAAACGGTGTAGCGATGACCGTAAAGACCCGGTGTGCCGGGCAAGACACGAGCCTCAAGCATCATATCATCTTTAACTTTCAAACGCGAGCCGTCAGAAGCTTTTTCGTAATCCTGCTTTATGACAAGCCCCTCTATGAAGTTAAGATTAATATCGTGTGGAGCCCGCAATATTATCCGTTTGATAAACATGGTCGTATCACCCACCGGAACATAGAAACGGCCTGTGAAACCAAGGCTGCTCGGATTACGCGGGACAAACGTCAACTCGACACAGCGTGTCGTGTCAACAGTCACCGTATCAGTCAGATAAAATTTATAAAAATCGGGAGCAATCCGAGAAAGAGGAGAGACAAAACGCACCTGCAATATGGTGATATCATTATCATAGACATCCACCTCGCGCATTACATCCTCATAAAATGTCTGGACGCTCTGCTTATCAAGCACATCGTCAAATCCCGATGACCTAAGACCGCTGACATACTCTTTCCGCGATTCAGGCGACCTGCGGTAATGCACCGACGAAAGCTTCTCTCGCAACGCAACATTAAGTATAGGCTTGCCGGAAATTTCAGATGTATCGACATATTCTTTCAGAAAAGCGAAACTACCACCTATTCCCTTTTTTCCGGAATCCTGAGGATGATAATCGTTTATGGCAAGAGTTATACGTTCATACTTATCATAGTTAAAATTATCGTTACGACGTGGATCAGTCAGATCCTGAGTACGACGAATCTTCTCCATGAAGTCGACTGCCGGATTGTTTTTCTTGGAATAATGTTCGCGTTTCGGTCTTGCAATCACCTCACCAAGCATTACCCCGGTCGGATGCAGATCTATGTCAAGATTTACAGTGCCTGACTTGGGCTTAACCGCGAGAGTCTTGTCGCCATAGCCTATAGCCGAAGCAAAAATACTGTCAAAACTCAGCGAAGTTGAAATCGTATATCGTCCATCGTCATCTGTCAGGACACCTCGTTCAGTCCCTTTAAGCATTACAGTGGCAAACGAAACCGGCTCACGAGAAACGGAATCACGCACAACACCTGTCACTGTCACATTGACAGCGATGACACTAAATGAGGACAGAATGTAGACTAAAAATATGATGATGCGCAAATGCGGGCGCAAATTGACCATATGGAATCGTTGCAAATCGTGACAATCTTCTTTAACTTTGCAAAAGTAGATATAATCGACAATATTAACACTATTGCCGGTATCCATTTTCACTATTTTAACACTCACAAGACTAAAAAACGCTTCTGCATGGCAAAAGAAATTGAACGTAAATTCCTTGTAACCAATACATCATTCATATCCAAAGCCGAATCATCGACGAATATCCGCCAAGCATATATTTCGACAAATCCAGATTCAACAGTGCGTCTGCGAATCAAAGACTCACAAGCCTATATGACTGTCAAAGGGCGCAACAACGGAGCGGAACGCGATGAATGGGAGTTTTCAATACCCTATTCCGATGCCTGTGAAATGGCCCGGAAACTATGCGGCGGTTTTTCAATTGACAAAACACGTTATATCGTAGACCACGAAGGCTGGAAATGGGAAATCGATGTATTCCACGGTCGGCATGAAGGGCTGATTGTAGCAGAGATCGAACTGCCGTCAGCTGAATGTCAGCCGCCTTTGCCTAAATTTATAGGTAAAGAGGTCACCGGCGATGCGAGATACTACAATTCCATGCTGTCGTTGAACGCGGGCATTCCTGTATAAGCGAAGATGAAATGGCAAAATATTCACGCATAGAAAAAGAAAAACGCACTATCGAAATGATGATAAGGCTTTACTGCCGCCGTCATGAGAAAAACGGGATGCTATGCGACAAGTGCCGTGAGCTGCTTGCTTACGCACATGCCAGACTCTCACGATGTCCGTTCGGCGATAAGAAACAGTCCTGCAGACATTGCCCTATTCATTGCTACTCCCCATCAATGCGGAATCAAATCAGAGTTGTCATGCGCTACTCCGGCCCAAGGATGCTGTTGTTTGCGCCTATAGAGTTTCTTAGACACTTGAAGTGAATACCTTCCGAGGGCTCATGCTCTATCATAAGGTTTCAAGCTTGATGTCGGCTACAAGGAAATTGCTTCCGGCAACAAGTATGAGGTCATCAGCTCCAGCTGATTGCTTCGCCAATGAGAGAGCCTCGTTGACATCCGGGACAACCGTTCCCGACAAGCCAAATTCCAATGCTTTCGCCGCAAGCAGATCGGCCGGAAGTCCACGCGGGACTGACGGCGCGGAAAATATATAGCCTTATCTACATTTATGTCGGAAATCTTCTGCAGAATCGCAGATATGTCTTTATCATTCACAAATCCGACAATCAGATGAAGCTTTCCGCATCCGCACGACGAGAGCTGATGTGCAATATACTCCCATCCTCCGATATTATGCCCCGTATCACAGACGGTAAGAGGCGTTTTACATATCGTCATCCACCGTCCGATCAAACCGGTGTCACCACAAACATTCGCAAAACCGGCTCTGACAGCGTCTGGGGTTATTGCAAACCCGTTCTCAATCAACCGTTGGATAGCACAGAGAATCGTAGCCGTATTTTTTATCTGGCACTCTCCGGCAAGCTCACCGACTATCTCACCGAAAGGAGTAGATTGATAGATAATTTTCCCCTCCTCTATTCGTCCCGCAACACTGTCTGCAAAATATATTGGCGCCCCGACCTCCTTTGCCTTATCGATAAAAACCGGCTCTGTCTCCGACAGCCGCTCTCCAACCACGACAGGCACTCCGGGTTTGATTATCCCAGCCTTCTCATAAGCAATCTTCTCGACAGTATCTCCGAGTAGCCCTGTATGGTCAAGCGATATATTGGTGATAATGCTCAGACAAGGCGAAATAATATTGGTGCTGTCAAGTCGTCCTCCAAGACCTGTTTCAATCACGGCGACATCGACTTTTTCATTCGCAAAGTGTTCAAACGCCATTGTAGAGGTCAGCTCAAAAAAACTTGGATAAAGTTCACTGCCTGAAGCTTCGCTTTTCCATCGTTCCACGAAGTCAACCACTGATGCTTGAGGAATTTTACGTCCATTCACGCGTATACGTTCACGGAAATCAAAAATATGCGGCGACGTGTAGAGCCCGACTTTAAGACCAGCACGCGCAAGAACAGCAGCCAACGTATGCGCTGTCGACCCTTTGCCGTTAGTCCCGGCTATATGGATTGTCGGATACGCTCTGTGTGGATTCCCGAAAATATCATCAAGGGCTATTGAGGTGGCAAGCCCCGGTTTATAGGCCGATGCCCCGTCTCGCTGAAATACAGGCAGAGAGTTATATAAAAAATCAATCGCGTCCTGATAAGTCATAACTGAATAATAAAAACTTAGCTCGTTATACTCTATTACAATAGTACTTGGATTATACTTAATTTCCCCGACTTCAATATATGATCCATCCTGCAAAGCCGGCAAGACAGATAATCAAAATCGGATGCCATTTCACCCAATAGACAAGCACAAAGGCCGCGATACACAACACGATACTCCAGAGCACCTGTGTATTTTCCTCGCCAAAATTTGCTGAATTCATCAACAGCAATGCGGCTGATACAATCAGGCCAACAACAACAGGACGCAAACCTGCAAAAATACCTTTGACAACAACACTGTCTTTATGTCTGCGTATCAGATGGCTCGTAAAAGCGACAAGGATAAACGACGGAAGAACTACGACAAGCGTACAGATAAGCGAACCAAGTATACCATAAAGAGGCGAGGCAAAAGCATCGGAATATTCAGCCGGAGCGACATATCCTATGTAGGTAGCCGAATTGATTCCGATAGGGCCCGGTGTCATCTGAGAAATTGCAACTATATCAGTAAACATCTGCTCTGTAATCCACCCCGGGCCTACAATTTCCCTTTCGATAAGTGCAAGCATGGCGTAGCCACCGCCAAATCCGAAAAGTCCGATTTTAAGATATGACCATATCAGTTTAATGTAAATCATAGCTCCTCATCCTCCTTTCTGATTTCTTTTTCAACTTTCTGAAGTGATTTCACATGGTGGGAAAACCAAAGCCATCCGAAAAATCCACCTGTCACGATATAAAGTATCGGATTGGACACTACAGGCCATTTTGAATATATCAATAAGGCTACTCCTATCGGTATCACAATCGTCTTCCATCCTATTTTTGCTGCTTTCGCCGACGAGATGACAGGGGCTATAATCAAAGCCACAACCGCCGGGCGCACTCCTTTAAATATAGCCGAAAGAGTCGGATTATTCTTAATAAGATCAGGAGTAAGGAAAATCGCTATACAGAGAATTATCATGAACGACGGCAATATGCACCCTGCCGCAGCGGCAATCGAACCTTTCATACCGCGAAGCTTATCGCCGACAGCAACCGAGATGTTGACTGCCAATATTCCCGGCAAGGACTGTGCAACGGCAAGGAGGTCGAGAAACTCTTCGCGCTCTATCCAATGATGCTTGTCGACTATCTCCTTTTCGATTATTGAAATCATGGCCCATCCACCACCGAAGGTGAATGCTCCTATTTTAAAAAAAGACAGAAACAGTTGTAGACAGATTCTATTCATAAATTTACATTTATGAATCCTAATAGCGAGGTGTACGATATTTCCATCTGTATTTCAAGACTATAGCACACCGCTAATGAAGACTCTATTATTTTTAGAGCGCAAATTTACTAAAAAATGGTTAAAGAAGATATAAAATCAACTTTTCACATATCGGTTTGTTATAAGTATAAAGATTTGGGCAAGCAACGGCATAATATGAAAATGCCGATTTGAGTCAGAGAAACACACACATGACCTATAATATATGTAAACCCAACTCCAATAATCCAGACTACGAAAAAACATAAATAATCATCAATTCTAATTTTCATACTTACAATTATGAACACTGCACCTCTTCAAGGAATCAAGGTGATAGACTTCACCGAAGTACAATCAGGTCCTTCATGTACTCAGATGCTCGCTTGGCTCGGAGCTGATGTCATCAAAATTGAACGCCCCGGCAAAGGTGATGCCACCCGTAAAGAACTACAATTTGACCCTGACTGCCCAAGTTATTACTTCCTACAGTTAAATTCAGACAAGAAATCACTTACCCTTGATGCAAAGACGCCCGACGGAAAAGCAATCCTTACAAAGCTTCTTGAAACCGCCGACGTATTTATTGAGAACCTTCATCCCGGAGCAATGGACAAACTCGGATTCAGCTGGGAAGAAGTCCACAAACTTAATCCTAAATGTATTTACGGCACAATCAAGGGATTCCCGATATCATCGAAATATAAAGACCTCAAGGCATACGAACCTGTAGCGCAGGTAACAGCCGGCGCAGCCTCAACTACCGGATGGTGGCAAGGTCCTGACAATGTGCCTACACAGTCAGGAGCCGCACTTGGCGACTCGAACACCGGCATGCACCTTCTCATCGGTATCCTTTCAGCCCTGTTACAGCGCGAAAAGACCGGTGAAGGCTGCTACGTATATCAGTCTATGCACAATGCCTGCCTTAACCTCTGTCGTATCAAGACCCGTGATCAGCTCACCCTTGACCGCCTTGGTTACCTCACACAGTTCCCGCAGTACCCGAATGAAAAATTCGGTAATTTCGTTCCGCGTAGTGGTAATCAGGAAGGTAGCGGCGTGCTTGGCTGGACATATAAATGTAAAGGCTGGGAAACTGACCCCAACGCATATGTTTATGTAATCCTTCAGCGCGATGCTAAGAGTTTCGAACTTGCATGCAAGGCTTTGGATTTGAAGACTGGCTTACAAATCCTGACTTCAATACCGCTGACGCCCGCGACAAGCATAAACAGGAAATCTACAAGAGAATCGAATCGTTCACAATCAACAAGACCAAATTTGAAGTGACCGAGCTTCTCTCGAAAGCAGCAGTGCCTGTTGGTCCTGTCTTGTCAACCAAGGAAATCATGGATGACCAGAGCCTCTATGACGGCAACACACTCGTCAAAATCAATCAGGGCGGCAAGGTCGGTGAGTTTGTGACTGTCGGATGCCCGTTTACTCTCTCAAATTATCAGCCGACATACGGCCCGTGTCCTGAACTTGGAGGAAACACAACAGAAGTTCTTAAAGCATACGGATATACAGACGAACAGATTGCAGCATTCGCAGCCAACCATACGACAACTCCCATGCCCAAGCCTGCGGAGAAATAGACATCTGCATAATCTGGAACTCACACTCAACGAAATCTAAATTTCATTTTTACAATCATAAGCGAGGGGACAATTTCCTATTGTCTGCCATGCAGATTCAATTGAGAATTGTCCCCTCGTTTCTTTTTAGATTTATTGAGTTCAAATACAGAAAACAACGTCTATCAATCAACTATCAAATCTATCATTATGGCAACTAACAATAATATCGCCCCACAGCAATCCGCTCCCCATTTCCCGGAGCAGGTGACAGGAATGTATATATTAGCGAGGGCGCTTAAAAACGTAGGCATTGAAAATGTCTACGGTCTTGTCGGCATACCTATTACCGAGGCCGCTTACCTCGTTCAGGGGCAAGGCATACGTTTTGTAGGCTTTCGCCATGAACAGCAAGCCGGCATGGCAGCCGCAACCGAAGGCTTTCTGACAAAGAAACCCGGAGTACTCATGACCGTATCGTCTCTCGGATTCATGAACGGTCTGACAGCAACCGCAAACGCCACCGTCAATTGCTATCCGATGATTCAGATTTCCGGAGCAAGCGATCCGACGATGGTCGACATGAACATGGGCACCTACGAACAGCTCGACCAGTTCAACACGGCCAAACCGTTGGTCAAGGCAGCCTTCCGCTGTAGCCATGCCAAGGATATACCCTCTGCTGTCGCCCGTGCGTATCGTGCTGCCGTTTCAGGACGCCCGGGCGGTGTCTATATCGACATGACAACACCTGCGCTGGGTGAAATCATGGATCGCGAGGAGGCAGAAAAACTCCTCTATCAGCCTGTCGATGTCTATTCGCCTGTTGCGCCCAATGATGTCGCCGTCGAACGAGCCGTCGAGCTTCTCGCTTCCGCCAAACGTCCGGCAATACTTCTCGGTAAAGGAGCAGCCTACGCACAAGTCGACGATAAAATCAAGACAATCATAGAGAAATACAATATCCCTACTTCCCGATGTCAATGGCCAAGGGCCTTATGCCCGATGCCGGACCATTGAGCGCGCTGTCATGCCGTTCTACCATAATGGAGAAAGCGGACGTCGTCATGATTATCGGTGCTCGTCTAAACTGGCTGCTCTCGTTCGGACACGGAGGCAAGTGGAATCCGAACATGAAATTTATCCAGCTTGATGTCGAGCCTCAGGAAATTGATGTAAACGTTCCTATTGCAGCACCTGTAGTTGGCGATATGGGACTTGCTCTCGATGCCATGCTTGCAAAGATGGATAGCAAAAAGATGAGTACAGACCCCACATGGATTCCGGCACTGCAGCAGGAGACAAAAGAAAAGGATGCCAAATTTGCGACGCGCCTATCTGATGCCAAATCGCTGATGCCAATGCACCACTGGACAGCCCTCGGAGTTGTCAAGCCTATTATCGAATCCAATCCTGATGTCATCCTTATTAACGAAGGTGCAAACACACTTGACGACACCCGCGATGCCATCAATATGTCACTCCCGCGCCACCGCGTTGACTGCGCTACATGGGCGATCATGGGCATGGGCATGGGTTCGACCGTCGGGGCCGCAGTTGCGACAGGCAAATCGGTCGTAGCTATCGAGGGGGACTCTGCATTCGGGTTCTCAGGAATGGATTTCTCAACAATCTGCCGTTTCAACCTGCCGGTAACCGTTGTGATTTTCAACAATGGAGGCATCTACAACGGCATCGGCGTTCCGCTTGACAAGACGACAGACCCCGCTCCTACCACCCTTGACATTCATGCCCGTTACGATAAACTCGGAGCAGCCTTCGGCGCTCAGACCTATTATGTTCAGACTCCCGACGAACTTGACAAGGCTCTGCGCGAGAGCATCGCAAGCAAGAAACCATGTCTTATCGACGTGCAGCTTGCCGCAGACTCAGGTAAGGAATCAGGCCATATCGGCTATCTGAATCCGGCACCTCTTCAGGATATCACCGTTTAAGGAAATTTCCCGAAATAACGCGACTCACACGGGCGCATAGGAAATCTGACATATAAAATCAGCCATGCGCCCGTGTCAATAAAAGTCAAACTCATCATCAATTCATAGTTTATGAAACACATTATCCTTTATGCCATCGTCCCTATAATCGTAGTGATGCTGGCCGGTTACATTTCGGGAAAGAAGGGTATTTTCTCAGGTGAAGACGCAAAGAAATTCAATAAAGTAGTGCTTGACTACGCCCTTCCTGCAGCCCTGTTCGTGTCAATCGTACAGGCAAGCCGCGAAATGCTCGCCAGAGATATTAAGCTTTCGCTTATTTCGCTTGTCGGAATCATGCTCTGCTTCATGATTGTCTACTTTGTGTTCCTTATGTTTAAAAAGAATACAGGCGCTGACGCTGCGATTTCGGCTCTTATCAGTGGTTCACCAACCATCGGCTTCCTCGGATTTGCGGTACTTGAACCGATTTTCGGCACGACCCCCTCAGTGGCACTCGTAGTTGCAATCGTCGGTATCGTTGTCAATGCAGTCGGTATCCCTGTAGGTCTGTCTCTTCTCAACGCATCACTTGAGAAACAAAATCCCGGTTCTTCCAAAAACAAAAGTGCATGGGCACCTGTGATTCATGCCCTCGAACAGCCGGTAGCATGGGCCCCTATTCTTGCTGTCATCTGGGTGGTAGTCGGTATACCTTGGCCGGAATGGGCAAGCCCATCGTTTGATCTTATAAAAGGTGCGAACGCATCAATGGCCGTATTCTCTGCAGGTATTACACTTTCAGCAATCAAAATCTCAATTGACTGGCAGGTCATACTTGGTTCAATACTTAAAATGGTGATGATGCCGGCAGTCATCCTGATCATGGGACTCATTTTCCACATGGATCCCCTCAACCTAAAGATGCTTGTCGTAGCCGCAGCTCTGCCACCGGCATTCTCCGGAATCATCATCGCTGACGAATACGACACTTATGTGGCGGAAGGCACATCATCACTGACTCTTTCAGTAATCTTATTTATCGGATTCTGCCCGCTATGGTTGTGGATAACAGACATGTGTGTACACTCCGCAGCGCTCTAATTCAAATTTAAGAATCCTAAACCACAGGACATAAGGGAATGGCATTCCCTTATGTCCACTATTTATCCTCTCTCAAACCTACCCATCACTTTATCAATGAAAAACGGAGATGAAAAAGCAAATTCTTGACGGATGTACCGCAGCAGCACATGTGGCTTTCGCTCTGAGCGACGTAGCTACTATATATCCTATAACGCCAATAGCCTCTATGGGTGAGACTGCCCAGAAATGGGGACTTGCCGGGCGGCGCAATCTAATGGGACAGGCACTGGAGGTAAAAGAAATGGAAAGTGAGCTTGGGGCAGCAGGTGCTGTACACGGAGCGGCGGCCGCCGGAGCACTCGCCACAACGTTTACGGCATCACAGGGATTAATGCTGATGATTCCCAATATGTATAAAATTTCCGGCGAACTACTGCCCGTGGTATTCCACGTCGGTTGCCGGTCGCTTGCCACACATGCACTCTCCATATTCGGTGACCATCAGGATGTGATGGCATGTCGTGCCACGGGGTTTACCATGCTTGCGTCGGCTTCGGTGCAGGAGACAATGGACCTCGCGCTTGTGGCTCATCTGGCCGCAATCGAAGGCTCACTTCCTGTGCTACATTTTTTTGACGGATGGCGCACATCCTCGGAAATGGATACTATAGATGTCATTGACTATGAGGACATGCGTCCGCTTGTCAATTGGGACAAGGTAAACGAATTCCGACGCAAAGCAATGAATCCGGAACATCCCGGACAAAGAGGATCTGCACAAAATCCGGATGTTTATTTCCAGAACCGTGAAGCATCAAATAGATTTTACGACGCATTTCCTGCCATAGTCCAGAGTTGTATGGACAAAGTGGCAAATCTGACAGGACGCAGTTATCATCTCGTCGACTATTACGGAGCGCCTGATGCCGACCGTGTGATAGTAGCAATCGGGTCGGCCACAGAGGTGGTCAGCGAGACCGTCGACTACCTCAACCGAGAAAAAGGCTATAAGACCGGTGTCATAAAAATTCACCTCTACCGCCCATTCCCGGTCGAGGCATTCCGAAAGTCACTCCCCGACAGCGTAAAGACAATTGCAGTTCTTGACCGCACGAAAGAACCCGGGGCTCAGCATGAGCCTCTTTGCGAGGATGTAATGTCAGCCCTGTATAATACGTCACGATCCTCTGACATCAGAATCATAGGTGGACGCTACGGACTTTCAAGCAAAGAGTTTGATCCTGCAATGGTAAAGGCCGTGTTTGACGAAATGGCAAAAGACAACCCCAAGAATCCGTTTACAGTAGGAATTAACGATGATGTCACCAATCTGTCACTGGACGTGACAGACAATATCGAAACTGATGTAGCATCCCAGACTTTCCAGTCAATCCTGTACGCTATTGGAAACGACGGTACGGTAGGCGGTACAAAACAAGCGGCTGAAATCATCGGCAATAGCCCCGGTCTGTATGCTCAGGCTTATTTCAGCTATTCGGCCAAAAAGTCAGGCGGATATACAATTTCGCAGCTGCGCATAGGCAGACAACCCGTTATCTCAGCTTACGGAATCAATGGAGCCGACTACGTAGGGTGTCACAAGGCATCATACGTCAATCGCTTCTCAATGCTTGACAAAATCAAGGAAGGAGGCACGTTCGTGCTTAACTCTCCTTGGACACCCAAGCAGATGTGCGAGAGACTTCCGCTTGATATGCGCAGGACAATCGCTGAAAAGAAACTTAAATTTTATAACATCGATGCCGACAGTATAGCTGCCCAATGCGGACTCGGCACACGAATAAACATGCCGATGCAGACGGTATTCCTTTATCTGACAAATATCATACTTTTTGACGAAAGCCTCGGTGCTTTGAAGGAACAGATAAAGAAGACTTATATCCATGAAGGCGGTGATGTCGTGGAGAAGAATCTCAAGGCGGTCTCTCTGACAATCAATGCGCTTCATCGAGTCAATTATGGAGAAATGTCCGAATGGCTTACAAAGCCGGAAAACACCACAAAGCGTGAATTAAGGTTTGCAACCCCACAACTCGAAGCATTTATAAAGAACATACACACGCCATGTATAAAAGGTCATGGCGATATGATTCCTGTATCGGCTCTCGACCCAGCCGGAATACTGCCTATGGGTACGACGGCATACGAACATCGAAGGATAGCGACACGCGTCCCGGTATGGGATGCTGACAAATGTGTCGAATGCATGGAATGTTCGCTTGTATGTCCTCACGCAGCCATACGGCCGTTCATCCTATCGGCTCAAGAAGCAGCGAATGCCCCGGAAAACTTCAAAATGAAAGATGCACACGGCTCGCCGGCTCTCAACGGTTACAAGTTCCATATACAGAACTATCCGGAAGATTGCCTTGGATGCTCCTCATGCTCAATAATCTGTCCGGGGCATGCCCTTACGATGACACCGCTTGAAGAAGTGCTCGAAACCGAAATACCATTGCTCGAATGGGCTAAGACAAATGTCTCGCTTAAAGACAATCTGCTTGCACGCACCACTGTCAACGGCTCTCAGTTGCAACAGCCATGTCTGGAATTTTCAGGAGCATGCGCGGGTTGCGGTGAAACACCTTATGTCAAACTGCTCACACAGCTTTTCGGCGAACGCCTTCTGATTGCCAACGCGACCGGATGCAGTTCTATATGGGGAGCGAATTTCCCATCCAACGCCTACTGCACCAATCCCCAAGGCAAGGGTCCGGCATGGGGCAACTCGCTCTTCGAAGACAACGGCGAATACGGTTACGGAATGCTTGTGGCTGTCGAGCAACGCAGACGCAGGATAGCCGGGCTGGTCAAAGAACTGATCGACAATCCCGACACCCTGCCCTATCTCAGACAGCCTCTCGAAGCATGGTATTCCGCCAAGGATGATCCCGAACTCTCTGCCGAGACAGGCGAACAGCTTAAATCAATGCTCACACCAGTCAAAGATATGAATCCGGCATATTCCCGACTGCTCGAAGATGCCGATATGTTCGGAAAGAAAAGTGTCTGGTGCATCGGAGGTGACGGATGGGCTTACGATATCGGTTTCGCCGGACTGGACCATGTGCTTGCATCAGGCGAACCAATAAAAATCCTTGTCATGGACACTGAATGCTACTCCAACACAGGCGGACAGACATCAAAGGCCACTCCGCGCAGTGCAGTGGCAAAATATTCGCCTGAAGGAAAACGTGTGGCAAAAAAGGAACTCGGACGGATGATGATGACCTACGGGTCAGTCTACGTAGCGTCCATTTCCCTCGGCGCAAACTATCAGCAAGCCATAGATGCACTTTCAGAGGCCGAACGTTATCCCGGGCCGGCAATCGTAATAGCATATTGCCCATGTCTGACCCACGGTATACGACCGGGGCTCGGGCATTCGATCGTAGAGCAACGCAGAGCTGTCGAATCAGGCTATTGGCCTCTCTATCGCTTTAATCCGGAAGCCTACGCCAAAGGTGAGAAGGCACTGTCTATCGACCAAGCCATTCCGGGCACGGACAATAGCGGTTCAAACGGCTCATCCTCACTGACAGCCTCTCCTTCATATCCCAACAGCGAGCCTGTCAGAAACGTGGAGGAATATGTAATGAACGAAGACCGCTACGCCGATTTAAGTATGACAGACCCGCAAGAGGCAGGAATTCTGCGACCTAAACTCCAGCAGGACTGCAACCGCAATCTTGATGCGCTACGATCACTGGCCGGACAAAAATAATAGTGATGATTAACAGCAAAACCTACGGCGCTATATAACAATAGTTTTGACGTTGATTTTGAAGAAGAGGGAGAAGCTGCTGCCGTAATGCTTCTCCCTCGTTTTTTGATCATGCAGACATCTGCAGGACTGCTTCCGCAGCTTATGCGAGTCAATAAACCCACTATAGATTCAGATACTCTTTCAGAGTTTCGACATATTCCTCAAATGCCTCACGACCAAGACTTGTAACCCGACACACAGTGCGTGTCTTCTTCCCGGCAAAACCTTTCTCAATGGCGATATATCCGGCCGATGAAAGTTTGTCGAGCTGCACACTTAGGTTACCTGCGGTTGATTCTGTCTTTTCTTTGAGATAGACGAAATCAGCCTCATCCAAGTTCATAAGCACTGACATAACAGCCAGCCGCAATTGAGAATGGAGCAATGGATTCAACTCTTTCATTTCGTTATCTTCTTCAATTTATGTCTTATAATAACAGCCGGCACAATAAACATCATAAAGAAACAGAATATGTAAAGCGGGATAGTCCATGAAACGAACAGTGGCGTTCCGCAAAGAGGACTCACAGCTGTTATCAGACCAGCAACAATAGAAAATATGCCTCCGAATACGTATGATTTCTCTTTCAATATGACACCTGTCATGGCAGCTGCGAAACCGACAACAATAAATGCGAAATAAAACATTGCAATCCAAATCTGTGGATAACCAATCGCATCATAAATCAGACAGATTGCCGTAAGGGCTATAGTGATATAGCCGACTATGCGCCAAATTCCATCATTGACATATTCGACATAAGTCTTCTCATGTCTCTTAGCCTTCTTCCGTCCCATTGAAAAATTCAAAGGATAACCAATTATAGGGATTGCAAGCCATATATAATTGTATCTCGGGTCATGTGTAATCAGACAAAGAATGCCGACTATGACTGCTGTCACTATCGACAGAGTTGCCCACATCACAGACACCCGTGTGTCGGGGGTGGCGATTCGTTGTTTAGAGTCCTCTATCATTTTCGTGATAAGAGCCATGCTTTCCTGTGGCGTAAGTTTTTTGTCTTCCATTTTCTTTTTGTTTTAGAGAGTTTTTACAAATCGGTTTATTTTGTAAACCACATCTTGAAAAATAAAAGAGTAAACCCGCGCGATGTCACTCTTTGTAAATTTCATGTCGCAAAGTTAAAGCGGTTTATTTTATAAACCAAATTTTTCAAGGATTATTTTTTAACATAACGGCTATTTTTTAATAAACGACCCGGGAAACAATACAATATACAAATGGCCACCGCATCCTTTGATAGACATTGGAGCAGTGGCCATGTTGATTGACGTAGCTAATGAGTATGATATGTCTTATCAGTCCTTTTTAAATGGAGGAGGTGTAGGAATCTGTTTGTCATCGTCGCCATCTCCTTTACCTTCATCGTCGGAATTTTCGGATTTAGGCGAAACCTCAACCACTGTCGCTGTGACATCGACGACCTCCGCATCTGTAACGGAAGCCTCATCTGATTTTCCGTTATTCTTCTTCTCCTTTTCTTTCTCAGCCTCTTCAAGAGCACGCTTGGCATCGCGCTCAGCCTGAAGCTTCATGATCTCTTCAGTGCGTGACTTCCATTGACGCTTTCCGAAGATGTTGACAAGGTCCTCGGCATACATGACTTCCTTGGTCAGAAGAGTCTCTGCGAGCTTGGCGTGGCCTTCCTTATGATCGCGAAGAATCTGCTTTGCACGTTCATACTGTTCGTTTATGATACGCGACACTTCATCATCAATCTGCTTTGCGCGTTCGCCGCCGTATGGCTTAGAGAATCCATAAGACTGACCGGTGGAATCATAATAACATACATTGGGAATCTTTTCACTCATGCCATAGTAGACAACTATAGCATACGCCATCTTGGTAACTTTCTCAAGGTCATTGAGAGCACCGGTCGAGACCTGTCCCAAAGTAAGCTCTTCGGCAGCACGGCCTCCGAGGGTCATACACATCTGGTCGAGAAGAGCCTGAAGCGGAGTAATCTGTCGCTCCTCAGGCATATACCATGCCGCTCCGAGAGCCATACCGCGAGGCACGATTGAAACTTTGACCATCTCATTAGAGTATTCAAGGAACCACGACACAGTGGCATGGCCGGCCTCATGGATAGCTATAGCCTGCTTCTCATCAGCAGAAATAATCTTGGAACTATGTTCAAGACCTCCGATTATTCGGTCAATAGCAGCCATAAAGCTGTCACGGTCAACGGCTTTCTTATTATTACGGGCTGCAATAAGCGCAGCTTCGTTGCAGACGTTTGCAATGTCCGCGCCACAAAAGCCGGCAGTCTGACGTGCCATAAGGTCGACATCGACCGATTCATCAGTCTTGATCTTGCGAAGATGTACCTTGAACACTTCTATACGATCCTTAAGCTCCGGAAGATCAACATTAATCTGACGGTCAAAACGTCCGGCTCGCAGAAGAGCCTTGTCAAGAATATCGGCACGGTTGGTCGCTGCAAGAATAATCACACCGCTGTTTGTGCCAAATCCGTCCATCTCGGTGAGAAGCTGGTTAAGCGTATTCTCACGTTCGTCGTTAGCACCCATATTGGGATTCTTGCCTCGCGCACGGCCTACAGCGTCAATTTCGTCGATAAACACAATACACGGAGCTTTTTCCTTTGCCTGACGGAAAAGGTCGCGGACACGCGAAGCGCCGACACCAACAAACATCTCAACAAAGTCAGATCCCGACATTGAAAAGAACGGCACATTAGCCTCGCCTGCCACAGCCTTGGCAAGAAGAGTCTTTCCTGTTCCGGGAGGGCCTACGAGCAGAGCGCCTTTGGGAATCTTCGCACCAAGATCAGTGTAGCGCTGCGGATTACGAAGGAATTCCACAATCTCACGTATTTCGGTCTTAGCCTCTGTCAGTCCGGCAACATCCTTGAATGTGACATCAGTGCCTTCTCCCTTATCAAAGACTTTTGGCTTAGACTTGCCTACGTTAAATACGCCACCAGGGCCTCCACCGCTCGCACCACCTGACATGCGACGCATCATAATGAACCAGAAGGCAACCAGAAGGACTATCGGACCAAATGTCCAGAAAAGGGTCGAATAGTCCGACGCTTTCTCATATTTGACATGTCCGTTATATATACCCTTTTCAGCCCACATATCAATCTTGTCCTGAAGACGGTCTGCAGACGGTATATCGGTCACAATACGGGCAATCTTACCTTTACCGCTCTGATATTGGCTTTCCGGGAAAATGGCACTCGCAAGCGAATCCGACAGAACAGCTTCCGCACGGTTGGTATTGGTATAGACAGTCATGTCACCCACGCCACCGTTGGTAACATATTCTTCAAACTTTGTAAAGCTTACATCTTTGGTTATCGAATTGTCATCGATATAAAGCATGCCAAGGAGAAACACTATTATTATAGCGTAGGCCCAGTACATGCTGAATTTTATCCCCATAGGCTTTTTAGGCTTAGGGTTGTTGTTGGGAGGAGTCTGTGAACTCATAATGTGTCAATACTTGCAATTGTTAGGATAAAATAACAGGACGGACAATCAGTCTTCGTCAGGATAGTCTGTAATCCGTGCGTCACTCCACAAATCCTCAAGATCATAGAGACTTCGGGTTTCAGGGAGAAAGACATGCACGAGTGTATCGCCATAGTCTATGACTATCCATTGTGAATTTCCATAGCCGTCGTAATTATATGGTTTTATATGTTCTTTTTCAAGCAGATATTCTCTGACACTATCGGCAACCGCTGCTACATGCTGGGTAGATGTACCCTCACATATTATAAATCTGCGTGCTGCAGCAGTGTCAATTTCGCTCATATCCACTGTAGTAATCTTGCGACCTTTACGCTCACGGATCCCCTCGATTACGAGAGGCAGTATGTCAATTGTTTTTTCTGTCATGAATTTTGCTTCGATAGACGTTGAAACTATTAAAATTATCTGAATCTAAATTATGTGATAAATTAGACACAAAGGTAATCATTTTCCTTGAATTATCATGAACTGATTTAAAATCGTGTCGGTGTTATACTCTTAACAATTGTTATTCTCATTTAGTTTTACAGACCTATACCACCAATTGAAAGTTTCATGGAATGCAAGATTGGTAAAAATATGTTAAACAACCGCCTGATGCTTGCACAATTCAACCAAACTGCCTACCTTTGCACTGTCGAAATGAGAGAGACACCGCAACATAGTCAATCCTCGATACGACACCACTAACCGGCCCATTCGTCTAACGGTTAGGACGCAAGTTTCTCACACTTGAAATAGCAGTTCGATTCTGCTATGGGCTACAAAACAAACGGCTCTCTCACCACGAAAGAGTCGTTTTTATTTTCATAAATTTTAAATTTCCTATTTGGAAATTTAAACGAAATACATTAATTTTGTGTTGTAAAATTGAAGAGATAAAAAATCCCGCGCCGGAGCACGATTGGGAAACTCATCAATTATTTTTGAAATACCGAGACAAGCTTCGTCGCCCAATGGCGGGCCTCATTCCTCTTCGGAGGAAGGCATAATTGCCCGGAGGATTACAAAGGACGGCAAGCACTCAAATCCTGTCATTCGGAGTTTCATCATCTTCCTCCGGCGCGTTTCCCATAAAGAGTGGAGCATCAATTTGATGCCTCACTCTTCTTTTATTTCCCGTATCCGCAATCTAAATTGAGGTCAGCGGATTTTTTCGGTCGGCGCCCGTTACCATATAAAATAAAATGTCTGGCGATTTCGCACCAGACATTTTATTTAACTTCGCCCGATTCAAGAACGAGCGGTTATCAAAGTTGCACTACCAGAGACAACCCACATTAATATTTACGGCGCTTCTGCTCATAAACCAAGGTAAGTGAGGGCTGATCGCACACTTCAACCGGACCGAAATACTGAATAGGACCGGGATAGACATAGCATGTCTCGCGCTTCCACTGGTCACGTTCCTTTGCAAACTTAAGGAATGGCGCACCGTCAAGCTCGACAAGAGCCTTACGGATCACAGGCTTCATCTCTCCGTGACGACGCTCCATGTTCATCATCATAGTGATAGGTATACCACCGGCGACCCAGTTCACGGGAGCGAAAGTCAGATTGCGAAGGCTCGACATATAACCGGTCTTGCCGGCTGCGATAAGGCATGCAGCCGTATAGCCAAGCGCATAGCAATAGTTCGCATCAAAGTTAGACGGATCCGCACAACGGCCTTCATATCCGAAGAAATGGTGCATTGTCGCATACTTGCCTTTATACTTACCTTCGGCAGCAAGCTGTTCAAGACGTTTGCCGACCATTTCAGAAAGAAGCTTTTCTGTTTCAATGAGCGAAACCTGCACGTTTCCGTGGGGATCACGGTCAAGTGTAAGCTGACGGGCAACACCGGCAGGGAGGGAAGCATATGTCTTGGCATTCTCTTCACCCAGCTGGGCCACGACCCATTCACGCTGTTTTTCAGGGTCAATGGCAGCAAATTCATCAGCCTTGACAGCAAGAAGGTCGTTAAGTTCTGCGATGAGCGCTTTGACAGCAGGGATAAACTCGATGAGACCTTCAGGGACGAGTACAACACCATAGTTATTGCCATCATTGGCACGGGCGACAACAGACTCGGCGATGCCATCGACAACCTGAGCAAGAGTCATATTCTTTGCCTCAACCTCCTCGGAGACGATACATACATTAGGCTGACACTGAAGGGCACATTCGAGAGCGATGTGAGAGGCCGAACGTCCCATGAGCTTAATGAAATGCCAATATTTCTTAGCAGAATTGCAATCGCGCTGGATATTTCCGACAACTTCAGAATAAACCTTTGTCGCGGTATCAAAACCGAAAGAAGTTTCAATCACATCGTTCTTAAGGTCCCCGTCGATAGTCTTAGGCACACCAATAACCTGTACGCCAGCGCCAATAGCCTTGTAGTATTCTGCAAGGATGGCCGCGTTTGTATTTGAGTCGTCACCTCCGATTATCACAAGCGCCTTGATGTCAAGCTCGCGAAGAATTTCAAGACCCTTGTCGAACTGCTCCTTTGTTTCAAGCTTCGTTCTGCCAGAGCCGATGATGTCAAAACCGCCAGTGTTACGATACTCGTCAATAATATCGGCAGTAAGCTCCTTATATTTATGATCTACAAGACCACCGGGGCCCATAAGGAAACCATAGAGACGGCTCTTGCGGTTGATACTCTTGATACCATCGAAAAGACCGCTTATGACATTATGTCCGCCGGGGCCTGACCGCCTGAAAGAATTACACCGACATTAATCGGCTCAGCCGATTCAGCTGCGGGAGCTTTTTCAAAACGGATTTCCGGAAGACCGTATGTGTTCGGAAACAGTTTCTGAATATCTTCCTGATCACCGGCCGACTGGGTCGGCTGACCTTCTACAATTTTTACTCCACCGATAAGTACGATTGGAAGTTGGGGCTTGTAAGCCGCACGGGCTTGCTGCAAAGCACTTTTTCTCATTTGATAGTTATTATAATTTACTTTAAAATTTCAACATTTTGCAAGGCAGAGAGGCATTTTGCATTCAAAAAGCGATCAAAACCCATTATCAAGGTCTTAACACACGCAAAGGTCGCAAATATTTCGCAAAAAATCAAGAGCTCGAGCGACTCAAAATAATCATTATTCAACATTCCGGCAGATAGAGTTAAAATATGCAAATTATTGTAAATTGCACACATCAACTAACAATGTGCAATTTATTGTATAATAGCAATTTTACACGACAGCTCGCATATATTGTTTTAACATTTAAACAGACAATCATCGCTAATTAATGACATTATAAAACAAAAGCATGAAAACATCGGCAATAATATAGTTAAGAAGTATTAAATATTGTATTCAAACAGCCAAAACACCATGCTTTTATTAACAATTAAGGATTTCATGCAAAATTATGTTACATTCCCTTTCAAAATCTTTTAATCAGCACAAAACACCCATGCTCAACATTTTGCGATTTTGAAATGAGATATTTCTTGAGTAATTTTGCAACGTAAAAATAAAACCAATCATAGGTTTTACATAATCTTAAATTAAAAATCATCAACATTTCGGATGAAAAAATCAATCACACTATCTATACTATCCCTTTTAATGGGTTGTGGCATGGCGCTTACCGCCAAGGCTGACAATCCTACCCCATACAAACTCCCTACCGCCCATACAGCTGCCGTCGAAGCGAGTTCCACAATAATGGAAAACAGCTTTGAAACAGTCAGAGCCTTCTCTCCTTTCGCTGTTGAAGAATCAGTAGAGCAATCAACCGGAGCAGACAATGGCGAACTCATCAACCAGCTTAAAGATTTTGCATCAAAATACCTCGGCACACGCTATCGCCGTGGCAGCGCAGGCCCAAAAGCATTTGACTGCTCAGGCTTCATCGGTTTTGTGTTCAAAAACTTCGGCATCAATCTCAGCCGCTCTTCAAGCACCCAATATCACGAAGGTGAGAAAGTAGAAAAAGGCGACCTTCGTCCGGGCGATCTTATGTTTTTCTCAGGCAGAGGAGGCGGCCGTTCGCGCGTAGGCCATGTCGCCATGGTAGTAGACGTAAACCCTGACGGCTCTTGCGTATTTATCCACGCATCAACATCCCAAGGCGTTGTCTACCAAAAATTTCCCGACGGTGGCTATTATTCAAAGCGCTACATCGGAGCAAAACGTATAATTCCGACCGATGCAAAGGCATAATCAAAGAGTTAATACTTTAAAGAATACATAATTTTCAGACATCAGACATAGATAGAAAGTAAAACTCACGACACCGCGACGGTATCGTGAGTTTTTTATTTTGCAATGACTTTCAAAGCAAGGAATCAATCCAGTCGATGG
The DNA here is from genome assembly GCF_004803915.1 of Duncaniella dubosii. Taxonomy (NCBI): domain Bacteria; kingdom Pseudomonadati; phylum Bacteroidota; class Bacteroidia; order Bacteroidales; family Muribaculaceae; genus Duncaniella; species Duncaniella dubosii. Next base: position 3,182,197 of record NZ_CP039396.1, read on the forward strand.
ATCACAAGACCAGAACGGAGCTTAGGTTCAAACCAAGTTGTTTTCGGAGGCATGATATTTCCGGAATCAGCAATATCCATGAGCTGCTTCATCGACACTGGATAAAGCGCAAGGGCCATAGCCATCTCGCCCGAATCGACACGGCGCTTAAGTTCGCCAAGCCCACGGATGCCACCGACAAAATCAATACGCTTATCGCTGCGGAGATCTGTTATGCCGAGAATATCACGCAGTATAAAATCACTTGAAATCGTTACATCAAGCACACCAATAGGATCATCGTCATTATAAGTGCCTTCCTTAGCAGTCAGCGAATACCATTTTCCACCGAGATAAATGGAGAAATTATGCAGAGTAGCCGGACGATATTCATCAGCACCCTTCTCCTCTACAACAAAGTGCTCGCTCAGACGACCAACGAACTCATCAGGAGAAAGCCCGTTAAGATCCTTGACGACACGGTTATAATCAATAATGTTCAGATGCGACGCCGGGAAAGCCACGGCAAGGAAATAATTGTATTCCTCATCTCCGGTATGAGCAGGATTCGCCAATGCCTTCTCATGCCCGACAAGAGCGGCAGCAGCCGAGCGATGGTGACCATCAGCGATATAAAGATATGGAATCTTTGCAAACTCCTCAGTTATCGTCGCAATCATCTTTTCATCGTCAATCACCCAGAAATGATGACCGAAACCGTCGGGAGCCGTAAAATCATATTCGGGTTCTCCGGCCGTAACGGCATCAATCACCTGCTGAAGCGCATCGTTATCAGGGAATGCAAAGAAAACCGGTTCGATATTTGCATTATTGATACGGACATGCTTCATGCGATCCTCTTCTTTATCACGTCGGGTAAGCTCATGCTTTTTTATGCGCCCTTCCATATAGTCAGCCACATTGGCAGCCACAACTATGCCATATTGTGTACGGCCATTCATGGTCTGGGCATAGATATAATAATGCTCGCTATTGTCCTGCACAAGCCAGCCGTTTCCACAGAAAGCGTTAAAATTTTCAACCGCTTTGTCATAAACTTCCGGAGCGTGCTCGTCAGTGCCCGGCGCAAAATCTATCTCAGGCTTTATTATATGGTAGAGCGAACGAGGATTGCCTTCGGCTTCTTTACGGGCCTCCTCGGAATTAAGCACATCATAGGGACGCGACGCCACTTCGGTGACCATTTCGCGTGGAGGGCGGATGCCCTTGAACGGTTTTACTTTTGCCATGGTTTCAGAGGTTAACTTGATTAAAGGTATTAATACTTGAGTCATACGCATCACGAAACTGCCACAAGGCAGCTCGTGACGGTCATGACATCAATTATTATTTAGATTTAGTATTTACGACTTTCTCCCGCGTACGATAGTTTGCTTACGGTCAGGGCCGATTGAAACAATCGTAATCGGGGTAGCCAGTTCTTTTTCGAGGAAATCAATATAATTTTTGAAGTTCTGAGGGAACTCTTCCTCACTCTGCATCTTTGTCATATCTGTTTTCCAACCGGGAAGGGTGACATAGACAGGCTCAATATCTTCTTCAATAGAGAATGGGAACTGATTTGTTTCCACACCGTTGATTTTATATGCGACACAAGCCTTGATCTCATCGAAATCATCGAGGACATCGCTCTTCATCATGATAAGCTGAGTCACACCGTTGAGCATTATAGCATAGCGGAGTGCAACGAGGTCAATCCAGCCGCAACGGCGTTCACGCCCCGTAACCGCACCATATTCATGACCAAGATCGCGGATGCGCTTGCCAGTCTCATCGAAAAGCTCTGTCGGGAACGGCCCACTGCCAACTCGCGTACAATAAGCCTTGAAGATACCAAACACTTCACCGATTTTATTAGGAGCGACGCCAAGGCCGGAACATGCGCCTGCACTAATAGTGTTTGACGAAGTCACGAAAGGATATGAGCCGAAATCGATGTCGAGCAGAGTCCCCTGCGCACCTTCACAGAGCACACTTTTCCCCTCGGCAAGAAGGCTGTTGATGAGAAATTCAGAATCAACGATTCCAAAACCCTTGATATATTCAATCGCATCCATCCACTTTTCTTCAAGCTCGTCAAGATTCTCGGGAGTAGCCCCCAAAGCCTCAAGCTGACCGAGATGACGCTGACGGAGCACCGAGTATTTTTCCTTGAAGTTATGGAACACATCGCCGAGGCGCAGACCGTTACGCGAAATCTTATCTGTATAAGTAGGGCCGATGCCTTTACCTGTAGTACCGATCTTCTTTCCGCCTTTCGCCTTTTCATTGGCGGCGTCAAGCAGACGGTGAGTCGGAGTAATCAGATGGACTTTCTTGGAAATTTTAAGAATCGAACGGAGATCCACCCCACTCTTTTCCAACTCTTCGGCCTCCTGCTTGAACAGCACCGGATCAAGCACGACGCCATTGCCGATGATATTTATCTGACCATGCTGAAAAATGCCTGACGGAATTGAGCGGAGGACATATTTCTTATCCTCGAACTCCAGCGTATGACCGGCGTTAGGGCCACCCTGAAAACGAGCTACCGCATCATAGCGCGGAGTGAGCACATCCACAACCTTACCTTTTCCTTCGTCTCCCCACTGGAGACCCAGAAGCACATCAACTTTCATTTTACGTGATATATATAGTTTATTATTTTATTTGATTTCCAAATGTTACCTTGCATTGCTTTTCCGGTCACTTCCTGATCCGTCCTCCACCGCGACACCGCGAACAGAGTCCATGTATATAAAGGTCGAAACCGGCCATGACAAACGACGGATAGCGACGCAACTTCAAAAGTCTGAAAAGCTCAGCATCACGTATCTCACGAGAGCGCCCGCAGCGAGAACATACCAGTGTCAGATGTTCGTCTTCACGCGAAGCGCATTCATAAATCTCGACACCGTCCTCCGATCTGCGCCGCCTGACAACACCTGCGGCATCAAACAGCTTAAGATTATTATAGACTGTGCCGTGGCTTAGCCTGAAACCATCGCCGACAAGAGCGTCAAGCAATTGCGCGGGAGAAAAACTACCCTTAAGCGCAACAACCTTTCCAAGTATCATCAAACGCTCAGGAGTGCAACGCAGACGATGTTGCGACAGATATTGTCGCAACCGTTCTTCGGCATCGCTTTTTCGCTTTTCATCGTTCATCAATTGACAAAATTACAAAGCAAGCGCCTAATATCCAAATTTTCGTTAAAGTAAATTTCCATGCAAAACGCGTGGACTTTCAAGGCCGGCTTTTACATCATGCCATCTTGATTCAGCCTCCTCCAGCCTCTGTATCGGACAACATGAACGGCTCATAGTTCAACCGATAAACCCACGCGCAGTAAGAATACGATAGACCAGATCTTTCAACAAATCATATTCATTCTGACGCGAACCAATGCCCTTGCTTCGGGTATCAAATTCACGGATTGCAGATATAATCTCAATTGTCTGCCTGACATTGTAATTACGCGCGGCAACTTCGTAGACCCGCAATCCCCATGCGTTACGCATACCAAGCGCATCCATATAACCGCTCTGAGATTTATCACGCGTGTAGTGGTATATCAGCAGATTTGAGAACTGATTGAACAGCGAAGACACCGTCATGACCGTAGGATTGTTTTTCGGATTGTTTCTGAAGTACTCCACAATCGCAAAAGCCTTGGCAGGATTGCGGTTCACAATCGCATCGACCAGTTCAAAATTATTATAGTCTTTCGACACTCCGATGTTGCGTTCAATCGCTTCAGGCGTGACCATTGCCCCCGGACCGAGAATAAGAGCGAGCTTACCGATTTCATTATACAGACGGGAAAGATCTGCCCCGATGTAATCCCTCAGCATAGCCAATGACTTCGGATCCACATTCAACCCCTTCTCCTTTATAAGATCGTTTATCACAGGCACAACATTACGCTCGCTCAGGCGCTTTGACTCGAAAATAACGCCGTTTTTCTTCACAGCGGCAAGCAGCTCCTTGCCCTTAGCCTGTGAGCCACGGCATGAAATCACAAGAACTGTCGTTTCATTCGGACGCTCGACATAGCTATGAAGCTTGTTCAGCTGATCGGCGCGTATAGCCTGAGCCTCTTTGACAATCACCACCTGCCGTTGCGCCATCATGGGATAGCGATGGCACACATCCATCACCGTCTCTACTCCGGATTCAGGGGCATATAGGATATAAAGGTTGAAATCTCGCTCCTCCTCCGGGACAAGAGCCTCAAAATCCTTTACAAGTTCATCAATATAATAGCCTTCCTCTCCGTGAAGAAGATATACAGGCGCAAGTTTGACGCGCGCTGCAAGCTGGCGTTTTAATTCTGAGAAAGTAGGATTCGATGAGGCCATTTAATGATGAGTATGATTATGGTTTCAGAGCGTAAATTTACAAAAAAGTTAGCGGATTTTGCTAACTTTGCCCTAAAATCACAGCTATATGCAACCTAATCCAAACGACGACAATGCAATATGCGCGCTCAATCTTCCTCCCGGCGACGTGAGATTGCGCCACACAGCCCGGGGCAATGAAATTTATGACCCCCTACGTAAAAAATGGCTATTACTGACCCCGGAAGAATGGGTCAGGCAGCATTTCACCACTTATATGCAGACCCGGCTATCATATCCGGCATCCCTAATGGCCAATGAAATCGCAATCAAGCTAAACAATACAACCAAACGTTGCGACACTGTCGTTTACGACAGGAACGGACAACCGATAATGATTGTCGAATATAAAGCCCCGTCAATACCTCTAACGCAGGATGTATTCAATCAAATTGCGCGCTACAGCATCGCATTGAGGGTGAAATATCTCGTTGTCAGCAACGGGCTGCGCCACTATTGCTGCGCACTCGACACAGAAACCCGACGTTACAGATTCCTACAGGCAATCCCAAGCTACAACGAATTATCGGATTAGATTTCAAGCTTCACAACATCCAATTTTCATACCGAACAACAAGAGCGTATCCGACAGTCGGATACGCTCTTGTTGTTTCATATCTTACACGGAAAGCAATTCGGTTTCAAGCCGGGCTATGTCCTCGCCGAGTTTCTTTTCAAGAGGCAAACGCTCATCAATCAGCCGACAGGCGTAAAGAACCGTCGCATGAGTACGCCCGAGACGTGTCCCAATAGCTTTAAGCGGCATCTTGGTGTGCTTCTTGGCAAGATACATCACCATCTGACGTGCATCGGAAACTTCCCGTTTACGCGACTTAGTGAAAATCTGATCGACTTCTATATTATAGAAATCGCTCACCGTACGGGCAATACTCTCAAAATTGGCAGTCCGTTTGTTGAGCTTCACCGAATTTGACAGGACACGGCGCGCGAGGTCAACAGTGATATCTTCACCAAGACAAGTGGCATGCGCCATCAAAGAAACCACAACACCTTCGATTTCACGAATGCTTTGGGTGACGTTAGACGCAATAAAATCCATCACATCCTTAGGGAGCTTGACCCCGTCGCGTAAAGACTTCTGGAAAAGCACATCACGACGCAATTCGATGTCAGGGCGTTCGAGCTGAGCGGTCATACCCCATTTGAATCGAGAGAGCAGTCGGTCCTGCATTCCTTCCATCTGGGAGGGGCTGCAGTCGCTCGACATGATAAGCTGACGGTTGTTCTGGCGCAGGTGATTGAAAATATGATAGAAAGTCTTCTGCGTAGACTCCTTTCCGATGAAATCCTGAATATCGTCGATTATCAGTGTGTCGATACTCTGATAGAAATTGATAAACTCATTCAATTTACCACGCATGACAGCTGCCGTATACTGGCTTTCAAACAGACGTGCAGTAAGATAAAGCACACGCGCACGCGGATTACGCTCCTTTATGCGGATTCCTATCGCCTGAATGAGATGAGTTTTACCCACTCCACACGGACCGAAAACAAAAAGCGGATTGAACGTCTTGAGCTTCGGATCGTTTGCGATAGCTTCACCGATAGACTGAGCAACTTTATTGCTATGGCTTATACAGTAATTTTCAAACGTATAATCCGGGTTAAGCTGTGAGTCAATGTCCTCGACAATCTGCTCCTTGAACGGATTGGACGTCGCACCGGGCATCGGTTTGACGGCATTGCTCGGATGGGCGCTTCCGACCTCTATCTGCGTGGTAGGATCATTGGCAACTACCGGGAACTCATATATAAGACGAATGTTTGAGCCGAACACACGTTTTAGTGTCTTGCCAAGCACATTGATATATCTTTCTTCAAGTTGCTCGGCAAAATATTCTGTTGGACAATAAATAGTCAGCACATCATTCTCAACCCGACGGAATGTCAGCGGGCTGAACCATGATTTAAATTGTTCGGCAGGGACTATGTCTCGAATAATCTCAAGACATTTGTCCCATTTCTGGGAGTATTCGTTTTGCATCGGTTGGGTAGCTAATCTTCAATAAGCAAGAGTTAGACGGACCGCGTACCTATTTGCACGAAAAGGGTTCTTGAATTTCCGCCTGATGTAGGGATGTCTACATTCAATTTTCAATGCAAATTTCTTAAAAACATTTTTCAAAATCAAGCACTTTTTTATTTGGAAGTTATAAACAATTTGCACATTATTGAATTTCAACAGATTAGAATAAAGCACCTAAAATACTTAAAGTTCCACTTTAACAACACAATTGTATATCCTTATCTCATTGAAATTTACCAAATAATTCAATCACTCATCTCTTATAGATAGCGCCAAAGACAGAACCCCTAATCTGCCTGAAAATCCGAGATATGTACGCCTGACGCCCCCACTGTCACACAATAATATTATTTATAATTATTATAAATAAGCGTTTCTTGTTTTTCATTTTACAATAAAGCCGTCTTGACCACAAAAGTGTAATTGCGCCCCGACTCCACTCCTAAAGCCCGCGCCGAAAAATATTGATCAGGATGGCATCTTGTGCAAATATCCTTTGTAAATGACTTTATATTACAGGACTGCACTCCTTCCTGCTCAAGCATGAGCACAACATAGCGTGGCAAATCGACATGGGGTCGACGACCATCATCATACCTAACGACACATTCCTCCGGGAATTTCTCGGCAACCTCTTCTCCAACCTCAAAACAATCAACACATATCGAGGGGCCTATGTATGCCATAATCATTTCCGGCACAGCCCCCAATTCTTTCATGCGGCCAATGCCTTCCCTGATGATACCTCCTACAGCACCACGCCAGCCGGCATGCAAGGCCGCAACCACACCCGCAGTTTCATCCACAAGAATCACCGGAACACAATCGGCAGTCGAAACTCCGATTACCACCTTATTTAATATAGAGACTATGCCGTCGACTCCTTCAAGCGACACATCATCCACCGGCAAAGAGCTTACGGTCGCTACCTTTACGGAATGTGTCTGACGAGGCACAATAATCCTTTCGACATCCACCCCGATAGCCTCGGCCAGCCTACGCCTACAATCAGTGATATGCGAAACACTGTCGCCGGTATAATGGCAAATGTTGAAACCGCTGTATGCCGAAGCATCACAGACATCCCCTCGCGATGTAAACATCACTTTATACGAACCAAGGTCGGCAATTACCTTCAGCCATGAGTGATTGCCGTTGCGTTCAGCAGACTGTCCTTTATATGTAAATTCTGATGATATCATCTTTTGTCAGCAAGAATTTTGCTATCTGTAGCTTTTGTTATACTTTTGCGCCGAATTTCTCGAAACTGACGAAATTCAACCGTTTTCAACCTTGCAAAATTAGCTCAAATTTTCGGGATTAACCATACCATATATCAATGAATAAGGATTTCAAACTTAAAGGGCATCTTGCCATGCTTGGTGCAAACACCACGTGGGGCATGATGGCTCCGATCGCCAAAATAGTGATGACCGCCGGAGTAATATCTCCGTTATTGCTGACTAACTTCCGCATCATAGGCGCGGCGCTTCTTTTCTGGACAGCATCAATATTCACCAAATACGAGCATGTCCCGCTACGCGATCTTTTGCGAATGGCCGGTGCCGGAATGCTCGGAATCGTCTTCAATCAGGGGAGCTATATAACAGGCATAGGCTTCACTTCGCCCGGCGAAGCGTCAATCATCACCACAACCATGCCAATATGGGTAATGCTGCTGGCGGCCGTGATACTTAAAGAGCCTATCACATGGAAAAAAGCCGGAGGTATAGCACTCGGAGCATCAGGAGCGCTATTGCTCGTGTTCGGCGGAGCACAGTCTGCAATGAAAGGCGACAATCCTATGCTCGGCGACCTGCTGGTCCTTACCGCCCAGCTTAGCTATGCGCTTTACCTGACTTTCTACAAAAATTTCATCAAGAAATATTCGGTATTCACGTTGATGAAATGGATGTTCACTTTCGCGAGCATAGTGATCCTCCCGATTTCAATTAAAGAATGGAACTCAACAGACTGGAGCGCGGTGTCACATACTGAAATCGCAGGAATTGCATACGTGGTTGTCATCGCTACATTCCTCGCATACATACTTACAATGATAGGACAAAAGAATCTGCGGCCGACATTGGTCGGAATGTACAATTATGTCCAGCCGATAATCGCATCGCTCATCGGTGTCTACCTCGGTCTTGACCGTTTTACTCCTGTCAAAGTTGTCGCAGTAGCCCTTATTTTCTCAGGTGTCTACCTTGTGACCATCAGTAAAGCTGCCAAGCATCACACTGAAGCCGCGTCTTAGAGGGCAATTAAAACGGAGAAAAGCCAGGGAATTAATAAATCTGAGTTTAAAACCGGGAACATCAGCGCCTAAAAGCAATCGGAAGAATACAATAAACAGGAACAGGAGTCTCGTCAATCATACCGGCATCCCATGTAGGCATCTTTGTGAGAATCCGGACTGCCTCGCGATCGAGTGATGCCTCGACACCTTTGATAACTGAAATATGTGAGATAGTTCCATCCTCATTCACAACAAAGCTACAAAGGACACGTCCCTCTATGCCGTCACGATAAGCCTGCGACGGATAACGGCGCTCTCTGTTGATGAACCGATACATTGCCCCGTCACCCCCGGGAAAACTCGGATGGACATCGACGCTTTCATATTCATAAACATCAATGGACACCTGAGTTTTAGGGGCTTCCGACATTCCGGCATCACGCTGTCGAGCTTGTGCGTCGGCAGCAGAGGCATAAGCTGCAATGAGAGGGAGGAGAATGAATCGTGTCATATTTCTAAGCATAGAATAAGCTAATGTAGTGAAGCAAAATTAGCGCACAGGCGTTTGAATTGCAACTATTTTGAGATTGATTACAATTGTTTTAGCTTTATTGACATTTTAGCCCGACCGTCTCGGCACGACAATTATGGCAACACATATTATAATAATATAAGCCAATATCCGTTGTATATAAGAATAACTATAGCCATGACCATATCCCGACTTCTACACTCTACTGTCCGTCTGTCATTGCTCTCCGTTGCGTTTGGCGCTTTCAGTCCCATCGACGCATGGAGTCAGGAATCGTCGACTGCCTACAATTTCCTAAATCTGCCATCGTCCACTCTCACCTACGGTCTGGGAGGAATAAACATCACCTCTATCGAGGACGACATCAACAGCATCGACCAGAACCCCAGCCTACTTGGTCCTGAAGTCGAGATGCAGCTTGGTGTCAACTACATGCGCTATATCGGAGAGAGCAATTTTGCCGGGGTAAAGTTCGGTCGACGCGCAGGTGAACACGGCGCGTGGATGGCCGGAGTGCAATATTTCGGCTATGGGACAATCAAGGGTGCAGATGTCAACGGCATTCTCACAGGCGACTTTTCGCCAAAGGATATGGTGCTGAGTGCCACATACTCACATGATATAAGCGATTATTGGCGTGGCGGAGCTACTCTTAAATATATTTATTCAAGCTACGATTCATATACGGCGATGGCCATAGCCACCGACCTTGGAGTCAATTATTACGACCCGGAACGAAATGTCTCATTCTCCGCCGTCATAGCCAATCTCGGCGGTCAGGTAAAACGCTTTGACAGACGTTACGACCGCCTGCCTGTTGATATCCGCCTCGGTATTTCAAAATCATTCGGGTCTCTACCTGTAATCTGGTCTGTAACTGCATGGAATCTCACCAAATGGCATCTTCCGTTCTACGATAATGGAGACGGCTCAACAAGCTCGACACCTGTGATTAAAGACAAATTCGGGTCAAATCTAATGCGCCATCTCGTCTTCGCAGCCGATTTTGTCCCAAGTGAAAAATTTCATATCGGAATAGGCTACAATTACAAGACCCGTACCGACATGTCGACCTACAAACGCAGCTTCCTTTCAGGCTTCTCAGCTTGCGCGGGACTCAACATCAGAAATTTCGGTGTCGGGATCGCACTGTCGCAGCCCCACAATGGCGCAACAACAATCATGCTCAACCTTTCAACTAAACTATATGAATTCTGATAAAATCATAATAGCCATCGACGGATATTCCTCTTCCGGAAAAAGCACAATGGCCCGCAAACTTGCAAAAACAATCGGCTACCGATATATTGATTCTGGCGCTATGTATCGCGCCGTGACACTCTACGCCATGCGCCACGGCATCATCCGCCCCGACGGATCGGTTGATGCCGAATCGCTCGTCGACTCGCTTCCCTCAATAAACATCGACTTCCGCGTAGATGACAACGGGCAGCAGACAATGCTCAACGGCGAAATTGTCGAAAATGAAATCCGTACGCTCGAAGTATCAAACCACGTATCGCCTGTGGCCGCGATTCCTGCGGTAAGACATTCGCTTGTCAGGATGCAACGTGAAATGGGTCACACTAAAGGCATAGTAATGGACGGACGCGACATTGGCACGGTCGTTTTCCCTGACGCAGAGATGAAAGTGTTCTGCAACGCGACTCCTGAACGTCGCGCAGAGCGCCGCTTCAAGGAGCTTACAGCAAAAGGGACATCAGTCACCTATGAAGATGTCCTCGCCAACGTAATGGAGCGCGACCACATCGACATGACACGCGAAGAAAGCCCGCTACGTTGTGCTGAAGACGCCGTCGCACTCGACAACTCCGCCATGTCAATCGACGAACAAAACGACTGGCTACTCAATCTCTACAACTCAATCACTACAAAATAGTGGAAAGCAAAACACCCATAATAGAAATCGACGCCCGCTCCGGCTTTTGTCATGGAGTGGTCACGGCCATCCGCAAAGCGGAAGAAGAGCTCGAACGCAGTGACCAGCCCCTCTACTGCCTCGGTGACATCGTGCATAACAGCGACGAGGTCGAGCGTCTCGAACGCAAAGGGCTCTCGACAATAACCCACGACGACCTGCGGGAACTGTCATCATCACGTGTGCTTCTACGCGCCCATGGCGAACCGCCGTCTACCTATTCGCTTGCCCGCGAACGTGGCATTGAAATCATCGATGCGACATGTCCTGTTGTCCTCAGGCTCCAGCAGCGCATCAAGGATGTATATGATAATTCCATACCCCGCCCACAGATTGTCATCTATGGCAAAGCCGGTCATGCCGAAGTCAACGGGCTTGTGGGACAGACAAACGGAGAAGCGATCGTCGTCGAAAATATCAGCCAGCTATCCCGTATAGACTTCTCACGCGATATTGCATTCTATTCACAGACCACAATGTCGCTGCAGGGATTTGCCGAGATGGTCGGCGAAATCAACCGCAGGATAATGCCGGGTGTTAAATTCGAGTCTTTCGACACCATCTGCCGTCAGGTCGCCAACCGTGTAGACCATCTGCGCGACTTCGCACGCCGCCACGACGTGATCCTTTTCGTGGCAGGCGCAAAAAGCAGTAACGGAAAGGTGCTCTACAACGAATGTCGCAGTGTCAACACCCGCTCACACCTTGTGTCGAACCCATCGGACTTCTGCAGCGAATGGCTTGACGGGGCGGAAAGCATAGGCATCTGCGGTGCGACATCCACACCCCGCTGGCTCATGGAAGATGTGCGCGACACAGTCGCTGCATGTCTGGCAGAAACCGCCGGATAACAGACCAAAGGGCAAAATGCCAACGCTCCATAAACAAGAATCTACAATCGAATATATCCCACATGGAAAATTTCGTAGCCATCGACGTTGAGACTGCAAACTCAGAGCCAACTTCAATCTGTGCCATCGGAGCAGTCAAAGTCATTGACGGATGTATCGTCGACAGGTTTTACGAACTTGTAAAACCGGAACCGGAATACTATTTCCGGCATTTCACACTAAATATCCACGGAATCGGGCGCAAGGACACAGAAAATGCGAGAGTGTTCAGCGAAGTATGGCGCGATGTCGACCGTCTTATCGGGAAACTGCCTCTCGTAGCACACAATAAAGCATTCGACGAGCGTTGTATACGTGCCGCTCACCGGGCTTATGGTATGGATTATCCCGGCTACCCTTTCCTTTGCACCTATCAGACGGCACGCCGTAAATTCCCGAAGACACTCCTGTCGTCATATTCACTGCCATATGTCTGCGAATTTCTTGGCATTCCGTTCAACAATCACCACGACGCACTCGCCGATGCCGAAGGGTGCGCCAAAATCGCGATGACCATCCTATGAAATTATTAAAATCCATTACCATAGGCATCTCCCCTCTCCTCGCCATGTCATTTTCGATAGCCATCCTGCTATCGTCGTGCGCCGGGGCTGACAATAGGAAGTCCACTCGAAAAGTATCGACAAAAGTCCATGACCGCAAAGCCTACGCCCTCGGAGAAGAGCATGCTGCAAATCTGCTCAAATCAGCGGACGATGAAGACAGCGTGCAGGAAGGTCTGCTGGACATACGCGCCAGAATAAGCAACATCGAGTCCAATCTCGGACGGCAGTCAGCTGCGGACTACGAACGTGGATTCACTGACTATGTCCGCAAGAATTGCGACTCGCTCGCAAGGATTATTTTTTAAGTATTTTCGGTAAATTTAACAATAGGCTTTTGCACTTTCTTGCGGAAATTCCTATTTTTGCTTGACCCTATTTCACACAATAATCCCATGCAATTCTATAGCACAAACGGACAGAGCCCACATGCTTCGCTCGAAGAAGCGGTGATGACCGGGCTCGCACCCGACGGAGGGCTTTACATGCCTGAGAGAATCCCGGTCATACCGCGTGCTTTTTTCAACAATATAGGCGAAATGTCAGTCAGTGACATCGCATACATAGTGGCAACTACAGTCCTCGGCGATATAATCGACGCATCTGAGCTGAAACAGATTGTCTTTGACACTTTTTCATTCGAAATTCCGCTCCACAGGATTGATTCCGACATCTACGCGCTCGAACTTTTCCACGGGCCGACACTCGCATTCAAGGATGTCGGCGCACGCTTTCTCGCACGCATCATCAGCCACTTCTCCCATCCGGGGAGCAAGGCTGTCAACGTTCTTGTCGCGACATCAGGCGATTCGGGAGGAGCGGTAGCCGCCGGTTTCCATAAAGTCCCGGGAGTCAATGTATTCGTCCTGTATCCAGAACGAGGGCTCACCGCAGTCCAGCGTCATCAGTTCACATCGCTCGGCGACAACGTATATCCGATTGAAATCATGGGTACTTTCGATGACTGTCAACGCTTGGTAAAGGAGGCTTTCGTCGACAAGCTGCTGCGCGAGGAAATGCACATCACTTCGGCTAACTCAATCAACGTATGCCGTCTTCTACCACAGATGTTCTATTATTATTATGGTTACAGCCAGCTGCTCAGAAACGAGGACGTCGCACCAGCCGACGGAGCTGTTATTTCTGTCCCATGCGGTAATCTTGGCAATCTTACCGCAGGCTTGCTTGCTATGAGAATGGGGCTTCCGGTCAAAAGGTTCGTAGTCGCCAACAATATCAACGATTCTTTCACCAGATACCTTGCGGGAGAGGATTTTGAACCTAAAAAGCCGCAGCGGACCGTAGCATGTGCGATGGATGTGGGCAACCCCTCGAATTTTTCACGCATACTTGACCTCTATAATGGAGACAGAGACTCAATCAGCCGAGACATGAAGGGATATGCACTTTCAGATGAGAAAATAATCTCAGCAATGAAAGATGTCTATTCTCGCCACGGCTATCTGATGGATCCTCATGGAGCAACCGCCTATGAGGCACTGCGCGAAAATCTTGCTCCCGGCGAAAAAGGTATTTTCCTTGCGACCGCCCATCCGTCAAAATTCCCTGAGGCGGTCAGAAGAGCAACAGGCACAGCGCCCCAAAGCATAATTGCTGCCACGACAGGCAATCCGGATATTCACCACGACACTCCACGGATAACCCCGTCGCTTCTTGCACTGAAAAAAGTTCTGCTTTCTGCCTTATAAAATCAATTCTTTTTGTAAATTTGCATTACGGCTTGCTACGCAAGTCGCAATGCGGAGACAGCCGCCTGCTTCATACAACCCTTAAAACTTGACCAACAATGGCTTCAAACAAACGTCTTCTCAAAAAAGAAATACGCATAATCTGCGGAGCGCTCGCAGGCGAATGCGTAGTAGCAAAACTTTCGATTCCCGGCATAGACCGTGAAAAACTCAACGAAATTATCTATGAGCTTGCGGATCTTCAGGAGAATGCTCTACGCCGCATAAGCATATCTTTCCCTCAGTCGGCTAAATCATTTTCTAACGGACATGAGTACCGCAAGGCGCGTTCAGCTTATTTCCATGCTGCATTCTCGAAGCTCAAAGCCGAATTCAATACCCATGTCGATGCCATAATCAAGAATATGAACGCTGTCCTGCCTCAAGAGCAGAAAGATGCCAATGTAGCAGCTTTAAAAGCATAACATAAATATATAACCTACCGTATATTCCAAGCCGATGTCCCTGAGCAAAACCATATTGCGATTGTTTGGATGGAAAGTCATCTGCACTGTCCCCGATTATCCCAAAAGTATAATCTGTGTAGCTCCCCATACATCCAACTGGGACTTCGTGCTCGGGAAGTTAGCTTATTGGTCTCTCGGACGTCAGGCCGGATTCCTTATCAAAGAGACATGGTTTTTCTTTCCGATGAACCTTCTCTTCAAGGCACTCGGAGGCATTCCCGTCCCGCGAAAACGGCGTGGTTCCTCTCTTACAGAGGCTCTGATCAACAGATTCCGCAGCAGCGATAAAATGTCGGTGGCAATTACCCCTGAAGGTACAAGATCGCGCGTTTCCGAATGGCACACAGGATTCCTACGTATAGCCTATGGTGCAGATGTCCCGATTGTTCTCGGAGCTATTCAGGCAAGCGACAAGACCATCCATCTGGAAAAGACATATCACCCGACAGGTGACCTTGAAGCCGATATGGCTGCTATAAAAAACTATTATCGAGATTTCACAGGCATAAAGCCCGAAAACTTTGCCGTTTGATGCGATAATACATAGTCACAACAACCAATAATTCACTCTTAACTACTGCCGGTCATCATTAAAATGAAAATCTGTGCAATTCCATTTGACATAGCTTATGCCGATGTCGAGAACAACCTGATATCAGTTGCCCATCAGCTCAATCAGGTCGAACTAGACACCGATATAGCAGTGCTGCCTGAATTGTTTACCACAGCTTTTATTCCTGATGAAAAAACCGTTACAGAAAAAGCTGAACCCGTTGACGGCCACACCGTCGATACCCTCAGACGCTGGGCGCAATATTTCGGATTCGCAATCGCCGGAAGCTTCCTTGCAACCGACGGAAAAGGACAATATTTCAACCGCGCGTTTTTTGTAGAACCGATGGGCGACATTACATTTTCAGACAAGCGGCATCTTTTCCCACTCTCATCTGAAAACACAGTCTACACCCCCGGACATGCACTGCCCCCTACCATCCGATTCCGCGGATGGAACATAAAGATTGTCGTCTGCTACGACCTGCGCTTCCCCGTGTGGACGCGCAATCAACCCGACAACCTCTACGACCTGCTAATTGTACCATCCAACTGGCCGATTTCACGCGTCAAGCCCTACAAAACCCTCCTGAGCGCACGCGCAATCGAAAATCAGATATATACCATAGGTTGCAATCGCACAGGAGTTGACAAATATGGCGATTACACCACCGGCATGTCTTCAATTTTCGACAACCTTGGCGAGGATATAAAGGAAACCCGTCGCAACGGCCACATCTATGCACTGCTCGACCTCACAAACCTCAAGGAAGGACGCGAACGCTTCCCTGCATATCGCTCCTCTGACCATTTCTCTATTGACCTGACACCGGCTCGCTGACACAGGCACCGGCTATCCGATTACCGCCTACCTATACGCAACATCATTTCTCCCCGATCCTCATTCCATCTCTAAGGCGCAACCCAATCCTACATAACTGAACCGAACCTTTTCTTTCTACCGTGGCGTTATTTTTTATATTTTATAAAATTTAACACTTTTATCGTAAACCTTTTACGCCCCTATATGTTTAACATATAGAATATCTTTACTCAACATATCTAACGTAACACCAAACAACAATGGAATTAAAAGACAAATTTAACACAGCACATGACGACTTTTTTGGAAACGTAGTGGGAACTATCGTTGAAACCATCAAAAAGACTGTCGCGCCAAAATCGACTGTTGAATTCGTGGCCGACTGGTCTCTCCCCAATGCCTCTGTCCAACCATAAGTCCATCGTAGGCAATCCTACAGCCCGAATCCAAACATCCCATCATATAGAGAGGCTGTGCCATTATACATGGCACAGCCTCTCTAACTTTTTCCGTATTAACGCGACAGCGGGTCTAAATCGGAAGAAGCTTGAATGTTCAGAAGCAAGAATTATTTAAGAAGAAGGCGGTCGCCTGCCTTTTCGACAATGAGACGATAGAAGTCCTCGGAAAATCCGGGGGATTCCGGAGAGAGCGGCTTGCCATGAGGATTACGTGCAAAATCGCCATTTTCGTCTATCTTTTTGCGTCCGCCGTCAAGGTATCTGACAAGAAGAAAAAGCGCGAGATCCCTATAGGCGTCCGTAGCCTCCTTGGCAATCGAAGCACCGTCGGCATTGACACGAGCCTCAAGCGCCGGAGTGTCTCCGGCTCGATACAATTTCAACAATTCGGCCTCGAATTCCGGGCGTGAGGCAGTAAACTTGTTTTCGAGCGAACCCTGAACCTTACGAATATCATCAATCATAAGATTGTATTTACCGTAAGCCTGATTCGCCACCCAGTTGTTCACCCAGAAATTGGCTGTCGGAGAGAACGTGTAGAGGTCTCCGTTGCCCGGACGCACTTCTTCGGGCACTTTTGTCATTGAACAATAAAAAGGCATATAGACAGATGTGTTGGCATCGTCCGTACCGAACCAAAGGACACCGCCTATTGGATCAGGCATATCAGCACGGCTCTGGCTGACGAAGTGCCATGCTGTCTGCTGGGTTGCGACAGGGCGCTCATGAGTATATTTCTTACCGTCGACCTCATAGCGCATCGGGCGATTGCGCTGAGGAGCCTTATATGGCCCGGCACCGGGATCGGAAGTCATTTCGTAGGGTGTATCTTCATAGTGGTCTCTCATGCGCTCCTGCATATCCTGAAGCGACAGCTTGCGGTCGGGAATGATAAACAGAGGCATAGGCTCATCGCTGTCGGCGTTGACCCATTCAAACCAAGCCTTATCCTCAGCTGATGAGGCGAAACGACGGAAAAAGCTCCATACGCGTGCATCACAAGAACGACGTTTGGCTGCATCGTGGTTTTCAAAAGCGTCGGCGAACGAAAAATCCTTATCTTTGCCGGTGAAATAACCGTGCCTGCGGGCAAACGGAATAAGGTCTTTGGCATACATCACATTGTCGCTATCCTTATAATCGACCTTGCGTATGCGCGGTTCGTTGGCATGAGCGCAAATAGCATCGTCAGGAACACGGACAGCAATCCAGACAGCACCTTTCTCTGCCCCCTTACCAATCATTTCCATAATCCATGCCTCATTCTTGTCAGCGATGGAAAAAGTCTCGCCGGTGCTGGCATAACCGTATTTCTCCACCAGATCGGCCATTGTCCTGATTGCTTCGCGGGCTGTCTTGCAACGTTCGAGAGTAATATAAATCAAAGATCCATAGTCAAGCAAAGAAACGCCGGTAGTGTCGGCAAGTTCCTTATGACCGCCCCATGTAGTCTCGCCTATCACGAGCTGGTGTTCATTCATGTTTCCGACGACATTGTATGTCTCGGATGCCTGAGGAATCTCGCCACGAGGCGAGTTGTCACCCCAGTCTATCACCTGCCGCATAGTACCGGGCGCGTGCTTGCCGCGCGGAGAGTGGAAAAGGTAGCCGAAACGGGTGTAGGAATCATCGGCATATGTAACCATGACCGACCCGTCGGTCGTAGCTTTGCGGCCTGCGATAAAATTGGTACAGGCAAAGGCTGCGATATTGCAGCAGACAGCTGAAAAAATGATTATAGTCCGGTGAAGTTTCATAAACTACTTATAATAGCGGTAAAACAATGATAAATTTCACTCGTCGTCCTCGTCATCGAGGAAATCCATATCCCAACCGTCAGACATCGATTCGGTAAACTGGGCAAGATCGCGGCCTTCTCGTTTCGTAGGACGTCCAAGTCCCTTGCGACGGTCGATAAAACCGGAAATCTTAACGACTTCAAGCAAATCAAGCTCACTCTTAGGAGTAATGTTTTCCATATACTCCGGCACAAGCTTTGCTCCGAGACGGTTCTGAGCCAATGCAAGAACCCTGAATGAATAAGTCACCGGCGGTTTTCGGACATTAACAATATCGCCAACCTTTATCGTGCGCGACGGCTTGGCGACGGTGTTGCCAATAAAAACACGCCCTTTCTTGCATGCCTCTGTCGCCACAGTACGTGTCTTAAAAACACGCATGGCCCACAGCCATTTGTCAACTCTTACTTCATTCATAACGACTCCTTATTTATTGTTATAAGTGTTCATGGCTGTCTGGATGCCTGCGAGACAAAAAGTCTTGATGGCATCGACTGCAAGCTCGATACGTGCGCCCATAGCCTTCTCTTCATCATCTGAAAAACGGCCGAGCACATAGTCAATCTGCGTACCTCGCGGAAAATCGTTACCGATGCCGAATTTAAGCCGCGGATAATCCTGAGTTTCAAGCATCTGTGCGATATTTTTCAGTCCGTTATGCCCCGCATCACTACCTCGCGGCTTGATACGGATCGCCCCGAAAGGCAGAGCACAGTCATCCACGACAATCAGAATCTGTCCGTTTTCAATGCCCTCTTTTTCCTTCCAGTATCTCACGGCGTTGCCAGAAAGATTCATGTAGGTCGAAGGCTTCAGAATCACAAGCTGAGCGTTTTTCACCCTCATACGGGCTATATCGCCATAGCGTTCTGTGGAAAACGTCGCACCTCCGCTCTCGGCAAGAGCATCAGCGACCCGGAACCCGGCATTATGACGGGTCATCGCATATTCCGGACCGATGTTCCCGAGACCGACAATTAGATATTTCATATTTCTATAATTTTTCAGTTTATTTTCCACGGCGAGACAAAGAGACTCACAGTGCAATATCTGAGAATAAAAAAAACGGCAGATTTTCTCAGCCAACATATAATAAATGTGAACTATGAGAAAATCTGTCGTTATGACTTTGCTAAGCGATATGCTTATGAATTGGCGTTGGCCTGAGCACCACGGGCAGCACGAGTGAGCTGAACGGCGCAGACAACGGCGTTCTTGGCATTCATAAGTTCAAGACCTTCGAAGTGTAGTTCGCCAATCTGGAGGGTCTTGCCAAGGCCGAGGTGGTCAACATTGATGACAACACGTTCGGGAATCTCGGTGTAGACAGCCTTAACGCGGATTTTCTTCATTGAAAGGGTGAGCTTACCACCGGCCTTAACACCTTCTGCATGGCCTTCGAGCTTAACGGGAACTTCAATAGCGACGGGCTTCTTGTCGTTAACTTCGAGAAGGTCGATGTGCATGATAGTGTCCTTTACAGGATGGAACTGGATATCTTTGAGGACAGCCATGCGGGTTTCACCGTTAACGGTAAGTTCGATAGCGTAGATATCGGGAGTGTACACGAGCTTGCGCACAGCGTCCTGCGAGACTACGAGGTCAGTTGTGATGAGACCCTTGTCGTTGCCGATTTCAACGATTTTTTCACCGGCCTTGAGTTCCTTGTCATAAGGAAGGTTGATGATTTCGCCACCATTGAGCACTACGGGGATTTTGTTTTCCTTGCGGATAGCCTTGGCAGCCTTCTTGCCGAGACCGGTACGGGGTTCGGCGGTCAGTTGAAATGTCTTCATTTCTGATTGGATTAAAAAATTGTGTTACTAAAAATTAAGTTGTAATTTGACTTGCTCTTAATTTCCCATCACACGGGGATGCTAAAAAGCGACTGCAAAGTTACAAATTTTTCGCGCCACGCAGCTATTCCGTTCACAAACTTTAACTAAAATTGCATTCCCGACAGAGTTTTATATTCCATCCTTTCAGTTACCTTTGCAGACCATAGTTCAACAACAATAATAGCATCACAAAAAACAGCCATACCAACAATGAAAAAGATTTCAAGAGCAGCGATATACCTGATTGCCATAGTTACATTGCCTTTATTCCTTACATCATGCGAAGATGACGACAATATCGAAAACGATATATACTATAACCTCACTTCCACGACATGGTATGCAGAAGCCGGCGGATTCTATCCGGACGGACAGGAATATTATTCGTCTGACTACTGGGATTTCTATGGCGACGGTGAAGGTGTCTGGGAAAGCTACTATGAGGACGACATATATGGCTATCAGCAACAGACCCGCTACTTCCAATGGGATTTCTCTCCTTATGACCCGACCGTCATCCATCTGTACATTCAAGGTGTCGGACACGAATACTGGGCCATTGACCAGCTTTCACCGTTCAAATTCTCCTCTTATGTCACCACGTATGATCCATATCATTATCCTGATGCCGAATACAGCTATCAGACTCTCTACTCCCTCGCCAACTGATATCATCCCATAAAAAGCAGCCGCCATCCAAGTTGCTCAGACTTGGACGGCGGCTGTCTTTTTTAGTAATATATTTCCCTTAAGGAATAGCCTCGTATGCCTTCAAGGCTTGTTCGAATCTCGATGCCACATCCGACATCTTATACAAGCCATCGGCATTTTTTGACAATCCTTTGAACGACAGAGGATAAATCTGCGGAGGATTATTAAGGTCAAGCAGCTCCATATCACGCAGCTGGTCAACCGACTGATAGACGATATTTATATCCGCATACTCTTCTCCGTCAGGGCCTACGAATTTCTCTATGACGATCTTTGATCCGATGGGCGTTTTCTTTTCAATAGCCTCCGGCAATTCATATTCCTCAATCCCAAGAGCTGTCGCCACACTCGAAAGATTGCTGTCGTGTCCGACAAGGAACGTGAATTTGCGGTCAGGCGAACGCAATTCGTCATACATATACTTAATCAGAGGATTCGCCACGTTGGCGGCGACTATCGGGGCGGTGAACAATACGTCCTGATATGTATCCTTGACATGTGCGAGCTTAGCCCAGTCCTCTCGGGTGAGGTTATGGCCGAATGCGGCTTTCATGCTGTCCGGTTCCTCATAATATTGAAGTATGAACGCATCACTCGCCGAATTAAGTTCCTTGAGCGCCGACCCGGATTTCATCGAAGGCTCTGCCCATTTTTCAAGCACGATTTCCGTATTATAATTATCAAGAGCCTTCAGTTTCGGATCACCGCTTTTTGCCATAGGCGAATCCTTCACGTCAAGCACCTCGGTCATAAGAGCATAGTCCGGAGCGATGGCCTCGTTAATGCCTACTATACCTTTCTTTCCGCCCATCGCATTTATCTGCGCCATAGCTTCCTTGACAAATTCAGGACTGACTTTTGTCAGCTGCGGATTGAAAAGCGGATCCATCTTGCTTGGAGTGTAACGATGATTGACCTTGATTCCGCCGACCGGCATGAAACCCGACGAAAAATACTGGGCAGTAGCGATACAACGCTGCATCGAATTTGCAATCACGTTTATATCATCAGCCGTCGGGACATAGTTTTCAGGAAACATGCCTGCGTCCACAAGCCATTTGCGGAAATATTGCCCCATCATGGTCTCAAGCACACCGCCGCGCGATGTCAGCTCGCTTTTACCGGCGCTCCATTCAGTCCATTTGTGAGGAGTCATGCGACCAAGGACACTCTTACTGTCCGATAAAGGAGAACGGATATTGTGACGGCTCAACACCACAGCTTCTTTGAGCTGGTACTTGTCTTTGAATTCCTTGCTGCGCTGGGCCTGGGCAGAAATCACGCCGGGAACGCCAAGCAGCATCAATGCGATGACTGATGAAAATAAATTTTTCATAATGAACAGATTTTGATAAGAAGATTGTTGTTTCCAAAGAAATTCTTCAAATTCAACTATCAAACTAACAAGAGAAATCTGACAATGGTTCGCCAAAAGCGTATAAAAGTTAAGAAAAACAAAGGTATCATAAAAACAGACGGTGCGTTCCGCATAGCGGTCACGCACCGTCATTTATCGTAGACCCGAAGGCCAATCCGACAAAGCCATCAGACTCCGGGCCGGGTTGACTGATTATTCACCAAGGATGTAGAGGCTCGGGCAAACATCGTTGGCTCCCAGTGACTCGTAGACACCGAAGCTGCCGTAGTTGCTTGAGTATGCCATCACGCGGTTGTTGCCAACGTTCTTTATCGACCATGTACCGTCGCCGTTGGGAGTGGCTGTCCAGAGATACTGGTCTGCAATCTTACCATCATTAATGGTCGGGGCAGCCGAAAGGTTGGCGCTTGAATAAGTGCCAGACATGTAAAGGTAACGTCCGTTTGAATCACGGAGGAGGAACTGTCCGTCAGGCGCTTGAGTCACGTTCTTATCATCGTCTTCATACGATGCGGCGAAGGTGAAGCCATTGACATCGCTCTTCTCTACAATCTGACCACCAGAAATCGTGATTGACGAAGCCTGGAGATAGCCGTAATTGCTGCTCTTGTTCACGGGTACAGCACAGATGTCTCCCGAGACAAGCAGATATGTGCGGTCGCGGATAATCTCGGCCTCATTAAATTCAGAGAAGATAGCCTTTCCGACATACTTTACAAACGACCATACATTGTCCTTCTTCTGGAAACGTCCGGTTACTGTTTCAAGACCATTGTTGTTGAGAGTCCACTTAGTACCGTCGAAAACGAAAAGGTCGGCCTTTGTGCCGTTATAGACCACATATTCCTGAGCTCCACTCAGAGCATACGGAAGTTTGTTGCGGAGATAGAGCGGGATGAAGATTTCAGGGTCAGTCAGCTTATTGTTGCTGAAGCCCATAGCTGTATAATCGGAAGGATTGAGGACTACCACTCCTTCAGCCACGGCCCATTTGCTGCCATTGTAGGCATAAACGGCGTTTTTGGCCTCAGTGGGGACTTCCGCTGCGACAGCACGGCTGCTGCGTGAGCTCTGGCCGCCATCCTGCAACTTGAGATTCTTCAGCTCCCATGTTCCTGCGCTCTGCTCTGTGCTCTTATAGCAGAAACCAATCTGAACAGTCTTTCCGTTATAGGCCGAGAGATCAATATCGCCGGTAGGATAGAATGTATAGCTGTCATTGGCAGGAATCTCTTTTGCGGTAAGCTGATTCCATGAACCGCCCTTAACACGAACCCACACCGTGGCTTCATTCTTGGCTTCTTCAAGAGAACCGAACTTATTCCATGCCTGCTCGAACGACAGGACAGCATTGGCCTTAGCTGAAAGCGCCACTTCGGGCGAGATTACCCAACCTTCGGAAACGCGGCATGCCTTATTTACAAATCCGCTTGCCTTAAGATAGGAATCGTCCTTGTATGTGTCATGTTTCCATACATAGGTAGACCCTTCAGGTATTATCACATTCTCGATGGTAAAATCGCCGAAACCTTCAGCAAAGGTCTCATCGATATATACTTTCGGGCCTTCATCGGAAATATTGCCAAAAACAGGATTGGTCGAAGCTTCTTCATAGCTGACAACCGCATAGGTATCCGCATCAACATCGGGCAGGGCCACGGCAAGGATAGCGGGAAGATTAGACGCGGCAGGAGCGACAGGAGCAAAACCCTTGATGTAATTTTCATCACTGCCCCATACGGTCTTATAGTCGGCAGCTGTCACCGTGTAGGCCTTTGCTCCGGCAAGGGCCGTGAGTTCGGCAGGAACCTCAGACGCTTCCTGATATGTTATGTCGACCACCGAACCGTTTGACGCAAGATAATAAGGGAACGACGAGGTGTCAAGAAAACCCGGAAGAGCGACCTGAGCGGGATAAATGCCAAACTTGTCAAAATAAAGCTTTGTACCGATGGCTTTGGCAGCAGCTTTTTCTTCATCAGTCGTAGCCTTTCCCTGCATGATGGAAGCGATCGAGGAATAGTCGGCAGCAGTGAGCGCGTAAGTACCCTCGACAGCATCATCATAGTCTACACCACCTTCGAAGCCATCGAGATAGTGGTCGTTCCAGCTATTTTCGCTGCAGCTTGCCAGACCCATAGCGAGAGAGCCGACAATGAAGGCGTTAAAAATATTCTTATTCATGTCTGTTGTTTATGAGTATGGTGCTTGATTAGAAATGAAGTTTCACACGGAGGTTGAATGTGCGTCCGGTGCTGTAGAAAATACGATAGGCGTTTTCCCATGTGCCGACCGAGCTGTAGTCTGTATAGGCATCCATGATGTAGTAGTTGTTGAATGCGTTGTAGACGTTGGCCTGGAATGTGCAGCGCACACCTTCGGTGATCGGGAAATTATAGCTTGCATTGAGGTCGAGCTGATTGCCGAAGGGGATTTCCCATGGCTCGGAAATCTTGAGAGTCTGTCCGGGGGCAATAGAGACACTACTGTTGTTTGAGAGCGAGAAGTCGCTGAAGTTGCGTGCATTGCATGTCCAGTCAGCACCGATACGGAAACCGTTGAAGGGGCGGAACTGAACGCCGAGAGCGCCTGTCATCTGAGCCGAACCACCGACCTTTATACCTTTCTGGTCGATTGTGGCGAAAAGATGGTCGGGCGAAAGCGGAGTAGTGATGGTCGCAGGGACATTGCGGTCGCCGAGACTTGCGAGAGCCTGACCTGAACTGTTGTAGTAATAACCGACAGGGTCGTTCTGCCATGTATTGTCAGCGCAGGCAAACATACCTGAAAGCTCGAACCATTTGACGGGCTTATAGACGAAGTTGAGTTCGACACCCATATAGCGCGAGTCGACACCGTTCATTGTGGCTGTGTAACGGTCATTGTCATAGGAAAGCGTACCAGAAGTGATGAGCGTACGGTCCTTCCACATGGTGTAGTAGCCGTTGAGCTGGGCTGTGAACTTGGGTGAATGGTACTCATAGCCGACCTCGACTGCCTGAACCTTCTCGTTTTTTGGATTGGGGTTGATGGCATTGGAGTTGGCGGGAGAAACGAACACGCCATACTGGAGGTAGGGAGCGCGTGTGATGTAACCGCCGTTGATGAAGACGTTGTTGTGGCGGTCAATGTTGTAGTTTGCACCTGCCTTGATATTGCCTGCGAAGAAGGTCTTCGACGGTGATTCGCTATCCTCTTCGTTAGCATAGAAATGCTCATAGCGTGTGTAGGTGTTAAGGTTGACAGCACCGGCAAGCACAACGTTGAGTTTCTTGTCGAAAGCCTGATATTCTGCCTGTGCATATAGACCCTCCTGCCAGATACGGCTGTCCCAGTTGCGGTAAACCACATCGCCGACACCGAGTTTCTGGTTCTGATAAGCGAGCTTTTCAGCCTCGGTAGCGAAAGTACGGCGGTTTGTAGCCGACGCACGGTTGGCGTTATCAATGAAGTATGCGCCGTTGTAGAGGTCGGAAATCTCATTTGTATGCTCGCCATAGTAGTAACGGATGTCGACACCGGCAGTGACAGAGAGATGGTCGTTAATCTCGTTCTTGTAGTTGGAGATACCGCCAAACCATTTGTGGTTGTTGACAGAGTTTGACATCACCATGAGTGAACCGGTGGTGCTGTTCTGGTTCATGAGCTGAATCTGGTCGTAGGCAAACTGGCCGTTGGGATGGCGGAAATGGTAAGTCACACCGTTGTTTTCGTATGTATTCCAGTTAAGATTACCGTTGCTTGAGCCATACCAATAGTTACGCAGACTGCTGGTGGAAGCCTGACCACTTGAACCGTAGCCTGTACCGATAGAGGCATAGACAACAGATGAGAGTGACGACTTGTGGTTAATCTGCCATACGTGGTTGAGCATCGCGACAGGCTTGTTGTAGACATTGTATTGCGATGTCTTACGCTCGCCGTTGAGTCCGAAACCGTAGGTCGGATTATAGCGGTAAGCCTGACCCTTGGGCATAAAGTTGGCTACATCCTGCCATCCCTGAACCGAAAGACCGTCCTGAGAACTGCGCTTGTAGTGGGTCTGGGGTGCGCCTGTCACGGTGAGTGAAATCTGGTTCTTATCGTTGAGACGCTTGGAGATATTGAAGAAGTAGTTGAACTGCTCATAGTCCGTACCCTGCACATATCCGTCGCCGGTCTTACGCGAACCGAGGAAGGTCATGGCCCAGCCATTCTTCATCAGGCCGGTCGAGAATGAAATACCGTAGTTCATCGAGTTGTCGTTGCCGAGGCCGTACCATGCAGTGCCACCTTCTATGTTGTATTCCAAAATTCTCGTTGAGATTTAGAAAAGATTAACGTTAAAAATCAATTGCTTATGTTTCTGTGCCAATTGTGTAGGCACAAAAGAGTCATGATCGAGGCCTCTGCCCCAATCAAATAACCGGCAATCGGTTAGAGCCCGAAATGCCTTGTAGTTAAAAAAGTCCTATCAGGCAAACTTCTATCAGTCACGCCCCATCGGGCTGACAGTTTACTTATTCAGCATAATAGGAAAGACGCCACAACCTTTCTTTTAGATGCAGCCAAGGCTCATCAAGGAGGCGAGAGTAGCCGTCTTACTGTATTTGCCTATAAGACTTTTGAGTGTCGCATTATCTAACGGCATTCATATCTGCGGTTTGATTTCAGTACGGAAAATATTATGTTGGAGAGCTTGCGGGCTATCCGGATTATGGCTTCCTGCGACTTCATTCCGCGGGTGCACAATGCGCCGAACTTTGCGGAGAGTTCCGCGTCGTGCCGTATGGCTATCCATGAGGCCTCGACTATTTTTGGACCGAGGAATTTGTTTCCCCGGAAAGTCTTCTCACCGACGTATTCCTTGTCGCCGCTTGACGACATCATCGGCACGAGTCCGAGGAACGATGCGAACTGGCGCTGGTTACTGAAGCGACCGATGTCGTCAATCTCGGTAAGCAGGCTCATGGCAATTGTCGAACCAATGCCTGGAACCGACATCAGGATGCCGTATTTCTCGGCATACCTGTCGCTGCGCGCCAGCGAGCGCAATCTGCGGTTCACATCAAGGAGGCGTTCCCTGTAATGGAGTACCTCGGCAATGAGCAGGTCAAGCGAGACCCGTGTGTCGGAGAGCAACCGCACGTCATTCTGCAACCACGTTATGAAACTTCTTGTCCAGTGGCGGTTGCTTCGGAAATATTCTTCGGGGTACTCCACGCCGTTGTTGTACAGCAGATGCTTGATTCTGGATTTTATGCCGCCGGAAAGCTTCACAATAGTGGCGCGGTGGCGTACCAGCGCACGGTCATCGAGGCTGTCCTTCGAGTGAATGTACACACTGCCGAGCTCACCGCGCATAAGGGCTTTGGCCAGCTTTTTTGAATCCACCGGGTCTGACTTCGAGACCTTTTCCTTCTGGGTGGTCGGAACGTCAGCCGCATGTACCACGGTGCATTTTATACCAAGCTCAGTCAGGGCATAATAGGTCGAGAAGCCCGAAAACCCCGTCTCGTAGGCTGCATGGTAGCTACCGTTAGGATAATGCTTGTTCAAATGTTCAAAGAGCTCTTTGGCCGAAGCCTTTTGAGTATGAGTGCGCATAAAACCAGAGGGGGTGAGCACCGTGACACTCCATGTTCTCAGATGGACGTCGATACCAATAGAGATATTTTGTCCGCTGAAATCTTTTTTGTTACTTTGTACCATAGACGTATCGGTTTTGCTGTTAATGTATTTTGCTTTTACAAATTTACATGCAATTGCCCTTACGTCTATCTTTTCTCCTCACTCCTCTCGGGGAAGCCTTAGCGGCAAGGGGGCAGACAGCCCCCGTTGAGCGCCCCGTCAGCTAATCTGATGCAAACATAGTGACTTTCTTTGAATCAAGACCTTTGGTGACCATGTTGATAGTACCACCAAATGAGGGCGAGGAAATGATTGTGGCTCCGAGACCGCGCTGAACCTGCATCGACGAAATCACGTCGCCGAGACCTGACCAGTTAGACCAGTAGATACCGCCCCATTCCATATCGTTGACGGGACACCGTTGACCATTGTGGCGGTGTTTGACGACTTGAAGCCACGGATGTTGATCTTGGCATCGCCGAAACCGCCGCCGTCCTTTGTCGCCCATACGCCGGGAGTGGTCTTGAGGACTTCAGGAAGCTCCTGATTGCCGAGCTTTATGTCAAGTGTAGCAGCGTCGACTGCCGAAACTGCCACCGGAGTGCGACGCGTACGTGCGATTGACTGGGTCACAACGACGTCACTGAGCATCTGTGACTCCACTTCCATTCTGATTTCTCCGAGATTGGAGCTTGCAATGAGGTTGAGAGGTTTGTAACCGATGTAATTAACATGGATTTCCTTACCCTTGGGAACGGTCAGGGTAAAACGCCCGTCGACATCTGTCGTCGCCACGATTTTAGTACCGGGCACTGAAATGGTAGCACCAATAATGGGCTCGCCATCTTCCGCGACAAGTACACCGCTGCACTTAATGTCGTTAGGGGCAGCCACAGCCGACACACATGTCAGCATAAGGGCCACTGCTAAGAGAATAAGTCTCCTAATCATAGAACTAATTTGCTTGGATGGTTAATAAATGATTGGAATTAAATGATTGATATTTGCGTTACCTGTAGTTCTAAAATTTAAGGACTCAAACCGTTTTTAGATAAAAAACATCACACACGCTTTGATACTGTTTGAAACTTTTTACAAATTTACGTAATAATTTAGATTTATGTTAAAGAATCTTGTTAAATTATCATGAAATTGCCCAAAATAAGCCATCTCATCGATAGTTCAATGGCAAAAGCGCTCTGATACCGGCCAAATAATCTATTATATCACGATACAATGAGAGATGTATCCTATTTTGCATTTTTCAGTTTTTATGACTAAGTTTGCCAAGATTTTTCACGACGGATGGACATAACAAGTAAAAAATATTACAAAATCAGCGAGGTTTCTGAAATGCTTGGGCTGCCTATGTCAACCCTGCGTTTCTGGGAAAACCATTTCCCGACCATCAATCCACGCCGCAACGACCGTGGGACACGATTTTATACTCCACGCGACATAGAAGCAATCCGCATGATTGCCTATCTTGTCAAAGACAAGGGCATGAAGCTTGAAGCGGCTCAAGAAGAGCTAAAACGCAACCGTGACGGCGTTGTCAAGAAATTTGAAACCGTCGAAAAGCTAAAAAAAATCAGAGCTACCCTTCAGGAAATGCTCGACTCACTCCATAAACTCCGATAACCCTACCGGTCAATCATGGCAACAAGACAATCATCAACAAAATCCAAAGGCAAAAAGAAGAAACAGAAGTCGTGGTTCTACAGGCACTCCCTCGGATTGCTGATTGCAGGGATAGCCATATTCGTGACAGGAATATCTGTGCTCGCATTTGTGTTTATACCATATTCCGGCTCAGATACAGACAACGAATGGATCTACATCCCAAAAGGAATTTCACAGGCTGCCGTGAAAGACTCCATGAAATCAAATCTCGGATCATCAATGGGAACAAGAGTCTATATTATATGGAAACTCATGGGCGGAAATTCCGAAAAATCACAAGGAGCATATAAAGTTTCTCCCGGGCAGAGTGCACTCAACATAAGCCGTCGCGTAGCTCTGGGACGGCAGACTCCTGTAGAGGTAAGATTTAACGGGACACGCACCATGAAGCAACTGTCAGAACGCATCGCAGCCCAGCTCCAGTGTAGCCCGAAGAATTTATCGAAGCTTGCGACGAAGTGCTCCCCGACAGCGGTTTCACACGGGCAACATATCCCGCGGCCTTTATTCCTGACAGCTACGAGTTTTATTGGAGTGCATCGCCGAGAAACATAGTCCGCCGGCTATTGGATTATCGTAACAGATTCTGGGACAAGAGCCGACGAAGCAAAGCTGCCAGACTCGGACTGACCCCGGCTGAAGTCGCAACCATAGCGTCAATCGTCGAAGAGGAAACTGCAAAAACCGATGAAAAGCCCAAAGTGGCACGCCTCTATTTAAACCGCCTACAGAAAGGCATCAAACTTCAGGCAGATCCAACCGTAAAATTCGCATCCGGAGACTTCTCGCTCCGTCGCATCACCGGCAAGCATCTTGCAATCGAATCGCCTTACAATACGTATAAAATATCAGGTCTCCCGCCGGGACCTATCCGTGTCCCGGCCTCATCGACTCTCGATGCCGTCCTAAATGCCCCAAATCACAATTATATATATATGTGTGCGAAGGAGGATTTTTCAGGATACCACAATTTTGCATCGGACTATGCTACACATCAGGCAAATGCCCGTCGCTATCAGGCAGAACTTAACCGACGCGGTATACGTTAGGACAATATAGAATCCATTCAAAAATTCAACTTAAGAATCCTCCTCATGAAATCAATCGCCTCTTTCCCGGACACAATATCAGCATCAATCGCACAGGGAATGCTCGAAGCCAACGGAATACGCTCTGTAATCGACAATCAGGCAATGGACTCGTTCTACCCGGCCCCATTGTCAGGATTGTCGGAAGTAAATCTTATGGTCAACGAAAGAGATGCCGGTCGTGCAATCGAGCTGCTTAAAGAATCCAATGACGGTGACTGCGGATAAACCGAGTATAGAAGTTCAGACTCGTTTCCGGATTCAAGCAGATTGAGCATCCTTACAGTAAAATTCGGAAACAGCCAGACTTAAAATCGGTAAAAATGACCACTTTTTCGAAAAAGTTTTCGTAACTTTGCAGAGACAATAGACCTGTCATCAACAATATTAAAAGGCAATTTAACATCCGCCTCCGAACGATAACGCCATCGGTATTATCTGTAACATTTCAACGCCACCTAAACCCTATCTATCAACCCACACAGTCCT
The DNA here is from genome assembly GCF_004803915.1 of Duncaniella dubosii. Classification (NCBI taxonomy): domain Bacteria; kingdom Pseudomonadati; phylum Bacteroidota; class Bacteroidia; order Bacteroidales; family Muribaculaceae; genus Duncaniella; species Duncaniella dubosii. The sequence goes on from NZ_CP039396.1 coordinate 3,213,440, forward strand.
TAGCTTCGAACGTATTCCCGATGAGTATGCCTCCCACCACACCTCCGGTATCAAGAACAGAGATGATCAGCGTTTTCCGCTCATTGTCAGACATACCTTCAGTCAGTTTCCCCTCACGGCTTGACAGCATGCTGCTCGCCGTCTGCAAACAAGGTGAGATCTCAGCAGTAATCGATGTAGCGCCAAGACGCATGGGGCCAAGCTCAATCATGGTGCTCAGACCGGGACACATCATCAGCCAATGCAGACAAAGTGACGATTTCGATGGATTTTTCATCGTAGCGCAAGAGGAAAAAATCAACGACATCCTGCCCTCACTTCACTATGTGATTCCATACAGCATTCATTACAATGCCAATCCGATTATCGAAATCACAGCTGAGGAGCTTGAGACACAGACGCTGATATATGCGATGCTACAACGGCAGATCAAATCGTCCGACAGACTTTTCAATAAAATGGCCCTAAGCTCGATGTGCGAAGTTCTTTTTTATAACACACTCGGCATATATGCCTCACGTGTAAACAACACCAGACATAATTCACGCCGCGAAGAACTTCTTTCGCAGTTCATTGATCTGATAGAGGCTAATTTCAAGACCGAGCGCGCGGTGAATTTCTATGCCGAAAAGCTTTTTGTAACACCCAAACATCTTTCTGCCGTACTTAAAGAAATCAGCGGAAAAACGGCCGGCGAATGGATTGACCATAGAGTCATACTCGAAGCAAAGCTCCTGCTACGTACAACCGGCATGAACATTCAGGAAATCAGCGTCGCACTGAATTTTTCAAACCAATCGTTTTTTGGGAAATATTTCAAGCATCTCACCGGACTGTCACCGCGTGAATACCGCAACCGCATATCCGAATCATAGAGACGAAAATTCATATAATCCCCATCATGTCACAACTCTCCATCCAAGCAATGTCAATCATTAAAATTATCTCGTCAACATTCATTATATCAGCACTATTGTTCGCTCCTCTCGCTGCGAAAGCATCAGAAAATGAAACCGAGTCGCTCTATTTCAAAAAAATTGACGAAGCAGACAAGGCTTGCGCAGAGGGACTCTGGCACGAAGCTGAAAACGCACTTGTAGAAGCTCTACGGGCAGAACCTGCAAATCCATCAAACGTACTTCTGATTTCAAACCTCGGTATAATACGTTTCAATATGGGACAAGACTCCCTTGCCATAGCGACTCTTAACGACGCACATTCAATGGCCCCGGCCTCAGTCACCATACTATCAAACAGGGCGAAAGTGCTTGCAGCCAATGGATATGACGAGGAAGCCTACCTTGACTACAGCCGAATCATCGAACTTGACTCCCTTGAAATATCGGCAAGACTGCCGCGATGTCTGTATGCACTCCGCCGCCATGACTTCCGCACCGCTAAGTCTGATATGGAATTTATGGAACAGAATTTTCCCGGGAAGATAGAAACCGAAATAGCGGGAGCAGCTGTCCGCAGCGGCACAGGAGATTTTGCCGGAGCAATTCCGTATTACAGCCGAATCCTGCTTGAAAGGAAAGACCCTGAATATTACAGCGGGCGCGCATACTGCTACCTGCTTACCGGCTCTCTCCAAGAAGCATCCGACGACATTAATTCGGCATTGGCCATCACACCGGCTGACGGTGAACTTTATCTATATCGTGCGGCGTTAAATAAGATGCGCTACCGTCCGGCTGATGCCGAGGCCGATGCACGAAAAGCCGTGGAGCTCGGTGTCGATAAAACACGCGCTACACAATTCTTAAGCAATCAGATTTCGGACACTATGCCCAAACGAAAATAGCAAATTTAGCTGAAGGGTGAAGAGTCTACTTAAAATTTACAGTCTATGACAGGAACAGTAATCAAAAATACAGGCAGCAACTATCTTGTACGCACCGACAACGGAACAAATATGAGCTGCAAGATAAAAGGAAACTTCCGGCTGAAAGGGATACGCACAACCAATCCGGTTGCCGTAGGAGACCGAGTGACCATTACCGGCGATAAGGACGAGACAAACTACATAACAGCCATTGAACCTCGCCGCAACTACATTATCCGCAAGGCTACAAATCTGTCAAAACAAGGTCACATTCTGGCCGCCAATATAGATCAAGTATGTCTTGTGGTCACACTTTTTCATCCAGTCACATCGACTACTTTTATCGACCGTTTTCTCGCAACAGCCGAGGCATATCGCGTCCCGGCCATATTAGTCATAAACAAAATAGACCTTATCGAAGATGATGCCGAGGCAATGGAATATCTGGATGCAATAAGCTATCTCTATGAATCAATCGGATATCCCGTAGTCAGACTGTCGGCAAAAACAGGAGAGGGAATAAATGTCCTGCGCTCTCAGCTCAATGGGAAAACAACCCTCTTCTCAGGCAATTCAGGAGTAGGGAAATCAACTCTTATCAACGACCTTATCCCGGGGCTGGAACTTGCGACATCCGAAATATCAGACACACACGACACAGGAATGCACACCACAACGTTCTCTGAGATGTTTGAAATCCCCGGCATGGACGATAAAAGCTACATCATCGACACTCCGGGAGTAAAAGGGTTCGGCACATTGGAGTTTGACAAGCATGAGGTGAGCCATTTTTTCCCTGAAATTTTCAAAATCGGCGCTGAATGCCGTTACGGCAACTGCACCCACACGCATGAACCGGGATGTGCTGTCCGCGAGGCACTCGAAAACCATCTTATCTCAGAATCCCGATACTCGTCGTATCTTTCAATCCTTGACGATTCAGAGGAGGACAAATATAGGAAAAAGTTCTGAATAAGGATTTTTAGCCTTCAGTCAATAGCGATGTTCCGGAAATAGCAGAAATCCGCGAGCTAAGTTCGGGAAGGAGGTCAAGCGGAAGCGAGATGTAAATCGAACAGGTATTGTCAAACTCCTGTGATATGATCTTTACGACCTCACGGCCTCCGGGGGAATTTTGAGCCTTAAGCAGTTTCATGACATCGTTCATGGCAAGATAAGGGAAAGTGAAACCCAATGTGGTCATATCCTTTCCCTCTATTATTTCTGCAGCTTCTATAGCCAGACGTGCAGCTTCACGATAAGCCGCTATCAGGCCGGATGTGCCAAGTTTTATACCTCCGAAATATCTCACCACTATTATAACAATGTTAGTGAGGCCGAATGAATTTATCTGTCCGAGTATAGGCTTCCCCGCCGTTCCCGACGGTTCGCCGTTGTCAGACGACAGATATTCTTTGCGGTCAGAACCTATCATATATGCCCAACAGACATGTCGCGCATCATGATATTCATTTGTATAAAGAGCCACATATTCCTTGGCTTCCTCTGCAGAAGTGACAGGAATGGCAAAAGAGATGAAGCGGCTCATCTTTTCACGAAAAGCCGCTTCACTCTGCGATGATATTGTCAGGTAATTAGCCAATTACTAATAAATACAATCAAGAAACGATAAGCATAGCGTCGCCATAAACGCCGAATTTATAACCCTCTTTGACAGCTTTCTTGTAGGCATCCATCACAAGGTCATAACCTCCGAAAGCCGCAACCATCATGAGCATTGTTGAATAAGGCAGATGGAAATTGGACACAAGGGCATCTGTCACTGAAAAATCATAGGGAGGGAAGATGAACTTATTAGTCCAGCCAGAATATGTCTTCATGTGGTCGCCCATGCTCACGGCACTTGCCACAGCACGTAAAACAGATGTGCCTACCGCACAGACACGATGGCCGCCGTCCTTAGTTGCATTCACGAGGTCAACAAGTTCCTCGCTCGCTTCCATCTCTTCCGAATCCATACGGTGTTTCGTAAGGTCCTCCACATCAATTTCGCGGTAGTTTCCGAGCCCGCTGTGAATCGTTATGAAGCCTAGGTTGACACCCTTAATCTCAAGACGCTTCAGAAGTTCACGGGAAAAATGAAGTCCGGCCCCGGGAACAATCACAGCGCCTTCTTTGCGGGCGAATATGGTCTGGAAACGCTCTGCATCCTCCTCGTCAGGTTCACGGTTTATATAGTAAGGAAGCGGAGTAGTGCCTAACTTATAAAGTTCTTTCTTGAATTCTTCATGAGGGCCATCGTAGAGGAAACGGAGAGTACGGCCGCGCGATGTAGTGTTGTCTATAACTTCCGCCACCATTGACTCGTCATCACCAAAATACAACTTATTTCCAATACGAATCTTGCGGGCAGGCTCTACGAGGACATCCCATAGCTTATTTTCAGCGCTCAACTCACGAAGCAGGAATACCTCGATGCGAGCTCCCGTCTTTTCCTTGTTACCATAGAGACGGGCAGGGAAAACCATAGTGTCATTGTAGACAAATAAATCCCCGTCATCAAAATAGTCAATAATGTCTTTAAAAATCTTATGTTCGATTTCTCCTGTACGTCTGTTGACAACCATCATTCTTGACTGGTCGCGCTCAGGCGCGGGGCGCTGCGCTATGAGTTCGTCGGGTAGACGGAATTTGAATTGAGAAAGCTTCATGCTAAAAAATTATCTTATTTTTCTTCTGAATTACCAAATATATCAAAGTGCAAAATCAGTTCCCAGTCGAAGCGGGAAGAGCGCTTCCAGCCTCATCGTCATCAGGGAAAGAGATTTCGACAGTACGAATAAGCTCAACGGCCTGCTCGACCGTCAGACAATTGTCAATCACAGCATCACCCACACGGGTACGACGCAGACCGATGAGATGTCCGCCAGAACCTAATGCCTCACCAAGATCGCGGGCAATTGCACGGATATATGTGCCTTTGCTGCATACAATACGAAGGGTCAATGTCATGTCGGCGGCATTGAAATCCAACAGTTCCATCTCATCTATGACAAGCACTTTTGGCTTAAGTTCCACTTCATGGCCTTTTCGAGCCATATTATAGGCACGTTTGCCATCGACTTTACATGCCGAGAATGCCGGAGGGGTCTGCTCTATACGCCCAATAAAACGAGGGAGAATCTCTCGGATAAGGTCAAGCGTGATATGTTCCGTAGGATAAGTTGCATCAATTTCAGTTTCAAGGTCAAACGACGGAGTGGTCGCACCAAGTTTGATTGTAGCGACATATTCCTTTACCCCGGCCTGCAGAGACTCGATAAGCTTTGTCGCACGGCCTGTCACCACTACCATTACCCCGGTAGCGAGCGGGTCAAGAGTCCCTGCATGACCGACCTTGAACTTCTTTCGGTGTAGCCGATGGAGCAACACGCCACGAAGACGTTTCACCACATCAAACGAAGTCCATTCGAGAGGTTTGTCAATATAAAGTATTTCACCTGTTACGAAATCCATGACATCTTCAAAATTTTACCATACGAGGCAGAGCACACCTGCGCAGAGACAGTAGAGAGCAAACCAGATAAGTTTACCTTTCTTCACAATATTAATCATCCATTTGCAAGCGATACAGCCGACAATGAACGATGCTAAAAATCCGATGACCAAAGGCCATGTCCCGACAGCAGCGCCTACACCTTCTCCGGCTATCAGATCCTTTGTGCTCAAAAGGGCCTCTCCAAGAATAGGGATAATAACCATGAAGAAGGAGAATTGCGCAATCTTGTCGCGCTTGTCGCCAAGAAGCAGACCTGTGGCAATAGTAGTACCCGAACGGCTAAGTCCCGGAAGAACGGCCACAGCCTGTGCGCAACCGATAATGAAAGCATCAGCCCATGTGATGTCGTGGCCTTTGACACCTTCGATTCGTTCGCGTTGCGGATTCCTAAAGAAATAGGCAAACGAAAGAAGAATCGCAGTGACAAAAAGACAGCAGCCAACTACTGTAAGACCATCACCGAAAAATTGCTCTACAAAACTTTTAAAGAACAGACCGACAATAGCAACCGGTATACATGACAGAAGAATTTTGCAGACATAGAAAAATTTGTCATCACGCGCAATAGTAAAGAAAGACTTGCAAAGAGGGACAAATTCATTCCATAGCACAACAATAGTACTCAGGACAGTAGCCACATGCAGCACAATATCAAATTCAAGAGCATCAGAGCCTTCCAGCTTCAAGCCAAGAATTTCGCGGAAAATTTCAAGATGTCCACTGCTACTGATAGGCAGGTATTCGGCAAGTCCTTGGACTATGCCTAAAATAAGAGCGTCAATACAATCCATTTCTGTATTATTATTTCAGATAAAATTTAATCATTGTTTTCTTTGCCCTTGGGACTATACATAATTGCAAACCCCATGAATATGAAACCGATAAATGCAATCGACGGTCCGACAACGACACGCCGTGTAGAGAAGATGTCAGGATTGAAGGCATTCCAGTCTGTGGCTCCGCCGGTCATCAGGCAAAAGCCTGCCACAATGAGAATCCCCGCTATGGCCATAAGAATAAAATTGGTTTTCAGTAACGGAAGGCAGCTTTCGTTTTCTTTCAACAGGCGCGACTCATTCTCGTCGCGCTTCGGAGCAGGTTTATAAGCCATATTAAAAGATATATTTATTTAAACATTTCATCATATGATAACCGCAAATAGCGGTTTGCCGCAAAAATAGCAGCGATAAAACAAATCAGCATACCTGTCAGTATCATACCGACGAGGACAAGCACAACAATTTCCCAGCTAAGGAATTCTCCAAGTTCAGCCTCATACGTACGTCCATACCACACCGTAGCGACAAGAGCCAATGACGCTATCACCCCTGCGACAAAACCGTTGACAATATTATCGGCAAGGAATGGCCGACGGATAAAGCCTCCGGTAGCGCCAACAAGTTTCATCGTATATATGGTAAACCTACGGGCATAGACAGTCAGACGGACAGTATTGAATATCAGGATAAATGATACCGTAAGGAGTGCAACTGCAACAAAGACAAGCGCAAGCGACAGGCTTCGCAACGAAGAATTCACGCGGTCAACAAGAGCTGTGTGAACTTTAATCTCGCTAACCTGAGGCATAAGCATGATGGGAGATGTAAGAAGGGCGATGCTGTCATTTGAGGCATATTCAGGTAAAACCTTCACCTCAAGCTCCCCGACAAAAGGATTCACGCCGGCAAGGCGCACTATGTCTTCCTCCTCTCCTACCATTTTTTGCCAGCGGTCGAGAACTGCGTCAGGCGACGAGTAGACAGTCGTACGGACTCCACCCATTTTTTCAATTTTCGTCTTTACAGAACTGATGTCGGAAGCTGTCACATCTTCATTGAAGAGCACAACGAATCCCATATTTTCCTTTATCCCTTGCGTCACATTGTGGGCAGCTATCCCCATGAAAGAAGCAAGTCCAAGTATGAAAAGCACCAACGCGACAGAGAGTGTCGCGGTCGCACGAGTGGTGAACAACGGAATTAAATGATGACGCTTTTTAGCCATGATAAATATTAAAGTGCAAAAATACAACCGACCGAAGCTAATGTCAAGAGATTTAACCAAATTTTAACAACAAAGTTCAAAATTAGGCTTCAATCCCGTGGATTCAGACAGAAAACCAACCTACTTCATGACAATAGTTCGGTAAAATTTGCATATTCAATTGGATATCAATAAGATACAACAACAATTCAATATCAATGCAAACTATTGTGTATCAGTGCGATACAGCTATGCCTGCTCAAAAATTACCGAACTGTTGTCATGACATAAGACCGCCATTTTTCAATAAGCGCAGTCATGTCGGCAGGAATAGGAGCCGTGAAAAACATCTCTTCACCTGTATCCGGATGAACAAAGCCAAGCGTACGTGCATGCAGAGCCTGACGAGGGCATAAAGCGAAACAGTTTCCCACAAATTTCTGATATGAGCCGCTACGCTCGCCACGAAGTATCACGTCACCGCCATAGCGTGCGTCTGAAAACAGCGGATGCCCGATATGACGCATGTGTACACGTATCTGATGCGTACGTCCCGTCTCAAGCACACATTTCACCAATGAAACATGGATGAAATCCTCAAGAACCTCATAGTGGGTGACTGCATGCTTGCCTGACGGATCATCATCGGGCAATACGGCCATCTGCAGCCGGTCTTTGGGGTTCCGTCCGATATTTCCTTCGATACGGCCTTTTTTCGGGTCCGGCACACCCCACACGAGGGCATTGTATTCCCGCTTCGTCGTCTTATTGAAAAACTGCCGTCCAAGATGGGTTTTCGCATCCGGCGTTTTGGCAACGACAAGCAGACCGGATGTGTCCTTGTCAATACGATGGACAAGCCCAAGTCTCGGATCGCTAACATCATAATCAGGATTGTCGCGGAAGTGCCATGCGAGAGCATTGACAAGCGTACCCGAATAGTTTCCGTGACCGGGATGCACCACAAGTCCGGCAGGTTTGTTGACGACGAGCAGCGCATCATCCTCATACACGATGTCAAGCGGGATATCCTCCGGGATGATTTCAAGTTCATAACGCGGACGGTCCATCACTATCTGTATCGTGTCAAGAGGCTTGACACGATAGTTTGACTTCACGGCTTTGCCATTGACCAGAATGCAACCTGCATCGGCGGCCTGCTGGATGCGGTTGCGCGATGATTTTTCCATTCGGGTGACAAGATATTTGTCAACCCTAAGGAGCTGCTGCCCTTTGTCGACCACGAAACGGAAATGTTCATACATCTCCGTCCCTGCACAGTCGACAGTTCCAGCACCGTCTGTCTCCATCTCCGGCTCAATATCGAAATCCTGCATATCGTCAGCCGGAAAATCTTTATCAAACTCTTCCATCCTCTATTCAAAAAGATTGAGATGTTCGATTGAATCAGAGGCTTCGCCGATACTGTCGTCGGCAACAATAGTATCGTTCACACCTTGGCCGACTTCAAGTTCCACAGTTGCATTTACCGGCACGCGTGCACCGGGAGAGAGACGATGCCCTTTATAATAGACCCCAAGCACAAGATCCTTGAAGTCGCTTGGAATTCGCTTCTCGACGATATTCTTGATTTCAAGACCCTCAAGGATTGACTTTGCCTGACGCACCGATATGTCGGTCAGAGTGGGGATGGTCACCATCTTAGGAGAAAAGGCATTGATGGTAAGATAGATTTCTCGGCCTTCCTTCACAACTGTCCCGACTTTAGGATTCTGGTCGATCACAGTTCCCGGGCGAGTCGATTTATCGTAGACAGAATCGCTCAGGACAGCGACAAGCCCCTCCTCGGAAAGCCGGCGGGTAGCATCGTCATAAGTGAGGGACTTAACAGTCGGAACTACAATCGTGTCATCGTGACGGGTCCAGACATCAAGCCACATCATAGCAAGCCATCCAATGACAATAGCCACCAGAAACATCAGCCCAATGTGGAGGAGAATTCTTTTCATATATCTATGAATTATACATATTAAATATCAGAAGGCTGTTTTCCCAATGCAATGGCAAAAACCTCATCTATAGTCGAAACATAATGGAAAGTGAGTCCGGATATATAAACCGGCTTTATCTCTTCAATGTTCTTGCGGTTGTCTGCACAAAGTATTATATCTGTGATACCGGCCCGTTTGGCAGCCAGAATTTTTTCTTTTATTCCTCCGACCGGCAACACCTTGCCACGAAGAGTTATTTCACCGGTCATCGCAAGACGCGGCCTGACCGGACGCCCTGTGATGGCCGACAAAATCGACGTACACATTGTAATACCGGCTGACGGGCCATCCTTTGGAATCGCACCCTCCGGGACATGAATGTGAAGCTGACGGTTCTCGAAACTTTCAGGGTCAATTCCATAACGCTCCGCACGGGCCTTGACAACCTGCGTTGCAATTACAGCAGATTCCTTCATCACATCACCGAGATTTCCGGTGATTGTAAGCTTCTCTCCCTTTCCCTGTGTTATCGACGACTCGATGAAAAGTATCTCGCCCCCAACAGCAGTCCATGCAAGACCTGTAGCTACTCCGGGAGTGTCGGAAAGCTCATATCGTTCAGGTGTATAAGTTTCAACACCGAGATAGTTTCTTAAATCTTCCGATTCGACATGAAGTTTATATGCCTCACCTCGCATCTTCCCAAGTACGATTTTGCGGATGACTTTCGCAAGCTCCTTTTCGAGCAAACGGACACCGCTCTCACTTGTGTAGCTTTCTATTATTTTTGTCAGAGCTTCTGTCGAGAAGGTTATTTCATCCTTTCCGAACCCATTTTCTACAGCCAGACGCGGTATGAGATGCTTTCTCGCTATCTCTATCTTCTCCTCCGGAAGATAGCCTGATATGTCTATAATCTCCATGCGGTCAAGCAGAGGACGTGGAATTGTCGAAAGCGTATTGGCAGTAGCAATGAAAAGGACATGCGAGAGATCATAGTCGACATCCACATAATTATCGTGGAAATGGCTGTTCTGTTCAGGGTCAAGCACTTCAAGAAGCGCCGACGAAGGATCGCCCTTGAAATCACTGCCGGTCTTGTCGATTTCATCGAGCAACAGCACCGGGTTCGATGTCCCCGCACGCTTGATAGCATCAATAATACGTCCGGGCATAGCCCCTATATACGTACGGCGATGTCCACGGATCTCTGCCTCATCGTGCAGACCACCGAGCGACACACGCTGATACTTACGTCCGAGAGACTTCGCTATCGACTGTCCAAGAGAGGTCTTGCCTACGCCGGGCGCACCGACAAGGCATATAATAGGCGAACGGCCTTCCGGCGTATTCATCATAACCGCAAGCTGTTCGAGTATGCGTTCCTTTACTTTTTCAAGACCATAGTGGTCCTCGTCAAGAATCCTTTCGGCCGCCTGAAAATCGGTATCAAGTTCCGAATACTTTCCCCACGGGAGATCCGTCAGCAATTGCAGATAGGAATATTGAACCGAATAGTCGGGGCTTTGCGGATTAAGTCTGCGCAGTTTTTCAAGCTCCTTGCCGAAAGTACGCATTACAGACTCCGGGAGGTCTATTTTCTTTGCTTTTTCTTCAAGAGTCCTGCAATCGTCATCATCGCCATATAGCTCTTCGCGGAGCACTTCAAACTGGTGTTGGAGGAATGCGTTGCGCTGCTGTTCGTCAATGTTGCGACGAGCCTTGCGATGGACATCCGCACGTATCTCAGCCATCTCTTCGCTGTGAGCGAGATGTGAGAGAAGCAACTGTGCGCGATCTTTCATGCGATTCTTGCGCAAAAGCTCGATTTTCACTTCAGGAGTGAACGGCGAATGTGTCGATATGATATTTATAAGGAGTTGCGGACTTGGAATATTCTCGATGTTGAATGCAAGATCCGACATCTTCTCGTTGCCGGCATGTAGAATGTTGAGCGTCGTCTGTCGTATGTCGTCAACGAGTGCAATGAACTCCTTATCGCTTTGACGCGAAGAGCTTTCTCGAACAGACTTTACCTGCGCGGCAAGTGCGCCGGGTATATGGCGGCCTTCAGCCATTCCCGTAATCTTGATTTTTTCTCTTGCCGAAAGTATTGCTGTATGAGTGCCGTCTGGCAAATCGAACGTCTTCAATACGTCAGCCACAACACCATATTCATAAAGGTCTTCCAGCCCCGGATGTTCAGTCGAAGCCTCCCGCTGACAGAATATACCGACAGGGATATGATTTTCAGCAGCCGCTGCGGCTGTCATTACCGACGCATCTCGTGCAAGAGTAATCGGGAAAGTGACACCCGGGAACAACACGAGGTCACGCATGGCAATTATGGGGAGGTCGTTGAAATCGGGTGTCGGACGCTCTGCCGGTACACCTATGTCAATCTGTCCGACCGACACTATTTTTGTGCTGTCTTCTTTCATCTCTGAGTTATTGTGCATCTGTTGTGTTCATGTTGACCAAACGGAGCCGACCAAGATTCCTAAACCCGTCGATAGATTCAACCTACAAATCTGTCAATATGACAGATTGAGAAAAATTGGCCTTCGACAGGCCGTTTGGCAAAACGCGACCCCAAAGTTAATTATTTTTCCTCAATTAATCCCAATCGCCACTCCCCTATTTTAATTAGCGATGTCATCAGCTATCAAAACGAACTACTTGTCTGCCTTGAATATTCTTCGCATGTAATTACTTAACATATTTTAACTTAATAACATTTTGATTCCAACCAACTCCAATGGCTTACAATATGTCTGCAACGCCCGCAGCTTTTTAACAAATTTTCAGCCTTCCGTCCACAAACCATTCCTATGTTATAAAGATGTGTTTTAAAGCAACATTATACAATTAGGATTTTTAAAAATTAAAATATAACTTTGCATCAACATCACGGAGCGCAATGCTCAAAAACATTTTAAGTAAAACAATTCGCGCCGTGGTGTTAACAAAGCTCTCAACCCAAATCAAGAGACATTTGCATTATTAGACATTTATAAATCCACTGACGTTAAGTACTATGTGTAAGCAGCGAAGGATGACCGTGAGGCCACCCTTCGTTTTTTTATTGCCACAAATTTAGGATTCGCGGATCTACATGAATGTTCCCGGCCTTCAGCGAAACATATCGAGACTTTTCACTGCATAAACCGGCATGCTAAAAATCAAATTACAATATAGGGCTCAACAGACGGCAAAGCGATTCCTGAAATTTTCTTTTGCCGTCACGGCGATTCCATTCCGAAAGCTTCAACTTGACACACTCTTTGGCATCTTCCTCGAAATTTTTTGTAAGTATTCTATTTGTCTCGGGAGAATACATGACCACATTTTCCTCAAAATTATGTTCGAGGCTACGGAAATCAAAATTGGTCGAACCGAGTGTCGAAAAATCATCGTCAACAATCAACACCTTGGCGTGGAGCATTCCGGCATCATAGAGATAGACTTTCACTCCGGCCAGCAGACATTCCTCTATATAACTATGTGAAGAATATGTCAGCACACGCGAGTCAGACCGCATAGGCATCATCACCCTGACATCGACACCTGCAAGCGCAGCACTCTCAAGCGCTTTCAACAAGCCCTCGCTTGGCAGGAAGTAAGGAGTCTGAAGCCACACGCGACGACGAGCCGATGAAATAGCCTTGTAGAATAGCAACGTCATATTCCCCCAACGGTCATTAGGCCCGGATGCAAGAACCTGAAGAGTAACATTTCTCACTCCTTCATGCCACACAGCTTTGTCAGATCCGACCGGATCACACAAAAGATCGTGGCCCATGAACTTCCAGTCAACGGCAAAATGATACTGCAAAGCCGCAACACACGGCCCGGTAATACGCGCAGCCGTGTCGCGCCATTTGCCCAATGCCCCGCCGGAAACATATCTTTCAGCAACGTTCATCCCTCCTATATATCCAACCTTGCCGTCAATGACCACTACTTTACGATGATTACGCCAGTTAAGACGGTTTACATGCGAAGGAAACGACAGACGGAAAAACGAGTGGACCTCCACTCCATTTTCTTTCATGCGCTGAAAAAAGTCGCGACGACGTGCATCAAAGGAGCCGATATAATCATAAATAACCCTTACTTTGACACCTGCGCGGGCACGTTCGATCAAAATGTCACGCAATTCTCGGCCAATGCTGTCACACGCTATGATGTAGAATTGCAGATTGATGTATTCCCGCGCATTTCGGAGGTCATCGAAAAGAGCTTTGAAATGACGCTCGCCACTGTTGAAAATCATTACGTCGTTACCCGTATAAAGGTTTGCCCCTCCTATACTGTAGGCAAGCCTGATGCGCTGACGATTTTCAACGGTCAACTGACGGTCGAGCTTCGGCAACGGCTGCGTGCCCTCGTGTTTAAGAAGTTTCCGTCGGTTACGGCGCGAAATCATACGCACGTTACGTATACTGCGACCGAATACAAAATAGAGTATCACTCCACCGACCGGGAATAACAGCAGAGCCATCACCCATCCCAACGTTTTCAATGGATTGCGGTTCTCGCTTATGACAACCACTATCACACACAGAATCATCACAACATAGCCAATCCCCAACCCCCACCAAAGGCCGGTCCAGCTCAGACTTATAAATTCACTTATAAACACGTAGTGCATAATCTTGTGTGGTTCTGTAAAGCAACCTGTAAGGTCATTTTAGGCTTGCTTGTCCGCAAAGTTAACTCATTCCACCAACTTTATCAACACAACTTTGACAAAAATCAAGAAATTATTCATAATTTCGTACTCCCTTCTCCCCATCGGCCCTATAACATTATAAATTTATAGGGCATGTCTGTACTCTCATTTTTATCAATCTCTAAACCCAGCAACAATGCACTCAGGTTTTCTCCGCATAGCCGCAACAGCGCCTACCGTACGTGTCGCTGATGTCGATTTCAACCTTTCACAAATTAAAGCCAAACTTGCCGAGCTCGATAAAATCGGCGTAGAAGTCGCCGTATTCCCGGAAATGTGTCTGACGGCCTACACCTGCGCCGATCTTTTCCATAATTCGACACTCATCAATGCTGCAAACCGTGCGCTTCTCAACCTTCGCGATTATTCACGCACACTCAATCTGCATTTTGCCGTCGGGCTGCCGGTAAGCCATGCAGGCGCACTCTATAATTGTGCGGCATTCATCCGCAACGGACGCGTAAACTTCGTGGCTAAAACCTATATACCAAACTACAATGAATTTTATGAACGCAGATGGTGGCGGCCTCTTCCTTTCGGGAAAACAGAGACCGTAGACATTCTTGACGAACAGTTCGAGATGTCGACAGGACGCATATTCAATTCGCATGGTGCAAAGGTCGGCATTGAAATCTGTGAGGATCTGTGGGTTCCCATTCCTCCGTCATCACGCCTTGCAATGGCCGGAGCGCAGGTAATCCTCAATCTGTCAGCATCTGATGACCTAATAGGCAAATACGCATACCTCCAGTCACTTTTACGACAGCAGTCGGCCCGTTGCCTGTGCGCATACGTATATGCAGGAGCCGGATGGGGCGAATCGTCGACTGACCTTACGTTTGACGGCAAAGCGATTATCGCAGAAAACGGCACTATATTAAAAGCCAACGAGCGCTGGAATCCGGCAGACAACACCTCGATTGCCGATGCTGACATCGAGGCTCTTGACCGGGACAGGCTCCACATGACAACATTTGCAGATTGTGCTGAAGCCGAATGTAACGGCATTGAAACAGAACCTGTCGCCAAGAATTCCGATACATCCGACCTCTCAGACAACCAACCCGCTCTGCTACGATATATTGATCCGCATCCGTTTGTCCCGGCAAGCGACGAAGCCAGACGCGAACGTTGTGAAGAAATAATCAACATTCAGGTAGCCGCATTGGCCAGACGTCTTGATGCCATCAATTGCAAGACACTTACCGTCGGTATTTCAGGTGGACTTGATTCAACACTTGCGCTCCTTATCGCCGCACGGACGTTTGACCGTCTCAAGCTTGACCGAAAGGGTATTATAGGCGTGACAATGCCGGGATTTGGAACGACAAACCGCACACACACCAACGCCGTGGAACTGATGGATGGTCTCGGTGTCTCTTCCCGTGAGATTTCAATCGCACCGGCCGTGATCCAACATTTCAAAGATATAGACCATGATCCGTCAGTACACGACGTGACCTACGAAAACACACAGGCCCGCCAGCGCACACTCCTGCTGATGGACATCGCCAACCAGACCGGTGGTATCGTCCTCGGCACAGGCGACCTTTCAGAACTTGCCTTAGGCTGGGCGACATATAACGGTGACCACATGTCCATGTATGGTGTAAATGCCGGAGTACCCAAAACTCTCGTCAAATACCTTGTCGGATATTTCGCCAATGAAGCTCCGAAGAATTCAACCGTACGCAGATGCCTCCTTGACATAATCGATACTCCCATCAGTCCGGAATTGATTCCCGCTGACAGCCACGGAAACATCAAACAGAGAACCGAAGACCTCGTCGGCCCCTACGAACTCCACGACTTCTTCCTTTATTATACACTCCGTTTCGGATTCACACCTGAGCGAATCTATCTTCTTGCACGTCATGCGTTCTCTAAAGAGCAGTATACCGATGAAGTAATTCGCCACTGGCTCGCCACATTCTTCCGTCGCTTCTTCAGCCAGCAATTCAAGCGCTCGTGTCTGCCGGACGGCCCTAAGGTCGGTTCAGTGTGCCTGTCGCCCCGCGGCGACTGGCGAATGCCATCCGACGCATCGTCCGCATTGTGGAGATAATATCTTAAACCAGAACACATCATGAAAAAACTCGGTCTGTTACCCCGGATATTAATAGCCATCGTCCTCGGCATAGCCATTGGATATATTTCCCCGATGTGGTTTGCCCGAATAATGGCCACCTTCAATACAATCTTTTCCCAGTTCCTCGGATTCATGATTCCGATGATAATAGTCGGATTCGTAGCTCCGGCAATCGCAGATATTGGCGGGCGGGCGGGCAAACTGCTCGTAGTCACGGCCGCAATAGCCTATATCGCGACATTCTTCGCAGGAATCCTCTCCTATCTCACAGGCACTCTGTCTTTCCCATCTCTTATCGGAGGAGAACAGGGAATGGCTCTGCTCGGTGACACCTCGAAAGTATTGCCGTTTTTCAATATCGAAATGCCTCCGCTAATGACCGTTATGACGGCACTTGTCTTTGCCTTTATGTTCGGACTTGGCATGGCATTTGTCAAAGGAACTGTACTTCGCAAAGGTTTTGACGAGCTACGTGACATCGTTTCGAAGACAATCGACACCGCAATTCTTCCGCTCCTCCCCTTCTATATCTTCGGAATTTTCCTGAACATGACCTTGGAAGGACAGGTCGAAATGATACTGAAATGTTTCGTAAAGATTATAGTTATCATCTTTATACTTCATGTATTCATTCTTGTGCTGCAATATTGCATCGCATCACTGTTCGCACGCAAAAACCCGTTTTCAATGTTGCGGACAATGCTTCCGGCATACTTCACAGCACTCGGGACACAATCGTCGGCTGCAACAATACCGGTAACGCTACGACAGGCCATCAAAATGGGAGTAAGCGAAGACATCGCAGGATTCGTAATTCCGCTATGCGCCACTATCCACATGAGCGGCAGCACTCTAAAAATAGTCGCATGCGCCCTCGCGCTTATGATCATGCACGACCAGCCACATGACTTGGGACTCTTCTGTCATTTCATCGGCATGCTCGGTATTACCATCATCGCAGCGCCCGGCATTCCCGGAGGAGCTATAATGGCATCTATAGGTCTGCTGCAATCAATTCTCGGATTCGACGAACAGATGGTAGCTCTAATGATCGCGCTCTACATTGCAATGGACAGTTTCGGAACTGCATGCAATGTCACCGGCGACGGCGCGATAGCTGCGATAATCGACCGCATCTTTACACCCAACAAGTCCATAACCGCCAACAGATAGACAATATGCCTTTAAAATCAGCATATTATGAAAATATTTAATTTTTATTGTAACTAATCAGCGATTTTTTCGTCTTATATATAGAAACGTTAACAATTAGGGCTCTCAAAAGAACGTTAAATTAACGCAAAACCATATTATAATGATGAAAAAATCGCTTATCTCTTTTCTGTTCCTTTTCTTGGGATTAGGACTTTTATCCTTGTCAGCTGAAACACGAATCGTCAACATACGCCAGCCGTTCTCGGAACTTGACGCAAGCGCCGGAGTAAAGATTGTTTACCAGCCGGGCAACCGCAACAACCCTACGGTTAAAATTTCAGGTGATTCAAAACGCATCGCGAATGTAGATGTCCGCATAAGCGGGAAGACACTTAAGATATCGCCCAAACGAGACCAACGCGGAAACCGCAACGGAAGCCAGATCAAAGGCGTTATCGTCACCGTAAACGCCCCTATGGTAAATAATATTGATGTATCATCGGGCGCATCTGTCAGATGCGATGTGCCGATTTCAATCGCTTCACGCAAAATGGAATTTGACGCGTCATCCGGAGCATCAATCTCATTTGCTGCTGTAGATTGCAGCAAGATTGAACTTGACGCATCTTCGGGCGCCGGAATCAGCATTAAGAAATTAAAAGCCAATAAGGCAGAACTCGACGTATCGTCAGGAGCAGGTATAAGCGTCAACAATGTTTCCACCGCCTCTATTGAATGCGACGCATCATCAGGCGGCTCTATCAAACTTGCAGGCATTTCTACCAAAGGTTCGTTCTCAGCCTCAAGCGGCGGCTCTATAAAAGCCTCAGGTCTTTCAGTCCGCAATTCGAAAGTAGACAAGTCAATCGGCGGCTCAATCCGCGTAAACTCACAGGATTAAAATATCCCCACAAATTAAGACAAGAGCGGGACATCCGGATTTGCAACATCAATCGGCCGGAATGTCCCGCTAATCTATACTATCCTCACAGGACTACAATCTACCTTTAAGGTAGTCAATGGCATCACGCTGTATCTTTGAGTTCATTAAGAAATTACCTCCTAAATACAGACACACAAATGTCACAGACTGCAAAAGGCATATAATCAATGGTTGCAAATCGAGATTTCCGATAAAAACACACAGTATCGAAATAAGCACTGTCTGAAAGAAATAAGGCATAATATCAAAGACATATTCTCGGAGGCCACGATTTGTAAGCCTGATGACATAATAAAGCGTCACACCCCATGTAAGGGCCGAAGCCACAAACTGGCCACAAAGCAGGTACTTCAAGCCTTCAACCGGTGAGTCCGGCGATTCCAGACCAATATAAGGGAAGACTAATGCTATAGCGACGATCGCTGCCACGTCACGAACAATTTCAGTCACGACAAGAAGTTTAGCTTTACCAAGCCCCAATATATAATTACGGTAAAGCAACATCAGCACCGTAAAAACACCCTGTCCTAGAAGAATCTGAAAAAGAATTATCGACGGATCCCATTTTGTGCCGAACAAAGTGTGGAAAACAGGACGAGCCATCAATATAAGCAGCCCCATCGCCGGGAAGAGCAGATAGGCAGTGAAACGATGAGTCTTGACACACATACGGACATAACGCTCCGGATCATCCTGCACCTTTGAAAGCAATGGGAGAAAGGATGCTGTCAGGACTTGCGAAAGTGACATGACACCCATCTTACTCCACTTGTCAGCCTGACCATAGTAGCCTAACGGCACGAGTCCGGCTTTCAGACCTATGATAAATCCCGAAATATTCTGGAACGCCGTGTTGAGAAACGATGAAAACATGACACCGCTACCGACCGCAAAACAGCTTCTGAGAGATTCTGACGAAAAGGCCCACAATGGCCTCCAGCCTCCTGTCAACCATAGTATCACTGATTTAACCGCTCCGATAGCAATTGTCTGCCACACCATAGCCCACGCACCCCAGCCGGTAACAGCAAGTCCGATACCGACAACAGAACCGGCAATCAGTCCGATCGAATTGCTGACAGCCACCATCCTGACCTCCATTCTCTTCATGAGGATGTTGGTCTGGACAATCGCACTGGCATTCAAAATGAACGAAAGAAACATCACCCTCGCCAATGGTATCAGCCTTTCGTCCCCGCCAAACAATTGCGCAATCAAAGGTGAAGCAAAAAACAAAATAATATAAAGCACTACGGCCATGCCGAGGTTAAACCACAAAACAGTCGAATAGTCGAGGCGCGTAGGCTCCTTGCGCTGAATCAGAGCTGACGAAAATCCACTGTCAATAAACAAAGAGGCAAAAGCCTGAAATACAAGAATTGCTGTCACAAGGCCGAAATCCTCCTGCGAAAGCATCCTCGCAAGCACTATGCCTGTTATGGCATAAAGCACTTGCGACGATACACGGTCAATCACATTCCACTTTATAGTGTGTGCGACAGCAACCTTCAGATTCTCTTCTTCAGTTTGGTTTTCAGCCATCTGTAATCAGAATTTCAAATCTTGTTGCTATTGACCGATGGGAAATGTCTTTATTCCGACCGAACGGTTCTTTATTTCAGGATTACCCTTATAATATACCTTCGTACTACCCGCACCCATAACAGAGAGCGACTTTATAGCCCACAGGCCAATCGAGCCTGTACCACCGGCTTTGACAGAGGCGGTCTGTGCTTCAAGTCCGTCAGCCTGAATGACTCCTGTACCCATAAAATTGAAATTCACATGCTCACATTTGCCATTCACCACCAATGTGCCGTTGCCGGTTGATATGGCGGCGTTCATTTCGGTCACAGCGACATCGTTTACAACAAGTCGGCCATTGCCAATCAGTTTTGCTGAAAATTTCGGGCCTTGTGCGATGTTCACCACCTTCACCAATGAATCGCCGGAATTCTCAACCTTTGTAAGATATGTAGAATAGACATGGACTGTGGGCAGATTGCTTGCTCCGACGTTCTCAGTCGACACCTGCATTGAGAGCTTTCCCTTTTTATTGTTGAAGATGAACGCAGAAGCCTGTGATGCCTGACAAGTGAAAACAGCCTTGCCGGCAGAATCAGGATTACACGAGTAGACAACATTAATCCCATCAACAACTTTCAGTTCATGAAATTCATTGACATTCAGCTCATACTTCACAAGATTTGCACTGTACAAACTGCCCACGAATCCGAGCAGAATTAAAAAGGAAACAAACGCTTTCATTTTATAATTTCGGTTTTGATTGATTTTATCAATTATTCAGCTTTAGATTACGGCACCGGTTCAAGCCTCCGGCTGATTTTTAACAACAATCTCCTCAACGCGTGCGAGAATCGCGAGCAAGTCTTCAAGATTTGAAGCCCGAAGCATCGCAATACGCATAGGACGGAAATTAAATATACCTTTAAATAACGGGGAAGCAGCCAGATGACGACGAATGTGAAGAATGCCACGATACTCATCAATCCTGTCGACACTTTCATGAATCTGACGGCGAAGAAACTCAAATTTTTCTTTAACACCAAGAGGTGCGTCAGAAGTCCCGTCGATATACCGCCTGATATCACTGAATATCCAAGGCGCACCGATCGACGCACGTCCGACCATTACACCATCAACTCCATAGCGGGTAAAGGCGTCACAGGCAAGCTCCGGGGTGGTTATATCTCCGTTCCCGATAACAGGAATGAAGAGACGCGGATTCTCCTTGACACGCGCAATCATTTCCCAGTCGGCAGAACCGTTATACATCTGAGACCGCGTACGGCCATGAACGGTGAGCGCTTTAATTCCACAGTCCTGCAACTGCTCGGCAAGTGTCACTATAATCTTGGATTCATGATCCCAGCCAAGTCTGGTCTTGACTGTCACCGGAAGACTGACCGCATCAACCACCGCACGTGTTATCTCAAGCATCTTGGGTATATCACGCAGCATGCCGGCGCCAGCCCCCTTTCCGGCCACCTTTTTCACCGGGCAACCGAAATTTATATCTATAATATCCGGCGAGGCTGCTTCGACAATCTTTGCAGCCTCAACCATCGGACCGACCTCACGCCCATAAATCTGTATGGCCGTAGGTCGTTCATTTGGATCAATGGCAAGCTTACGGGTGGTTGAGGGAATGTCTCGCACAAGCGCATCGGCACTGACAAACTCCGTGTAGACCATCGAAGCCCCCTGCTCTTTGCAAATCAACCGAAATGAGCGATCGGTCACATCCTCCATCGGAGCGAGCATTACAGGCCGCTCCCCTAAATCTATATCTGCTATCTTCATTGGCTATTAACGAGCTATAAGAAAAAATTGGTCATATCGTCGAGAAGACACTACAATGAATATCTACATCAATAACCGACATATCTATTTACAGGAACAAATTTAGCAAATTTTTCTCTATTATCCCCACCAGATAATATTCAAAAACCATTTATTGGTCAAAACCGCCAATATCTACGGAAAATCGCATAAAAAAAGAAGCTGGTCACTCTCAATCAGAGCAATCAGCTTAATTTTTTCTTGTCTAAGAAATTGAGACTATGCAGAGCCGAAATTATTCAGCAACAGCAGCAGAGTCAGCGGGAGCAGCTACGCTGTCAGCGGGAACTGAATCAGCAACAACTACTTCTTCTACAGCAACTTCTTCTACAACAGCAGCAGTGTCAGCGGCAGCCTTGTCAGAAGAACCGCAAGAGAAAAGTGATGCGCTGAATACAACAGCAAGTAATAAAACTAACTTTTTCATTTTTTTCTTTTTGATTAAATTATAAAACAATTTTAAGCTTCAAAAACAGCGCAAAGGTAAGACAATTTATCGACTTGGCAAACTTTTTTTAGAGTTTTTTCCGCCAAGTCGCAATTTTTAGCAAAAAAGTTCAAAATTTTGTCATCCAACAGCCCGAAATTTAACATTTATGCGTCCATGACTGATAGTTAGCCTGCATCCATATTAAATTATTCATGGAAAAGTGTTAAATTTGTCACATCTATCCAGACAACACCACTGTCAATACATACAATTAATATAAACTACACATACTTTAGTATTACCAAACTATGCTTGCCAAACGCATAATTCCATGTCTTGACGTCAAAAACGGCCGCACTGTTAAAGGAGTGAATTTTGTCGGGTTGACCGATGTGGGTGACCCGGTCGAACTCGGAGCTCGCTATGCACAAGAAGGAGCAGACGAACTTGTTTTCCTCGACATCAGCGCGTCCCTTGAAGGCCGTAACACGTTTGCACAGCTCGTCGGCCGAATAGCCGACAGGCTCAACATCCCGTTCACTGTAGGAGGAGGAATTTCGACACTCGAAGACGCGTCCCGGCTCCTCGATGCAGGGGCAGACAAAATAACTGTCAACTCAGCAGCGGTACATAACCCCAAACTGATATCTGAAATCGCGACTCGCTATGGCAGCCAGTTCGTAGTCGTAGCGATAGACGCACGGCTAACCGACGATGGCATATGGCATGTCACAACCCACGGAGGAAGCAGACTCAGCGAACGTGAACTTTTCAGTTGGGCACGGGAATCAGAGCAAATGGGCGCCGGTGAAATCATGTTTACATCAATGAACCATGACGGGACTCGTTCTGGTTATCCATGCGAAACATTCGCGCGCCTTGCCGAAGAAATCAACATTCCGATTATCGCATCAGGCGGCGCCGGTTCTGTCGGCGACATAGCCGATGTCCTTACAACAGGTAAAGCAGATGCTGCTCTTGCCGCCTCAATTTTCCATTACGGCGAAATATCAATATGTGACCTGAAGAAAGGACTTCAATCACGCGGCATTCCTGTCAGACTTCATATATAAAACAATAAAAAACTCAACTATATGACATTCGACGATTTTAATCTCGATAAATGCGCTGACGGACTCTTACCGGTCATCGTACAAGATTCCGTGACACTGCGCGTACTGATGCTGGGCTACATGAACCGTGAGGCATTTGACCTCACCTGCTCCACCGGCCACGTGACATTCTACAGCCGCACTCGCTCATGTCTGTGGACCAAAGGTGAAACCAGCGGACACTTTCTCAATGTTGTCGACATGTATTCCGACTGCGACAATGACACCTTATTAATAAAAGCCATTCCTCACGGGCCTACATGCCACAGGGGGACTGTCTCATGCTTCGACACCCCTGCAGAGGATGGTTTCATCAGATCTTTGTCGGCATTAATACAGCAACGCCATGCCGAAATGCCGGAAGACAGCTACACGACCCGTCTTTTCATAAAAGGCGTGAAAAAGATTGCCCAAAAAGTTGGAGAAGAGGCTGTGGAGTCTGTTGTAGAAGCCGTTGACGGCAACCGCGACCGATTTACATATGAAGCCTGCGACCTTATCTACCATCTGCTTGTGCTTATCGAGCAAATGGGAATCTCCCTTCCTGAACTCGAACGTGAACTGCTGAAGCGCCACAGCTAAGAAATTGGCAAAACCAAAATGAATTGTGCCAATGCAACAGCCCCGGAGTCCGACAATTTACAACGGAATTCGGGGCTGTTGTTGGCAAAAAATCACTATATTTGCAAATTATTTGACCAATCATCAAGTCGATTATCGGCCACCAATCAAGTCAACAATTAAAAGTACAATATAAATTATGCTGACAGCCAAGGAAATACGCGAATCTTTCAAAGAGTTTTTCCGCTCCAAGGGACATCATATCGTCCCCTCAGCTCCAATGGTAATCAAGGACGACCCAACACTTATGTTTACCAATGCGGGCATGAATCAATTCAAAGACATCATCTTAGGCAACAAGGCCGCCAAATATCAGCGTGTAGCCGACTCACAGAAATGTCTGCGAGTATCAGGCAAGCACAACGACCTTGAGGAAGTCGGTATGGACACCTACCACCATACCATGTTCGAAATGCTCGGCAACTGGTCATTTGGCGACTACTTCAAAAAAGAAGCCATCGACTGGGCTTGGGAATACCTCGTGGATGTTCTCGGCCTTGACCCGGAACGCCTTTATGCAACGGTATTTGAAGGTGCTCCCGACGAAGGTCTCACACGTGACGACGAAGCCGCCTCATATTGGGAAAAACATCTCCCCGCATCACATATAATAAACGGCAACAAACACGACAACTTCTGGGAAATGGGCGATACCGGCCCTTGCGGTCCTTGCTCGGAAATCCATATCGACCTCCGCAGCGACGAAGAGCGTGAGAAAATCGACGGTGCAAGTCTCGTCAACAAGGACAATCCCCTTGTAATTGAAATCTGGAATCTCGTATTCATGCAGTTCAACCGCAAGGCTGACGGCTCACTTGAACCGCTGCCGGCAAAGGTGATTGACACCGGAATGGGATTCGAACGTCTCTGCATGGCGCTTCAAGGTAAAAAATCGAACTACGACACCGACGTGTTCACACCGCTCATCGGCCGCATAGCCGAACTTTCAGGTAAAGAATACGGCAAGGATGCCAAAGTCGACGTTGCAATGCGAGTGATTGCCGACCATGTCCGCACCATATCGTTCTCAATCGCCGACAGCCAGCTTCCCGGCAACGCCAAAGCCGGCTACGTGATCCGCCGAATCCTTCGCCGTGCCGTGCGCTATGCCTACACCTTCCTCGATCAGAAACAGGCATTCATGTACAAACTTGTTAATACCCTCATCGACTCAATGGGCGAGGCATATCCTGAAATAGCAGCCCAGCGAGAACTGATCATGAAGGTTATAAAGGAAGAAGAAGACTCCTTCCTCCGTACTCTTGACAAAGGCATCGCTATCCTCGATGAAGCAATCAAGAATGCCAAGAAAGAAGGCAAGAACGAAATTTCAGGTAAAGAAGCCTTCGTCCTTTACGACACCTACGGATTCCCCCTTGACCTCACGGAGCTTATCCTCAAGGAAAACGGCATGACCCTCGACAAAAAAGGGTTTGACACAGAAATGGACGCCCAGAAGACCCGCGCACGTAACGCGGCAGCTGTAGAAACCACCGACTGGGTAAACGTGAGCGAAGGCGAGACTGAATTTGTAGGCTATGATTCGACATCCTGTCCGACACGTATACTCCGCTACCGCAAGGTTTCACAAAAGAACAAGGAATTCTATCAGATTGTACTTTCGACCACACCGTTCTATGCAGAAATGGGTGGTCAGGTCGGAGACAGCGGATGGCTTATAGACGGCGATGAGAAAATCGAAATCTACGACACAAAGCGCGAGAACGGCCAGGCCGTGCATCTGAGCAAAAAACTTCCGTCAAACGTGGAAGCCGAATTTATCGCACAAATCAATGAAGCCAACCGTCGCGCTACCGAGTGCAACCACACAGCCACACACCTGCTTCACGCTGCTCTGCGAGAGGTTCTTGGAACTCATGTGGAGCAAAAAGGCTCATACGTTTCACCCGGAATGCTCCGCTTCGACTTCTCCCACTTCCAGAAAGTGACACCCGAAGAACTCCGCAAAGCCGAGCATATCGCCAACGCAAATGTGCGCAAGGCAATCGCACTTGACGAACATCGCCACATGCCAATCGCCGAAGCTCTCGACATGGGCGCAATGGCACTCTTCGGCGAGAAATACGGCGAAGATGTCCGCGTTGTACGCTATGGTGATTCAGTCGAGCTATGCGGTGGCACACACGTGCCCAATACCGGCAACATCGGAACAATACGTATTATCTCTGAATCGAGCATTGCTGCCGGAATACGCCGTATCGAGGCTGTGACAGCCGAGGTTGCAGAAAACCTCGTAGACCAGCTTTCGGACGACATGCGCAGTATCGGAGAACTCCTTCATAACGCACCCGACATACTTCAGGCCCTTCGCAAATCAATAGAAGAGAACACAGAGCTCCGCAAACAGGCTGAAGAATACATGCAGGAGAGAATCCGCAACATAGCTCGCGAAACTCTCGAAAAGGCCGAGACTGTAAATGGAATAAAACTTGCATCCCTCACCGGCATACGCGTTCCCGAAGTTGTCAAAGGCGTGGCATTCGGCATACGTCAGATGTCACCAGAAATGACCGCATTCGTTGCCGCTACTGTCGATATGGCGGGCAAGCCACTGCTCACCGTCGCCCTTACCGACGATCTCGTGAAAGAAGGCCACAACGCATCTGCAATTGTCCGCGAAGCAGCCAAAGCCATTAAAGGCGGAGGTGGCGGTCAGCCCGGATTCGCACAGGCAGGCGGCAAGGACAAAGACGGCATTGCAACCGCATTCCAATCACTGAACAACGCTTTTAGAAAATAAAAGACGGACTTACCAACAAGCGTTCTACGTAAGTTACAACACTGATTCCGGATTTCTTCAACACCGAGGAAATCCGGATTTTTTTATTACACCGTCCTAATACACTTGCGATGACTCCATTTCCAAACTGAATAACAGGAATAAATAAACTCTCACAAACAAAATTGCACAAATAAAAAACGTTGCCTCAGAGAATCCGAGGCAACGCCGTTTTTAGGTTTGTAAGATGATTGAAAGTATCTGCGTTTTTCTTTCAGCACCTACACTATATTACATAAAATTAGATTACTTTTTCTTACCGGCCTTCTTGCCTTTCTTAAATGAATCGACATTATAGCCAAGATCCTCCATTTCAAGTGACGCCCAGATAAACGGACCTACGCCTTTAGCGTCATTGTCGCGTATAGGTTCGCTAAGATAGTAGGCATAAGAGCCATCGCGACGCTTATTTTCCTTAACCTTGGGAGCAGCCTTAAGCACAGCATCACTGATACCCGGGCCAAGACCTGCCACTACACAGCAGTCGGTAAGCGAGATTGTCCCGTCGGGGTTTTCCTTGATAAAGTTGTCGACGATACCTTCGTATGCCTTGATACCGGCCTCACGATATTTGGCATCTTTAACCCATCCCTTGCGGGCGGCTTTAAGAAGAGAGTAGGCAAACATCGATGTGCATGTCGATTCAAGATAGTTGCCTTCACGTTCGGGTGAATCCATAACCTGATACCAAGTTCCTGTTTTCGGATCCTGCCACTTTATGATATTGTCAAATGTCCGTGTAAGCAAATCAATGACTTCTCCACGACGCTCATAGTCTTCAGGAAGTACGTCAAGGAGTTCGACAAGAGCCATTGTGTACCAACCCTGAGCACGACCCCAGCAATGCTGCGACAAGCCGGTCTCATTATCGCTCCAGAACATTTCACGGCTCTCGTCCCATGCGTGACGGTTAAGACCTGTTTTAGAGTCAAATGTACGGTCATATGTACTCTTCACCTGTTCTACGGCATCGTCATAAATCGGCTTAGCCAACTCCGGCGTATAGATTGTAGAAGCTGTGAGCACTCTGTAAGGAAGCCCCATGAAAATACCATCAAGCCAAACCTGATAAGCATATATCGCCTTGTGCCAGTAAACGCCTTCTTTTGTACGCGGCTGTTCGTCGAGCTGACGCATGAGGGTGTTCATCGCCTTGAGATTCTTGTTTTCCGGGAAGTGCTGATACATACGAGTCACAAAGTGACCGGTTCGCACATTATCGAGATTATAGTCAAGAAGTTTATATCCACGGATCACACCATCAGGCGAAATCATAGTGTCTGTATACTGAATACAGTAATCCTTGATGTCATCTCCACCATATTTAAGATAAGTGTCGAGCATTGACTCAAGCTCGATTCCCATCACATAGCTCCATTTCGGGCGATTGGAAAAATCGAGCATATAGCTCTCGGGTACTCGCTGCATTTCGGAGCGGGTCAGCCACTCGGAATAGTGCTTGGGGGTTTCGGAAGCTTTCTTTGCGGGGGCTGTTGCGGCGAATGCAGAGCCAACTGTGGCCAATAGCACGCCTGCAAGCATTAGCTTTAACTTTTTCATTACAGGATTTGGATAAGATGATATTGTATTTAAGATACCACAAAATTACGAAGAAATGTCGTAACTGCCAAATTTACTATTGAATGAGCCATTTGTATTATAGAAATTTAAGTATTATCTTTGTATTAGACGATATAGATAAACATCATTTTTCACATCTCAGAAATCCATGAAACTAAAACATCTTTTTGTAGTTGGCATGCTGTTTGTGACACCATCGCCGGCATCCGCCCAACTACTTCCATATCAGAACCCTTCACTTTCCGCAGAGGAGCGAGCCGAAGACCTGTGTAAGCGTCTTACACTTGAAGAAAAATCGCTCCTTATGATGAACTCGTCGCCTGCAATCGAACGACTCGGCATTCCGGCCTTCGACTGGTGGAGCGAAGCCCTCCACGGTGTAGGCCGAAACGGACTTGCAACAGTGTTCCCTTCTTGTATCGGAATGGCAGCTTCATTTGACGATGATCTGATTGAAGAAGTCTTCACTGCGGTGAGCGACGAAGCACGCGCAAAAAATACTTTGGCCCGCAAGGAGGGGAAAGTCGGAAAATACAAATGTCTGTCATTTTGGACTCCAAATATTAATGTATTCCGTGACCCGCGATGGGGACGCGGACAGGAAACTTATGGGGAAGATCCCTATATGAACGGACGGATGGGTCTCCGCGTTGTCAAAGGGCTGCAAGGCGACGGCAGTGACAAATACTATAAGCTTCACGCATGCGCCAAACATTATGCAGTCCACAGCGGTCCTGAAAAGACCCGTCATCGCTTTGATATCGAAAACCTGCCTGCCCGCGAACTATGGGAAACATATCTGCCGGCATTTAAGATGCTCGTTCAGGATGGAAACGTCCAGCAAGTCATGTGTGCCTATCAGCGATTCGAAGGCTCTCCGTGTTGCGGATCGGACAAGCTGCTCAATTCAATCCTGCGTTACAAATGGGGATTTGACGGACTTGTGGTCAGCGACTGCGGAGCTATCGGCGATTTCTATCGCGAAGGACGCCATGAGGTGTCGAATGACGCCAAAGCGGCATCAGCCCTCGGTGTGCTCAGCGGGACAGACGTCGAATGTGGCGGAGTGTACAAAAATCTACCCGGTGCGGTGAAACGTGGCGACATCAAAGAGTCAGATATCGATGTCAGCGTCAAACGGCTTCTGAAAGGACGTTTTGAACTCGGAGACTTCGACCCCGACTCACTCGTTTCGTGGACATCGATTCCTATGAGTGTCGTAAGTTCAAAAAAACATCGCGATCTTGCCCGTGAAATGGGACGCGAACAAATGGTGCTTTTGAAAAACAACGGTATACTTCCTCTTTCACCTGAGGCAAAAAACATCATGGTAATGGGACCTAACGCTACAGACTCCACCATGATGTGGGGCATCTATTACGGACAGCCAGGCCATACCGTGACAATTCTCGAAGGGCTGAATGCAAGGACAGGCCGCCAGCTTCCCTACAACAGGGCATGCGCGATAACACAGATGACATACCGCGAAAGCGTCTTTCAGAACATCACCGATTCCAAAGGACGGCAAGGCATGGAAGCCGCATACTGGAACAATACAACCATGACCGGTGAGCCAGCCGCAACCACAAACTACACTTCAACCATCCAGCTTGACAACGGCGGAAACACAGTGTTCGCTCCCGGTGTCAACCTCACCAACTTCACCACCCGAATCAAAGGGACATACGTCGCCGACCGTGACGAAACTCTCAATATGATTTACAACAATGATGACGGACTTCGCATAATCATAAACGGTGACACCGTACATGAACGATGGAAAACCGACCCCTTAATTTCCGCGAACGTGAGTTTAAGGTGAAAAAAGGCCAGAAATACGATATCGAGGTCAATTACATGCAGCTTGAAGATGATGCAACTCTCAATTTTGACATCCTCCGCACCCGTCAGGTCACTCCGGCTGATGCAGTAGCAGCCGCAAAAGATGCTGACACAATCATTTTTGTCGGAGGTATCTCTCCTGCCTACGAACGTGAAGAGGCAAAAGTCAGGGAACCGGGATTTGATGATGGCGACCGCACATCAATCGAGCTTCCCGCTCCTCAGCGAGAAATCCTGCGTGCGCTCCACGAAGCCGGCAAGAAAATCGTCTTTATCAACTGCAGCGGCAGTGCAGTAGCTCTAACTCCCGAAAATGAAATCTGCGATGCGATTCTACAGGCATGGTATCCCGGCGAGCAGGGCGGCCATGCAGTAGCCGATGTTATTTTCGGTGACTATAATCCTTCGGGCAAACTTCCTGTCACTTTCTACAAGGATGATTCGCAACTCCCGGCCTTTGATGACTATCTGATGGCCGGCCGCACCTACCGTTATCTGAAACAGGCGCCTCTCTACCAGTTCGGCCACGGACTAAGCTACACCACATTTGACATTTCAAAGCCCAAATATAACAATGACAAGGTTACAGTACGTGTGAAAAACACCGGCAAACGTGCAGGCACTGAAATCGTACAGGTATACATGCGTCGGCCTGCCGATACAGCCGGTCCGAACAAGACCCTCAGAGGCTATGCACGTGTCGACCTCACTCCCGGAGAGACAAAGGTTGTCGAGATTGATTTCCCGCAAAATCTCTTTGAGAACTGGGACGAAGCGACACAGGAAATGCGTGTCGTTCCCGGTGAGTACGAACTTATGGTCGGTTCGTCAAGCGCAGATAAAGACTTAAAGACAGTCAAGGTCAAAATCTAAGCGACAAGCACAAGGACAATAAAACCGAACGACAAATTTCTTGATTCCGCTATTCAGGCTGACAAGAAATCTGCCGTTCGGTTTTATATGGTCAAATGCAAAGTTACATTAGACTATGAAATTGTAATCTCAACAGGACAGTGGTCCGAGCCGAGAATATCAGCCCGGATATTGGCATCTTTAAGTCTGTGAGCTAAACGTTCGCTCACAAGAAAATAGTCAATACGCCACCCGACATTCTTCTCACGCGCCCTTGCACGATAGCTCCACCATGTATATGCATCCTCCAAATCCGGATGGACAGCCCTGAACGTATCAACGAAGCCTTGGGCAAGCAATTTGGTAAATTCGCCACGCTCTTCATCTGTAAAACCGGCATTCCGACGGTTGGTCTTCGGATTTTTCAGATCAATCTCCTTGTGGGCAACGTTCATGTCACCACAGATTATCACAGGCTTCCTTGCGTCAAGCGTTGCAATATATTTACGGAAAGCTTCTTCCCACACCATTCTATATGGCAGTCGCGCAAGCTCGCCTTGAGAATTGGGGGTGTAGACATTCACAAGATAATAGCCTCCCATATTCAGTGTGATCACACGACCTTCATGATCATGCTCGTCAACACCTATGCCATAGGTGACAGCCACCGGCTCATGGCGTGTATATATCGCCGTACCAGAATATCCTTTTCGGTCAGCAAGATTCCAATACGAACGATAGCCTTCAAATTCAAGTTCCAGTGCACCGGGGCTCAGCTTGGTCTCCTGAATACAGACGAAATCAGCGTCAAACGATGCGAAAATCTCATTGAAACCCTTCGCACAAACTGCCCGGAGGCCATTGACATTCCAAGATATAAATTTCACAAGAATTATTACAATTTAAGTAAAATATTATTATTCAATAAATTAAATCAGCCAATTTTGTTTATTGGCATACAAAGATAGCTATTTGCATGTTTTTTTCATTATTTTCTGTAACTATTCTAATTCTTTTGCGTCTAATTAGATGTAAAGAGTTCCAAATTACGACACAATTTCTTTGGTCGCTCTAAAACACAGTCAGATTTCACGATTCAATAATTATGATAATAAGCCTAAAAGACATCAACAAGTCTTATCCCGGAGTAGTCCCCCTGCATGTACTAAAGGATATCAACCTCACTATCGACAAAGGAGAACTGGTTTCAATCATGGGTGCATCCGGCTCTGGAAAATCCACCCTTCTCAACATACTCGGTATCCTCGACAACTATGATTCCGGGGAATATTATCTCGATGGTGTGCTGATTAAGAACCTGAGCGAAAACAAAGCCGCCGACCTGCGCAACTACATGATAGGGTTCGTGTTCCAGTCGTTCAACCTCATCAGCTATAAGAATGCTCTCGAAAACGTGGCCCTGCCGCTTTTTTATCGCGGAGTTTCCCGACGCCAACGCAACAAACTCGCAATGGAACAGCTCGAACGCATGGGCATGGGAGACCGCGCCACCCATCTGCCGAGCGAGTTGTCAGGAGGACAGAAACAACGTGTGGCTATCGCACGTGCTCTCATCACAAACCCGTCAATAATTCTTGCCGACGAACCTACAGGAGCGCTTGACTCCAAGACATCCAAAGAAGTGATGCAGGTGTTCCGCGACCTCAATGCCGATGGGATGACGATTGTCATCGTCACCCATGACCCCGGGGTTGGCGAACAGACAAACCGCATAATCCGCATCGCCGACGGACGCATCATTTAACCCATCTGAAAACTGAAGAAGAAAATCTCACCTCAATTTTCTCTGTCGATAAAATTATCCAAATGTTTGATCTTGCAAGTGAAATAATGGCAACCCTGCGCAACAACAAACTGCGCACCGCTCTGACAGGATTCGCCGTGTCATGGGGAATTTTTCTCCTGATAGTGCTGCTCAGCGTCTCGCGTGGGCTTGTCAACGGAATGGAATCAATGTTCGCCCAACGCGACACCGAAACTGTGTCGATTCGCGGCGGCTACGCACAGAAAGCGTTCAAAGGTCTTAAGGAAAACAGACGCATACGACTGAAGGATTCCGACATGGACGTGCTTGAATCGCAGAATGCGAATGTCATAGCCGACGTTGCCGCACAGATTTCCAATGACTCCGCAAAAGTCACAAGCTCCAAGGATTATCTGACCGGAGGCTACCGTGGAGTATACCCGACCGAACAACGGAACAGCGGTCTTAACATCGTGAATGGACGTTTCATAAATCAGAACGACATCAATCAGCGCCGACGTGTGGCGGTCATCAACGAAGAATCGGCCAAGACATTGTTTGGCGAAAAAGAGCCTGTCGGCCAGCTGGTCGAAATCTGCGACCTGTCATTCACTGTCGTCGGGACATACAAACAGGAATGGCGGCGCGATGTCTACATCCCATACTCCACGGCACGTTCGATGAGCGGCGGGTCTGACCGAGTGAACAATATAACTGTCAAACTCAAAAATGTCAGGACTCTCGAAGAAAGCGATGATGCAGAAACCAGCTTCCGTTCCACTCTCGGCCGCCTTCATTCCTTTGCCGAAGATGACAGAGGTTCACTCTGGATATGGAACAGATTTTCGGATTATATGCGCTCGTCGTCAGCTATGGGGGCGATCGGGATGGCAGTCTGGGTCATAGGACTGCTGACCATGCTTTCGGGAATCGTCGGTGTGAGCAACATTATGTTTGTTTCCGTGCGCGAACGTACACATGAAATCGGAGTCCGCCGTGCGATCGGTGCAAAACCACGCAGCATCCTGAAACAAATCATACTCGAAAGCGTAGCTATAACCACGCTGTTCGGCTATGTAGGCATTGTCCTTGGCGTTCTTTTATCGCAGGGCATAGCCATGCTGACAGAATCCGGAGGAGACCGCTCCCCTATCAAAGACCCGACCGTCGACATTGCGATAGCAATTCAGGTAACGCTGGTGCTTATCATCGCGGGAGCTCTTGCCGGGCTCTTCCCTGCCATGAAATCGCTTAAAATCAAACCTGTCGAAGCACTCCGCGACGAGTAGGCAAAGTAGTACCACATCCATTTGTTCAGAAGATGAAAAATCCAATATTTGACATAGAAAACTGGCGCGAGATAGGCACTACACTTGCCCAAAACAAGACGCGTACATTCATGACCGCATTTGGTATTTTCTGGGGAACTGCCATCCTTGCGATGCTTATCGGAGGATCAAAAGGTCTGAAGAGTTTCATGAGTAGAAATTTTGAAGGATTCGCAACCAATGTCGCGATAGTATTTCCCGGACGCACGACAAAACCATACGCAGGCTTCAACAAAGGCATGGAGCTTGAACTAAACTTGCAGGATATTATAAACATACGCCGAGCGATACCTGAGATAGAAAATTCATCTGCTGTCAACAACCTGTGGGCAAATGCTCTTTACGGGCAAAAGAGTTCCAACGCCATGCTCACAGGCGTAGAAAGCGGTTATGACAAAATTTTTGTCCCGGTAATGTATGAAGGCCGCTTCATAAACGAAGCTGACAACACCCGCTCACGCAAGGTATGTGTGGTCGGGAAAAAAGTGGCTGATGAAATTTTCGGCACAGAATCAGGTCTTGGAAAAGAAATATCACTCAACGGCATATATTATAAGGTCGTAGGTATCGCCGGCCAGACGTCTGAAATAAGCATGGGAGCGGAGCTTGATGAATCGGTCATAATCCCTTACAATTCGATGCGTGCCAACTATAACCTCGGGACAAAAGTCGGAATGTTCATGATGACTCTCAAAAGCGGATATGCCCCCGGTGATTATGAAAATACCGTAAGAAGGCTTATTGCCCGAAACCATCCTGTAGCTCCTGACGATGAAGGAGCAATGTATTTCTTCGATGTGTCGGAACAATTCAAAATGGTCGACAATATATTTCTCGGTATCACTCTTCTTGCCCTCGTGGTGGGTGCCGGCACTCTTTTGTCGGGAATCATCGGTGTCGGAAACATCATGTGGATCATCGTCCGTGAACGTACTCACGAAATCGGCATCCGACGTGCTATCGGCGCAAAACCTCGCGACATAATTACACAGATACTCTCGGAGAGTATGGTGCTGACCACAATCGCCGGAGTGGCGGGAATCTGTTTTGCCATCATTCTGCTTGCCATAGCCGAGCATGCTTTTGCCGACGAACGTGGTATCATCGCATTTCAGCTCTCGTTCATGCAGGCGGTCTACATCCTTGTCACATTCCTTGTGCTTGGCACCGCAGCAGGACTTATCCCCGCTATCAAGGCCATGAAAATAAAGCCGATTGAAGCTCTCAACGACAAGTAATTCGGAATCAAAATGTTACAACTTTAATTGCGATAATAACAAACATAATCATATCAGAACAATGAAGAAGTTTTTGCGGATTTTTATGTGGTGTCTGATCGCCGCAATATTTATCGGTACATTCGTTTACCTTTTCGTCAAATCACAGCCTGACAAGGAAAAATTCGAGCTTGTCAGCCCATCGACAGGAACAATCGAGCGTAACACAGTGCTCACCGGCAAAATCGAGCCACGCGATGAAATCGAAATCAAGCCACAGGTGTCAGGTATCATCTCCGAAATCAATGTCGAGGAAGGCGATATGGTTCAGGCCGGCGACATTGTAGCCAAAATCAAGATTGTGCCCGACGAAGGACAGCTTTCATCGGCTCTTTCAAGAGTAAAGACAGCGAAAATCAATCTTGAGGATGCACGCGTGAAACATGACCGCAACAAACTCCTCTACGATAAAAAGGTCATCAGCCGCGAGGAATTTGAAAATACATCAACAACCTTGTCGCAGGCTAAAGCTGAACTCGAAGCAGCCGAAGATGCCTACTCAATCGTAAAGGAAGGTGTATCGAAAACAAACGCGAAGGAAAGCAACACTCTGGTGCGCGCCACCATCACAGGACTTGTACTCGATGTCCCTGTAAAAGTCGGAAGTTCGGTCATTCAGGCGAACACGATGAACGACGGTACGACCGTTGCGACCGTTGCAGACATGAACAATCTCATATTCGAAGGCAAAGTCGACGAGACCGAAGTCGGACTTCTGTCTGTCGGTCAGCCGATGGAAATATCAATCGGAGCGCTGCCTGACCTGAAACTCGATGCCGTCATAGAGCTTATCGCCCGAAAGGTGTAGAAACCAACGGAGCAAATACTTTTGAAATCAAGGCGGCAATAAATGTTCCTTCCGGCGACAAACTTCGTGCCGGCTACAGCGCAAATGCGACAGTAAACCTGAGCAAAGCTGAAAATGTGCTTACCATTCCTGAAAGCGTAATCGAATGGAAAGGCGACAGCACTTTCGTATATGTAATGACCGACAGTCTGCCAGAACAGAAATTCGAACGCACAGCAATATCGACAGGAACATCTGACGGCATCAATATTCAAGTCAACAGTGGTATCGACAAGAATGCAAAACTACGTGGCGCATCAGTAAAAAAATAACGACAACTTAATATTTCGACGATGAAACGCATCATATATTCCCTCCTCCTTACGGTCGGGATATCACAGACAGTGATGGCTGACGCATGGAGTCTTGACAGCTGCGTGAACTACGCACTCAGCCACAATCTCAATATCAAAAATGCAGAAATCAGCCGAATGCAAAGCGAACTGTCTGTCACGGAAGCCAAGGACGGATTTCTACCACAGCTTTCAGCCGGAGCAGGCCAGAACTGGAGCTTCGGCCGAGGTCTCACATCGGCCAACACCTATGCCAATCGCAACACCTCGTCATTTTCATGGAACGTACAGATGTCGCTGCCGATATTTCAGGGTCTACGCAACATCCGCCAGCTACGTTACGCCCAATCAAGCCTCAGCATGGCTGAAATGCAGGCAGAAGCCTCACGCGACGAAGTTCGTCTGAGCGTCATCACCTCCTATCTGCAAGTCCTTTTCAACAAAGAGATTCTTGAAGTTAGCCGCGAGCAGCTCCGTCTGTCAAACGTCCAGCTCGAACGCCAGCGGGCATTGCTTGAAGGCGGCAAAGTCCCAGAAGTAGACGTAATCCAAGCCAAGGCACAGGTGGCTCAGAATGAAGTGCAGGTGGTCAATTCCGAAAACGACTATACGACCTCGATTATCGAGCTCGCCAAGCTTCTTGAGCTTGACAATCTCGCAGGATTCGACGTAATGCCTATCGACGATGACACAATGGCGCTCCTAAACGCCGAGGAGGTATATCGCAACGCTCTTTCCAATTATCCGGCTATTTCGGCCGCACGTCAGGCTATCAAAGTGGCCGATGACGGTATTACATTGGCAAAAAGCGGTTATCTCCCTACGCTTAGTTTCAATGCCGGACTCGGAAGCAGTTACTATACGGTTTCAGGTGACGATACCAAGAAGTTCAGCTCTCAGATGAGAGATAATTTCTCTAAAAATCTTGGATTTTCGCTCAATATTCCGATTTTCGATGCCTTTTCGACACGCAATCAGATCCGTCAGGCAAAAGTCAGAAAACTTTCAGCTCAAATCCAGCTCGAACAGCAGCAAAGCGAACTGCACCGCGCCATCCGTCTTGCCTATCAACAGGCTGTAGGTGCAGAGAAAAAATATGAAGCAGGAAAAATTGCTGTCGACGCTTCAAAAGCAGCCCTTGACGCAATGACCGAAAAATATACCTATGGCAAAGCAAACGCAACCGAATGGGAACAGACCCAATCAGACTACATAACCACTCTTGCCCAACAGGTTCAGGCCAAATATGAGCTTATACTCAGAAACAAAGTACTACAGTTCTATAACAGGCAATAGCATTTGGCAATTAAACATGGCAACGGCTCTTCTGAAGCATATACCGGAAGAGCCGTTGCCATGTTTGAATTATAATATTTCGTCCAGCCGAAATACCATCACAGGAAATTACCCAATTCCACGAAAAAGGTCACTTCTTCTTTCGTGGGCGGTGAGTTGACCAGTAATGGAAATCGCACTGCGATTCGACATCCGATTCTATATCGTCGGGCAGAGCTGCAAAAAAGTCATGTCCGGTAAGGGCTTCGACCGAATCAATCGTAACAGCACAAGCCTGCATGCCGCCTTCAACTTTCCCGTTAGGCATTATAAATCCGATGCCACGCGCAGGAGTGGTGTAGGGAGATATAATGACTTTGAAAAACTTACGCGGGACATACACTCGCGAGTCACCGATATATTCAATAGGCTTACCATCAATGACCGGGCCACAGACAATATAGATTGCGCTGTCTGCTTCAGCCCATTGACGGCATTTTTCCTCAAGATTTTTCCAGCTGCCGGCATTGAGCGTCTTGACCTGAGGACAGATATTGGTCATATAGAATGTCTGCGACATTGCCTCCTTATCCCAGCGCATGTCACCGGCAGGTGCCATGTGGCCACGGTCATAGCCTGAATAGCTATAATCCCATGTCTCGGCGCTACCCTCCATCTCCGGGTCGGCTGAAAATTTATTTGAGCGCGCTACATTGCCGTCAGTCTCATCTGCAGTGAGTTCCCATGATACCCAGTTCGGGATATGATACTGAGGATTGAACGAAAGATCCATACCTTTATAGCTTTTGACCACCTCCTTTAGTGAAGGATTCGTCTTAACTGCCATAAGGTTGCCATACTCTCCATGAGCCACATTGACGACATCTGTCTGCTGCTCCTTCCCGTCAAGTTTCTCACCGAGATAGGCACACGCGGCTACAAGAGCCAGCACTAATAACGTACGATACAACTTATTTGGAGTCGATGTCTTTTTCTTTTTTCTTTTTCTCTTTGTTGCCATTTTTTAATCACATTCTTATAACACGCCAAGGCCACGACTAACATTCTGCCTGGCAGCCATTAAAAGTCCAGCCGATTAATAACCGCACCAATCTCGGCAGCATCGGCCACAGAAATGCCGGTTCCGATAGGAAGGCTGACAATTTCATCAGCGAGACGCTCCGTGACAGTAAGCGGCCCATGTGCAAGTGTCGCATAGCACGGTTGAAGATGCGGGGGCACTGCATAGTGCACATCCGTCCCTATACCTTCTTTCTCCATTTCTCTCATAAAACTTCCCCGGCGGTCAGCAGGGACTCTGATAACATACTGATGCCACACACAGTCGTTGACCTCGTTTGTCATCATCGGCAGAATCACGTCCTGACGATCGATTGTCCGACGATAGGCCAATGCTCGTGCAAAACGGTCGGCATTCTCTGCATTAATGTGTGGGAGTTTCACCCGGAGCATTGCTGCCTGAATCGGGTCAAGACGGCAATTGAATCCACAGTAGATGTTGTGATACCTGCGGTCAGAACCATAGTTGGCAAGCGAGCGAACAGTGCGTGCAAGCTCTTCGTCGTGTGTCAATACAGCACCTGCATCACCGAGAGCGCCTACATTTTTTGTAGGATAAAAACTTATACCGGCCGCATCACCGAGCGCGCCTGCATAACGGGATTCATGAAATCCGGCTGAAAGAGTCCGCGCACCGAGAGCCTGGGCGCAATCTTCAATCACTTTCAGACTGTGACGACGTGCTACTCTGACAAGGGTATCGTCCCAAGACACACGTCCGTAGAGATGTACGGTCATTATCGCGCGCGTGCGGTCAGTGACGGCCTGTTCAAGAAGGTCTGTGTCAATATTCATCGTGCGCTCGTCAATATCAACAGGCACAGGGGTCAGTCCGGCATCGCTTATTGCAAGCACAGATGCAATATATGTATTGGCGGGATAGATAACCTCGTCACCGTCATGAAAAACTCCCATTTCCTTATATGCCCTTAATATAAGCCTGAGCGCATCAAGGCCATTGCTTACACCGATAGCGAAAGGCGCGCCGGTATATGACGACAAATCTCTTTCAAAAGCTTCGACTTCCGGGCCTCCTATGTAACGCCCGCTGCGAATCACACGCTCTGCCGCTGCGACAAGCTCATCGGCATAAGGTTCGTTCACCCTGCCTAAATCAAGAAACGGATACTTTAGATTCATATTCGTCTGTCACTTTCGACTGCAAGGCGTTTGAATTCCTCATAGTCACGGATATATTCATCAGGATCATAAAGGATAGAGGTCATCACAAGGCAAACGCTGCCAGATGCAAAATTGTCGAGTGTACGCCAATAGCCCGGTGGAATATACAGTCCTTCAAACGGACGGTTAAGCGTATATGTCATCCATGTAAACCCGTCATAAAGATTCACGTTGAAACACCCGTTCACAGCCACAAGCAACGATTTGGCTTCCTTATGCGAATGACCTCCACGTGCTTCTCCGGCAGGGACATCATAGGTCCAGTAGCATCTGGCAATTTCAAAAGGTATCTGGTCATTGTCCTGCACAAATGTAAGACTTCCACGAGGGTCATATATCCGTGGAAGCTGTATCAGACAAGGCTTGTCAATATCCATAGATCAAAATGTATTATATATTATGGTATGATTATGCTACAAAGGTAGTGAATTATGGCTTGTGACGAATCATGAATTCAAGAAAATCGCATCTTATGTTGTAAAACACATGTTTCAGACGCACAAAAACGAAAATTAATTACT
Organism: Duncaniella dubosii; assembly: GCF_004803915.1. Taxonomy (NCBI): domain Bacteria; kingdom Pseudomonadati; phylum Bacteroidota; class Bacteroidia; order Bacteroidales; family Muribaculaceae; genus Duncaniella; species Duncaniella dubosii. The sequence goes on from NZ_CP039396.1 coordinate 3,253,811, forward strand.
ATTTTGCGGTCGATTTCAAAAAACTCTCACAAAGGGGAAACGGAAATCCAATAAAAAATCTCTCCTAAAACATTAAACCATTCTTCTTACCTAAAAACTAAACCGAAACTAATATGAAGGTCTACCAAACTAACGAGATTAAAAACATCGCCTTGCTCGGTAGCAAAGGCTCTGGTAAAACCACACTTGCTGAAGCTATGCTTTACGAGTGTGGAGTTATAAAACGTCGCGGTACGATCGAAGCGAAAAACACCGTGAGCGATTCATTCCCCGTCGAGAAAGAATACGGCTACAGTGTATTCTCGACGGTTTTCTATGCTGAATTCCTCAACAAAAAACTAAATGTAATTGACTGTCCGGGAGCTGACGACTTCGTAGGCAATGCTATTACCGCACTGAATGTGACCGACACAGGTGTGATATTAATCAATTCACAATACGGTGTGGAAGTCGGCACTCAGAACATATTCCGCACCACCCAGTCGCTCAAGAAACCTGTGATTTTCGCTCTCAACCAGCTTGACGGTGAAAAAGCAGACTATGAAAACGTCATGGAACAGATGCGCGAGCATTTCGGAAATAAGATCGTGGCGATTCAATATCCTATCCAGTGCGGACCCGGATTCAACGCTATGATCGACGTTCTCCTCATGAAGAAATATTCATGGGGGCCTGACGGCGGAACTCCGACCATTGAAGACATCCCTGCTGATGAAAAGGAAAAAGCGCTTGAACTTCATCAGGCTCTCGTCGAGGCAGCAGCCGAAAACGACGAAACTCTTATGGAAAAATTCTTTGACCAAGGCCACCTGAGTGAAGACGAAATGCGTGAAGGTATACGCAAAGGTCTGGTAGACCGCTCGATATATCCTGTCTTCTGTGTGAGTGCAGCCAAAGACATGGGCGTACGCCGCATGATGGAATTCCTCGGTAACGTCGTTCCCTTCGTTGAAGAAATGTCTGCTCCTGAAACTACAGATGGTGTAACAGTAAAGCCTGACAGCAACGGTCCTCTGTCGCTATATTTCTTCAAGATTACGGTCGAACCGCATATCGGTGAAGTCAGCTACTTCAAAGTAATGTCTGGAACTCTCACTCCCGGTGTGGATCTTGAGAATGTGACACGCGGCTCGCGCGAACGCATCGCCCAGCTCTATTGCGTCTGCGGAAACATCAAGACTCAAGTCGACAAACTTTGTGCCGGAGATATCGGTGCGACAGTGAAGCTTAAAGATGTCCGCACAGGCAACACTCTTGACGCGAAAGACTGCGACTACCGTTTTGACTTCATCCGTTTCCCCGAACCTAAATATCGCCGTGCAATCCGTCCCGTAACCGAAAGTGATGCTGAAAAACTCATGGGCATACTCACCCGCATGCACGAGGAAGATCCGACTTGGGTAATCGAACAATCGAAAGAACTGAAGCAGACCATACTTTCAGGCCAGGGAGAATTCCATCTCCGCACCCTGAAGTGGCGTGTCGAAAACAACGACAAGCTTCCCATCATATTTGAAGAACCGCGAATCCCTTACCGCGAGACAATCACCAAGGCCGCACGTGCCGACTACCGTCACAAGAAGCAGTCAGGCGGCGCAGGTCAGTTTGGTGAGGTACATCTCATAATCGAACCCTATACCGAAGGAATGCCTGCCCCGACACTTATAAGTTCGGCAATCAGGAATACAAGATGAGCGTGCGCGACACTCAAGAGATACCTTTGGCATGGGGTGGAAAACTCGTCGTACACAACTGTATCGTCGGTGGAGCGATTGACGCCCGCTTCATACCTGCGATAGTCAAAGGTCTCATGGACCGAATGGAACAAGGCCCGCTCACCGGCAGTTACGCACGTGATGTGAGAGTATGTATCTATGACGGTAAGATGCACCCGGTCGACTCAAACGAAATCTCATTCCGTCTCGCAGGTCGCAATGCTTTCAGCGAGGCATTCCGCAATGCGAATCCGAAAGTGCTTGAACCGGTCTATGACGTGGACGTCATGGTTCCCGGCGATGTGATGGGCGATGTGATGAGCGACCTTCAGGGACGCCGTGCCATAATCATGGGTATGTCAAGCGACAATGGTTTTGAGAAAATCTCAGCCCGTGTTCCATTAAAGGAAATGTCGTCATATTCGACAGCACTTTCATCAATTACCGGCGGACGGTCAGCGTTCACAATGAAATTCGCATCATACGAACTCGTTCCGTCCGACGTGCAGGAAAAACTGCTTAAAGAATATGCTGAAAAAGCACAAGCTGACGAATAATCTTAATAAACAATAATACCCTACTCTCAATTCTAACCAAACACATTGATGGGTGTCACCGAAGCGAATTCGGTGACACTCATTGTATTCAAGAGCAGTCATTCGCCCTTAATAAAGCTGCATTTACCCATACGACTAAACTTTCGGAACTTCAAACGTCTTATTCATATACTGACATCACAATCAAATCGAACTATGAATATAAAGAATCTTTTCAGCTATGCGGTAATCTCCATATCCGCACTTACGGTCAGCGCACCATTGACTGGATGCACGCAAAAATCCGAAAAACAGACTTCGGCAGCTGATATACAATCTTCAAAGGAACGTAAAGGAGGGAAACCCGGTGGCGGACCGGTAATTGACAAAAGCGGAGATGCCACGCTTCAGGCTATGATAAAATCGGAAGTACCGCAATTCAAACAGTTTGAATACACTGATGCCACAACCGGGAAGACAATGCAGTATACACTGTTTACGCCAAAGAATATCGATGAGTCAAAAAAATATCCGCTCGTACTCTTTTCCACGGCTCGACAAAATCAAACAGCGAGGCATACAAGTTTTCATCGGTTTTAAGAATGGCAAACATTCCTTCCGCCATCTTCATTTTCAATATATCCTCATCCGGCGAGACACCGGCATCAAAGTAAGGAACAAGCGATTCAAATAGACTTCGCACATCCAGACGGTTTGTAGGAAATTTCACAAGGCTTCTCTTCTCCCGCCGTGCATCTGCCGGTATGTCCTTGCGGTTCAGAGTGTGGAAAAACTCTTTCAGATAATCTCGGGAGAACTTCATCACGACTGAACGGTACGGTCTGCCATCTTTGACACGCTTCTGAAGCCACATCCTGTTATCGCGCCTCATAAAAGCGCAATCGCCGGGATCGAAGTATAGTCTTACGTCCGCTGTCGGTAATTTCCAGTTCGCCTGAATGAATATATATGAGAGTATGCTCGCGGTTGCAGTGGGCACAGCCACGGTCATCCGTAAAATAACTCGCTATAAAGGTGCTTGAGCAATCAAATACATCCAGTTTTTCCATATCAGCATGAATTTAGACCGCAAAGATAGCTCTAAAAATCTTTATGCAGTTTGTTGAGAGGCTCATTTTTAATTTTACTTTACTACTGATGCCACGTTACATAATAAAAAAGTTTCCACGTTCAATCCACGCGGAAACTTTTTTATTTGTGTTCCAACCATTGATATTATTCAATGGAGAGAGCAACCTTATAAATCTATTCAGGGCCTTGACAAGACAGCTTCCGCATAGCGGCGGCCTAATTCGCGATAACCCTCAGCCGTGAAATGAAGTCCGTCGGGAGCTCCTTTACAACCTTTTGACGACACAATACGACTGTTCGGTATCACATCAGGCAATGTATTAACAATAGCATTCATCGAGGAGCATATTCCACCTTCTTCTTCCGAAAGCATTTCACCTGCGACCAATATCATCTTATCCTTCTCAAGTCCGAGATCCGAGATAAGACGCTCATAGATCTTTCTTACCTTCAAAGGCCATTCTCTGTCATTGGTATTCGATTCTCCCTGATGGATAAGAACTCCTTTTATGATACCTGCCCTTTGTGCCTCACGGGCCATCGTCAAGAGCCGTTTGTAAGGGTTATCATCATACGCTTTCACTGTATTTTTCAACCAATCAGGCTGTGACATTATATGTGAGGCACACGAATCCGTGTCAAACAGTTCAATCCGGCAGCCACCGACAGCGACATTGACAACCCCTACCCTTACTTTCTCCGGGAGAGCTTTTACCATCTCACGCCCGAAATAATCAATCGGGGTAAGACCTGTGGTACTTCTGACGAGCGGAGGCAAAGCCTGACACCACCGGCCTTTCGTCCTCGATTTTTCAGGCATATCGACAGCCGGCATCATCAAAAATCTTGAATCGCCCCCTATTGTATCCTGAGCCTCATACGCGGCTGCTCCCTCCATGTTCGACTGACCGAAACAGAGATATACATGGAAATCAGGATCAGGACGATTTGTAATGACAAACGCTCCGTTGCGAGGAATCACCACTTTTACCTTTCCCTTATTATCAGGACGTAAATCCTGTTTCTTCCCGGACAGATTATCATCATCACTGTAAAGTGTCAATGGCACACGATTCATACTTTCAGGAATCTCTACAGTCAGTTTAATCTTCTCTTCACCTGCATTCACACCGACAATATACCATGAAGATCCATGCCTACGGGCCAAAACAATGTATTTTCCCGGATAGCCTTCTATAAAACGAGTCTCATCCCATGTGACAGGTACATTTTTCATAAATTCAATAGCCCATTCAGGAGCATCTTCGAGGTTGTTCGGTGCGAGTGCGAAATGTTGCACCGGGCTTTGAAAAAGCACTGCTGTAGCAAGGGCGAAAACATCGGAAGTCATACGCCGTGATCCTTTCGGACTATTGTCTGCACTATAATAGCTATTGAGTGCGCTTCCGCCGAAATCCATACTACCGACCGTGTTGCGGATGAAAGGATGCAGGCAGGCATTAAACGCCTCGGCATCACAGCTGCCCTGCGAGAAATGAAGATTTTCACTTGCCAATACCGCTTCACTGGCAGCATAGTTGGGATACATGCGTTCCCACCCTCGCGGAAGCGTACATCCATGAAACACCACGAGCAGACCATAGTCATTGGCATCGGCAAGAATATCATGATAGAGCCGCATTGTCTCCTGTTTGTCACCGCCGAAGAAATCGACCTTTATTCCACGGACACCTATCTTTTGCATCCACGCCATATCCTTCCGGCGTTTCACAATATCGTTCATGATTCCGCGTGGTCCTTGAGGCGCATCATTCCAATTACCGTTTGAATTGTACCAAAGATATAAGTCAACACCTTTTGATTTACCATAGCGTGCAAGTTCTTCAATCCTGTCATAACCGATCTGCCTGTCCCAAAGCGCATCGACCAGCACAGTCTCATAGCCCATTGCCGCAGCGAAATCAATATAACGTTTCTGTTCGTCAAAATTACAGCTTTCATCCATCTTTATAATCCAGCTCCATGTCCCGCGGCTGTATTCATAATTTTTAGACGGCTCATAGAGAGGTCTCACCACATCAAACGGAATCGTGGTTTCAACTATCGGCCCAAGGTCATTCCCGACAGTGACTGTGCGCCACGGAGTCATCCCGGGCAGCGCTACCGAGGCCGATGTCGAGCCCCACCCGTTCATCTCACCATCCTGAGGATAGGCAATAGTATAGGAGCCATCCTTATCACCAACAATATGCGATCCGCAGTAGTCACCGGCTACACCGGTCTCTGAAATAAGAATCCATCCGTTATCTCCATTGCGAAACAGACATGGGAAAGTGTAACCGTTTCCCCACCCGTTTTTCCCGATGGAATCATCAGTTGTATAAGAGGTTTCATAACTTGGAGATGTCCGTGCGAATCCTCCCATCGGCGCACTTTGCGGACAAAGGAATGTCGTCGTCCCTTCAGGCATGGTAAAACCTGTGGCCTCCGACTCCACTATGCAGCAAAGTGTCTCGCCCTGCGGATGCAGACGGTAGCGGAAAGCGACATTGTTGTCACTTACTTCAAAAATCACATCGAATATCTGTTTGCCATCCTTGGAAAATGTGAATTCCTGTCTGTTAGCCCTGTAGTCCACACGGCTTTTCTTTATATTTGGCAAAGAATATGAATCGGACACATTGGTTATTTCAGTGGCAGAACTCAGATGCAGATTTTTTGAATAATCGCCAAGATTCGTCCTGAGGCCAAGTGGAGAGGCTACGATGAATGGTTTGCCATCAAACGAAATTGCATACGCCGGCTGACCATTATTATCGTTTACTTCGACAACTGTTTTTCCATCGGGACTTGCTATCGAAAATTCCGCAGCCACCGACATGGCCGGAATCATCATAAGCGAGCATACAATCAGATTATTTTTCATATATGAATATTTTTTCTTACCGTTTTACAACTATTTTCTTTCCATCCACGATATACAGACCTTCGGGCAATCCATTTAAAGCAACAGACGTAGAGACCTGTGTCTTTAGCCTCATTCCCTGAATATTATAGACATCGACAGACCGCTCCGATGGAGAAAAAGTAATTTCGTCAAGTGCAGATTCTCCATCAGGATTGTCACTCAGATAAACTTTTTTAACTCTAAAAGGTGTATTGCCGAGCGACCAGAAGCCGACGATGAATATGTGCGACGGATCAAGTAGCCGTCCGCTATCAGATTTCAGATTTGCAAGATCAAGCACCGCCTTAGTCCTATTACCGAAATCAGCGACCGCCGGGTCAGTCCAGTAATTATCCTGATCGAATACTCTAAACGAGACAGCGGCCTGATTGCCTCCTTCCATCTCAGCAATCAGATAACGATAGGACGACAAATCAATTCCCGCAGAATATTTCCAACCGGCAAAACCATACTTACCTGTTTTGATTGTACAGGTATTCTCATCAAATGTGCCTTCTTCCCAGATTGACGGATTCAGATAGCCATTGATGAAAGGGAAAAATGTGGAATTGAACTTTACCGACACTGACTCGTCATTCCCGGCCACGGTATATCCTATTTCAACATCTGTAAGACCGGGAGCATGAGCCGTGAACACACCGTCAGACCACTCAACCACATCCGGATCTTTGACCGTGACGTCAAATTCCGCATGCCGGTTCATCTGATAGCCGTTGCCGGAATCTGATATCAGAGCCATAAATATTGAATTTCCGGGCATGACAACATATTCGTCACCTACTTTCCTTACCGAGAATTCAAGACAAAAATCTTCTGAGGGATCTTTCTCTCCTGCATAATCCTTATACCAATGATACACAGGCCACAGACATGCCTCGGAATCATTGAGCACCGTATTGCGTTCACCCGGCTCGTCCTTAAATGCTGCAAGCAGCTCACATCCGGAAAAGATAAGCCAGCTAACGTTGCCGGTATTATCGGCAAGAAGTTTGAAATTAGCGCCAAAACCTTCACCAAACATTTTGCCGGTGATACTTTTACCCCATGAGGCATCATATTTCGACGGTGCCCAGTCCATCTCGGTGACCATAACTGGTGCAAAATCCGCAACCGGCTTTATCTGGGATGCCCAACCGGCAGCAAATGCGTTGAAACCACCGCCATAACTACCGCCAAGCTCATGGCTCGGTTCAATGGCATCACTGCCATACCATCCCGGATAGACGTGGACAGCATAGCCGATATTGTCACCCGTAACAGGATATCGGGCAAAACCTGCATATTGCGACTGATAACCCGTACCGGGAATCCAGAGTATATTGTCACAGCCATTTCCACGCATCAAATCTACTATTTCCTGAAAATAAGCTGTCAGATTCTTAAAACATCCGTCGGTATTCGAACCGAATTGTCCGTCATTATCCATAATCTGAACCGGCTCATTGGCAAGTTCAAACATTATGTGCGGATTATCAGTCAATCTCGATTGTGTCGAGACATATCCCCACACCCGCTTGAGATATTTATGATAAGCATCCCCTATTTCTATTTTTTCAGGACATACGCCCGGAGGCCGCATAACAACATACAGCCCTTTCGAAACGGCATATTCAGCCATAGGAATGAACACCTGCGAAAGATATGTACGGAAACGGTTGAAATCAAAAGCCGATATGTCGTTTTCGCCCGTCGTACTCACTCCGGGAGTATTCGACCAGTAGGGATCCATGTGGATACGGACAAAATTCATTTTCCATCCGGCTTCAAGAAGCTCATCAATCTTCTTTTTATTATATTCAAGACATCCGTTGACATCATAATTGTTCCACTTGGTTCCACGTTCATTAAACCAAGGGCTATAAGTCTGAGCAAAACCGTGGAGATTCACAACGTTGCCGGCATCATCTTTCAGATAACGCCCATCGACATGCAGAACGGGCATGTCCATTCCCGGCCATGCAACCGCAACCAATCCACACGTCGCCATTACGGCTGTCAATAATTTGCGTAGTCCGATCATGATATTTCTATTTGAATTGCCAGTAATCAATATTGAACAGTTTAGGCCCTTTGCGCCCTTTGAACACAAGGTAGATATCGTGTACCCCATGTATCTCCATCAGAGCCGGAGTCTCAAGAATCCTCCATTCTTCCCATCCGCCGGTGCCGGGGACATCGAGCGAAGCGACAAGCTCTCCATCCTTTTTATCAAGACGGACTTCAAGAGTCCCCCCACGCAGGGCACTTGCTACAGACGCGCAAAATGTTCGCGGGCCTCCACTGCCGAAATCGACATTCGACAGACGGATATAGTCCCCGTCGTGGACATCCGAGACATAAACGCCGGTTTTGGAATTTGGCTCTACTTTTATGCCCTCCGACCAAGCCATGGTCTCAGCTTCATTACGCTTATAAGGATTGAATGTAGCAATCGCCGGAACTCCGCTATCGGTCGGCATTATAGTAGGGAAAGTTCCGTCAGGATTATAACTGAATTCCTCGACAGCAACACTTCGCCCGAATCCGCCTCCATGTGGAAGTTTTCCTGTGTGATAGAAGAAATATGACTTTCCTTTATAATCGACTACTCCGGCATGGTTTGTAAACGAACCGGTGTCGGAAAGCGGCATAATCTCACCCATGTACTTCCACGGGCCGACAGGAGTATCACTCATTGAGTAAGCGATATGTTCCGGAACGCCTCCGGCCGCATACAGGAGATAATATTTGCCGTTACGTTTATAAAACCATGGACCTTCAGTGTAAAAATCCTTATATACACCATCCTTAACCCTTTCCTTCGGGCCGGGAGCGCCAAATCCGTCTATCGTCTGTTGGACTTTATGGACATCTCCGTCAAACGAAATCATATCCTTGTTAAGTTTCACATAATAAATCTCCGGATTTCCCCAGTAGAGATATGCCTGTCCGTCATCGTCGACAAAGACCGTAGGATCAATGTAATCCCAGCTACCATCGACAAGCGGTCGGCCTATCGCATCTTTAAACGGTCCTAAAGGCGAATCGCCAACGGCCACACCAATAGCCATAGCACCCGACAATCTGGAATGGAGAGGGACATAGAAATAAAACTTGCCGTCGCGCTCGATGCACTGAGGAGCCCACGCACGGTCATCGGCCCATTTGAAATCCTCTATGGCAAGCGGAGAACCATGATCGGTCCAATTGACCATATCCGTAGTGGAATAGACCCTCCATTCCTGCATCCAGAAGAAATCAGCACCATCTTCATCATGACCGGTATAGACATAAAGGGTATCATTATGCACCATCGGTGCGGGATCGGTCGTAAAATTAGTCTGTACGACCGGATTTATCGCATTTGCCACCAATGGTGGCAATGATGCGATAAACAGCACGGATGCAATCTTAATATTGTTAATTCTCATACGCTACATCGTCTTTCTGTTTGAAAATCAGAGGAAGGAACTCATTAAGACATCTGCGCCATGTCAGCCATTCGTGATGTGTCCCTTCTGATGAATAATATGTATGTTTTATCCCGGCTTCGGTCAATGCTTCGCTGATTTTGTCACTTCCGAAATTTTCTTCTGTCCCCATACCGAGGAAAAAGGTATGGACACGCGAGTTAAATTTTTCCGCATCGTTAAAAATTCCGTCATAAGCATTTTCAAGTCCGTCTGAGAGGAAGAAGAGAGCACCGCTGAAAGCTCCGATATGGGAAAACTTGTCAAGATTGCGAAGAGTCGTCTGAAAAGTCTCATGACCTCCCCACGATAGCCCGGCCATAGCCCTGTTGTCGCGGTCGGTAAGCGTCCGGAATGTTTTTTCGACAAAGGGAATAAGCTCATTTAGCATTATCGGAGTGAACGATGCTCCGAATTCATCGCGGGTCTCGCCGGGACGTGCGCCGAAAATATAACCGCAGTTTCCATAGTCCATCACCACAATCATGGGGACACACTTGCCCGACGCAATCTGGTTGTCCAGAATGTTTGCCATCTTTCCCTGCTGATGCCATCCGCGTTCATCCTCCCCCATCCCATGCTGAAGATACAGCACGGGATAACGTCGCGACGGTTCAGTCTCATATTCGGCAGGAGTATATACGAAGCAACGGCGGTCAGAATTTTCAATTTCAGAATAGTAGCGGCATTCGCGCACCTGCCCATGAGGTATATTCCTATCAAATGTATAATAGGCGGACACAGCCGTATCTTCAGGAATTTCTATACCTCCGGCCATACGTCCGCATCCGTAGAACGCCTCACTCGAAGGATCAATGACACTCACACCGTCGACAACGATGAAATAGTAGTGAAAACCGACTACAAGAGGTGATGTGACCACAGTCCAATGACCATCCTCACCACGTTTCATGTCATATTTATGTCCGCATATATCGACTTTGACATCATTTGCCTCCGGCGCATGAATCCTGAAATGGGCACGATTCCGACTGTCGACTCTCGGATAAGATGCCTGTGGAATATTGGTCTGAGCCACGAACGACTCTGAATCCACGCCATAGGCCGGGACTGCGGATATTCCTGATACGAAAAGCAAGAATGCTGAAATGATTGTCTTCATAACTTCTATTTTAATTCCCAGTAATCAAAATTAAACAAATCGTCTCCGTCGCCCTCAAAAGTGAAATAGAGGTCATGAACACCTTTCACCTTCTCAAGTTTACATGAAAGCAGTGAGTAACTGTCGTCCGAACCAGTTGAATCAACCGGCAGAATACCGATCACAGCGCCATCTTTGGAATCAATTCTCACTTTAATGCGCGAACCGTTTTTCGTCGACGCGACGCTTGCTAAAAACTTCTTTGCTCCTTTCTTTCCGAAATCAACTCCACGTAGACAGATGTATTCCCCGTTGTCAATATTCGTCACAATCATGTTTCTCGCTCCACATGGACGGGTTTTCAGGCCGAATCCCCATGCCATCGTCTCGGCCTCAACCTTACGGAACGGGTTGAACGGCTCTATTTGTTTCAGCTCGATGTCTTTCCAGTATGGAACTTCCTTGATTGTCCCGTCTGCATTATATTCCATTTCTGCGGCATTGACCGAGCGACGTTCGTGATGATCGGGAGTTTCAAGACGGAGTATGTCATAGCTGTGACCAAACACGTAGGTCTTTCCCTTATAGTCTGCAATCCCCGGATGATTGCCGCGCGTACGTTCTGTCGGCCTCATGATATAACCCTTGCTTTCCCAAGGACCTGTCGGACGGTTGCTCATGGCATAGCCTATTCCTTCGGGGCAACATGTCGAGGCAAATGCAAGATAATAAAGGTCTCCGCGCTTGTAGAGCCACGGTCCTTCCTGATAGTGTTCAGGCGCACTATCAAATTTATGGATATCGCCTGAATATGAAATCATATCATCATTAAGCCTGACATAATAGAGATTGGGATTTCCCCAATACATGTATGCCTGTCCGTCATCATCAATCATGACTGTAGGGTCTATGTCATCCCAATGCTCTTTCTGCCACACAAGAGGCTTGCCGATAGGGTCTTTAAACGGCCCGTATGGAGAATCTGCGACCAACACACCTATGCCGTTACCGTGAATCGGACAATACATATAGAACTTCCCGTTTCTCTCCACGACCTGAATGGCCCATGCTCCGTTGTCCTTATTAACCCAGCTGAAATCCTTCAATGAAGCAACCGCACCGTGCTCGGTCCAGTTGACCATATCTGTCGATGAATATAGCAACCAGTCCTGCATTTTGAAACCATATCCATGAGCGTCATCCTCGTCATGGGATGTATAGAGAAATATGGTGTCATTGTGAACCATCGGTGCAGGGTCTGCATTATATTTTGTCTGTATTATTGGCAACTGCTCGGACGCATTGGCCATCAGTCCGAAAGAAAAAAGCGATATTGCTAAAAATTTTTTCATATAGTTTCAATTATTGAGATGTTATAGCTTAACTGTTGTCACTGAGCCGTTATATGACACATTTACAATCTTGGATTTTTTATCAGCTACCACAACCTTGAATGTACGGTTTGACAGCATTCCCTGATATTCGCCCTGACGGTCTGCAACGGTCAGTGTACGAGTCTTGTCGTTCCACGAAAATCCGATGGTCGAGTAAGAGCCTTTTTCATAATTGTAGTTATCAAACTCGTCTTCATAGAGCGTAAACTCTCCGTCAGCACCGGGATATACGCGAATTTCAAGATCATCCCATGACTTTTCAGTAGCATACTGGACATCAGGGCCAATCGGCAAGATAGATCCTGCCTTTACAAAAAGAGGCAATGTCTTGATGGTTGTCGGCTTCACGATTTTCTTTCCTCCTTTATAAATTTCATTAGTCTCGAAATCCCACCAAGATGTTCCGGCCGGAAGATATATATCCGTATTGACAGGAGTCATGAAATCCATCTCGGCGACAGCATCGTTTCCTGCATTCTCCTGACGGTTCCAGCCAGTATTCTCGTCAATATCAATTATCTTTTCAGATGTATAATTGGCTTTTACCACCGGGGCTACAAGGATATTACGGCCAAACATAAACTGGTCGCCACAATCCCAGCCATTTCTGTCTTTCGGGAAATCCATCATCAGCGGACGCATAAAACTTGAATTGTGTCTGCTGACATCCCATGATGTCGAATAGATGTATGGAAGCAGGCTGTAACGAAGTTTTATCGCATCCTCAACAGCGTCAAACACAGTCTCGCCACGGTTACCGAAATAGTAGATCTCACGCTTGATGTCAGCGCCGTGGGAACGCATCATCGGAGTAAACGCACCAAACTGCATCCACCTTACAAACAGCTCCTGAAACTGAGGATTCTTCACGGCCGAATTGTCGCCATAGCTCTTGTTATATGCGCCGGCAAAGAAACCGCCTATGTCGGAATTTGAATTCGGATTGCCAGTGAGTGTAAAATTGAGAAGAGCCGGAATCTGGTTGCGCAATGTCTCCCAAGTCGAGGCAACGTCTCCTGTCCACACGTTACATCCATAGCGCTGCTGCCCAAAAAATCCGGAACGGGTGAGAATAAACACACGCTTCCTGTCGGATTCCTTGCGCTGATGATCGTAAACCCCGCCCACTGTCAGCAATGGATAAGCGCAGCGCACTTTTCGAAACGACCCAAGATAGGTCTTGGTATCCATGTCCTCTGCTTTGAAATCAAGGTGGTCAGGCTCGGTCGAATCCATCCACCAGCCATCCATGTCGTGGTCATAGAGGCGTTTGAGATGATTCCAATAAATATCGCGCGCCTCAGGATGATATGCGTCATAGACTCTCACACCCGAAGGATAGTCCATGCGAGGAGGCCACTGCTCCGCTATTCCCGACTGAGGCCATGTAGAGAAATCGAACAGCATGTTTTTTGAATCAAGTTCCTTATAGGGACGTGTGGACGGTCCGAATGACGACCATATCGATATTATCACCTTGGCATTATTCGCATGGATGTCGTCAACCATTTTTTGTGCATTGTTAAATTCAGGATTCATAAATTCCATGGCATTCCACAGATAGTTGTTACCCCAGTATTGCCAGTCCTGAATTATACCGTCGAGAGGCACACCAAGCGCACGATATTTGTTTACGACCTCCACGATTTCATCCTGACTCTTATAGCGCTCACGGCTCTGCCAGAATCCGTAGGTCCACAGCGGAAACATCGGGACTTCTCCTGAAAGCCTTCTCATCTCACCAATAACACCGTCGGCATTTTTCCCATACATGAAATAGTAATCGACACAGTCGCCGACTTCCGATTCGAAATATGACACATCCTTGTCATCGACAAATGTTGTCGGTGAATAATTGTCCCAATACACACCGTAGCCCTTCACCGAAACAAAGACAGGTATACCATCCTCTATATTTCCGGGCATAAGCGTGCGTTTCAAGCCTCGCTGTGACAGCCGTCCGTTTTCAAGATTGCCGAATCCGTAGATAGGTTCATCGGCATCAAGACAGAAATCCTGACGAACCTTGAACGATGCCTCACCGGCATCATCGACAGGAGTAAAACTTACATTATCACCCTCCCGAAGCAACTTCTTGCCGTCCGGGGAAAGGAATGAGATCTTGCCGGAAGCAGTGTCAATAGTTACAGTTATGGAATCGGACTTGACTGTTATATATTTTCCCGATTGGCGGGCATTGAATTTTACATTTCCGGGGGTCGACACCACGCTAAGGCTCTGTTTTTCCACCTTAGTGCCAACCGAATTTTTTATTACGCGAACCGTAGATGGCGTGTAGAATTGCAGTGATATTTCATTTCCGTTCACTTCTGTTGCAATTCCGTGGTTTTCAATAGTAAAATCAGAAGCAACACATACTGATGCTCCGACCGAAACAAATGTCGACAAGATTGTAGTAATGACATTGCGATTGTTCATTGACATGATATTCGATTATTAATGATTGGAAACTATAAGAAAACGTTTTAACTAAAAATTCACCGTCGGGAGGGAAGTGCACAGAGCCTCCCGACGGTGAATCGACCAAATAAATATTGGTCCCTTCTACCTAATTATGTACAATGTCGGAAACTGTCCGAAAATTTAGTCCTGACTTTTTCCAGCAAGTCCGTCGGCAAAACCTCCATAGGCCGGCTTGCGGCTATAGTTCAGATCCCAAAGTCCGATAGGTTCTCCCGGACGCCATCCTGAACCTTCAGGGCTGTCGGTCTGAGCCCACTGACAGATACCATACTGCTGTGAGAGCGGGACTATTTCGAAATATTTGTCGATTACGAACTTATAGAACCTGGCCATTGCCTGATGCTGTTCGAAAGTAACATCTTCTGTCTTGACAGTGTTGCCGTTCTCGTCACAGAGTCCCATGTCAAGTTCTGTGATACGCACAAGCTTGCCTGTTGCGGCCATAAGCTCAAACATCTTGACCACATGTTGTTCATTGCTTGCCTGAGTCTCAGGATTCATATAGCATTTGATGTGCATCTGCGACCCGATGCCGTCAATCTTCGTCTCGCCGTCCGATTCCCATTGCTCAATCCACTGGATGAGGCTCTTGAGCTTCTGGTTGTCGTCCCAGTCTGATTCAAGGTTATAGTCGTTGATGAAAAGCTTGAGTTCTTCGGGGTTACCACCGTTCTCTGCAAAATACTTACGGGCAAACTTCACCGGAATGCGGACGAAATTATCTCCCAGATAATCCTGCCAGTAGAACTTGTTGGACTGGTCGCCAGATCCGGTAGCGGCATGCTGAAGATCGTAGCGCTGACCCCACGGACCGCCCGAGATAGCCTCGTTGACAACGTCCCAGGCCTTTACCTGACCGGCTGTAGCCTCCATCATACCCTTGATCCAGCGTTCCATCTCTGCAGTGAGGATTTCAGCCTTCTCTTCGGGAGTTACGGGAATCTTGTTGAGTTTCTCCACCTTGCATACTTTTACGGAACGAACATCAAGGGTAGCGTCGGTGGTCTGAGGCTTGAGAATCACGTCATAGTTGCCTCCGGTGACGCCCGAGAATTTCAGACGGACAACATTGTCTCCAGCAGAAATGGGAACAGGCACAGAGAGATTCTGAGCATCGTCGCCCCATCCGTTCTGCATTGTGAGCTCGACACCCTCGGCATTCTTGGACGCCGTGATATCGAGATAGAGCACATAGTCACCCTCGGTCAGAGGATTCTCACCACCAGGAAGGATAAAGAACTGCGACCAGTCGCCTGTCGGGACAAAGTGGATGCAACCATTGATAACCGGAGGCTCGCAACCCATCGCAAAGAAGGGGAAGGGACCGTCGGTATAGGTCTTGAAGGTGACCTCACTCTCCACCTCGACGGCAGGACTTTCATGATGTGACAGCTTAACCCACTCGATTTCAAGTTTGCCGTCGTAGGTGCCGGGCTGGAAAATCACAAAACTGCTCTCTGTCGTTACTCCGTCTATCGTGACCGAACATTCAGCCCAGTCATCAGAAAATTCCATTTGTTTCTCGAGCGTCGCACCCCAGTTGCCTAATTGCACGTTCATAGAACCAGCCTTGCTACCCTTCACCTTTGCCGTAACCTTGTATGTTCGGCCCGGCACGGTGGAGAGGCCGTCCATAACAAAGAACTGATACCATTCTCCCGGATATTCAGGGACAGTTAGAATTCCGTCGACAATCTGTGGTTCATAGCCCATCACATAGAAAGGGAATTTCGCATCATTCTTGAACTCGTGGATAGCGTCCTCCACTTCGAGTTTCTCATTGGGGTCGATATCAAGTTCCTTGTCGGCGATAAGACTGTTGAGCCACTTGACATTCTGCTGCTCGTGCCAGCAGAGAGTGTGGCCATAAACCTCGACACCTGCCTTTGAAGCCGCATCGACAAAGGCTGTGACAGTGCTGAAATCCATCGAACCGTCATCACCGACAATCGAGGCATACTTCATGGCATTTCCGGCGGTAATCTGATGGAAGTTAGCGTTGGTGATACGGTAGACCTGACCGAACTTATTATAATCGGATGCACTGACACCGACTCCGAGCTTGAAATCAGGATTTATTCCCGCTCTCTGACTCAGATAATCCTTTAGATTTCCGTAGGCATTCAGATATTCATATTGTGCGATGCTTGCAGGCTTCTCGACATAGAAGTTGTCGATGGTCTGGTCGGCACATCCCATGAGGGATGCACCGGCAAGAAGCGAAAGCCATATTTTATGGTTTGTTTTCATTTCAGTATCAAATATTGAGGTTGATTAACGGAGTGTGTAGCTGAAAGTCTCTAATCTGTTCTGACGGTCACGTGCGACGAGTGTCTCGGTCATGTTAGCCTTATATTCAGCCGTAGCACCGGTCTGCTCGTTAACGACGTAAGGAATCGTATAACTGTAAGTCACCTCGATCATGTCACGGTCTGTATTGTTCCACGCCTTTATCGCGCCATGATATGTATACTTTCCATTACCCGAGGCAGTGCAACCCGGAGTCTCGGTCGAAACAGAGACATTGCCATTGTCATCAACCTTGAGAATGAGATCGCATGAAATGTTTTTCTCTACAGTAGCACCTGAAGCATCGACACATGCAACTGCATGTGTGAAAGCATAGTGTGACTCCGAAAGCGATTTGGATGTCAGCTGTCGCAGGTCGGCTTTCTCCCAGTTTGAAGGCTTGCTTTCGTTAGAGAACGACACTCCGTTATTCTCGCCTGAACAGCTCCATTTGCTCATCCAGATTCCATGCCATTTATTCTTATATTTGATGGCATAGAGCGTAAAGTTTTTGGGCTGGACCGACCATTGGTCTTTATCCACGACACTCGGGGTAGTTCCGGCTACTTTCGGAGTTCCTTCGAGAATAGAATCGGAAGCCGTGGTGAGACGGACAGGTAACACATAGCACGTATTGACAGCCTCGGGATCGGCAAAAAAAGCGTCTTCAAGTTTCACATCAAGATAGCCAAGCACCTTGCCTTTCTTGATGGTCACGCGTTTGTCGGAAGAAAGAGTGTAGTATGACTGCGGAAGCAGCTTCACCTCCGAACCGTCAGAGAAACTCATGCCCTGAACCAGCGATGGATCGATTTCGAACTCAACCCAACGGTCTTTTTTGTTGGTATTCACACCTCCAAGCACCGGGCACACCTGAACTATGTGCTGATTGTCAAGTGTGGTGTCATATTCTCCATCCTCACCGAGAGTCACCGTGCGTATAGGTGTCTGCTGAGCGAAAGAGATAGTCTGATATATATAGTCGGGGAATTCCTGACTGTCATTTTTACATGAAGATAGCACAAGAGCCATGCCGACCAATGAAAATATTACTTTTTTCATGATTTCTGATTTGAGTGTTAGAATTGTTGCGTTACCAGCCCTTGTTCTGAATGAGTTCGCTGAATTTAAGCACCTCTGAATAAGGAATCGGGCCATAGAACATATAATCCTTGTAGTTACGGGTCTCGACATCGATGACGCTATAGGTGCTGCCGGAGATGCTCATGCCTTTTGCAGTTTCATTAAGCTCGGATTTCCAGCGGCGCAGATCCCAGAAACGATGGCCTTCGAATGAGAGTTCGATACGGCGCTCGTTGCGGATAAGTTCACGCATCTTATCCTGATCATCCTTGATTGATTCGAGATATTCGTCGCCATTCTCGATGCCGATACCTGCACGCTGGCGGATTGCTTTAATCACGTCATAGGCAGAATAGCCGTGTGAACCGCTGCCGGTCGGCCCCCAAGCTTCGTTTGCTGCCTCAGCATAAAGAAGGAACATTTCAGTGTAGCGGATACGTGGAGTGTAGTGATACTCTTCGGTAGTTCCGTTTGGATCGAGGCTGATGTCCTGACGGAGCAGTTTGCGCAGATAATAGCCTGTACGTGTCGACGAGCCGGTCAGCTTGTTGAGCGCGTCATTGTTAGTTCCGTCGACGGCGGTTGTCACAGTGCCGTTTGAAAGGCCGGAGGTCATACCGTTGTAAGTAACGTATGCGGCCAGACGCGGATCGCGGTCGGCATAAGGATTCGCTGCGTCATATCCGCCCTTGCTCTCTGAGATAGGATAGCCGTTGGCCATCGGGAAGGCGTTGACAAAATTCTGAGTGGGGTTGATGCGGCCACTGCCATACAGCGAAGGGGGATAATTGTCTTTTTCAAGACTGTTGGACTTCAAACGCTCGCTCATCCAAAGCACTTCGGCGGGAATGGACGATGACGAAATAGCATCGATGTCAGCCTTGTTGCAATACCATGTGTTGCCGGTCGGGTCAAGACCGTTGACTCCTCCGATACGGTCGAGCACTTTCGCGCCGGCATCAGCAGCCTCAGTCCAGCTTATACCTGAAGCCTCGGCATAAGCGGGGCTTGCACCAAGCAGATTGAGCTTTGCAAGAAAAGCCTCTACCACACGGCCGGAAATACGTCCGCAGAAATTGTTGCCGAACACACGGTTAATCTGGCTCATCGCAGCGCCTGAATAACGGGCCTGCAACTTGGTCATGGATTCCGAGTCACCGTATTCCCACGGAAGCACTTCAAGAGCGCGTTCCGCGTCCGCACGGATAGCCTCGACACACTCTACAAATGAATTGCGGGGCACATTGAAATTCGAAGCCTGAGTTTCGGCAGTCTCAAGGATAGGTACTCCGAGAAGCGTTCCATCAGAAGCATAACCTCCGTGTGCTTCAAGAAGATAATAGTTGAACATTGCACGGAGGGCGTAGGCCTCGGCCTTCTCGCGGTCACAGAACATCTGCGACACCAACTCATCGTCAGCCCAGTGAACCTTGTCACATCTTTCAAGGAACATGTTGAGATACTGGATGCCGGACTTGCAGTTTGTCCAACGGTCCAAGGGATTGTTGTCCGAAGTCCATGAACCGGCTGCGATCTTACGATAAGAATTGTCCACATCGTTTGACACAGCATCGTCTGTAGCAACCTCGCTGAAAGGATATGATGCGATAGGAATACGGGTATAACCGTTAGCAAGAATACCTTCGGCATAGTTGGCATTGTTATACATGTGGTCAATGCCAAGGTTATTTTCTATAGCCGGCTCGAAGAGGTCGTCGCAACTTGCGAGCATAGCGGCTAAAGGTATTATGAATAGAATTTTTTTCATGATTCCGTTGTTTTCAGGATTAGAAATCTACTTTGACGCCAAGGGTGTATACGCGACACTGCGGAGCAGCCCCGACAGCTCTTTCAAGCTGCTTGCGTTCCTTGGAAATGGTGGCGAGTGAGTTTCCGTTGACATAGACCTGAAGTCCCTTGACGAACTTGTCGCGGAAAAGCGAGCTTGGAAGATCGTAGGTGAGCTGTACTTTGTCAAGATAAAAGGCATCGGTCGAAAATGTCCAGAAATCGGATGTCACGAAGTTGAGTTCTCCACCTTGGGTTGTCAGACGCGGATATGTGGCTGTTGCAGCGGTCTCAGGAGTCCAGCGTCCGCGGACAACTTCCGAATATTTACGGTCGCCGTAAACCCAGTTATATGTGTCGTTCTTGACCCCCATGCCTCCGAAAGAACCTGTACCGGCCACGAAGAGAGTGAAGTTTTTCCACTTTGCAGTGAAGTTGACACCCATGCAGAAAGGAGCGCCCCATTTGCCGAGGACAACCTGATCTTTCGAGTCAATCACACCGTCGCCGTTCTGATCCTTATATTTGAGGTCGCCGGGACGTGTGTTGTTGTTGATTTTTGCTGAAGTGGCCACATCGTTCTCGTCAGCAAAAAATCCGAGACATTCATAACCGCGGAGAGCATCGACTGCAGCGCCGGTCTGACGGAGCCAGTCATATTCGACAGTTTCATTGATCCGCAGATTCTTGGTTTTGTTATACATGCCGTTTACACCAAGACCGAGGCCGAAATCACCAACCTCTTTAGCGATGTTGACACCAAAGTCGAAACCTGTGCGGCGCTGATTGTTATAGTTGATGTAGGGACGCAGGTCGGAAACAGGCCAATAGGTCTGGAAATAGTTTGGATAGGTGCTTGACGCAATGGTAAGCTGGTCATTGGTATCAATGTTAAAGAAGTTGGCATTGATACCAATGAGACCGTTGAAAAGGACGGTATTGAGACCGGCATTGAATTCCTTGCGCTTCACGAATCCGAGATCCGGGTTTCCTCCGCGCTGCGAATCCGTGGTCTGCATCGAGTTGTTGGTCTCGCTCCATCCCCACCAAGTTCCTGTCGAGGTGAAGATGTCGGCATACATATAGTATTTCTCGATATCGATATCCTGATTGATAACGCCGTAGGATGCTGTAAGCTTCAGGTCGTTGAGCCAGTCGACATCGCTCAGCCAGTCTTCCTGCGAGATGCGCCATCCGAGAGTGGCTGTCGGTGAGAAAGCATTGCGGTGACCCGGTGCGAGCTTGGCCGAATGGATGGCCGCACCGCTGAGCTGGGCATAATACTTGTTCATGTAGTCATACTCCAGATTCAGACCGAGGTTCGCGTTGCTGACGCGATGATACTCACCGGATGTCGAAACCTGATACCCGTTAGCCAAAAGCATCGCATGGAAATTATGGGCATCACCGAAGGTACGGTTATAGTTGAAACTGGCATTGAATGCTATGGTCTGGATATCCTTACTGTCGGAAACTGTCTGAGTAGCTGTACTCTTGTCAAGATTATATTTCGTGATTCCCGAAATCATATCATAGCCAAGTGCATTGTCCCATGTGGCTCTGTATGTCGCATAATCGTTGATGATGGCGGTATTGTAAGATGTTGCATAGTCGACAGCATACTGTGCGCGGAACGACAGACCCGGGAGCACACGTGCAAGGTCAATGTCAAGACCAAGGTCAAACTGGAACTGACGGCTGGTGTAGGTGTTGTGACCGGCGGCATACATCCCGGCAAACGGATTGGTGGCGTATTGCTGTGTACCTCCGAGCAGATATTTGCCGTCGACAATATAGTTGCTGTTGTTGATGTAGGCCCATGCACTCTGGTCGGAAGGATCAATCGCCGATATCGGAATCAGCGGCACAAGTGGATCAGCACCGGGGTTGGTCGGACGTAACACCGCAGACTCGGCCCAGAAATTCGAACGGTCCTTACGGTCATCATAGAATGATGCGCTTGTGTTGACCCAGCCACTGATCCAGTCATTGAGCTTGAGGTCAATGTTACCGCGCACATGAAGGCGTGTCGTGTGATTGTCCTTTCCCTCGCCGAATTTAATCAGGTCTGAGTTGTTGTAAAGGCCGACGTTGGCATAATATTTGGCATACTTGCCACCTCCGCGAAACTCAGCAGTCGCATCATAACGCATATAGTTCTTCTTTAGATATTCGTCGGAGAAGAAGTTTATGTCGGGGTATCTGAACGGATTCGTGCCGGCGGAATAATTATAGATATCCTCCTGCGAGAAGGCCGGAATCTCGATGCCGTCGTTGACGAGCGCCTCATTGTAGAGAGTTGCATATTCTGCCGAACCGAGATATTTAGGATAGCTCTTGGGAACATAGAGCTGCGCATTGCCCCTGACACTCACCTGAAGGCCTTTCTCGTTGCCGCGCTTGGTGGTGATAAGGATGACACCGTGTGCGCCACGGCTACCGTAGAGCACCACTGCCTGCGCGCTCTTCAGGAATGTAATCTGGGCTATTTCAGAAGGAAGAATATTGGTCGCCTCACGAGGGACACCATCGACAAGCACAAGCGCATTTCCCTGATTCCAGAGCTGACCGTTGTAACCTCCGACCAGCGCCTGCATGTCAGACAGACTATAGGTCGAATAGTCTTTCTCCATCAGTTTTTCTACATCCACAGCCGATACACCGCCAAGAAGATTCATATCCTCGACCGTGCGGAAAGCCACGTGGACTTTTGTGGAGTCGAGAAGCTCGTCGGCTTTCGAAATCCCGGCCGACAGCAACGCGAATGCTCCTATAGTTACAATTTTATATATCTGTTTCATGAGATTTTAATTATAAGGTTATTACCAACCGGGATTCTGCTTGAACTCTGCCGACATGTTGCAGTCAGACTTCTTGAGAGGCATCCAGTAGTGTTTCTCGGTATAGCTGCGTGTGACGATGACTTCTTCATGATAACCGCTGACAGCATTGTTTTCAGGATGAGCCGGATCAAAGTCTCCGCTACGGGTAAATTCAACCGAAGTCTTGTCGGCATACTCAGGTTTGTCTATGAGCATCCAGCGGCGGAGATCGTTGAAGCGATGGCCTTCGTAGGAAAGCTCGACCGCACGCTCGCGGCGCAGCTCACTCATGAACGAATCAAGATTGCCTGTAAATTTGGCATTCACACCTTCTACGCCCGCACGCTCACGGATTTTGTTGACAGCATCAAGAGCTGAAAGCTGACATGCAGATACCTTACCCGAAGGAGTTCCGGTGGCCTGAGCGACAGCTTCCGCATACATCAGATAGACATCAGCGAGACGGAGGTAGCTGAGACCGATTGTGAACTGAGGTGAATAGCCCCAGCCGTCATCGTAGCGGTTACATGTGGGATGAAGGAACTTCTTGAGCGCATAGCCAGTACGCGAAGCTGTGTTGATGTCGCGAGAAGCGCCCGAAGTAAACAGCTCGATATTGGGAAGAGGATTCTGGTAATTGTCTGTAATCAGACAACCGTCGAACACGATGTCATTGTAGAAACGCGGATCGCGGTCCTTCCACGGATGGGTCTTGTCCCAGCCTGACTGCGGGTCGTCAAGAGGAAGACCGTTGGCCATACCGTAGTTGTTGACATAATTGGCACAGGGGCTGAGGTTATTGCCGCCACCGTCGGGGTGATAAGGAGTCGGGACATACTGGAGGGCGAGACCATAGCGTGTGTTCTGCCAAGGATCCCACTCCGGCCCGCGGAAAATGACTTCGGTGAGACCGGGCATACGGCCATTCTGTCCGTAAGAGTAGAAGACCTCCCCTATCTTGTCATAGCTGACAAGTTCATACTGTGTCGCACCTCTCTCCACGAGATCAAGAAGTTCTCCGAAGGTGTCGGCCGCCTTCTGTGCATACTCGCGGTTATACTCACGAGAGCCCGTCGACTCATAATTCATGAGAGGTGAAGCCGCCCAAAGATAGTTCTTGCCTAAATAAGCGAGAGCCATCACCTTATTGATACGGCGCTGGTTGTTACCGTTGGTTATGACGCTGATCGAGGTCTTGTCCCAGTCAATCGGAAGAAGATCGGCCGCACGGCGGAAATCGGCTGCTGCCTTGTCAGCGCATTCATGGTAAGAGAGACGCGGACGTGTCAGCTGCCCGTTGGCGTTCATTACCTCGTCGATATATGGAAGACCACCGAAATATTGCATCAGCATGAAGTGATACCATCCGCGGAAGAAAAGGAGCTGGCCTTCAATGGCCTTCTTCTGTTCAGAAGTCGCATCGGTGAGTAGGTCAAGGTTCTCAAGACCCATGTTGCACTGGCGGATGCCCCACCATGCGCATGGCCACAGACCCTTGTTGAAACGGTCCTTCTTATATGCGTCGAAGGCTCCGCGGTCGAGCCATCCAGTGCCCCAGCCGTCGAATTCCGACTGCCAGCCCCAGAAGTCACCCTGATCAATCTTATAGACCATGTGATAGTTGACATTGGCGCTGATAATCTCGTCGTCACCCCAGTTGAAGGAGTTGGTCCAATAGCCTTTGTCAAAAAGAGGTATGTTGTTGTAGAGCAGCTCCACAAAACCTTGGAAGTTGGTAAAATTCTTGTAAGGTTCGGTAGCGGAGATGTCTGATTCTTCCGATTTGTCAAGATAATCGGAGCAAGCAGTCGCACCAAGCATAAGAGCCGTACTCAGACA
The DNA here is from genome assembly GCF_004803915.1 of Duncaniella dubosii. NCBI lineage: Bacteria > Pseudomonadati > Bacteroidota > Bacteroidia > Bacteroidales > Muribaculaceae > Duncaniella > Duncaniella dubosii. Next base: position 3,278,333 of record NZ_CP039396.1, read on the forward strand.
GGCTGCCTTTATATATGTTACATATTTTTTCATGATAAGTCAGTCGGTTAGATGTCAAACTTAAAGCCAAGATTGAAACGGCGCACTGTCGGATAAGCACCCTGCGAGGCAAGACCTGTTCCTGCAAAGTTCGATTCGCGGTCATCGGGCATGCGCGACCAGAGCCAGAGGTTGTTGCCGTTGAGATAGAGTTTGAACATGCTCATGCCAAGCTTCTTTACCCATCCGCCGGTCCATGTGTAGGCGATTTCCGCGTTCTTCAGACGGATATATGAACCGTCGTAGTGATAGCGGGTTCCTTCGTAGTAGGACGGAGTCGAACTCCAGCGTGGCAGCGGCACTGCAGAGTCAGGATTTGAGGCTGACCAGAAAGCTCCCTCATCGAAAACAGTGTTAAGGTGATTGTTCAGAGATGTGAACCCTACATAGCGGCTGACATTCGTCACACCATAGAACTGAACAAAAGCAGAGAAGCCTTTCCATTCAAAACCGATGGTAGCGTTATAGGTGTTTTGCGGAGCCCCGGTATATCCGTAAGGAGCATTGTCATTTGTATCGATGACACCGTCGCCATTGTAGTCCACGGAAATAAACTGTCCGGGCAACTTGTTATTGTCATTGGTGTTGTGCTGTGTCATGCCGATAACTTCATTCCAGTCTTTGGCAATGCCGGCTGTATAGATGGCATGGTCCTGACCGATTGCAAAACCGGTGCTCTTCTGATAGTCGGGAGTAAGCTCAGGATCGTCGTATGAAAGCACCTTGTTGGTGGCATGGGTCATGTTGAAGTTACCCCAGAGATGGAAATTGTTTCCGAAAGTGTAGTTGAGACGGAGTTCAAGCTCGAAACCTGAAGTGCGCACGCGTCCGAGGTTGGCTGTAGGAGCGGTCGTGCCATAATAGCTGGGGACAGCGCGGTTGTTGCCCGTAATGAGGATGTCGCTACGCTTGTCGCGGAAAAATTCGAGGCTACCGGCGGCAAGGTGGTTGAAGAACGAGTAGTCGATACCGAGGTTCTGCTTGATGGCCTTTTCCCAATGGACATCGGCGTTGCCGACAGCCTTCTCGTAAAACCATACGTAGGGGGAATCCAACTGCTTGTTGATGCCCTGGAACGACTGACCGTTTGTGTCGTTGATCGGACCGTAGCCCATCTGAGTGGCATAGAGCCAGCGTGCGGGCACATAGTCATCGCCTACCTCACCATAAGAATAGCGTACCTTGAGCAAATCAAGCCAGCCGCGCGAAAATTTCATAAAATTTTCCTGCGAGATCATCCAGCCGACTGCACCTGAATTGAAGAAGGCGAAACGGTGTTTCTTTCCAAAACGTTCCGAGCCGTTGTAAGCGCCGTTGTATTCGGCAAAATACTTATCGGCATAGTTATATGTGGCACGGAAGGCCCAGTCCTCTCGATAGTTTGTAAAATCAGAGCCATAGGTGTTTTCGGTGCGGTTGAACACGCCCATAGCCGAGACTTCGTTTTCACCGAATTTTCCTGACCAGAAGAGTTGCCCCTGATAGAAAAGGTTTCGTACTGTCTGGTTATTGTCGACCTTACCGCCGTTAGTGTTCCACTTGATGCCTTCATTGAAATCAAATCCGGTCTTTGTGTCGCCGGTCTGTGAATAAGTGACCTCGCCGGTGAGTGGATTGATCCATTTCTGCTGATAAGAGTTGTAGAGGTCATTGATACCGCGTCCGGTCTCAACGAACACATTGTCCCACGACACGAGTGCCGATGCACGGAGACCTTTAAGAAGGAAGCTAAGATCCTGTTCAAGAGTGAAGTCTGTATTGATGCGCGTGGTGGTCACTTTCTCCGCACCGGCCAGAGCAAGATTCGTCACAGAGTTTGGCGAGCCCTGAGTGTCAATCGGATAGTAGCCCCATGTTCCGTCGGAGTAACGGGGAAGGAATGTGTCGTGAGGCGCGCTGTAGGCTGCCTGCCAGAGCTGAGATGTACCCCAGTCGGAGTCATTCATGCTCCACGGACGCTTTTTCTCACCGTTCATACCGAAAAGGTTGACCTTGAAAACGGTAGTCGGAGTAATCTGGAAGTCAAGATTCGAGCGGACATTCACACGGTTGTAACCATAACCCGACTTATATCCGCGTCCGTTATCCCATTCGCGGAAAAGGTCGCCTTCATGAAGGAAATCGACAGCTGCGAAATATTTGACGTTCTTCGTACCGCCGGCCACATTGATGTTTGGATTGTAGGCCATTGCATAATCCTTGAAGAGCTCTTTCTGCCAGTCAACGTCGACATAACGCTCCCATTCGTCACCCGGATTGATATATTTCTGAATCACCTCTTCGGGGTAAATATCACTCCATGAATCAGGATAGAGTCCAAGCTCGCGTTCGATAGCGCGGTTGCGCACACGGATAGCATCGGCAGAGCCTAATGTCTGTGGAAGTTTAGAAATCACCTTGGCAGTAACGTTCATTCCGACAGAAATCTTGGCGCGTCCCTCTTCACCTCGTTTGGTGGTGATAAGGATGACGCCGTTAGCACCTTTCACACCATAGACGGCGGTAGCCGATGCGTCTTTAAGTACGGAAATGGTCTTGACCGAACTGATGTCGACCGAGCTCATCGGACGCTCGATTCCATCGACAAGCACAAGAGGCTGTGAATTATTCCAAGAACTTGCGCTTCGGATGATAATCTGGGGGTCTTCATCACCGGGCATACCCGTCGACGAAGAGGTCACGACACCCGGAAGATTACCGGTAAGGGCTGCACCGACATTGCTGACACCGCCGGCGCGTTCGAGAGTCTCGCCTGTAGTCTGTGTGATCGCGCCGACCACGGATGCTTTTTTCTGCTGACCGTAGCCGACCACAACTACTTCATCAAGCATCTCAGTGTCTGTCAAGAGTGTAACGTCGACGACATTGCGGCCGTTGACTTTCACGGTCTGGGAAACCATACCGACGTAGGAAAATTCCAGAACGGCGGTCTTTAGGTTGGGAACATTGAGTGAATACAGACCGTCGATGTCTGTAGCCACACCTTGTGAAGAGCCTTTGAGGATTACTGAAACCCCCACTAGTGGTTCACCTGTATCGTCAACCACCGTACCCCTGACCGTATCGGCATGTGCCCACGCCGGACCGAAGCCGACCAAGAGCATCAGGAGTGAAATGCATCGAAATAGTTTCTTTACATTTTCCATTGTTATTAATTTAAAGTAATATAATTGATAGGTTATCACTCAGTAGTGAATTTAGGTCAAATGCTGTTGGATGCGTATAGACCGATGGTAGTACCTGTAAAGCCACCGGCTTTTGCGGTTGATGTGAATCCGCCGTCAACGCCCGAAGCAACTTCCTCCCATGTCTTGCCTCCGTCGGCGGAATATGAGAAGCTCAGTTCGAGCCCTTTGGATTCGACTTTCAGATTCAAGGTATGGATGTCGTCGGCAATCGGTTTAGATGCAAGGTCTTCATGCCCGTTTTCCATAATCTTGCGCAGCACGACACTGTTTCCGTTTTCATCACGTGTCTTTGCAAGGAAATACTGGTGTGTCTCATCCTTCATCAGAAGCATGCCCGCACATTGTTTTTCATGTTCGGGAGCAAAAGTCACATTTGTGGTTGCAACGTAGTTGTGGTGATGGATACGGCGTCCGATATAAGGAATCACAGCCTTCTCAGCAGATGTCACGTCCGCACACTTGATTGTCAGATAGCCGGGATTGCGTGTAAGCGAATAAAGGTCGTCGGCTGTTCCACGCAGAGTCATCCAGTCCATGCCGAGTATCGAATCAGTGAAATCGTCTCTCCGGGCAAAGTTTCCGAACGTTACATCTGCTTCACGCTTCACTCCGTCGCGACGCAACTGCATTGGTACAGTCTCGCCTTCACGTGTCATGTATGGCCACCCGTCATCAGTCCATTTGACAGGCATCATGAAAGTTTCACGGCCAAGGTTTTCCATGTCACCGCTCACAGGGCGACACGCGAGAAACACACTCCACCAGTCACCTTCCTTGGTCTGAACGAGGTCTGCATGTCCGGCACATGTAATCGGATTCTCACGTGATTTGTCGAGAGTGCGCTGTGTCAGAATCGGGTTGCCTTCCCACGGAGTAAACGGACCGAAAGGTGAGGGACCGCGGTAGATGACCTCGCTGTGCCATGTGCTTGTGCCACCCTCTGCAGTCATAAGATAATATTGTCCTTTCACCTTATATATATGCGGGCCTTCACACCAGATCGGTTTTTCTTCAGGACGGCAACCTTTGTTGACTACAATCTTGCGCTCACCGACACATTTGTCAGAAGCGGTGTCAAATTCAACGACGCGGACCGTGCGGTGGCCGGGATATTCGGGATTGCCGTCGGGCGCATCGTCATTGTTGACGATATAGGCTTTACCGTCCTCGTCAAAGAAGAATGCCGGATCTATGCCGTGTACATCTGGAAGCATGATCGGATCAGACCATTCGCCAAACGGATCCTGAGTCTTGACAAAGAAGTTTCCCGCACCTACATTTGTCGTAATCATGTAGTAGGTCTTGTTGGCCGGATTATAGGCAATATCTGGAGCGAAGATACCACCGCTGACATGCTGCTTCTCCATGTTCTGCAACTGGGAAGGACGCGAAAGAATGTGACCAACCTGCTTCCAGTTGACAAGATCGCGACTGTGGAACAGAGGAACACCGGGAAAATAGGTGAACGTAGATGTGGCGAGAAAATAGTCACCGTCACCATTGGTACAGATTGTAGGATCGGAATACCATCCGGGAAGAATCGGGTTGTAAAACGAACTTTCATCAGCAAGTGGATTCGCTGCATAATAGTCGTCATTACCCTCATAGGTGAATGAGTCAAAAATCGCTACAGATTTCTGTGGTTCTATGCTCTTGCCCGACGTTGCCGCACAACTGCCGAAAAGCGCCATAAATCCTGCCGAAACTGCCATTAAGGTTAGTTTTGTTTTCATGAACTTAGTTTTGATTCGGTAATGATTGTAATAAATGGTTAAACATTGCAAATTTATCTGATTACAACAAGACAGGCATTTCATGGTGACTCCAAGAGATTCATATTTATCACATGACGCACCCGCCCATGTCTCATTCTCGTTAATATTTGAATCATAAAATCAGCTATACATACTATTTATCAATCATTTATAAAAACAGGGAGCTACGCTCGACGCGCAACTCCCATAGACAGATAAGTGTGTTGAAACTTATTAATCAATTAAGACTAAAGGCGTGAAAAAAACCTGTTTTGATTGTGAAAAAAGAATAAAGAAATCTAAGTGCTTCCAAAAACCAAAAACAATCCTTTAAAATAGCTCATGATACCTATTTACCTATTGTCATATTATCTAAAGGCATTAATCACCCTTGGTATATCTGAAAAAATCGACATCAACATGTCCGCCGACAGAAGCGGTGGCGTAGTTGTAGATTGCAAAACGTGTGCCCATGAAGAATCGGCGGTAGTCAAACACCATCTTGAATTCCGAACCGATCGGCGTCCAGTTCTGCCCGTCGGTGCTGTAGGCGAAAGTAGCTATATCGCGTCCGGGGTTAAAATCGGCATTTATCTTCAGATAGATATCATCGGTAGTCAGGGCGACCCGTTCCATCTCCCGGTCATCGACCGAGACAACTTCGTGATTATCCCCGAGGCTGACAGACGATGCCGAGGCCGACAGCCATCTGTTGTTACCTTCCCGCAACACAGACAGCAGACCCGAATCGCCGTTGATTGCCGCAAAACCTGCGACATCACCATCCCTCATATTTGAAATATCCATCTTCACGATGCCTTCACACACAGGCCCTTCCATACGTTGCGTAATAGTGTTTGGCGCTTCAAAAATATTGCCGACAACGCGCGATGTCGAGAGGCGCAGATGCCCCGGACGAGCCGTAAGCGACCAAGCCGAATCAACAGGGTTGTGATTCCATTCCCATAGCAACGATTTTTTTCCATCGGAGAACTCATCGGCAGCCACAACCCCTGCAAACTCAGTCGAAACAGTTTTTTTAGGCATAAAATCAGGGACTTTCCCGTTTTCGTCGCCAAGCAAAGGCCAGCCATCGACCCACCGGCATGGATTGAGTGTGAGGACACGACCCACACCACCGCGATCCTGAAATATCATCCCCCACCAGCTGCCGTCGGAATCATCAACGATACAACCTTGTCCGACATACGGAAAACCTCCGAATTCAGATTCAAGTATCACTTTCTTTTCGTATGGTCCACATATATTATCGGCACGATAGCATAACTGACGGCGTGGCTGTCCGGCAGGCCATGAGATGACCAGCGCATAATACTTGCCGTTATGTTTCACGACGCGACTCCCTTCATGAAGTCCGGTTTCCGTCGCGTCAGGAAAGATTACAGTCGTGTCGATTCCGCCTTCCTTCACACCTGAGAGGTCGGGATTCAGTTCCCGCAGACGGATCTGACCTCCGCCATAGAACACATACACACGGCCATCATCATCAAACAGAAGCGATGAATCATGGAAATGATCGGTACGGCTGACAAGATCCCATTTCCCGGCCGGATTTTCCGTAGAATATATATATGATTTATATGGCGCGTCGTTAGGAGAAAAAAGCACGTAGAACCGTCCGTCATGATAACGGAGCGAAGTGGCCCACTGTCCCTTTCCGTAGACAGTACCGTCGACAAGATCGTAGCGGGGAGAATCCTCCAGACGGTCGAATACATAGCCTACCGTCTCCCAGTTGACAAGGTCTTTTGATTTCATCACCGGGCAACCGGGCATGAGGTGCATGGTTGTGCTCACCATGTAGAAATAATCACCCACGCGTATGACATCTGGATCGGGGACATCGGCCCAGATAACCGGATTGGAAAATCCATCATGAGCCTCCACACCGGCAACCGGTGATATGAAACCCATCGCGAATATTGCAAGCAATGTATTTCTGACTGTTCTGATCATGGTGTTGGTAAATCTTCGTTTTGATTGATTATAATTGTTATCCTTTCTATGGCAGCGACACTGTCCGCGCTGATTCTGAACAATTGCAAAATTACAAGAAAAAACCACAAATCATATTCTATAATATATCATCGAGATAAAACACTGGTGTATTATCGTACATATTTATCTTATTTTGGTTCATATTTGTAACATCGAGTGTTTTTTACGTCTGAAAAAATTTGTCAGATATAGATTTTACGTACCTTTGTATATAGTAAGACAATACTACCATGAAGCTTTTTAACCGCCTTCTGATTCTATTCTTATTTATTATGGCACCCGTACGCCATGCGTACGCAATCCAGAGCACACGCCTCTTTGATTCGAGAGAAATCGTATCGTCAAACTACAGCAGTTTCTGTGTCGATAAGGACGGAAACCTGTGGATTGGCACTCAATACGGCCTCTTGCGGTTCGACGGTAATAATTTCGACAAATATCTCCATGACGAGAATTCCGAAACGTCGCTGAGCGACAACCGCATATTGAACATCCTGCGCGACTCATCCGACAGACTGTGGATCGGGACATGCGAGGGCCTTAATCTCTATAATCCGGACACCGACGATTTCAGCCGGGTCACACTGCCTAACAGTGAACTGTTGGGATACGTATTCGACATCTGGCAACTGTCAGACGACAACATTGTTTTTATGGTATCAGGTGTCGGACTCCATATACTTGACTTCTCTTCAGGAGACCCGGTGGCGGTCAAATATATGTCGCAGATTGAAAACACAAGCACAATCAATACACTTTGTGAGACAGAAAAAGGAGAACTTGTCGGAGGAAATCACTATGGTGAGATTATAAAGATAGCCCCCAACGGGCAGTCAAAGACATATAATATAACGGACTCGTACATCCAGATACTTTTGCGCAATGACGAGGGGAATATTTTTGTCGCGACGACAAGCAAATGCTGGCTATGGAATCCTAAGAATGACATATTCCATCCAATAGCTATGCCTGAAGGAATGAACCCGGAACTCCACTGTGCCGAACTTGACGAGGATGGAAACATATTGGTCGGAACTATGGGCGACGGCCTTTTGCGACTTGAAAAGCACACACTGGAACTCAAGCCTTACAGAGAGCTGAATAATCCTATCGTAAATATGGATCGAAGCCGCATATCGATAATCCATCAGGAGTCATCGGGAAATCTCTGGCTTGGATGTCCTTATCAGGGCATCATCATGGTGCCGAAAAGAGAAATACCGTTTAATTTCGTAAATATCGCCAGAGCCCTACCGGAATATGCAGGAGGGAAAACCAATGTGGGAATGGCACACGACTCGAATATCATTTGGGTCGGTCTTGAAAACGGGGAGCTAATTTCAATCGATGAAAGTGGTAACCTTCTGAAAAAATGGCATTTAGGGGGGGATATCAGTTCACTCCACATTTCTGATACAAATAAAATATACGCCGGTATTGATAATCATGGGCTCTATGAGCTTGATCCTGTGAGCGGTGTCATCCGTCAGCTGGTTAATATCAAAGGCCATTACATCGCAGTGGCTATAACCGAAGACCATGCCGGAAACATTTATCTCGGAGTGCATGGTGAAGGTGTCATCAAGGTGAACCCCGACACTAAAGAGGCCCAATGGCTACACGACACTAATAAAAATGCCAGACACAGATGGATTTCCTCACTTTTCTGCGATTCGAAAGACAGAATATGGATAGGAATGTATGGTGGACTGGCCATATATGACATCGCCACAAACCGCCATACATCATTGGGAGAACTCAATCCTCAATTGGTAAAAGGCGTACACAACTCTATCAGGGAAGATGCCAATGGAAAGATATGGGACGCGACAAGCAACGGACTGTTTATAATTAATCCTGACGACAACTCCTACCGTCGGCTGACGCCGAACGACGGATTGTCTGACATCTATGTCTCGACAATTGTATTTGATAACGAAAACAATGCGTGGGTAGGCACACACTGCGGTCTCAATCGCGTAGATACCGACTTCAATGTCACCCCCTTCTATGGCCAAAACGATATGTCGGACAACGACTATTTCTCTGCCACTATCTCTCCTGATGGCAACAGACTGCTGTTCAGTGGAGAGAAAGGCATCACACTCCTCGAACCGGCAAAACTAAAAAAGCCGATGTTTGAAAACGATATTTTTATCTCAGGGATATATCTCAATGGGAATAAAGTAAACAATGCCACTCTTACATCGTCAGGCGAGAAGGTTCTTCCTGAAGGAAAATCCGACCCGGAAAGAATCCGTCTGTCATTCCGTGACAATTCTCTCGTTTTACGCATGTCGACCAAGGATTTCCGTGACACCGACAATCTTATGTTTCAGTGGCGCGTTCCGGGCATTATCGATGACTGGATATCAACCTCTCCTGGCAGCAGTGTCATAGCCCTCCCCCACTTCCAGACCGGTGACTACAGGCTCGAAATCAGAGCGGCCGAAAACGGACTGTATTCCAATATAAGAACTGTGGCAATCTCTGTCTCGTCGCCTTGGTATCTGTCATTCGTGGCCAGATTCGTCTATCTTCTGCTTCTTTGTTCTATTATAGTACTTGCATGGAGAGAGATAAAACATAAGAACACAGAGCGCGACAATGAAGAAAAAATTAAATTTTTCATCAATATATCACATGAGATCCGTTCGCCCCTGACACTGATTCTCAGCCCGCTCGAACGAATCATGAAAAAACAGCATGATCCGGAAACCACAAAAAATCTGAATGCAATACACCGCAACGCCAACAGGATTCTCGGCCTTATCAACCAGCTGCTTGATATACGCAAGATTGATAAGGGAAAAATGAAAATCAAGCATTCGGAAACGGAGTTTATCAGTTTCACAAGCGAACTTGTGGATATATTCAAGCCACAGGCTGAAGAAAAGGGGCTGAACCTTCAATTTGAGGTCGCCGACCCTACTCTCGATAGCCTTACGGTATGGATTGACCGCAACAATTTCGACAAGGTATTGGTCAACCTGATTTCAAATGCCATAAAATACACCCCTGCAGGTGGAGAAATAACAGTGTCAGTCGGTCACGGCTCAGACACGGGCATGGGGGACTATGCGGAGGTCAAGGTAACGGACACAGGCATCGGTCTCGATGAAAAAAAACATCAGCCGCCTGTTTGACCGTTTCTATCAAGGTAAATTCAACCGAAGCGATATTCCTCTCGGGTTCGGCATCGGACTCGACCTATGCCGATTGCTTGTAGAACTCCATAACGGCACAATCACAGCGGCCAACAGGACGGACCGCAAAGGCAGCTGCTTCACAGTCAGGATTCCTGTCAGAAGCATGGAGAACGAAGAATCAGACGACAACATCGAATCAGTAGAGTCTGAACGTAATATCATGCCACCGACCGCTCCGCTCCTTCAGCCGGAATCAAAAAGAACTTCTAAAAATTCGTCATTAAAAATACTAATTGTCGATGACGATGCTGAAATACGCTCATTCCTCAACGACATTCTTTCTGGATTCGGGAAAGTAACAGAGGCAATCAACGGAGAGGAAGCTATGAGGAGCATTATGGAGTCAATGCCCGATCTCATAATATCAGATGTCGTGATGCCCTGCATGGATGGCCTCACACTATTGAAGACCCTCAAAAGCAATGTAGATACAAACCATATCCCTGTCATACTCCTAAGCTCGAAAAATGATGTCACCGACCGTATGGCCGGCTGGGATAAAGGTGCTGACGGATATATCGGCAAACCGTTTATCATGGAGGAACTTCAGGCTATGGTCGACAATCTGATTGACAACCGTCTGAGGCTGAAAGGAAAATTCTCCGGCACGCAGCAACAGGAAGGCAGGATTGAAACGCCCGATCTCAAAGGCAACGACAAAATGCTTATTGATAAAATCGTCAGTGAGATCGACAATCATCTCGACGACCCGAACCTCAATGTTGAAAAACTCTGTCAGGAAGTTGGGCTAAGTCGCGCGCATCTCAACCGAAAAATGAAGGAGCTTTTCGGATTGACACCAAGCGAATTTATCCGGAATGTTCGTCTTCGCAAAGCCTGCGAACTTCTGCACCAACCCGATGTTGACATTTCACAGATAGCATATAGTGTAGGATTCTCGTCACAGCCACACTTCTCGACTGCTTTCAAACGTTTCACAGGAATATCCCCTACCGAATACCGCCAGAAAAATTCGAAAGAGACAGTCTAACCGTTTATGACTTGCCTACAATCATGTACTGACCGGTGGACATACGAAAAAAATTACATTCAGAAATCATAAAAATATTCATCTTTAAACGGCCATTGTCAATATATGGCCGTTTTTGCGTATATTTTCTCTAAGCCATGAGCTTTAGCGGACATAATTCTATATTGGTATATCCAAGAATCATATTATTGCTGTCTATCGAAAATTTCAGCCACTACCATAGCAAAACCAATCGAATTACGCCTTTTCAAATGCTCTACAAAGACTATCAATCTAATTTACAGAAACTTATAGCATCTGTGTTTCCTCAACAGATCATTTAAACGGACATGAAACACATAAATCGGCAAAACAATCAACACATAATATATTGAAAATAAGCATAATTACTCAGCTTAAAAGCTAATTTTAAACCATTTAAATTTTATCAAAATCAAAAAAATACATTTTTATTAAAAATAATTACCCAAAAATTTGCATGATTCACAAAAAGTCTCTACCTTTGCATCGCTTTTCAAGGGAAAACAACTTGAAAGAGTCGCAAAAGCAACTACTTCAAGTCTCCCGCTAAAAAGCAAAAAGATTCGCTAGCTCAGCTGGTAGAGCACAACACTTTTAATGTTGGGGTCCTGGGTTCGAGCCCCAGGCGGATCACTTGAAATTAAACCCAAACATCTATATATCAGATGTTTGGGTTTTCTTATTTTTGAAGATTGTCCACAAATTGTCCACCAAATGAAGAGCTGCGCTGATGTGGACAAAAATTTTTCGATGTTGAGTGTTAAATTTTCTCAAACATTATGGCCGGGGTGCGTGTTTTGTATTTCGGTGCGAATTTTTCGTGCTGCAACAACTATCCCCCATTTATGAACAACGAGGAAAAAATTGAACACGCAAAAGGGCTTCTCCGCGAATGGAAAGCCACACACCACGAGGAATACTGCAACTTCACCGACTGGATGCATGACCGCGAAGGCCCCGGCTTCATCGCGGTATTCAACCATGCCAAGGCTTTCATGCCGCAATTTGAGACAGCCGTGCTGCTGCATCTTAAAGATGACAGCTCGAATGATGTGGGCCATCTGGAAAAGATGCTTGTCGAGGGAGGCATGGAGAACCATCTGCTGACAGGGCTGAATACTCCCCACATACCCGGCAACATTTTCCTGCCGATGTTGGCATGGATGTTCTACGGGCGCAGCTTCGAGTGTATGGTGGAGTACGGTGAAGACCTTATCAGAAATCCCAAGACTAATTTTCTTATACGCTTGGGAGCGAAACACCATATCAAGTGGATAATCAAGAGCAGCATAGCATTGAAAGGCCGAACAGAAGAGGACTGGGCTAACTTTGTCGAGGAACAGCGCGAGATGGGCAGCGAACCTAACGTTACCGCCAAGACCATCGCCAAGTTGAAGACAGCTTCGGAAGAAATACGGGAATTTGTAAAACCCGCAGGAAAGAAAGGTGCTCCGGGCAGAGCCGCCCGTCGTCGCCCGTTGACCGAGCTTTTGCCCAATGGCGACAATTATCTCTTTGACTGCATCGACAACCATGTGAAGATACGCAATAGCGGCAAGGATTTCGCCATGCTATTTATCGTGCTTAACGAGGGGCAGGCGTTGGCGAGAACCAATATCGTCGAGTTTCATTCCGCTCTCTCCGAAAGATACAAGGATAATCCCGGAATACCAATCCCAACCCCGCGCAGCATACAGGAGGGTCACAAGAGCTATATGGAGCTTACCGAGTACAAGGGCAACAAAATCCGAATGTTCGAGCGGCCGGAGTATATTTCCGAATACAATGACATCCGGGAGAAGCTGAGTGTAGCCGATTATATGTTTGCCGACTGACATAAGCGCTCGACCAAAACCATAATGCAGAAGCCATCTGACAATTTTGTCGGGTGGCTTTTGTCGTTTTTGGCAGTTTGGTTTACCCCTATTTCAGACAAATTTCTTCGTTTTATTTCGTTACGAACCAAAACGAATTTAACCCACTATCTATCAGTGTTATACATTTGCAAGTGCACGAGATTTGTGCTTTCTTTGCACCGCTGTAACGCTGAAAACGCATAGTGGTAACGAGGCTCAACGGGGAAAATAGACCGGTCGCCCCCAACGCCTCAATACGATTGCCGATGCGTCAGGCTGAACAGCCTTTGACTGCATTTAACTGTTGTCGGTGCGGTCAATGTCTTAACCCAGACGACGCGAATAAAATCAACATGACAGGTTTATCCGAACTTTTGCAGGAAGGAGTGGCCGGGCTTACACTGGCCATCCCCCTGTGCGACCTCAAGGAATTTGCCGACTATATAGTAGCAAAGACCAAGGAGGAACTGCTGCCTACGTTGAAGGCGGCGGACACAGATCCGCTTATTCCCCGTTTGGAGGTGATGCGGATGCTTGGTGTATGCGCCAACACCCTTAGAAACTGGCGTAGGAGCAAATATCTTGAAGCCGTGCTTGTGGGCGCGAAAGTATATTACCGCACGTCGGCTGTTAACAAAGTCCTTAATGAGTATGGAAAAGAGCGTATCTGACAGAAAAGGTATCGACCCGATGCTTGTACTCGGTAAAGCCGTGGATATGGGCATTAGCGTCAACGGCGGAGATTTTCCGTTAGGAGCGTTGCCGATGAAGATGCAGAGGATTGTACGTGAGGCCAACGACTGCTACGGCTATCCGGTGGATTATCTCGCCGGGGCTATGCTTGTGGCTGTCGGTCTTGGCATCGGCAACACCCATTTCGCCCGGCTCAAAGGGAAGTGGGATGAGAGCGCGATTCTGTTCATGGCTCTTGTGGGCAGACCCGGAGCGTGCAAGTCGCATCCTCTGAATTTTGCCATCCGACCGTTCACCGAGTTGGACGGTAAGGCGACACGCGCTTATGTCAAGGCTTGCGAGGAATACGAGCGTCAGCGTGAACTGCCAATGAAGGAGCGTACAGCCCCGCACCCTGTGGCCCCGGTATGCAAACGTTTTCTTATTTCTGACGCCACCCCGGAAGCCATGCTGCTTATTCACTCGCAGAATCTGCGTGGCATACTTATGTGGAATGACGAGCTTGCAGGATGGTTCAAGAACTTCAACCGCTACAACAAAGGTTCTGACGAGGAATACTGGCTCAAACTGTTCAATGCCAATCCGTCGTTCTCCGACCGCAAGGGCGTGAAAAACTCGGTTTATATCAGCCGTCCTTTTATCTCGGTTGTGGGAACTATACAGAACGGTATACTCAATGAGCTGGCTCAGGGAAGTCGCACCTCAAATGGTTTCATCGACCGTCTGCTGTTCGTTATGCCCGGCAATCAGGACAAGCAGCCGTGGAGCGACAGAGAACCATCGTTCGACATAGAAGCGGCATGGGCTGACATCATCGGCAGACTTGTGGCAATGCCCTACGAAACCGATGATGACGGCAATATCGTCGCTGGGATTCTGCCTTTCACTCCTGAGGCAAAATCGCGACTTTACGAATGGCAACGTCAGAACACTGAGGAATGTAACCGGGAGGAATGTGACGCACTGAAAGGTGTCTATAACAAGTTCGATTTCCATGCCATACGCTTTTGTCTAATAATGCAAATGGCGCGCTGGGCATGTGGTGAAGCTGACAAATCGGAAATAGAGCTTGTATCGGTTGAAAATGCCATATCACTTGTGGATTATTTCAAGACAACCGCCACAAGAGTGCAGGGCATTATCCGCGAGCTGTCGCTGTCGGAACTGCAAAGAGCCGTGATGTCGGCTCTACCCGATGAGTTCACAACTGAACAGGGTGTTGAAATCGCAGCCGACAATTCTATGCCGGAGCGTACTTTCAAGGATTTTATCAGGCGTTTCACCGGGATTCACTTTCAGAAAATACGTCATGGAATTTATGGCAAGATATGACTGTAAACCTGCATTTTCTGCACTTTTTGCATTTTCCTCCAACCAAAATGCAGATAATGCAGATAGTGCGAACCGATTTTTTGAGAATCTATGAATAATATACACCGATTCATTCTCCAGCCATACAAAGGAGTGGCTACACGACATCCCTGCCCCGCCTGCCACAAGAAACGTTGTTTCAGCCGGTATATTGACACCGAGAAACAAATCTCGTTTCCCGACGATGTCGGCAGATGCGACCATGAACAGAGCTGCGGCTATCATCTTACGCCGAAGGAATATTTCGAGCGTAATCCACAGGCGAAGCCTGTGCACTGTGATTTCGCAACTCCGTCAGCATGGCGAGCCAAACCGACCGAGCAGCTAAAGCCTACCTCCTTCATCGCGGCAGAGACTGTTTCACAGACTCTGCACGGATATGAGAAGAACAATCTCTATCTGTTCCTCCGCTCCAAGTTTGGGCCCGAGGACGCGCTCCGTCTGATGAAGGATTACCGCGTAGGCACATCGAAGCACTGGCCGGGATCATGCGTCTTCTGGCAGACCGATATTAAAGGTTGTGTCCGCACGGGTAAGGTCATGCTCTACAATGCCGAAAACGGCAAGCGTGTCAAAGAGCCATTCAATCATGTGACATGGGTTCATTCGCTGTTGAAGTTGCCGGAGTTCAATCTGCGTCAGTGCTTTTTCGGCGAACACCTCTTGCCGATGAACCGAGGCAAACCGGTTGCCATTGTCGAGAGCGAAAAAACTGCAATCGTGGCATCTTATTATCTGCCGGAATATGTGTGGCTGGCAACAGGTGGTAAAAACGGTTGCTTTAATGCCGATGCACTTCGTGTTCTCCGTGGCTGTCAGGTTATCCTGTATCCCGATATTGGCGCGACCGACCAGTGGCGGCAGAAGCTGAGTTTGTTACGCAGTCTCGGTATCGAGGCAAGCATCTTCAACCTCCTTGAAGAAGTTGCCACTGATGACGAGCGAACAGCCGGACTCGACATAGCAGATTATCTGCTGCAAATCGAGCCTGACCAAGCGATACTGCAATCAATGATACGCTGTAATCCGATTTTGCAGAAACTCATGGATGATCTGCAACTCACTCTTGTGTCAGTTGAACGGTATAACCCGGATACTGATACTATTCACAAACCCTCAAAAACTGATAAATCATGACAGCAAAGAAATCTCCGTCAACAACCGCATCCAAGTCAACTCAGTTGACCGATGCGCCCGAATCCAAAGTATCAACCCATAATCCCGATTTTATTATGAAGTCAGATAACTCAACCAACCCTGTCAATCCTGTTAACAGCGACAACGCTGTCAACAGCACTTCTCCTGCAAACACAGACAATCTGTTCGACAACGAGCAGACGGCAACCGACACTACCGAGCCACCGAAGCAACAGCGCGTGGGCAAGCAACAGCGCAAATCGGATTACGCCGATTTCAAGGCTACCTATCTCACGCCGGCAAAGCTGGAGAAGCGTCACCCTGTCAACATTGAGGACAGCGTGTGGGAGAAGTTCGAACGCATCGCCCGTATCCTCGGCGACCGTGACACCACCGTCGGCAGCTACATCAACGCCGTCCTCTTGGAGCATCTCAATCTCTATGCCAACGACATCGAAATATGGCGTAAACTCTGAGATGATAATGTCGGGATACCACTGCACCCGGTACACCGTGGGGCAGCTTCCCGATGAACGTAGTGAATTGGGAAGGCAAGGATATGTTTCGGGATTTCTTTTTCTCCGAAAACGACTCCCCAAAACTGCGCAGCATAAGCCGCTCTTTGCCTCCCCGATTCACATAAACCACAACAATGTCTACTATGAGTAAACCTACTGTCAGGAAGGGCGGTCGTCCCTCTAAACCGACCGATGAGAAGCGCACCCATGTGGTGACAATCAAACTGAACGATGCCGAATACTCCGACCTTCTGGAGCGGTCAAAAGCCGCCGGAGTAAAGATGGCGGAGTATGTCAGGCATGGCGCGTTCCGTCTCACTATCGTCAGTCGCCTGAGCGAGATTGAAAAGGAGATTGCCAAAGGAATACTAAATCTCAGCTCCGATTTCAATCAGGCAATGACCTGTTTTCATCAGCTCAAACTTCGCAGCGCGGCCAATAAATTAGCCGCCGTCGTCGATAAGATGTTTGACATTCTCAAAAAATTAAGACCCAATAAAGAGACTGACTATGTTTGCAAGAATACTTAAAAGCGGCACGTTTCACGATGTCGTGGGGTATGTGACGCGCCAGTTCCACGACCCGAAAGAGTACACACCAGACACATGGCGCATCATCGGAAGCGATAATATCTTCATCTCCGACTATGCGAAAATGGTTCAGTCGTTTGAAGCGATACATGGATTTATGCCCGGCAAGGAGAATCCGGCAGGACATATTTCCATCAGTTTTGACACCGCCGATGCGTCAAGACTGACCGATGAATTCATGGCTCAGCTCGCAAAAGAGTATATAGACGGTATGGGAATCAAGAACACCCAGTATCTTGTCGTGCGCCATCTGGAAACCGAACATCCGCATTTTCATATCGTCTATAACCGTGTGAATATGTCAGGCAATGCAGTCGACGAGCGCAAGAATTTCAGGCGCAGCGACCGTGTTGTAAAGGCTATCAAGGACAAATACGGACTCACATACTCGCCGCTGAAACAGAAATACGAGGACAAAATTCCGGTATTTAAGGAGCGGATCAGTCAGGCGATTTATGGCTGTAAGTCGTGGGATGAATTCTCGCGCCGACTCGCCTGTGCAGGAATTGAGGTAAAATTCCATGATGACCACAACACCGGCAAACACATCGGAGTGAAATTTACAGACGGTGACATAACGGTCAACGGGTCTAAAATCGACCGTGCTTTCACATATCGCCGACTGAACAACCTCTTTGAGTTCAACCGCAGGCATGGGCAACAACAGTCTGATCATGCTCCGGCACACCCCAAAGTAACGGTCGAATATACCCCGACGCAAAAGCCCTCACTTGTAGAAGATGTGATTGAAGCCACCGTCGGGGCAATCGGAAATTTGTTCACTCTCGGCCCCGGCTTCGATCCTGAGGAACAGGCGTTTCAAAACGCCATCAAGAAAGAAGAAGCCAAACGTAAACGCAAATCAAGAAAAATCTGAATATGTCAAAGCTATATGATGACGTCAAGAAACAAGGTGAGCAGATTGACGACCTGCAAAAGACAGTAACCAACCACACCACCCGCATCGAGACCCTCGAAACAAAAGCGAAGGCAACGCCACCGCCACAAGCAGTCAATCAAGGGCCGATAACGGTGAAATTGCCCGACAACATAGCAACCAATGAAAGCATCGGCAAACTGCTTGATGAGAAGCTACTGGAAACTTCAACCGACGGCACACTCAAAAAAGTCATGGAGCAACTGCCGGGTAGCCTGTCGAAAGGAGTTGCGGATGTACTGTCCGACAATCTGGGAGACAAGGTCAAGGACGCTCTTTATGAAGGATTCCGCAGGGAGTTTGCGGATGAGCGAAGAAAGCTCTATGACGTGGTGAACGACATGCGCTACAAAGCTCAGTCGATAATTTGGGGGCAATGGTGGCGTGCTACCCCACATTGGGTCTATGCCATCTTTGCTGTTCTACTTATCGCCGCCGGAGGATTCGGTTATGGATTCTTCTATCAGCTCAACAAAAACTCAAAGCTAAAAGATGTGGAATGGCTCTACCGTTACGAGCGTGGACTTAACCGCGACATGAATGTGGTAATGCACCGTGAACGCCTTATGCTCCACGGCAAGCCCAACGAAGTTGACAGCATGAGGTCGCTAATCCGACATCAGGAGCATAGAACCCAAGCCGACACCACTTTTGTAAACTACTATCCTACCAATCCCTAAATATATCCCATGCCACCGGCTGCTACATGAGCTTTCGGTGGCATTTCTCTTTTAATCGGAGTAATACTGATATGTTTTTCAGCATATCGCATTGTTGGTTTAAATATTATCCGTAATTTTGTTAATTAAGATGGAATAGCAATCTCAACTCCTGTAATGATTCTGACGCGATGTATAAGCATATCTATTGATAATGGTGTGACCTTAAATCAGACCAAGACACGCCGCACTCTCATCGTGCCAAATCAGGCGATTGCAACCTACGTCACCCAGTGGACTTACGACAGCCACAACCGACTCATCGAGATGATCTATCCCGACGAGGAGAAGGTTACTTATTCCTACAACCTCGGAGGTCTCCTTGAAAAGGTTCGCGGCGAGAAGTCATACGGCTATGACTACATCACCAAGTTAGGCTACGACAAGTTCGAGCAGCGCAGCTACCTGAAGTACTGCAACGGCGCGGAGACATTCTACACCTACGACAACCGTCGCCGCCTGAGCAATCTCGCTGTCAACAGCGGAGGCACATCCATTATGGACAACGCCTATACGTTTGATGCGGTCAGCAATGTACTTTCGGTGGCAAATAATGCTTCTCTCCCTGCCAACGGCAATGCCGGCGGCCAGATGTCGCACACCTATACTTATGACGGTCTCTATCGTCTCGCCACCGCCAAAGG
Organism: Duncaniella dubosii; assembly: GCF_004803915.1. Taxonomy (NCBI): domain Bacteria; kingdom Pseudomonadati; phylum Bacteroidota; class Bacteroidia; order Bacteroidales; family Muribaculaceae; genus Duncaniella; species Duncaniella dubosii. The sequence goes on from NZ_CP039396.1 coordinate 3,298,019, forward strand.
TACATACACCGGAGCAGACAACAAGTCCGCATCCTATACCCTCGCTATGGGCTATGACAATATGCACCGCATCAAGTCGAAGAGCCAGCATCTCACTCAGGACAACGTTCAGTTCAACGGCACCCTCAATGTCGGTTACGACCTCACTTACGCCTACAGTTCGGAAGAAGGAAAGAAATTCCAACTCGAAAGTGTAAAGGATGTTAATTACCGCACTGAGGAGACTCCCGAAGGTCAACAAGTGGAGAACGGTCACATCTACCAGTACGACAAAAACGGCAACCTTATTTACGTCAACACCAATCGCGTAATGACGGATGGCCATAGAGATAACAGTGTCGGAGAGCGCAAGCTTATCTGGGATGAGGAGAATCGTCTGCTTGCTGTTGACGACAACGGCTTCGTGTCCAACTACTGGTACGACGCCGACGGAGAGCGCACTGTCAAGACATCCGGAGAAAGCGATCAGGTCTATGTCAACGGAGTCTTCTCCGGTGGCTCGACCAACACCGCGAAATTCTCCCTCTATGTCAGCCCGTACCTCGTGGCTAATCAGGGAGGTCGTTACACCAAACATATCTACGCTGGTTCGCAGAGAATTGTGTCCAAGGTCGGCGATTTCGCCTCCTACGGCTCAGACCCGCGCCGCATAGAATATGCCGGTGCCAACACCGACGGCCTTTCGGTTGACTACAAGTCAAAGTATGCAGCGCAGCAGCAGGTTATCAAGGACAACTACAAGTTCTTCGATGTACCGTACAACGGCACTGACAACGACAACTATGCTGACGGCGAAGGATTCTGCTGCAATGACGGTTCAATGGAGGCGGCTGTTGCGCAGGCTCGGAAGGCTCAGACCCGCGCGGTTTCGCGGTCTTTCAAAGATCCCGACAACTACGAGAACTTGCAGTTCTTCTATCACCCCGACCACCTCGGAAGTTCCAGCTTCATTACCAACCTTGACGGTGAAGTAGTTCAGCACATCGAGTATGTCCCCTTCGGCGAAGTCTTCATCGAGGAGCGCAACAACGTGTGGAACACTCCTTATCTCTTCAACGCTAAAGAGTTCGATGAGGAGACAGGTATGTACTACTACGGTGCCCGCTACTATGACCCACGTATCAGCCTGTGGATGTCAACTGACCCAGCACAAGAAGAATATTATAGCCATTCTTCCTACTGTTTCTCAGGCAATAATCCTATAATATACATAGATTACAATGGAAAAGAATGGACTGATTTAGATGGGCAGGTCATAACAGATACTAAGAATATCAAGAAATTCATATTTTATTCAAAAGATTTCAGCAAACAAGCAAAAGTGCAATATAATGACGGCATCAAAAAGTATGGAGCTGGAAGTGTAGCCATGAGTCAGACAAGTACTACTCAGGCTTTCTCAGAAGATTGGAAAAATATGAATGGAACTGAGATTTCTGAAGTATTAATTATGACGCACGGGAAGAATCAATCAATTCTTGTTGGTGAAGGTCAGCAGTTTACGGCAACAGGAGATGGGAAAACTAATATTTCAAGGTCTCCTGCTCCAAATATTCAAGATCTTCCTCAACCGACTGGCAATATTGAAAATGCGATGTTATATATGTATTCTTGCCATTCTGCAGACACAAATCCACATCCACACGGAGAAGGAGATCATCAACAAGGAGCTTTGCTTGGGTCACAACGACCAATAGCGTATGTATTTGCTCAATATTTCAAATTTTATGGAGTGCAAGGCACAAGTGAATCTGTAAATTACCATTACGGCTTAATGGATTTATTTTCGCCTTCATCAGATTATTTGCAACCATATCCAGCAAATGGAGGTAAATGGCGCATTTACTACAATTCCAATAACTCATTAAGAAAGCAGGGCAAATGACAAAAAAAAGACTTTTTCTCATTGTCGTATTTACTGCGACAATAGTCTTAAGTCTACTCTCTATCGCTTATAGCAAGCACTATATCAAATATAGTGCTTGCTATAAGCTCACTACACTTAAGACTCCGTACTATCCTGATGCCTATAGGTTTATAAATACTAAAGAAGATCTTGAGGTTTGTATTGAATCGGTGAACGATACTGTTGATGTTAAGAATTTCATTGAGTCCAATAAAATAGACTTTAGAAGATATTCCTATGTGATGGTATTTGGTGCCCCTATTAAGGAGATGTATTATAGTTTAAAAACAACTATTTTTGACGATAAATCACCAAGTTATGCAAAAGCAATAAAATACAATAAAAAATGTGTTTTTATAAAATATGCTCATCCAACCGGGTATATATATATATACCGAATAAAAAAGGACCTAAGCCTAACAGGTTTCAATGGAATCTAATGGCATAGTCTATGTAAACACCAACCGGGTTATGACTGACGGACATAGGGACAACAGTGTCGGTGAGCGCAAGCTCATCTGGGATGAGGAGAATCGTCTGCTTGCTGTGGACGACAACGGTTTCGTGTCCAACTACTGGTACGATGCCGATGGTGAACGCACTGTCAAGACTTCGGGCGAAAGCGATCAGGTCTATGTCAACGGAGTTTTCTCCGGCGGCTCGACCAACACCGCTAAATTCTCCCTCTATGTAAGCCCGTATCTCGTGGCAAATCAGGGAGGTCGCTACACCAAGCATATCTACGCCGGTAGCCAACGCATCGTGTCCAAGGTCGGCGATTTCGCCTCCTACGGCTCAGACCCGCGTCGCATCGAGTATGCCGGTGCGAACACCGACGGTCTTTCGGTTGACTACAAATCGAAGTATGCAGCCCAGCAACAGGTAATCAAGGACAACTACAAGTTCTTCGATGTTCCCTACAACGGTACTGACAATGACAACTATGCCGATGGTGAAGGGTTCTGCTGCAACGACGGCTCTATGGAGGCGGCGGTGGCAGAGGCACGGAAGTCTCAGACCCGCGCGGTTTCGCGGTCGTTCAAAGACCCCGACAACTACGAGAACTTGCAGTTCTTCTATCATTCCGACCACCTCGGCAGCTCCAGCTTCATCACCAACCTTGACGGTGAAGTGGTTCAGCACATAGAGTATGTCCCCTTCGGAGAGGTCTTCATCGAGGAGCGAAACAACGTATGGAACACGCCTTATCTCTTCAACGCGAAGGAATTCGATGAGGAAACAGGTATGTACTACTACGGTGCTCGTTACTATGATCCACGTCTCAGTCTGTGGATGTCAACGGATCCAATGGAAGAAATTTCGCCCGATATATCCAGTTATACTTTTTGTCATAACAATCCGATAAATCGTGTTGACCCATTAGGATTAACTGACTATTTTAACGAAAATGGAGCATATATTCAAACCATAGATGATCAAAAAGATGTCAGGGTAATGGTTTTTATAACGAAGAAGGATAAGGATAAAGCTGCACTCGCAGTCAGCGAAGGCAAATGTATGGCTGTTCCATCAAGAGAAGTTGTAAAGACCATGAAAGAAACATATGATCTAACCGAGAAAACCGGCAATGAACATGGTTTCCGGGTTGGAAAAAACGGCACGATTTCCCCAATTGTTGAGGGAGAGGGCGATGTTGTTAACGATGCTCACTGGAAAGATGCAATTGACGCTCTTGTCAACGTTGGAGACAGGGTTTCCTATGATGTGCATTCTCACCCGCAGTTAATCTTCCATGAAGGTGATAGCAAGTTATTATACAATAATTTACCCTCTCAAACTGACATAGATAATACTGTTGGAGATAGTCCTAATGTAGTATTAGGTTATAAGATGGTTCAGCTTCCTAATAATCATAATACAATTGGTGGTTCACCAAATGTAACCGTTGAAAAACGAATACGATTCTATAACAGGACTGGGGCATTGAACTCTGACAATTACAAATTCTCATCATTTGAGAGAGCTGTAGATAAGATTCATAAATGGAAACCAAAGACAAAATAGCTATTAAATTAGCAATTATGTTAATTGGTGTATGCACCCTGATTTCTTGTAAAGCAATTATCTCCCCCAACACGAATGGGGGAGATGATTACTCTCTCATAAAAGTATTAGGATATGCCTATGCCAATCCAAGTTCTGGTGATACAATTAATACCATACCATCATATTCTTTCAATTTGCCTAAAAAAATGGTAAAAAGGGTGGATTATGATATGGGGATAACTGTTGTAGAACTCAAAGATTATCAGTACATTTATATCATATATGAACCAAATAAGTTTTCGGATTATAGTGAACTTATTAGTCATCTTAAAGTTTATTTGGAAGAGTCGGACAATTCTCGATTAAATAAACTTAGCAATCACATTAATCTAAATAAAAACACTAAGCGTTTAAATCGTTTTTACAGAAAAGATAATTTTGAAATTGGCATACTCAATGTCCTTCCTCAAAATTACGAGGACCTTTTTAGTGTGATTGAAAACTCGTTTAATGTACAGTATCGAAGCCATAATTAGGTCATCACGAAATTCTCATATGAGTGTTTGGTGAGATACGATTGATAGATAAACAGAGTTCAATAAAATTCTCTTAGAATTGAGGCTGGAATCAGGTTTTTACTAAAACTGATTCCAGCCTCATAATATAAATGTTTGTCGTTAAGCGTGACGTTCAGAAAATTAAACTATGACAAAATCTTTTAGGTGAATTAAAATTGGAAAATCTATATGCGGGTAGAATTATAATTTTGTACATCAAAATTCGCCCCTTGAAATTAAATTCACAAAAATTATTCCTATGTTTTTAATATACCTTCGAAACATATCTATTTGGTATAATTCACAACATCGGTTATTTTGCTCATAAAGTCAACCTCCTCAATCATCAGGTCGTTGATGCTCTTGGTGAAATTCTTATAATGCCGAGAGCCTTGTATGAAAAGATTGAAAATAGCTTGTGCCGCATTTATTATACCGTAATTGTCCCTTAAATCATCCCGGACACTCTCAATCAGCGTAAAAATAATAGCATATCAAATTTACTGAAATGAATGATATATTATTAATTAGAATCAAAATTCATTGACTCGATAAAGATATTTCCGATATTCTCGACATAGACGCGGTTTAGGTCGAGAATGTTGTTTACACGGCCTCCGACTATGCGGCTCATGAAGTCTTGCTCCAGCTGCATCAGTTCGCCGACGTTTGATGTGAATTGGTCGTAGTGCTTGGAGCCTTGAATGAATAGATTGAAGATTGCCTGTGACGGATTTTCGACACCGTAGTTATCCCTTAAATCATCGCGGACTCGCTCAAACGGGGTCTTGTATCTGTTATAGAAGTCGGAGACAGTAGCCTTGGATAGTTTCTCGCGTTCGTCATCCGAGAGCGCGAACACCGGGAAGAACAGTTCGTCGAGGATATTGGCGAAAAGAGTCTTTTTATTCTTGAAATAGTATGCGATAGCACCCCTTGTCTGCTTGATTACCTTTTCAATATCGGAAATCGCGATAGCGTCCCAACTGCCGATAGCAACCAGCGGATAGCACTTTCTAAGTATATCCGACCTATTTCTTAACGATTGTTCCCGATGTTTCGACATTACGCAAAAAGGGTATGGAGAAGCGTCGTATCTAACACGAGGGTTGTTGTGGAAGACCTGTAAGAAAGATACGGCGCAACCCCATACCCGTATGACGTATGGACTCGCGTTTCATATCTATCCGTCTTCTTACTAAAATTTTCCACGCAAAATGCGGATAATGCAGAAAATGCAGAGGAAATTATGCTGTTATCAATTTTAGGTCGAAGAAGAAAATCCGGCTTTTCAAATCCTCATCGGCAGATATGCCAAACGCATCTTTCTCTCCTTGCTCGGTCTTATATAGAGGCTTAAAGCCGTTTTTCAGGTAGTAATGCAGAGTGGATTCGGTATTGTAGGCATCAACGAGCATATAGCGGCAAGCCGCCTTATTATTCTCGTCCATAAACCAGTATTTGAGGACATCCATGAGCTGAGTGCCTATATTCAATCCTTGACCTTGAAATGTCTTGTTCACACCGAGGCGACCAATCAACACCGCAGGATAGCTGCGGTGGCGCTTTTGCTGGGGTATCTTTCGTTGGAGAGCATTTCGTGACGGATTGTCGAGTGTATAGGTCTTAATGCCATCGTAGGAGAGAGTGGCAATCGCCACAATTTCACGCTGATTCTCTCGGTTTATCCAACAATACGTTTTGCCAAGCAATTCATCCTCATAGAGAAAGACATCATGGCTGAAAAAATCGTCAAGGTCGTAATCTCCACAAGAAAAGGGTCACAGTAATCTGCGACCTCCTTGGTATAAGGCACCATAAAGGTGTTTTCTACGAAAATAAATTCAGCCATTGTCAATTTTTCCGTGGAGGAAATATGATGTTCTTGGCACTCTCCAACATTGTGGAAAGCACCTTACGCTGTGATTCCGAGAGTTTTGGCGTAGGCAATTTGCCATTGCGCTCCGCTTCCTCGGTGAAGATTCTTGCATCTTCGCCCCAAAGTTCGGGGATGTTTTAATTGTCATTGCCATAGTTTTATCTCCTTTTACTAATTCAATTACAAAGGTACAACAAATTTCTCACATAATCAGCTTAATAGGCTGATAAAATAACATCAGTCGAGCAAGCTGACAAGTTCTTTTTTCAGATCCTCGTCAATCTCCCTGTATCTGGCGAAAGCCTTGCTGCCCTCTTTATGCCCTGACAAAGCCCCAACAAGACTGGGATCCTTGACTTTCTTGTATAGATTGCCGATGAATGTACGCCGTGCCATGTGGCTGCTTGCAATCTCATTTATCGGGCGTTTCTCCTCTTCCCCGGTCTTTGGATTGCGTACAGTCACCATTCGGGTTATCTCGCAGAGAGTGAATATCTTTTTTATTGCCTCGTTGTATTTCTGTGCGCTGATGAAAGGAAACAGTTTCTCAGCTCCTTTGGCAGAATATTTCTCCACCAATTGCCGTGCGCGTGTATTCAGTGGCACTCGTACAACCTCCGGGCGTTCATTCTTGGTCTTGTTGGGGATGTACTCGATTGCACCGTTTATGATGCTTCCCGACGTCATTTCCAACAAGTCCGACACTCGGCAACCGATAAGGCACTGAAAAACAAATATGTCGCGTTGCACCTCCAAAGCCGGTTTATCCGACAGGTCGAAATCGGCTATCAAATCGCGCTCCTCTATTGTGATATAGTAAGGAGTGCCGTATTTCTCACTGCCTATACCTGTGAAAGTTGCGAACGGAGTGCGGTCGAGATAGCCACGTCTCACACACCAGTTGAAGAAAGCCCGAAGCCTTTTTAGTATCCCTATGACAGAATTCTCGCCGCGTTTCTCCGGGCGACGGGGCTTACGTGCAGTCTCAACGACATCAGAGGCGGTCTTGTATATTGAGGGATATTTGTCATAAATTTTCGGCTCATTGACCACAAATTCCTTGAACCGCTCTATCTCAGCGGAATCAAAGTCGTTGAGAATAAGCGTGAACTTTGTCCGGGTCGTTTTCTGCCTGTACAGCTCAAAGCGACGCAACAGTCGGGCAAGCACCTTGTAGTGGCCTGACAGTGGTGCGCCGTCAAGATGCTTGTCGAGAAATTCATTGAACACATCGAAAAACGACATCTTCTTCGGAGCGGCCTCAAACAGTTCCGGGTGGTGGTGACGCAGAATAGCGTCCTCGAAAAATTCTTTGGAGAGAGACTTTTGTGGTGTGCTTACACAGAGCGAAATCAGTCGGCTCTCCAAAGATATCAGATTGTCATTTATTATTTGTAACTTTGCTAGTGTCTTTCGGTCTGCGCGTGGCATAATGATCTTACCGTCACGAAAACGGGTAGCCTCAACAAAGATGCCGCTTTTCAGGCGCAGACGCAGTTCGCGCGACACCGACAGTCGCAACATGATTTCAGCTTCGCCATTGGCGTTGACCTTAGAGGATAGAGAGCGTGTTATGGTTGCCATATTCAGAGAGATTATTTTGATGTGGTACAAAATTACGCAATTTTGTACCACATGGCAAAATTTCCGTCCACGCTTTGTCCACATCTTCTGCCTCTACTTGCGCCCTGATGATTTCCAAAGTTCAATGTCTCGAATGGCTTTGTTATGATAAGGCGCTGATAATCAATCAATACGTAATAATTAGCTTTGAATGCTAAAATTCATTACGATTCAATACGATTCACAAATGTCACTCCCAGGCGGATCACAGAACAAATCGGCAAGATGCCGCAAATCGCTGAAACTAAGACAGTTTCAGCGATTTTTGTAATACCCCTATCCGGCAGAATAGTGAACATTATGAGGTATGGCGGTGTGCAATTCGTGAACAGCCTCCGGCGTGAACAGTTTTGTTCACGATTTATGAAGCGAATTTGTAGTCCTCTATCCTTCTGCGTTTTTCTGCGATTTGCGGTTTCAAAAGTGGGGCTTTTATACTTTCCACAGGGTTCAAAACTCCACTTTTCGGGAATTAGGAGTTGATTTCTGGCGAAATTTAACATCAATTGAAGTTTTTAACTACGCGACAGTTAATTTAGTCTTGTTTTTAACTCTTTCCCGCCTGTTAAGCCGAGTTTGTGATTGTGTTCAATCGTGAACAAGGTGGCAGAACGGAGAATTATCATGAAATTGTCGAACAATAATTCGTGAACAATGTCCGGAAGTTTCTTCCTGTTCACGGAAGTGTTCACCGGATTTGCGATACGGCGTTGATTTCCTTGCTCTTGCCTGTTGTGAAATTGGGCGAAAATGATTATATTTATGTAACCATTAAACCACAATTTCAAACTATGTTATATGATTCTTATTTCACCTTGTCTTTCATAGCAAGGAAGGCCCGCGCCCTCCGCAACGGCGAGTATCCAATCTTCGTCCGCATCACCGTGAGCGGTCAGATTTCGGAAATGAACCTCGGTCGCAGTGTCGCCCCTGAGAACTGGGATCAGAAGCGTGCCATGTCCAAAGGCCGCTCGCGCCGAGACCTCGAACTTAACAAGTATATCGAGGTTGTGAAAGCCCGCTTCCTCGAAATCCACAATATGCTTGTGCGCGAGGGGAAGATGGTAAATCCGAAAATACTGCGAGACTATTTCCTCGGCACTATCGAGAAGCCCAAAATGCTTTGCGAGGTATTCCGCATGGCAAACGAACAGCGACGCGCCGAATATGAACGCGGCGACATGGGAAAGGCCACATACGAGCGTTGGGTGCGCTGTGTCACCTATCTGGAAGAGTTCATGCAGTTGACGCAAAATGTGGCTGACATTCCGGTCAAGGATGTGACAAAAGGATTCGTGCAGGATTTTGAACACTTCCTGCGCATGAACAAAAAAGCCGCCAACAACACGGCTGTGCGCTATCTGCGTTACCTGAAGAATGTGATGCAGTACGCCATAGCCAACAAATGGGCTTCGGAAGATCCGTTCCTCGGCAAACGTTTCAAACGTACCGTCGCAGACCGCGAGGCATTGACCGAAGACGAGTTGAAACGTATGATGGATCTGGACTTAAAAGTTTATCCACGCGTGGAGGCTGTGCGTGACACTTTCGTGTTCTGCTGCTTCACCGGGCTGGCGTTCTGCGACATAAAGTCGCTCAAACGCTCAGACATCACCACCGACGCCGACGGTCGGATGTGGATACGCAAGCACAGGGAGAAAACGGGTGAACTGAGCGTTATTCCCCTGCTTGATGTTCCCCGCCGTCTGATTGAGAAATACAGTAACCACCCGAAAGTTTTGTTAGAAGGCGTGGTGTTGCCGGTCATCTCCAACCAACGTATGAATGCCTATCTCAAAGAGGTGGCGGATTTGGCAAAAATCAATCGTCATCTCACCTCGCATCAAAGAAGACATTACGAATTGTCTTTATCGCTGAATTTGAATAGTTTGCAAAGATTTGTTTCTTGATGGGTAACGATTTAGAAACAAGCGAAGTTCTGTATTTTACCTCGTTTTGCATTAAATCAAAAGAACACTTTTTCTAAATGCAAATATAATACTATTTTTTGAAAAAAACATACTTTTGTGGGTAACTAAATTCAGCGAATTATGGACTATGATTGCTGAAATTTATACTTCAATCCATATTCTTCCAGTTTGTTGTACAGCGTCGTACGTCCTATTCCGAGCAGTTCGGCGGCAACCTTGCGGTTACCGTTCGCCTGCTTCAACGCGCGTAAGACACGCTCCTTGTCTTCCGCATCGCTGCGCAGGGCGAAGCTGACGGGTGAGGTCGCCCTCGTCACGGCAAGTTCCAGATGCTCTTTCGTTACAAGCCCGGTCTGTGCCTGCAACACCGCGCCCATGATTTTCTGACGAAGCTCGCGGACATTGCCCGGCCACGCATGGGTCAGCAATGTCTTGCGGGCTTCTCCGTCAAAACCGATGACATCGCATTCCAGTTCCTGATTCGCAATTTCGCGAAAGAACTCAGCCAGCGGCATGACGTCCTCCTGACAGTCGCGCAACGGCGGGACGGTTATCTCGAAGTCGTGCAGACGATATAATAGGTCCTGCCGGAAACGCTTTTCATTGACCGCCTTCTCCAGATCCTCGTTGGTGGCGGCGATGATGCGGACATTGAAACTACGGTCAGCTCTGTCACCTACCGGACGGTATCTCCGTTCCTGTATGGCGCGGAGTAGCATCTGCTGGGTTTCCGGTGCGAGGTTGCCCACCTCGTCCAAGAACAGCGTACCGCCTTCCGCCTCATGGAAATAGCCTTTCTTGGCACTGTCCGCACCCGTGAACGCCCCTCTGACGTGTCCGAAGAAAGCAGACGACGTAAGCTCTTTGGTGAGCGAACCGCAGTCCACAGCCACAAACGGTTTTCCTGCCCGCTTGCCCTTGTCGTGCAGCAGGTGGGCGATATGCTCCTTGCCCGTGCCGTTCTCCCCGAATATCAGCACGCTCATGTCGGTGGGGGCTACCAGCCTTATCCGCTTCATGATGGCTTGGAACGCCGAGCCGTCACGCGAGAACAGGGGCATACGGCTTCGTCCGATATTCCGTTCTTTTAATATGTTCCGTAGCAAAGGGACGAGCCTGTCTTCCACAAGCTGCTTGGGTATGTAGTCCAGCGAGCCGAGTTTCATGCTTTCAACAGCCGTATGCACTTCGGCATAGTCGGTCATGATAATGAACGGCTGCATCATACCTTCCTTGCGCATCCAGCGTAGCAGGTCGATACCGTTGCCGTCGGGCAGGCGCAGGTCGGAAACCACGATGTCCCCGTCTGCGGCCTGTTGCAGATATTTCCTCGCGGTCGAGAGGTGGAAAGCCTGCATGGTGCGGAATCCATCGCGTGCCAGCAGGTTACAGACGAACTCGCAATACACGATGTTGTCCTCCACCACGATGATTTTTGTCTTATCCATTTTCGTATTTTCTCCTTTCTTCTTTTGCCAGCCGGATGATTTCCGAACCCTTATCCAATACGGATTTTATGGTATTGCCAATTGTTTTATCGTCAGGTGTGCCATCGCTATGAAGCAATTTGTATAGTTCCCTTAACGGTTGGTTGGCACGGAGTATCTCCCATGAACTTCGCAGGTGGTGTGTCAGGGCGTCCAGTTCCTGAAGGTCTTTCTTTAGACCCGCTTCCCTGATTGCCTGCATTTCCTTTTCGGTTTCTGCTACGAGTTTTTCCAACATGATGGCTTCATTGCCGTATGACAGCAGGGAGGTGAAGTCCGGCTTTTCATTCCGGTTGCCTTTCATGGCGCATTTGTCTGAAACCTCCATCAGTTCCGATATGGAGAACGGTTTGAGCAGGCAACCGGAGAAACCACGTTCCATAAGTTCCTCCTTGCTGCAACTGCCCGAAGCGGTTGTCACGACTACCGGGATAGTCTTTGAATTGCCAACGTTGGAGGTGCGCAGCAGTTCCAGCAGATCGAAGCCGTTGATTTCCGGCATGTTCAGATCCGTCAGAAGCAGGCTGTATTCTTTCCGGCGTATCATTTCCATCAATTCCGCAGCATCGGTGCAGGTGTCGCAGTGTACGCCTTCCTGTGCATACATTTCTTTAAGCATCAGGAGAAGTACCTCGTCATTGTCGATGGCAATCACATCATGGAATGCACGGTCATGATGAATCCGTGCATGATTTATCCTTTCCGGCAGTTCCCCGGCTGTCTGCATGGGTATTTCCACCGTGAAACGGCTGCCTTTGCCTTTCTCGCTCTCCAACTGTATCGTGCCTCCGAGCATTGACACGATACGCTGAACGATGGACAGTCCCAGTCCGAAGCCGTCTTTTGCGGCGGCGTTTGACAGACGCTCAAACGCACCGAATACCCGTTGTTGTTCATCTTCGGTCATACCTGTACCCGTATCTTTGACGATAAGTTTCAGGACGCCGTTATCATAGTCCGTTGTCAGAGAAACGCCACCGTTCTCCGTGAACTTGATGGCGTTTGACAGCAGGTTGTTGCCGATTTGCAGGATACGTTCCTTATCGGTCAGGACGACTGTATCCGTTTGATTGGTTATGGTAAGAGCCAGCCCCTTGTTCATGGCGATTGGCATAAACTCTGTTTCAAGAATATGCGTGATTGCTGAAATCCGGCAAGGAGAAATGTTCGGCTGCTCCTTACCGTTGTCCAGACGGAAGAAACTCAGCATGGTGTTGAGCATTTCACGCATACGTTCCGAAGATTGCCGGATATTACGGACATATTGCTCTTTTTTATCTGCATCATTGCCTTTTTCCATCAACGAGGTATAACCGATTATTGCGGTTAAAGGTGTGCGCAGTTCATGGGTGATGGTATGCACGACTTTCTTGCGAGAGGCTATCAGAGCCTCGTTTTGCTCTACCGACTGTTGCAACTGTCCTATTAAATCAGTCGTTTTCTGTTTGTACCGTTTGATTCGGTTGGCATTACGGTGTATGATGATATATGAGATTACCAGCAGGAGGAGGACGAATCCTGTCAGGCTACCTATCTGCATAAACGATTTTTCACGCATGGTGGCTATCTCGTCCTCTCTCTTTTGCAGGTCAGCTTGTATTTTTCCATCTATTTGGCGAATCAAACTTTGTAACTGACGGTTAAGTTCGGCATTCCGTGCAGCAAGACTGTCAGCGTGTTCCGATAAACGGCGGCTTTGTGCTTGTTGTTCGGCTATCATATTCCGGCTAAGAGAATGGAGCATCGTGGTAGTCACGGTGGGCTTTGCTTCCTCCTTTTTACCAAAGATGCCCAAGAATCCCTTTCGCTTCAGCTTCTTGGGTTGTTCTTGCGTACTTTTATATACGATTGCAGGCACTTGACGGGCTATCCTTTCTTTGATGCTTTTCTGTTCATCAAGCATCTGTACAATTCGTCGCATTTGTTTTTCTTTATCCTCTAAAAGATAGTGTACACTGTCAATGCGTTCAAACGGGTAGATAGACGTGAAATAATAAAGCATACTATCCAAAGCCATACGCTGCAAATGATAATTTACAATATCTTTATCTTCCCATTCCAATATTGTTTCTCCTAACAAAGAAAATCCTGTTAAGCGAAAGTTTAATTCATTAACATGTCGGCGCAACTCATCAGTGGTTCGGTTCTCCTTCTCTAATACTTCAAGCTTTTTCCATTCATACTGATAGCAATATATAATCATTCCTATTAGTATGAATATTAGAATATAGCCACATGATATTAGCTTGCGGATTGAAATCATAAATTTAATGAGGTTTGAAAGAGATAAAATCAACAATGTCCTGAAGGACTTCGGGGGAGATCGTTTCCTCAATTGTGCCGTATTCCTGTACTGCGCCCGTTTGAGCGTGCTGGAAAAGGTGATTAAGTCCAGGATAAAGTTTCACGGTCGCTTTCGGGCGAGTCGTTGCATTTGAGGCATATTCAGTTCCGGGCGAACTTGTATATCTTTTTCTCCGTATAGTGCGAATACAGGGCAATCCGTATCTGCAATGCTTTCCGCCGGTGAAAAACCGATATAGAAATTTAACCACGGGTTATTGTCGGCTGCAATCTTTTTCAGATTGGCTTTCAAAGATGTGTGAACGGGAGTATTCTTCCAATTTGCACATATAGCTTCAATACTGTCAACGGTCATATTGTTACCCTCCCTTATTTTCAGTTCATACATCTTGCGCAATGCTTCAACATAATCAGACACAATATCCGCCGGCATGTTACCTTGTTTCAGCATTGTTGCACTTTGGTCTATTAGAACCGAGTCTCCCCGAACCGCCTGTGCGCCAATGGCAATAATGAAATTCGGATTTGAGAATAATCCCGAATTGTTCTCTGCTCCCAGTATAAATGCCACTGCCGCTCCCTCGCTATGCCCCAATATTCCGACATTTTTGAATTTCATTTCTTTGCGCAGGTATTCCATTGCCGTTTTCGCATCTCGTGCAAAATCTTCAGTGGTGGCATTTTTGCCGTCGCCGGTTGATTCTCCATATCCTCGGTCATCATATCGTAAGGTTGCAACGCCGTTTCGGGCAAGGTAATCGGCGATGACAGCAAACGGCTTATGTCCGTATATTTCTTCATCGCGGTTTTGCAATCCGCTACCGGTAATCATTACGATAACCGGAGTTGTCTCATTAAAACCTTCAGGTAAAGTAAGTGTCCCAGCGAGAGTAACACTATCTGATAAGTTGTTGAAATGCAACTCCTTCATAGTGTATGGATATGGTGGCTTAGGCGTTTGAGGTCGCTTTAATTCCACAATACCCGGAAATAATTCAAGGTCAGTACTCATTGCCCCTTGTGTGCATTTCCCAATGAGTTTCCCATCTTGTTTTCGTCCGGTAAACGTCAATCCGATGCGTTTAACCGTTACATTTATAGAATCCGCCGAAATGAAATTCACTTCTCCGGCTATTCCGTATGCACCTTGATCCGGAGAATCAAGCGTAACTGACGGTTTACTATCTTCGCTTGTCTTGAAATTGAAAACAATCTTTAACTCCACTTGCGGAGTTATTTTCAACGTACCATGCCATGTCCCCGAAATATTATCATCGGAAGCCATGATGTTTAGAACGGAATAGATGGCTAAAATAGCTACGATTATCATTCTTTTCATTGTATTGGCCTGTTATTTTGTTAGTTCCATAAGTATATGACCATTATCATCTTTCAACACCAAGATGGAATCGTCCATGATTTCGTATGATTTGATACTGGGCAGAATAAATACTATGCTTCGTTCTATCATCATGTTATCGCAAGCCAGTTCGGTAAAGGATATACTGGAGAATTTCAAGGCGTTTTTGCTTTTTTCAAAACTGCCGGTGATGGTATTGCAATCGGTGGTACAGGAGAACACTCCGGTGTTATCAAGCTGCAATATATACTCTGATTCCTTGTTTACCTGTGTCAGTCCGTATGACGATGTGGCGATACAGTTGTATTTTTGAAGTCGCCATTCCCTGTACAGGGCATTATCTGACGGGGCATTGCATGAGCCAACCAATATGGCTAATGCAAGCATTATTGCTGTAAGAATGTTTATTTTCATATCATTTGCGTTTTATGGTCTGACATTTTCTTTTGCTCATTTCTTCTGCATACACTATTTCTCCGTGTTCCCGTATATAGCTGATACAAGCCGGGCGGTCGGAGTTAAAGAGCAATGCGAACACTTTGCTTATAAAGTTGGAGTAGATTTTACACTCCCTTACGTCACGCTC
The DNA here is from genome assembly GCF_004803915.1 of Duncaniella dubosii. Taxonomy (NCBI): domain Bacteria; kingdom Pseudomonadati; phylum Bacteroidota; class Bacteroidia; order Bacteroidales; family Muribaculaceae; genus Duncaniella; species Duncaniella dubosii. Next base: position 3,313,659 of record NZ_CP039396.1, read on the forward strand.
ACACTCGGCACAGGTATGATAGCCTTTGCTTATGCAGCACTGGCGGATTTTACACCACGATGCTTTCTCGTTATTCTTGCATCTGGGGCATTTGCGGACAAGAATTTGCGGCACGCTCCACAATACAGCCCACAGGCGGCTATATTGTCTTTACTTGCTGTTATACTTTTCATATTCAATGTTTTCAATCTGTATAGTTTTTACCACAGCCATAACATATACCGTCATGAACTGATATGATCCTTCCGCAATCAGAACAAGTCCAACGCTCTTTCTCCCTTTGCAGGAATTTTTCAATACCATTTTCTCTGATAAAGGCGAGATTGCCCATAAGCGATTCTATCATCGGATAGGCGTTGACATACCAACATTCCTTATCGACAATCTCCCTGCACGGATATTGAGGACATCTGTCACAGAATCCGTCCGGCAGACTTTTTCGTATCTCGCATTTAACAATCTTGCATAGATTGGCACAATACTCACCTTTATTGCCCTCACTACGGCAACCTATGCAGGGACTGTCTTCTCGCAATGCTTCGCTACAAACAGCGCAGTTTAGCCCACATGGGGCAATCATATTCCTGTCCATAAAACTGATTAATGCAACTTGTCGGAATCACCCCGACTATAAGACCTTTATATCGCAGTCTATCTCTTAGAGATAACTAAGGCTACTAATGATACAGGGTATGCCGTACTGTAAAATACGGCACACTCCAAGTATCAGATAAGATATATGTATGTTTTAGAAGTTTTATTGCTGTTTGTTGACAGAATAGTTGAACGCCAATGTATAGCTTGATTCCGCAGGCAGTCCGCCATTGAGACCGGGGTGGAATTTTGGAAGCATACGAGCCACACGCAGAGCTTCGGCATCCAGCACTTGGCCTGAGCTTTTTACAATTTGGGCATCCTTTACAACTCCGTCTTTGGCGATGGTAAGCTGCACGACGGCATCCATGTTAAGAACACCGTCTTTGTATGCGGTTGCAGGGAAGGAGATGTTTTTATTGATAAAGGCTCTCAGTTTGTCCTTACCGCCGGGGAAGTTGGGGGCGGTTTCTGTCCTGATGAATGGCACGGCATCGGCCGCGTCCGCTTTCTCCGTGACCACCACATCGGAATTTCTTTCTGTCACTCGAATGGTGGAATCGGATTTTTCGCTAATTTTGTAACGCAGATCCTCCACCGGCGTAGCGGCAGATACCTCGTTGATTACTGCTGACACCGCAGGGTGGCCAGACCGATTAACGCGAGTGCCATTGCAGGCACCATGACAAAGGCACGCACACGGGCTTTGCCTGTCGGTTTGCTTGATAACATCATAGTTATACGTTTTTTAAGTGAACTGTGATTGAGACAGTTGGAAAGAGTTGTGAACCTTGCTCCAACTGTCTTTTTTATTAGAAACATCTGATACTCCTCTCGTTTTACGCCCGATGCAAGCACACGGCTGTCGGCTTCATACTCATGGAGGGTATGAAGTTCATTGCGCAGAAGCCATATAGCAGGACAATACCAAGTGATAATAATCGCTGCCTGCATAAAAAGCAAGTCAATCCAATGGCGACATTCTATATGCGCTTTTTCATGGCATACTATCATCTGCCCGAACTCGTACCAGTCACGTCTTGGCATCATGATATATCCGCACCATGCAAACGGGGCGACGCTGTTATGGCGATGAAGTATAATGCGGCAGTCATCCTGTTTTATGTGCTCACCTTTGAGAATGAACAGTGCCAACCGTACCAGTGAAACGAGGAAATAGAGAATCATGACAATAACCCTATAAGGAAAAGTGTGACTATATAATCCCATATCGGAGTGATTTGCTCTGATACCGTATTGGCTATATAGGCAATCTCGACCGGATTAAAAGCGATTTCAATATTATTCTCCATAATATCCGCTACCCAAAGGAATTAAGTATGAAGATAGGAAAAACGAAAGCAAGCGTTATACAGGACAACAACAATATCCTGTTGAACCGGAAACATCCGGTATTGGCAAGAACGCATTTGTACACCGCCCAGACTACAATCAGGAGGGTGCTTGCCAATAATGAATATGCCAAGAATATGCCTGCCATTGTTATTCCTTTCCTCTGTTAGATATTTGCAATATTATTTCCTTAGCCTCTTCATCGCTATATTCCTCGCTTTTAATCAGGAAGTTCACAACATTCTGAATGGAATTGTCGAAATACCGCCTAATGACACTCTTCAGATTTTGTCCACAATAATCTTCCCGCTCTATTATTGGGAAATATATGAAGCCTGTGCTTTCAGCCTTGTGGTCGAGATAGCCTTTCTGTTCAAGAAATTTCACGAATGTGGCTACCGTAGTCCGGCTTGGACGCGGCTCATTGTGAAGGGCAACGACATCCCGAACCGAGAGTGCCCCGCTTTCCCAAAAGAAGTTCATCACTTCTTCTTCTCTTTCTGTTAATGGCCTCATATCTTCCATTTGTATTTAGTCTAATCAACTTAGACGATTTGATAATGCAAAAGTAGTCTAATTATTTTAGACGACAAAATAATCGGGCAGAAAAAATTGATTATAGATACGGATAGTGGAGAGAACCGAGTAGTTCTCTCCACTGTAACCTACGTTTTCGGCTCTTTACTTGTCGCCATAAAGCCCGATGCGGTTGCCGACAGGATCGGCGATGATGGCGAAGTAACCCCAACCGTCAACCTGAATCTTGGTCTTGGGAGTTACGATTGTCGCGCTGTTATCCAACGCAGTTTTCACGCTGGCATCCAAATCTTTTGTCTGGAGATATACCAACACGCCTCCGTTAGAGGGTGCGAAACCGGGAAACGAGGGAGCCGAGGAGATTGAGCATACACTCTTACCTTCTTTCATAAGACAGGCCATTTTCTCATCGCCGAACTGCGACACCTCCAGCTTTTCGCCAAAGAGAGCCTGATAGAACGCCACCGACTTGTCAAAGTCATTGGTGGGGATTTCAAAAAATGCAATCATACTTTTTATTATTTGATTAGTACGCTGCAAAGTTACAGCGATGTAATAGCCTGTGATAGTAAAAAGCGGACATCCGTGTTAGGTTAAAAGACCTAATGATGATTATCCTCAGCTTTATAACTATTCTGCAATTTGTTACTGAATGATTCCCTGAGAGCTATCCGCAATCCATTCAAGAAAGATTCTTGGATATATATTGAGGATGTCGGACAGTTGTCGGCGCATAATCGGCACTGGATACAATTTTTCTCGTCCATCGGCAAAGCCGTATCTTTTAGTGAGAATATATGCATCGGACAAACGTTGATACATTTTCCGCACTTTATACAAGTAGAGGTATTAAGGAATACCACCTTATCACCTATCACTATATTTGAACCATTGTGCCGTATCGGTATGCCATCTGAATATCCTGCAACAGGATTTTTATGGGCAAGAGCCAACGGATGCAATTTCCATCGAAGCTTTTCCGAGAACAGTCTTGCCTTGAACATATCCCGCTCATCCGGTCTGGCTTTATTGTAGCCGTCCATCAGAACCCACGGCCCGGTGCGGTCAAATCCTTGACAGGAAAACTCTCCGACTATAATTCCTCCTTTCGCCTCTATGATTTTTTGAGGTGCTTATGATATGCTCCCAAGAAAGGTCTGCAACGGGTGGAAAATACGAACACGTTTTTACCTTTAAGATATTGACCTGAAACAAATCTTTGAAGTCGTATATCGTGAGCGGCAAAGTTAATCGCGGAGCCAAAGCCTATAAGGTCATAATTCGACAGGTCGATTGACGGATTGCTGTCGATAGATACCAATTCGGCAGATAGGGCATCCTTCATGCTTTCCGCAATCTTCAACGTGTTTCCTCTATATGAGGAACGATAGAATATTATTGTCTTCATCTTGCGACTGATATTTTTGTTTCAGGTGTTCCGGGGCCACCGTTTACGCCCTTATACCCCACAAACATCAGAGAACTCGTGTCAAAGTAATAATCACAGCTCCAGAAAGCAGACATAAAGCCGGTAAGACTGACTTCTATCCTTACGGCGTTCTTTCCGTCTAATTTCTCATTTCCTTTCTTTGCTGCCGACATGGTATAGAGCTTCATGTTGTCGGGGCGAAAACATTCGTATTCCACAGACCTGCCATTTTTCAGAGTTAATCCCGCATTATAGGCTATGTTCTGATACCACGGCTTGCCTTTACTCTTTACCGTCTTTGAAATCCGTTTCCCATTGAACTTGCCGGATATGGAGTATATCCCATTATTCAGACTGATTGACAGATTGGTGTTTGAAGAAGTATTTACTATCTTCCAACTCTCGGTTTTATATCCGCTTCCTAAGATATACTCATGCTTCTCACCACCTTGAACCGTATGCAGGTATATCTTTCCGTCCTTGTGTTCTTCCGTCCATTTGATAGCGGTTTTCGTCCTGCCACAGATGGAAATGTAATTTCTTTCCTGCGCCATTGCAAATGCTGCAAGAAATAATGTAAGTACTATTGTAATAATATGTTTCATAGACAGTTATTGTCAAAGATAAAATCCACATATTTGGAAATCATAGCTTCCATTCTTTCCCATGCTTCCGGTTTGCTGAAATCTATGCCATTGATTTTGTGATATTGCCTCGTGAAAAGAACTATGTAGTTGATTGCGGATATGATTATGGCGATAGACATATTGTTATCGCCGCTCCGATCCAAAAACTTATTAAGTTCCTCCTGCAGTTTATAGCCGATACGTTCCCGTTCTTCAATTATTCCCTTGAATGATGAATGACCTGAGAGTTCCCATACCAGAAGTTCTTGCATGAGTACATTATCTTTTAGATAGTTAAGTTGACACATAAACACATCCTTAACAATCTGCTTTATGTTACCGTCTTTAGCTCGTTTAATGGTGTCAATAAACTCCGAATAGGCAAACGAATAATAGTCATGACGCTTTGCCCATTCCACGAGCAAACCATCCAATCCACCGAAATAGCGATAAATCAAAACCTTATCGCATCCGGCTTGATTAGCTATGCGATTAACTCCGATTTTGGTAAAACCATCGTTCTCTACGATATGGCTCACGGCTTCAAGAAGCCTTTTTTCTCTGTTTCTTTCAATTCCATCTTATATAACGTCACTAAGTGGTGACAAAATTATAAAAATAATCGGTGACAACCAAATACAAGGCTGTATAAACGCTATTTTTTAGAATGTAAAATAGTCAGAAACAGGAGAGTATCGAGCAATATACTCTTTCGGTGTGTAGCCGGAGAATAGCTTGAATTCTTTAATCATGTGGGATTGGTCGGTGTACCCACATTCGTATGACAGCTGCGCAAAACCTATTCCCTCATTATGCTGCATAACAGATAAGGTACGTTGCAACCTGACTATACGCATGAAATCTTTGGGTGTCGTTCCTATGTTTTCTGAGAAAATCCGGGAGAATTGCTTTTCGCTCAGGCACGCAATATTCGAAAGTGCCCTGATATTTGTTTGAGTGGAATTGTTGATATGACGTACCACTTCTGCCAGTCGTGGCAGATGATAAGGTGTCCCGTACATCAGGCACTTGTAGAAATAATTCTCTATCAGTTCAATGCAGATGTCGTGATTTTCACTGTCTTCAACTCTGTGTGCCAAATCACGCAAGGCTGGATTTTCAATGTCCGCAACCGCCACATTCCTGTCACGCAGTAAAGTGACCGGCATACAGAAGAATATTTTTGCCGCATGAGGCTGGAATACTGCCACTATCATTTCGATGTCACCGGTTGAAGTCACATCTGAATAACCGCTTTCCTGACCGCAAATAAAACTATGCGGTTGCAATTCATTCCGGTTCGTGACTTTGAGCCTTTCGCCTCGATGGAACACAAGTGATATACAGCCTGTCGGCAAAGTGCGTTGCGACACTATGCCGGAGGTACTATCCTGCAATATCCAATAATACCGTATAAACGGTTTCAGGGCAGGCGTTGGCTGTATGATTCTGAATGTCTGCATCCCGCAAAATTACAACATGATTATTTTCGATGATAGTAAAAAACGGACATTGGTGTTATATGCCTCACTCAACCGTAAATTCCTCTGAATGATAGCTGCTGTAAAAACGACCGGATACATTTGTTCCGAATCTCTCATAATTTATGTGTTATATGGTGATGTGAGCAAACTCGCGGTTTATCCAGATGGTAGCCTCATTTCCGATAAAGCGAATAAGCACATAGTTCGAATCTGCCGGGCCGGCGGGGAAATAATTGATAAAATACTCCTGCCACATCCGTTTGCGGGTTACATCATCCGTAATGATTTCGACTGTGCCGCGCAAAGCAACACTATCGCCATAAAATGAATAGGAAAGCCCGGCTTTGGGATTGAGCCTGAAATCGGCAACCTTTTCGGAGTCTGCTGCGGTCACTGCCCAAACTTCATTGCATCCTAACGAGTGAATTTTATCCAATGGCACAGGGCGAGGAAAACCCTCCGCATTGACCGATGCCAGCGTAACCTCTTTGCATTGGGAAAGAAGATGGATCGCTTTTTCAGTCAAACTTCTTTCATCTTTCTCTTTCCAGCGTTTGAGTGTTGGGAAGATTTGTTGCATTTGAGCCTTTGCCTGTTGGGGCGTCAGATTCCAACCCGTTTCCTTGTTAATCTGGTCGGTAAACTGAGTGCAGAACTCTATCATCTGGCTCATGTTGAAATCTTGGAGGAAAACACCTTCTTTGTAGCAGTAGCCACAATAGTCCTTACTTTTACTGCCGTCTGAATTTGTGCCGATGTTACCCTCTACAAGGGGCATACCGCAGCTTTGACAAAATCTTTGTTCCATATGTTCTATCATCGTTTTCAAATAATCAGTTCACTATCCCGTCATCTTTTTTTGAATTTCTCTTTTGCGTATTCGTAGGATTCAAGGATGTAAGGTTTTAATAATTCAAATGTCGCTTCAGATGGGGTTAAAGCGCAAATCCAGCCCATCCACGCATAAACCGGATGCGGCATAATGACATCCTTTGCGGTAAATTCATACGGCATATCTACAATGCAACTTTTACATGGACGTTTGGGCAGTTCTCCGAATAAAGTGCGGAAAGTCTGTTTTCTGACTCCTATATTTATTCGCCACACATCCTTGCGGTCAAGGTGGGAAGCTCGATCATTGTCGCCATCCTTTTCTTTTATCGTCAAGATATAAACCCCACGTTTCAACACCCCACCCGGATTGTAGAAAATCCCACGCTCGCCCCAACTGTTTACTTCGACCGTCCCTTCAAGGTTGTCAAGGCAATATTTCAAAATATCATCAGGTGCAATAGCCATCTTTAATCAAAACATTTAATTAACCTGTACATCGTTTCTATATCCTTCGATGCCATCTCGAATTTTGACTTTTCAATCAGAATGTTCTGGCCGGTCATAATGTAAGAGGGCATAATGCGTATTCCATTATAGAAAATCTCAGTATTACGTAACTTGTAAGTAGATATACTTGGAACGGCATTTTTCTTGGTCGCCTTCTTGCATATCATATTAAAGGCTTTCTTTGCCACATCCCCCATAAGCATGATAACCTTGGCGTTTGGAAACAAAGCAAGCTCTTTTTCCAGATAGGGCAGGCTATCCTCTATGCTCTCCTTTGAAACGGCATATTCGGTTTTAGGTGTCTTGACAGCATTGGTAATGTAAATTCCATTATTCAGAATGTCTTGTACTGAACCTATCTCTATTCCTGCTTTTCTGAACATCGGAATTGTCGTTGACATATACGCGGAATCCGGTTTCCCATAGAAATCATCTTCCGGACATGACGGGACAACCTCATTTATCATGATTGCCTGTATCGTTTCCGGCTCAATATTTACGTCATTAAGCCGTAGATTTTGGGTATCCCCACAGAGTTGTTGTAGTTCCGACTTTATATTCATGATTTACTCTTAATTCAAATGTTAACCATTAAATAATCCTGCTCTCGCTCTGTTATAGTCTCAAATCCAAATTTGCAGCATATAATTATCTTGTTGACCTACGGTTCAACGTTTTCAATCGGTTTAAAGATTTCTTCAAAAAACATTGCAGATTCCTCCGACAAACGCCGGGTTGCAGCTATACTTTGAGCCAACACAACTCCTTTTGAATTGATTCGTAATGGCTTCTCTTTACTCTTCGGATAACCGAATCTAAGAAGTGGCACAACCTCATCAGGAATAAGGCGCGGTTGGATAACACTGCCATTTTCTCCCCATACTGCCCATTCGGCACAGCAATTAAACGGTTCCTGATGCTTGCAATGGGGTTTGTCACCGGGAATAATCATCGTGAGATTCTCAGGCACACTCCGGAGACTTTTATAAGAAACGTCTTTTGCACAAAAGAATGCGTCAGATGTCTTGACTACAACGCCTTCAGGGATAAGGGATCGATAATGGGCTCCAAGTTCTCTTACGCAATAGTCGAAGGCTCTTTCCTATGAGTCACTTCCAGTCGTGCCATTATGTAGAGATGCCTGTCGAGCAATGAGACAGGAAATACGACATCACCCGCTTTTATAGATGCTATTGACGGCATCCTTGAGTGGATGCTGCCAAACACTATTTTATAGGTCCTGTGTCATTTGATTTTCTTAGTTCGTCCAACCAGTCCTGAGGCCAGTAAACAGTATAATATGCCATAATATGATGTTACTTGTTTCTATTCAAGAAAACGGCAGCCAGCTCGGGGCTGTTCAGCGTCATAGCCGACGAGTCTTCGAGGTTTTCAGCATCTTCATCGTCAGATATCGAGATGAACCATGTGATTTTTTCGGTGCGTTCTCCTGATATTTCGGAATCTTTGACCTGCTTCATCGCTGAAATCATCGCACTGAAGAAGAAAGCTTCACCCGGCAAAGTATTGTGGTTTTCCCACAGAGTTTTGCTGAGCTTCACCAGTTCGCTGTCATGCCCGTCGGAATACCCCCATTCATCAGGATGCCATTTGCATTCATCATCAGGCTCTTCGTCTTCACTTTCAAGGTACTCCAGGGTGTTCACTGCAAGAAATAGCGAGCAGCAATACCTGTCGGTGACCAGAGCGACTGTGTAAATGCGCTCATCGTCGATGCGTCCAAGAATTTCGCGCAGGTCAGCAGCAACCGCATCCCTGATCATTGCAGCCACATTCTGCCAGAACGGGGCTACGGGAGTGGCCGCTTCTTCTTTTTTCCGCTCGTCGGCTTCATAGTCCGGTGAGTTGATGTAGCCGATATACTTTTTGGCTTCTTCCGAACCGAGTTTTACAGCATCCTCAAAATACTGGTATCCCAACTCAATATCAGCCTCGGTGCCACGTCCGAAGGCATACGCCACGCCGAGTGCGGTGAGCACCTTGACGGTTATTGACTCCCATAGATTGTCGATGTCTTCCCCGGCTTCATGAAGATACTCGAATGCCACATCGTCGTCTTGAACTGTTCCCAGCCCCTCCTGATAGCATAAACCGAGGTAGGCGGCGGTCTGCGTCCGGGTGGTCTCGCTGCATTTCGGGTTTTGGTATGCCTTTTCAAACCATTCCACAGCCTTGGCGTAGTCCTGCTCCACATCACCGAAGCCTTCAAACAGATAATATCCTACCTCAAATTGTCCTGCGGGATGTCCGCATTTGGCAGCCATTTCATAGAGTTGATATGCAAGGTCGATATTCTCATCCACTTCTTCACCGGCTTCGTAGATATGCCCGGCATTGTATGCTCCCTGAGGGTCGCCCCTGCGGGCAGCCTCCACATATCGCAACAGCCCACCGTATGAGTCGCCCTTCTCGGTGCGGAGATAATAGCCGTAGTTGTTGCAGATTACGGGTGAAATATCCGCCAGCATCAAGTAATATTTCTCATAAACATCCCGCGCAATCTCGCAGAGGCCGGATTTGCGTATGTCGCAGTAATTGCCCATCCGGCACAAAGCCCGCCGTCGAAACTGCGCTCGTACCACGCCTTTGCTATCGGCCAGGCCCATGCGTTATAGTCGCTTTCGTCTTTGAATTGCTTGGCATAGTCTGGCTCGACACGCAGATAGTCGCCCCAATAATACACATTGCCGACCATGTAGCAACAGAAGGCGTCGCCCCGCTCTGCCTGACCGAGAATCTCCTCAAACGCTTCCTTAAACGAGGCGAACGGCATTGCACGTTCCACCGAAGGGGTAAGGTTTGCGCTTCGCGCAGCACAAAGAACGCCCGTGGCACTGCCCATCATCGCGCTCTTCTGCATCAGCTTCGATGCGTTTTCATCGTCAGCTTTGAAGCCTGCCTGCGGCCACACATACGACTCACCCATGAAGCAGCGGGCTATGAATGCCAGCGCATCTGCATCGCCCTGTTGCGCTGCCTGCATGAGCATCGCATAGCCCTGACGTATCTTCTCACGGTCGAAACTCGACCAAATCAGTTTGACAGCCGTTTTCACCGGCTTGCTATATTTACCTTTCATCTTTTTCTTCGTCTAAAAATCTGAACATCAGTCTTTCAAAGTGGTTGTTGACATCAAATTGCTCCCAGCCGGCAATAGGCTCAGGCAATCCATCCACATCAATCAGATCCCAAAGCCAGCTTCGCAATAGTCTGAAATCCGACATTTTTCCTCTATAGCCTATTGGAGTCTGTTCTGTCCATCTGACATATTCAACTTTGTATGCCTGCTCAGGACCTGTATCCTTGTCGCATCGACGTATCTCGACGTACCCGCCGTTATCTTTAGCAAAGCAATAAAGCATACTTCGCGATTTGCCCTCTATGATATTTTCCAATGCACCGATCACATCGGCACAACTGAAATATCGGAAATCCTCATTATCCACTGTCAGTTTGTCGGCATCTTTTTCTTCATCCTCAGAATAGATTTTCTGACAATGCCAATCGGTCATGTCGGGGAGCGATGCGGTGCGGAAAAAAGTGCACATAATATCAGCGGCCTCGTCACAATATACGTCAGACCGCCACATACGGAATAAATATCCTTTAACCCTTAAACACACAGCAATACTGCAATCTTTAAAGTAGTCAATAGAATAAGCCTCGGCATGTCTGACCAATACCACCGGCACACATTTTTCAAGGTATACCGCCACATTGTCCTCTATGTCGTCTATGGCATCACGGATTTTCTCCTCAGTCACATTGGATGTGCGCCTGGTTCCATTCTCTGTCCCCAGCACATATTGCGGCTTGCGGGCTTTAATTCCCGGGAATATACTGCGTGATTCGTTGCTCATTTTCAATTAGCTGTTTTTATGTTCATCAGTCAGTCTGATGCTTTCGATTGATATGTAGGGCATGATTTAATTCTTTGCAATTACCCACTTGTCATTCTTGGATTCTCTTTCTGCACAATGGCCCAGAGGTAAATCTTTCAGGTTGACGATAGTCGGGTCTAAATCCAATACATACTTTAATGAAACTATCCTTGCATCGCTTTCGTTATGTTCTTTACCACAAAGGAATTGCCATGCTCCGTCATCCGCATCGTGAGAAACAAATAATATTTTTTCTCTACCATCCAAAATATGACTGCATATGAAAACAGCCGTATTTGGAGCGTCTGAAAACGGGAAAATATCATTACCCTTATTGGAACTGTTTATATGCTTGCTTATAGCCATTGCAGTCCAACCTATTGCAAGATATACTGTTGCATAGACGATAAACCATAATTCATGTATATCAAAGAAAATCCACGTGCCGGCAAGAAACGCTAAGGCTGACACCAATGGAAGGTTCCACATTTTCTTTATGTCTTTCCCGCAGCGATAACCAAGAATCGCAGAATAAATTGGATTAACAATGAAGAAAAAGCATCATGCACAGTGCCATTCCGGAACATTCAGACGCAAGCCGGGCAACGGCAAAAGGCAATGCTAACATCACAAGGATTGTGATTGCCAGCCAAATAATTATAGCTCTTTTATTAACCATCAGTATAATACTTATTTTAGTATGTCGGAAAGGCTCGATTCTACAAACATTGTCGGAGTAAACTCCACAATCCGGTAGTCGGCAATTCCGTTGATGTTGAACGGATCTTGAGCGATGATGGAGTCTACCAACGCGCGATTGTCAGACTTTATCATTATCACACCGCCAACGCGGGGAGTCTGCGGACCGGATGCGATGAAATCGCCAGCCGCATAGTGCTCGGCAAGATAGTCACGATGTGCCTGAAGAAAACGGTCGACTTCTTCAAGCGGTTTCTTATATGTCAGAATTGCAATAAACATGGCTGTCCGGTTTTTCCAGCGTTTGAGTTGTGGAAAGAATTGACACATCATGTCTTTTGCCTGTTCCTGTGTCAAGGTCTGTCCTGACTCCTTGTTTACCTCGTCGGTAAACTGAGCGCAATGTTCAATCATCTGCTCCATAGTGAAGTCTTGTGTGAATCTGCCATCCTTATAGCAGTAGATACAGTAATCCTCGTTGCGACTGCCATCAGCATTAGTACCTTTGTTGTCTGTAGTCAGCGGCATTCCGCAGCTTTGACAAAATTTATGTTCCATATTCTTATCTTATTTTTGTTTAATCAAACCTTCCAAGACAATCTTAGAAACCTCAGCAATGATGGCTGAGGTCGTTGCTATGTCGTAATTGGAATCAGCAACAAACACGGCAACAGAATATCTTGTACCATTAGGCAAGTTCACATATCCACAATCATTTACTGCGGATATGCGACCTTCGGGTGTCGGAATCCTGTACCTGTCTTATGTCCTATCAGGCATTAGTAGGCAAAAGGGGTAAAGCAAGCCTGTCAAGCCCCGTGCGACACTGTTCAAGCATGACGGATATTTCAGAATATGACTGTGATGCGTTTCTCAATTCGTGGTAAAACCTATCAAATAGCTGCGCCATTGCCAAAGGTGTGGTACGGTTAAGATAGCTTAGGTATGGATCACGGTGCATATCTTCTTCCGAGGCTCCGATTACAATCTCATCAGAGATACCCATTTGCCTCATTATTGATGTTACTCCCGATGTTCCACCGACGCGATGCAGGAGTATGTCTGCCGCATTGTTGTCACTCTCAACCAAAGACCATTCAAGCAGTTCTCTTACAGTCATGGCATTTAGGCTCTTACCATACTTTTTGAGCATCGGGCTATAGGTATCCTCTTTCATAGCCATCTCGCTGAATGTTACGGTATCGTTCAGGGACATACCGTTAGTATTTATCCAGTGCGCTACCGTCAGAGCCAGCGGAAATTTGACTACGCTCATCATAGGGAAATCCCGATTGCCGTTGACAGATACGGTGTCTTTGCCATTGATAATGACCGCGACACCTATCCGGGCATCTTTCCCTTTGATATACTCGTGCAAAGCATTCTCTATCGCCTTGTTTCCACCAGCGAAAGCAGGCGATATAAAAGACAAATATATAATTATAAACAGTAACTTTCTCATTTTGAATACAGTTTTGTCCCTCATATAAAATGACAGTCTAATGAACCTAAATCCCCGTCTTGAATAGCTTTGATTGAATTACGAATTATATCTGCGTCCCAGTTCCACCATTGGAGTTCTTGCAATCGGGCTATAATATCTGTAGAGAATCGTTTTCGTATTTCCTTTGCAGGAACACCGCCAACAATCGAGTATGGCTCGACATCCTTTGTGACAACAGCTCGTGTGCCAATTATAGCACCATCACCGATGGTCACTCCAGCCATTATTATAGCGTCATATCCAATCCACACATCATTGCCAATTACAATATCGCCCTTGTTATCCCAAGCAGAAACAACATCAGATTTCGGTAAGTCCCATTCCTCAAAGAAAAGTGGGAACGTGTATGTAGAAAGCGATTTCAGGGTATGGTTGGCGCAATTGAATATAAACTTTGCTCCGCAGGCTATTGAGCAAAACTTTCCGATAATCAAACGATCATGATTTATAGGATAATGATACAGCACGTTATTCTTCTCAAAGTCACGAGGGTCATTCACAAAATCATTGTAAATGGTAAAATCTCCGACTTCAATATTCTGGTGCGTTATGACTGATTTAAGATAGACAGTCTGATTATCACCAGAACGAGGATATATCTCTGTTTGGTTCATATCTAAAACTATTTGAGCCGTTCTATTTCATTTATATTCAATATGTGCAAATAATGATAAATATTGCCATCTTCCTGCGCATCACCATTAATGCCAATAATGCTCTTGACTTCCATATAATAATCAGTTCTATTCTTGGCGATTGCCTTCTATCACCTGATTTATCAACTCCCGGACTTCATCGTCTGACATTTTTCTATCTCTTGCAAGAGTGCTTATCACTCCACGAATGGAATTGTTGAAATATCGCTGAACGACATTTTTCAGATTGTTACCACAATACTCCTCTCTTTCTATAAGGGGATAGTAGATGAATCCGTTGTTTCCTGCCGGCTTGTGGTCTAAAAAAGCCCTTATCAACAAGAAACTTCACGAATGTAGATATGGCGGTTCTGCTTGGACGAGGTTCGGGATAAGTGGCAATAATCTCCTTAACGGTAGCTTCGCCCTTCTCCCAAAACTTATTCATCACTTCTTCTTCACGCTTGGTAAGTTGTTCCATCATAAAATGAAATTTGGTATATGCAAAATTAGTCTAAATAAATTAGTCAGTCAAGCAAATACGGCTATTTTTATGATTTATAAGCAAACGTTATTATTACGACAATGAAATTTATAGATTAATAAATGAAAATGAAGCAAGAGAATGTAGATAATTATTCCGCTTACTTCATTTTTTTATATACATTTTTATCCCTTTCGGATGGTTTTCATCCTTGAATTGAAACCCCGGCCGCCGATGGTGACATGATCGGCAATGAAGTTGTTTGACGAACTTTGTTCATTTATCAGGCTACTTTCTTCAATTCTGTTGTTCCCACCTAGCATACATCTTCCTTGAAAGTTCCACAATTTCTTTGCTCAACTTCACAAGGTCGATGGTATGTTTCTCCAACTTGTAGAGCAACGCCATCGCCTTCTTCTCCGAAAAGTGGATGCGCAACTCTTTAACGACCTGATTGTAGTTCGTACCGATGGCACGGAACTGGGCGTGGAAGTCCGACAGTTTGGTGTAGTAGTCCACCAGCGTCTTGTCCACTTTCAGCACCTTGAACTTCTGCCCGAAGAAATGCGCCTTGAGAAAGACGGCTTTCGCATACACGTTCGATTCCTCGTACATCGTCAGGAACCTGTTCCATTCCACATCGTCGAAGCGCACCATCACGCAGTGTGTCTTTGGGTTCAATTTGGGATTTCTCCCGTACTTGCTCTTCTTTTTCATTCTTCTTATTCTTTTAATTTTATGGCTTGTCCATTGTTTAATCTTTGATTAAGGAACCCCGAAATTATCTGACTGCGGAGGATAATTCTGTCCACGGCAGTGCTGGGATTTTCAGTTACTCGGAAGCATTCGGGTAACTGAAAATATACCTTATCTAATTTTATTGTTCGTAACTGTACTGAAATACAAGATATTATAAAATTGATGGTGTACTCGTGGTGTACTAATTAGTTGGAGAAATCGAAAATCAGATGCTCAATTTTAGGATTTTTAAGGGGCGTTAGTTATATTTAATTCGATTCTTTTTCTCTTAGACGCAGTAGATTTGAGGCTCTGAACAGCGGTTCATTGAGAAAAAATCGCTAATTTTGCAGTCGGATTGACACAGGTCATTCCACTACATTTTGGAAACGAAGCATTATGTTTATCTTATGGTAGGAAACCTGAGAAACTTTCAACCGAGCAGAGAAAGCATAGTGGTTCTCACGCATATAGCGTGGGCTGCTATTGTTATATCTGCTCACAGGCTTTCTCAGGGCCTCCTATCAAGACGTGACATAGTTGCTCACGCTTCTTGTAAGGTAAATCATTAACCGAATTATTATGCGTAAAGTAATACTAACTTCGTTGTTTCTTATTCCTCTTTTGGGATATGCTCAAACAGAAATTCCGGATAGCATAGAGGGAAAAGAACTTAATGAGGTGGTTGTGGAAGCCTCCAATCAGCGGACTTCGTCGAACATATCCACCTATATTCCAATGGCTCGTCAAAAGAACGCTGCTGCCGATGCAATCTCCCTTTTGAGCCAGATGGCGATTCCCCAAATTGAGGTCGATCCTATCGGTCAGGCAGTGAAGACTGCTTCTGGGCAGGGTGTCTCAATATTTATTGACTTTCTCCCTGCAACCGCCCAAGACCTGCAAGGAATGAGGACTCAAGATGTGAAAAAGGTTGAGTATTATCTGCACCCGACTGACCCACGATTTCAAGGCGCACACTACGCCATTAACTTCATTATGCAGAAGTATGAATGGGGTGGATATACCAAAGTCACAGCCAATAAATGGTTCGGTGTAAACCGAACTGAAGGAGAAGTTTACTCCAAAATGGCATACAAGTCGATGATTTTTGATTTGTATGCCGATGAAATATATCTCACAAACCGTCATGGTGGCACTGCCTCGACTGAAACATTCAGGTTTGAGGATTTATATGGCAATGGTCCGCAGACTATTCAACGGACTTCCGAAACCAACTCTTCTCTATACCGCAACAACAGCAACGATATTGCCTTGCGAGCCTTATATAACAGCGACAAGGCAAGAATCTCAAACCGCATTTCTTATAGCCTAACAAATGTACCTCACAATGATGCGGTCAATTCACTGCTCTATTCCTCCGAATTGTTCCCTAATGCAAGCGCCACATCTCTGAAATCAAGCCACAATTGGGCCCTCTCATATAATGGTAATTATTCCTACAGATTTTCTCCTAAGTTATCATTTGAAGCTGTGGCAATCTACACTTACGGCAAAAATAAATCCTACTCTTTTTATTCTTCCGGTAAAGATTTATCCATTACAAACAACGCCTCTGAAGATGCACATCACCTTCAGATAAATCCTCGTTTATATTGGAGACTTAATAAGAGAAATACTTTTATTTTCTACCTGGCTTCCATACAAAATTGGAATACCATTGATTATTCCGGCGACTCCCCATCTCGTCAGAAATATAATGTCGGAGGATATTCTGCCGGCGCACATTATAATTTAAGTCTTGAAAAATGGGATATTGGAGGAGAATTTGGCTGGGTATGGGAACGCAACCATATTAGCAACAGCCGCATGAACGATAATTTTCCACGTGCGATTGCGTATGCCACTTACTCTCCCAATGACAAGCATCAGTTTGAGGTTAACTGGAATTATAGCAAGGATGTTCCCGACGCATCGCAGAAAAGTCCTAATATGCTTCAACAAGACGAACTTATGTGGTATCAGGGCACACCTACACTTTCAGATTATTCTTACCATAATGCAGGTTTGACCTATACTTGGCTCCCGAACAACAGATGGCAACTTTCGGCTGACGGATACATCTATATGCTCGGCAATCGTTGTGTAACTATATATTCACCTACCGCTCCCGAAGGAACTATGTTGCGTAAATATGTCAACGACGGGAATTATCGTAGCGGTATGTTAGGAGTTTCCGCAACCGCCAATTCTTCGGAGGTAAACTTGTAGCCAAACTGCGCCCGCAATACTGGCTGCGAAAGACTACCGGAGCATACGCAAGCACAAGAAATGAACTTACATGCACCGCACAACTCACATATTATTTTGATAAATTCTATCTTTGGGGCTGGTATATGACACCAAGTCATTATCAGGAAGAACAAAGCGGTATAGTCGAGCGTACCCCAGCAAAATATCAGATTCAGTTTGGCTGGAGCGACAAGGGTTGGAACATCAGAGCCGGGGTTTACAACTTTCTGCGTACATCGTGGGAATCATCGCATCAGACCCTTACAAGCGAATATTACACTTTTGACCGCAAAGAGTTCTCAACCGCCCAGCATTGGCGCATCACGTTAGCTGTATCATACACTTTCGGCTACGGCAAGAAAGTTGACCACCACGATGAAGTGAGTGGTTCAGGGACTGTCGGGTCTGCAATCTTGAAATAACAATATCTCTCAAATCATATTAAAAAATGGAGCCACAAGTTTTTTGCCTGTGGCTCCTTTTTTGAATTATTTCCTGACTTCGTCATTGCGTCACCCTAAACGCCAAAGTGGTCAAAAAGTGGCTTCAGCGACTTGTGCTCGGAAGTCAGAAGCATTGTACGGGTGAGCATTGAGCCGTTCAATGGCAATCTCAGTCGGATAGTCGTAATGGTTTTCGCTATTTTCAGCACCTTGTCGACACTCATGTCCATACCGAGGTTGTAGATGATTCGTTCCAGTTCCTTATAGACCTTATAAGTTATGAAACACAGGCAGACATGCGCTTCAATCCTACGCTCGGTGAAATGGAATATCGGTCTGGTCTCGATTGTGCCTTTGGATATGCGAAAAGCACGCTCGACAACCCAAAGTCCCTTGTATTGGGAAACCACATCCTTGGGTTGAAGATTTGTGTTGGTAACATATCCTTTCAGACCATCCCATTGTTCATCCTCCTTGATTTTCTCCTCGTTTATACTGACGGCCACATCGTTTTCAATCTTAAGGAATTTGCTGTAACCGCGCCTGTTTATCTTGTCTTTGGTTATCTTGCCTGAAGCATATGCCTTCTTCAACCTCTCCACACCCTTGCTGCGGTTGTAGGCATCCTTAGAGGCCCGTCTGGAACTGTATGTCACAATGAGCCTGTCTCCATTGTCAAGTGCCCTCTCATAAAACAGGCCCTCATCGTGTGGTAAGGACAGAATCCACTTCCTGACATCGCCGGCATATTTCTTGATGCGGGCACCGACAATGAAACTGTAATTTCCGGAGCGTAGCAGCTCTATATTGCGCTTGATCATGAATCCGGAGTCCGCGACAACAATGAAGTCATCAAGGCCGAATCTTCGCTTGAAGTCATCGATGATGGGTATCATCGTGCAGCTCTCATATTGCGCGCCGTTGAAGATGTTGTAAGCCAGGGGATATCCGTTCTCGCACACAAGGAGTCCCAGAATAATCTGCGTTTCTGCTGTCTTGCCGTCTTTCGAGAACCCCGGGTACGCAGCACATCCTCATGGAAACTCTCAAAGTAAAGTGAAGTCACGTCGTAAAACAGCATCTCGACACGGCCTCCGAGCACCATGAACGTATGCTCCACGCTGACGCGCTGCACGATATCCTTCTGTGTGTTGTATAGTTTGTCCAGATAACGGTATATCCTGTTCAGGCTCACATCCTCATCGAAATGGCTTTTGAGATATTCCACCGTTGCCATCTTGCTCATTGGCTGGCAAAGACGCGCGACCACAATATGCCGCAGTATCTCGTCGCCTACCTGATTGAAACCGACGGAGTCATAAACCTTGTCGAGAATAAGCCTGGCTCCGTTAAGCAATATGGAGTCGACGTTTGAAAGCATCTCCTCGGCTGCCTCTCTTTCGCGGTCTTCACCCTCAGAACCCTCAAAATCCAGCTCCCGTATGCCGAGATGGGATTTAATCCATTCACGGCCTTCAAGACATAACCGCTCTATCTCTGTCTCATCGCATGAAACGCCGACAGTGTGCAACTCTTTGAACTTGCCACCGTGCTTGTCGACCACTACCACGCTTGTCGTGCCCGACCTGTTCTTCTTTCTGCGGACAAACATGCCGCAAATATAGTGATTTTCTTCGGTTGCGTCACCCTAAATCACCCTTCGCTTACACTAATCCCCTGATATTCAGCATGCGCATTTTTCAGCAATCAAAAAGTGACGAAGTCAGGAGCCACAAGTTTTTTGCCTGTGGCTCCTTTTTTGAATTATTTAATTCCGAAGCCTCGCTTTACCGTCTGTGTCAGCCGTTGCCATTGGTCTTTGAGCCATTGGAATATCCGGATGCCATTGACATGGAGATGGAATTTGTTGTCCGTGGGGTCTCGCTTGATTTGTACCTTTGCCCCGAAGCGTCCACCTCTCTCCGCTGGAACGGATAATAGAGTGTCGTGCCTGACTTTAAGACATATTCATTCATTGAGAGAAGCCCCTTTATGGAGTTGTCATTCAATCCCACGTCCTGACATTCCTCTATCGCCGGAAGCATAGCAACAGCATCGGGAAAGAACTTGACGAAGTTACCAATCTTCCATTCATAGCTGCGGACGGTGTCTGCCTCATGTTCTTTCTGCCGTCTCAGGCTATCCGATAGATTGGATATTTCACGGTGTAAATCCCGCTCCCGCGCCTCTGCACGGTCTTTCATCTCGCGGATTTCATCATCCTTTCTGACAATCTCGGCTTCAAGCCTCTTGGTCTTGCTCCCGGTGAATATATTGGCGATGTTGCTGCCGAGTTCCTTGCGTTGCGCATCCCGCTCGGCTTTCGCCTCATCGCGCTCACGGATGGCGTTCCGGGCTTCTTTTCTCGCCTCGTCAGTCTGAGCCTCGTATGCCTTTTTCTCGGCGGTCAGCCTGTCGGTATCCTCTGCAAGCCCTTTCCGTTGCTCCGCAAGTCTGACGGATTCCTCCGACAGTCCTGCGTTGGTATCGGCAAGCGATTTGTTTTCGGCGGCGAGAGAAGAATTAGCCTCGGTCAACCTGGAATTTTCGGAATAGAGTTCATTGTTCTGCTGCCGTATCTCCTCGTTGACCTGCGTGAGCATTTTCTTCCGGGTGTCGAGGGCGGTTGTCCGGCACTCAAGGCTCTCCACTTTGCTCTCAAGAGATTTTTTCTCTTTATCGAGTTTCCTTTTCTCAATGGAGAGATTGCCGATGTCTTCTTCAAGACCTTTCTTCTTCACCATGCAGTCGCGGTAATATTCGTGCTGCCCGATGTGCCGCGCCTCGGAACCACGGATACCACGCTCCAGACCGTATTTCGCCATAGCCTCGGCATAGATGTCCTGATAGCGGCTCATCTTTCCGCGCTCCATTATGTCGTCGGCGCACAGCCTCGGACGGTTGGCGGCTTTTGTGCGGTAACGCTTCTTTGCTGTCGCCTCCCTCGCTTTCTTCTTTCTCTCGGCGGTCACTATCGGAACGACGGCGATGTGAAGATGCGGAGTGCGCTCGTCCATGTGCAGTGCGGCTCCGACAACATTGTCGCCGCCGAATGTGTCGCGCGCCCACTTTATGTTGTCGGCAATCCACTCGTCGAGCTTGCCGCTGTCGATGATTTTCTGCATACCTTCGTTGTCGGAGGTCATAACCAAGTTGAGGCACCGAACCTGCCTGTCGGAGATTTTGCGGGTAATCCCTGCATTGGATATACGGTGTTCGACAGCCGCCGCAAGCCCGGTTATCCCGTCGGGATATTCGACCAGATTGCAGCGGTTGAGATGCGTCCTCGCCAGGTCCGCGTTTTCGGGATGGGCGGTGCGCTCGATATGCTTGGCTATCGAGTTCAGTGACGAGTTCGCCTTGATGATGTGTAACACTGCGTAGCTCATAGGCGGACGAGTTTAAGTTGCGGAGCAATCGGAGTGTACGGCTTTCTGTTAAGCCGTTCCGGGGTTTCCAAAGGGGTTGACCTCTTTGGCATATTGGGGACATTTTCAGCGTATCGGAACGATATGCGGCTCGGAAAATTCCCTAATATGCTAAGGAATTTCCGGATGGCGTAATTTCCGTGCCGCCACTGCACGGATGGTACTGCACTGCCATAGCAGTGATGCACCGCTATAACCACTGCACTGAATGCAATGGTTTCTTCAATGAAAAAAGAATGTTTCACGGGATTTCAGTTTTGGATTTACCCCCTGGCACTTTCGGCATTTTGGCATAAAGGGAAGCGTAAGCATCTCTGTCAGAAATGCCAAAGTGCCAATAATGCCAAGGGGTAGATGGGTTATAACTTGGTGTAATTTCCGTGGGTGTTGCGGGTGAAAAGCACTCCCTTTCTGTCTCTGAGGAATCTCTTGAAACTGCGCTCGGGCATACCGCATTTCCCGGCGATCGCCACGCCCTCGGCGGTGGTGAAGCCGTCGGGAAGTTCCGAAAGGACGGCAAGCTGCAGCTCGGTCAGGGCATCCTCGCTGATGATGCCCTGCACCTTTGAGGCACTTATGCGAAAATACTCCGCAAGGCGTATCGCCCTCTCCACAGTGTCCACATCTATCTGTTTTTTCTCACTGCCGCACGCCCAATCGGAGAGGGCCAGCAAGAGAGAAAAGCGGATAGCGTAGATTTCGAGTTTGCTTGCAATGGATGTAAGGGTATCACTCCCGTCGGCGTTGCAACGGTCGGTCTGCTCGTTCTGCCACTGATAGAGGCGGTCGAGAGCGTCCGATGAAAATGGAACATCTTCGGATATTATCTCTCCGTCTGCGTCCACCTTGGGAACAATGTCGATAAGCCGGAAAAGGATGCCGTGCCATTCTGCGGCGATGTCAAAAGAAGGCATCCGGCGACTCCGGTTCCATTTAGGCTTCGTCTGGTCGGACGGGAATACATAGAGTATGCGCTCCATGAATCCGTTGGCGTTGCGGTTCCCGGCGGCAAGGTCGGTCAAAACCTTCGGCTGGATAGTTCCGATTACGCAAAGGAACGGATTGCGGATAAACACGCCGCTCTGACTGCCTTTGCGGTCAGACATGGCAACCTTGTGGTTGAACACCGACATCCAGAACTCCGATTCAGAGCCGTTGTTGTAGCGGTTGAAGTTCTTGACCCATCCGGCAAGCTCGTCATACATCAGGATCAGTCCACGACTGTTTTCCGACAATATGCGGTGAACCGCCTCGTTGGTCACATCCTGCATCATGAAGCGGATGCGGTGCGGCTCAACGGGATTGAGGTTGTAGCCGTTTGGAATCCTTTCTTTCGGCGGCAGCTCCATCGCAGCGTTGTAGCGTTTCAACGCCTCTGCGAACTGTGCCGCTTTCTCCGCGTCGTGGTCGATGAGCGGTTGCATGACATAACTCAGCGGATGGCTCTTGCACACTCCGGGACATCCGACAAGGGCAACGAAAAGAATAGCATATTCTTTCCATCCTGCCATAGCCTCGGCGTGATGGGTGTTGCCTATTACCGCCGCCATTGCCGAAAGCATCGCTCCAGCCATGTAGTCAACAGGGAAACCGAGAGTGGCGTTTGCCTCCTTGATGATTTCCTGTAATCTTGACGGCAGGACATCAATCGGGAACTGATTGGTTTTCTTGCTGTTGTCTGTGTCTGCAATCAAGTACTCGGAGGTTGACGGAGGTACAGACTGACTGTTCAGTCGGTCAGGAGCATGATTTGTCACTTCCTCATTTTCGTGACAAGTCACTTGTGTATCTGTGATTGCAGGTGTATCACTGACATCATTGTTTTTCTTTTTGACGGAGGTTTTCTTCTTATTGCCTTTTGGCTTTGAGGCTGTCTTTACTGATGATTCGGTTTCTTTTTTCATCGGCTACCTCCTTTCTTCTTTGGTCTGTCTTCCGCATTCAGCACGCCTACGGCTTTGCCGTTGACAAGTCTGCTTTCAGCCCAGCTCAGCAACTCTGATTCCTTGAAGTGAAGCTTATTGTTGAATTTCCAGTGCGGTATGGTCCCGTTGCTCGTTTCCTTGTAGAGCTGCCCGATTTTCATGGGATAGCCGTTTTCGTTCAGGAACTCGAGTGCTTCGGTCACTTTCAGCCCATCGGGATCCCGCTTTTTTGATTTTGCGGAAGCGTTGGCGAGTGTCGCCAGCACTCCCGATTCAGCAAGGCAGTCCTTGACCGCGTCTTTCAGGAGGCGCTTCAGAACCTCGATGAAAGGAAGATTCAGGTAATCTGTAATTGTGTTCATTTGGATAGGGGGATTAGTGGTTTGGGGATTTGTTTTTTTCTCACGCATCAGTTTTCGGATGATAAGTGATATGCCGTATGTTCAACATACTCTTGGTGGGTGTCGTCAGATCATAGTGATAGCGTCTGTCAGCCCGATGACTACACCCGGAGGATTAAAGGCTGGCGGACACTGCAAAATTAATACAGGACTTGCGTCCTTCTGAGGTGCGTAAAGGCGAATATCATTGAAATGTCTACGGGCTATATGTTTTGTTGCCCTTCCGGACGAGCAATAAAAAAGCGGGGCCGCGCCGATATGTC
The DNA here is from genome assembly GCF_004803915.1 of Duncaniella dubosii. Lineage (NCBI taxonomy): Bacteria > Pseudomonadati > Bacteroidota > Bacteroidia > Bacteroidales > Muribaculaceae > Duncaniella > Duncaniella dubosii. The sequence continues at coordinate 3,337,695 of NZ_CP039396.1, forward strand.
TTTCCTGACATGCCTTTGGCGAGGTCTCGTTATTATGTTTTCAGTCCTTACTTGATATATTTCCGATTAATGAATAATCGCCCTTGTCGCAAGGGGTGTGGCAGGGGTGCGTCAACCGTCACCGCCCTGCCGGGTCGGTGCTTCGCGTTGCCGCATGGGGTCAGGGCTACTGCCACCTAACCACTTTGATATTTTTCCAACAAAAGAAAAAACGGAATTGTTCAGCGGTGTCCGGTTTATTCCGGCGATTGCCGATGTGTGTCTTTCTTTCCTGACGGATATGATTCCGTCACGGCCGCGAAGTTACGAAACGGGGTCGATATATGCAAGTTTTTTGAACCCAGGAGGGCCAATCTGCGTAATGAAGCTGTTTTTGACGGGCTATTTCAGCAGTTTTCTGTCGTTGTCGCCGCTTTCAAGTACGCTCATCTGATGGATGGCGATTTGATTGAGCTTGATGAGCCGCTCATGCTGTGGCATTCCCTGTTCAATGAATACAGCGTTGAGATTCTCCATGTTGGAAAGGCATATAAGTTCGTTTATGGAGGCGTAATCCCGGATATTGCCTTTGAGGTCGGGATTGGCGTCACGCCACTGTTTTGCAGTCATGCCGAACATGGCTACATTCAGCACATCGGCTTCATTGGCATAAATGATGCTCGCCTGAGCCTTTGTTATCTCGGCAGGTATGAGATTATGCTTGATGGCATCGGTGTGAATTCTATAGTTTATCTTGGACAGCTCACGCTTAGCAGACCAGCCGATAAGACGCTGTTCTTCCTCTTTGAGACGCTGAAATTCCTTGACGATATAAACCTTGAATTCAGGACTTATCCACATTGCGAACTCAAACGCAATGTCCTTATGGGCATATGTGCCACCATAACGCCCCGCTTTTGCTTGCAATGAGACCGCGTTGGTCCTCGCAACGAATTCCTTTACGCTTATTTTGAAGTTATTAAGACCTGCATGATTTCTAATTGTGGCGAATTCGCCATAATTAAAATTTGGATTATATACCTTTTCCCAAATGCCGATAAACTCCAAGGTATTTCGGTTGCGCAGCCAGTCGGTGATGAAGAAGTCCCCATCTTTGGCACGCATCATGTCAGTAAGACAGATGTAATCTTCTCCGTTGACTTTCACAACGTTGACCTCAGTATCTTTTACTGTGATTTTTGTCATCTCTCGTAAATTTTAATGTATCGAAATCGGTACTTTTGGCAGATTGGACTGAAAGTATTACCTTTGCAGTGTTGATTCCCGTAGCCCTGACTCGTCAAGCTATCGGGTTTAGTTTTTTGTATCTGCAAAGATAATCATTTTCATCGGATTGGGCAACAGTGAGAAAAAGGACACCGGGTATCCCTCCCGATGTCCAACCACTAATCCGCGTCAGGATGAAACAATAACATGATGACTGCGAATCTTGATGCAAAGGTAGTGTTTTTCAGCCGTATGCACAACTCTATAACAACATAAAGAGCCAAAGCGCCGGAAATGCCATGGGCTATTTTGCCGTTTCCGTGTCAAACGCGACTTTGCCGAGTTTGTTTATGGCTTTCTGTTTGCGCTGGTCGATCACATGAAGATATTTCTCAGTCATCTTGATGCTCGCGTGTCCGAGAAGAGAGGATACTGTCTTTATGTCGGTTCCGGCATTCAGAAGATTTACGGCGAAACTGTGCCGGGCGCAGTGCCATGTGATGCTCTTCTTGATTCCTGCGTTCTTCACCCATCGGGCGAGATGCTTTCTCGCCGTACCCTTGTGAGGCAGGTCGAATATTCTCTCCTCGGGTTATCAGTACAACCGTCCGCGACAGCAGGTATAGCTTAAAAAAATAGCCGTCCAGGTTTTGGGCGGCTATTTTTGTGAGAGTTTCCAGCGGTCGGGAAGCAGGTCGCGGTATTTTTCGATCGGGGTGTTTGGCGGCCATGCGGCACATCGGTCGATTATGTCGCAGAAGTAGTCGAAGACGTTGACTCCGCAGCGGTGGCAGGTGATCGCAAGAGAGTGGTACAGGGCGGCGGCTTCGGCTCCGGAGTGGGAGCCGATTGTAAGTCGGCGACGGGTCAGGGATATGTAGCGGTTGATTCGCTCGACTTCGTTGTTGTCGAGTCTGTAGGTGGGTGAGGCAAAGATGCGTGGTATCTCGTCCCATTGTTTGAGTGCATGTTCGGTGGCGGCGAGCAGCGGGTCGTCGGGTGGCACGCCGATGCGGTCTTTGACTGCTGTCAGTCTCATGCGGATTTTCTCGAGCATCACCTTGGAGTATCGTTGTCTCCACTCAAGGTGCTTTCCCGCCGTCCATCCGTCTTTGCCTATGCGGTGCTGATGCTCGAAGTGGTAAAGGAGTCCGAAGAGCTTTGCTATTTCCTGCGCCTTTGGATTGTCTTTCAGATCGAGAAACTTTCGCTTGATGTGCTGCAGGCATGGCAAGCGTTTTATCCCGCTCATCCCACCGATTCCGATATGCCGGTATCCCGAGTAATAGTCGCACTGGAAGGCTCCGTTGAAGCCTTTTATGTGTTGCTCGAAGACTTCGGCCGAGCGGGAGCCGTCGTCATAGAAGAAGTACACAAGCCCGGTTGTCATGCCGACGAACACCCATATGTAGCCTTTCTTGATCTTTCTTCCCGAAGGAGTTGCCACCTGCAGCCGCACTTTCTGATAGGTCTCGTCACCGCAGATATAATTGTCCGCGACTATTGCCTGACCCAGCGCCTTGTATAGATTTTCCAGATGTACCCTTACCTTACTTACGAGCTTCTGTGCGGTGCCTTTGTCAAGGTCGAAGCCGTGGGCACGGAAGTATTCGACAGCATTTTCAAGTGGCATGCAGTGGAGATAGCGTAGCTCGGCGAGTCCGGCTATGAAGGAAGATGTATACTGCGAGTTAAGCAGCGGTGTGGCGGGTGCGGAACCTTTGTATATTTTCTCGTCCTGCACGTATTTTCTGACCTTGTAGATAATTTTTTTGAAGCGCATCGGCTCCATGACGTAGCGCACGACATCGCACTCGCCGATAAACGTCGCCGCCTCGGGATTGAAGTCCGGACTGTCAGGCTCCACTATAATGGTCTCCACCTCACACTCCGGATGCGTCTTCCTTTTGGCGCCGTTGTTGGTACGTTTCTTCTCTGGCTTCTGCTGTCGAGTTTCGGATGTGGCAGGAGTCGTCACCGGTTTCTTCTGACGCTCCGACGGCGAGCCCTGCAGACGCTGCACTGCCTGACGCGCGGCTTTCTCTTTGCTCAGTTCCGCACTTTTGCCTTTCATAGCCTCCTCCATTGAGGCCATTTGCTTGCGCAGTTCATCTACAGTCGCCACAAGCTTCTCGTTGGTCGACTGCAGCTTTTCATTGGATAAAGTAAGCGAGCTGACAGAGGCCAACGCCTCGTCGAGCCGCCCTTGAAGGAACTCGATCTGACGTTGCAGAAACTCTATCAACTCGTTCTTTTTCATGGTGTAAAGTTACAAAAAATATCTGACATTTGCAACTTTCCACGCCATTTATTTATTTGATTAACAAATTATTAAGCCTTATTTTACGGCCATTCTGAAGCGATTTTCGACCATCACCTTCACAGGCGTGAGGCCCCTCATCAGCATATAGAAATCGTCCCATTGGAGCCTGCGCACGCCGTCATCGCCCTTTTTGAGCACCTCCCGGAAACGGCCTCGCGACAGTCTTTTTGTGTACATCAAAAATCCGTCGCCATCCCATTTCAACGCCTTCATGGTCTTGCGGTCCTTTGAGAAAAACACATACACATCGCCCGATGCCGGAGAATGCCCCTTCCACGACCACACCATCTGGGCCAGACCCCGGATGCCGTAGCGCATCGATACCGGCTGCCGGCATACCCAGAGCCGCATATCCGCCTCAAGACTCCACATCACTCCTGCGTGTCATGACATCCACCAGAAGCGCCAGCCCCTCCGCGCTTATCTCTCCCAGACTCACGCCTCGGCCCCAACCGAGTTCGATGTGCACGTCACGCACGACACTGGTGGCACCGACATCCCGGCTCTCATCCGCAACCTGAATACCGGGAACCTTAACCTCCCGGAATAACGGCCCGCCACCTTCCCGCGACGAATCCGGTCTCTCCGGCAGACTGCGTTGATAATCGCTTATGCTGATTTTGCGGCGCCGAAGCCACTCATAAAGCCGCTGGACGTTGACGCCGGTACCGGCACAGAAACGGTTCAATGCGATATAGCCGTCTGTCTCGCATTGATTCTTGTAACGCGTCCATGTCTCTGAATAGACATCGGACAAAGACTTGTTATAACCCATGATTCTTTTTGTCGACAAAGATACAACTCTCTTTCGGAGTTCGTCAATATGCTATCGCGGATGGTTGTACGGTTATCATCATCTTTAGGCTGTCCAATCAGCTTTATAAGCTCATCGTTGAGCGGCATCACTACGGCGGCATGTGCGCTGCGTCCCGCGCTTTTCTTCTGGTTAAACCTCATCACCATGCTCTCGTAATCGACATTGGCGAATGTCAGTTCCGACACATCGCAGTACCGCAGTCCGGTGAAACAGCAGAAGATAAATGCCCGCTGCACCTCTCGGTGTTCGCCGTCATATCGGAACGCCGCGAGGGTGTTTATCTCTTTCGGTGTGAGAATCTCCTTCAGCATAATGTTTGTGTCGTACACTATGCGGATTCCACGGCAGGGATTCTTTTTTATCAGTTCTTCATCGACAGCATCTGCAAGCACCTTCTTGAACCAGTGGTAATTCTTTCGCGGTCCCTCTCCGGTGCATTTCTTCCGGAGATAGTTGGTGAATCCGAGAACCATGTCCGGAGTGACGGCATCCATCGGCAGGACATCCTTGTATTTTGAGAACTGTGGAGTTAGCTCAAGATACTCGATGAAGCGTGTCAGAGAATATTTGTAAGACCTGCGGACTGGCAGTGTGAACGCTTCGTTGTCCCGGTGTTGCCGGAAGTACCTGAGGAAGTTACTCTCCTTCTCCCTTTTCAGGCGGTAACCCTTTCGGTCTTCAAGCATCTCCTGCTCTTTCTCAAACCGTATCTTCTCGGCGAGGGCGATGGTGTTCTTGTTCTGCTGCCGTTCCTGAGCCGAGCGGGGATGAACCCATACATACAGATTAAGAGCCTCCTTCTTGCGCAGGTGCTGCACCTTGTATTTAAGTTTTCCTTTCATCGCCCCGGATTCATACACGACATGGTTGCCGTCATCGTCATAGACGGGCGATTCGCTACGGCCGAGATAGTATTCCAGCCATAGACTCGCACGTCCGTCTGACATCTCCCTCTGGATGAGCTTGGGATTTTGTTTCTGTTTATTTGGCAGTCTGCCCATAATGAATTAATTTTGTGTTTGTGGAGCAAAGGTAATAACGGATTGTGAGACACGAAAATCGCCCACAACATCTATTAACAATCGAAATGGGCAAATGGTGTACTTATGGTGTACTAAATGCGAAAAAAGATACAATCAGGAGAAACTGAATAGAAAGCCTGATTTATCTAATATGCTGATATTCACCGATAATAGTTATAACGGGTTATATCGGTTTTCCCTATGAAAAAACATACCTTGCTGTGTCTTTGAGGACACAAGAATCCTCCGCCTGTCGGATTGGTTTGTGAGTATAATAACTCATTTGGAATATCGGTCAAGCCGATGGAGTATATCCACCGACTTGATTGGTTCTACCGTAATTCGCTCAGAGTTTGCGCCACTGCTCGATGTCCTCCCGGTAGGCATCGAGGTGCAGGCGGGCGAGGTTCTCGATAAATCCCGACGCACTCATGCCACGCCCGCCGAGACGGCGGACAATCCCGTCCAGCCGGTCACGCACCTCACCGCTGACGAACACGGGCTTGCGGTCGGTTATCTTGGGAACTTGCAGGTAAGCGGTACGGTACTCGTCCAGCGACAGCCTGCGTTGTTTGCTGCTGACACGCTTCTGTGGCACTGCCACTTCTTCGGGCGTTCTGCCTGACGGTTCATCCACCGTAGCTGTTTCCGCTTTTTTCGTGATGGTCTTGACGGGTTGTGCCAGATGTTCCGGCTCCAGACCGATGTTCCGGTAGAAGTCGTCCATAGACTTCTCACTGCGGGATTCCCTGCGTCCCACTTTTTCCACGATTTCACGAGCCTGCTGCTCACTGATACTTGGTTCTCTTTTCATTGTCATAAGACAGGTTGATTAAGTTATTACTGTGGTCTTGCTCTGTGCCTTGACCGATTATCGCAAGTAAAGTAAGATGCTTTAGTGCAATCAGTCAAGCGTTTGGACCCGATCAGACAATTTTGTGTGACTTTGCTTTATGGTGACAGAGACACCGGTGAGGACTTCACTGATTTGCCGGACGTGAATAGCCGGAAGAACAAAGGTGCGATTACAGTCAGGTTTGAATTAAGCCCTTGTTTTCTCTCTTGCCACATTCCTGATTTCCGGAATTAAGAATACACCTCCAATCTGTGCCAACCTCTACCAACCTGTGCCACATGCTTCCACTTCCTGAAAATCCATTGCCGGATAACAGATTATGTACTCCTTTGCGACAAAAGGAATACGTAACGAAAAGAAAGAGAGTATGGAAATTTCAGTCGCAGATAATCGACTGACGGCATACCAGACAATGATTACCGTATCAGCGCAAAACGCTGCCACTTTCTGGAAATCCATTGCAAGACAGTAGATTATGTATTCCTTTGTGGCAAAAGAAACAGTAACAATAAAAAAGTATGTATATGGAAATCGTATCTATTGAAAGAAAGACTTTTGAGGCGATGGTCGCCAAGTTCGACCGTTTCGTCAGTCGCATGGATGCCATCTGTCGTCGGCACGAAGAGAAGAAGATGGGCGAGTGGATGGACAATCAGGACGTTTGCCGGATGCTCAACATCAGCCCACGCACGTTGCAGACGCTTCGGGATAATGGGACGCTGGCTTATTCGCAGATAAACCACAAGACCTACTACCGTCCTGATGACGTGCAGCGTATTGTTTCCGTTGTGGAGGACAGGCGCAAGGAAGCAAAGTTCAAAGGAAGAACGATATAAACTTGATGAAATGAACGAAGTAAACTAACAATACCCACTAAATCCAAAGTAACATGAATGAACTGATTAACAAGGACAACGAGTGGATAATCCACTTCATGGGCAGTCTTAACCGTCTTTTGGACAGCTTCGAGCATCTGACCGCCAATTACCGCCCGACACTGAACGGCGAGCGTTTCTTCACTGACAAGGAGGTGTCGGCACGGCTGAAAGTGAGCCGCCGGACACTTCAGGACTACCGGAACGAAGGGCGCATAGCCTATATCCAGTTAGGCGGTAAAATCCTCTACCGTGAATCCGACATCGAAAGGATGCTTGCTGACTGCTACCGTTCCGCCTATCGGCTGACAGACACATGATTTTCTTGAAGGAGCGCAGTTTGCCGTCTGCCCTGTGATTGCATCAGCAACGGACTTTCGGCAAAAAGAGAAAGGAACGGCTTACGGACGGAGCATCAAAATTCCGCTTCGTCTGTAAGCCGTTCCTCTCTTCTTTCTTCTGATTTCCCATCAGTCGCTTGTTTCCGTTGCCGGATGCTTTTCAAGCGTGTGGCAGGCAGTGGCAAGGTTTTCGGGTTGAATACGCTCCGCAGGAGGAAGATTCTGCCGAAACGGCTCTGCCGCCCGACCTTGCCGCTGCCATCAAGCCATACGCTACCTTTGCATCCGTGCATCGGGAACGAGTGGCTGACGGGATGAACCTCAACTATACCATCGGTTATTACCTCTGACGCTGGCAACAAATAGTGTAATCGGTGTAACTTTCTTAATGGTGCTAATTTCATTTATTATAAACCGTCTGAACAAGACACTCTCTTTACTGCATATCCTGAATGCAACGGCTATAATCACTTCAATGTTATAGACATCGTAACTGATGCCATCCGGTTGCTTGAGATACTTCATCGTGCCAAGTTCGTTCAGTTCCTTGTTCTTGTAAATGGTATGAATCGCTTTGCGGACATCGCATGAGAATGTTCCGAATAGGTCGGCTATCTCAAATTGTGTCATCCACACGGGTGCGGTCGGCATAATGACCACACCCTTTTCACTGATTGTTATTATACCTCTGTTCATAATGGGGTGATTTGATGTTTGCTATTTTCGCTGTTTATCTTTTCGCCGGCCGATATTTTCTTTCTCCGTTCCATCAGTTTGTCCATGTCCTTGGAAATCTTGTCATCTGTGATTTTTGCATAGATTTGGGAACTGGTGATATTTGTATGTCCCATCATCTTGGCGATGCTCTCTATCGAAATGCCAGCGGAAATCAACAGGGTTCCGAAGGTGTGCCGGGCTTGGTGATGGGAGAGATTTTCTTCAAACTCCAGTGCGTTACCGATGGAATGCACCTCATGCCAAAGTATATCACGGATGGGCAAAGGGAAAACGGGGTTGGTATCATCGGTCGTGTTGTAAAGCGACAATATACGCTCTGCCACGGGATGCAACGGAACAAATGCTTCCACGTTGGTCTTACCTCTTTTTTTGCGGATATATTTCCTGCCGTCCGCAGCCTCCCCGATATGGTGCGGATAGAGCCGGTGTATATCCACATACGCCAGACCGCAGAAACTCGAAAAGATAAACATACGCCGTGCCAATTCCATGTTACTGTCCTCAAACGGAGTTGCCATCAGGCGTTTCAATTCGTTACGGCTGATATGTTTCAGCTTTGGAGGATTCTTCTTTTCATATTCCACGTCCTCGATAGGGTTGGCACGTATGATTTCCCTGTCCACTGCAAGATACAACAACCTGTTGAGCCAGCACAGGCACTTGTTCATCTTGTCTGTGCTGCATCCCAAGTCCTTTAACAGGAATGTCTTGTAATCGTTGCCGAACCCTTCCGTTATTTCCTCCAACGGTATATCCTGCATGTCATACACCGATTCTATGTACAGCCTGATACAGTCCTGAAGGATAATGGATTGTCGGTAAGTGGAACGTGATTGTATCTCGACAGAGCGTTTCTTCAACCTCTCCAGCTCTTGTTTGCCTGTTTGTAACAGGGTTGTGGGCAACGAGCTTTCCGCCACTATGGTATTTTTCAGCAATTCCGCACTGACAACACCCTGTTCTTTCAGTATGGTGCCGTATGTATCTTCAATGTGTTGGCGATATTGGCTTAACCGTCCGTTTGTACGAACGTCCTTTACCTCGCCCTTTTTACTGTTCCAATCATCTGGATTGCAATAAATACCCGTGGAAAGCACCGCCTGCTTGCCATCTATGGAGATTCTGCACCAAATGGCGGTCGTACCATCAGCTTTCACCTTGCTGCGGTTGATGTAATAGAGTTGTTTGAATGTACTGCGCATAACTGATTATCTTATTGAACTTGATTAAATAGTTGCATCAGAGAACAAGCACCAAGTCTTTGGTCGCTTCGATAAATGTGTCCATGTCCTCAAAAAGTTTCTTCGGAGTCACACGGGCGTAAATTTGCGTTGTCTGGATATTGGTGTGTCCCAACATTCGGCTGATGGTTTCGATAGGTACACCCTCTTCAAGCGTTATTAGGCTTGCGAAACTATGGCGTCCGACATGATAGACGATATCGGTTTTGATTCCTGCCAGTACACGGATGCTCTTCATGTTGGCTCTCAACACGCGGTAGTCCTGAACAGGCAGAAGTGTTTCCCGTGATTCGTCCTTGTATTTGTCCAATAGGGCAATCGCTTCGGGAAGCAGTTTCATCCGTGCGAGGTACTCGTTTTTCTTGCGGTGGTATTTCAGCCACAGGTTCCCGTCATCGTCGGAAAAGAGATTGTCCCGCGTGATGGACACGGTATCGGCATACGCTGTTCCGGTGTAGCAGGCAAACAGGAACAGGTCACGGGTGAGGGCAAGCGAGGGCCTGCGGCGCACGGATATTTCCACGTCACGTACTTTCACAAACTCCTCCCGTGTGAGTGCCTTCAGTGCGCTGATTTCCTGTTTCGGCAGCTTGAAGTTGCAGAAGAAATAGCGTTCGGAATGTCCCTCCTTGTAGGCGATGCGGCATACCTTCTTCAAAAGGGCAAGGTAATGGCGCACGGATTGCAGGGATTGTTTCTTCTCATCGAGCACATAGTCCTGAAAATCCCAGATGAACCGCTCGTAAAGTTGCCCGAAGGCGACATCCTCCGTCTTGAATCTCTCACGGATGAACCCTGCGAGAATCTGCCGTGTGTAGTAATACTTGGAGTATGTCCCCTCGGCACGGTCGATGCCTATACGCGATTTCAAGTCCTCGTTGATACGGTCAAACTGTTTCAACAGGGTCATCTGCTTATCCATGCTCCCCTGAAACATGTCCTTGACTGCCGTAGCGTCAAACTCCTGCTTGCGCTCCAACAGAGAATCAAATGCGGAATTGATGGCAAGCAGCAGTTTCTCAATCTTGGCGTTGGTTTCAACCGCCTCTTTGCTCTTTCCGTTCAGACGGCTTTCACGGGGATTCCATAATTCGGGAGTGCAGGACAGCTTACATCCGAACTGTGTCATTGTGCGGTTTACCGTGATGCGTCCCATGATGGGAGCCTTTCCCGATTTGTCCAGTCCGCTCTTTTTGAGGTAGAGCAACACCTTGAATTTTTCTACTTTCATACGCTTATATTTTTTAGTGCAAAATTACTTGCCGTATAAGCGTTCCTTGATATGCAAAACATTGTGTATGAGCGCAAACAAAACGGTGAGGGTTTCTTTTCATTGCCTGCCGTTACCTATTCCCGTTTCGGTAACTGCCCGGCTAACGGTTTGGTAACAGAACAACCTCAATATTCCGTTGCCGTTTGCATTTTCTATACTTGGCAGAATGCTGAAACAAAGCTCATTTCAAACGGTTTACGTTTTATATTTACCTGTTCGCTTTCCCTTGCAGAACCTATCACTTTCCATATCGGTCGGCATACATTCGCTACTCTTTCGCTGAGTAACCATGTTCCGATTGAAAGCATCTCGAAGATGCTCGGTCATTCCGACATACGGACAACTCAGATCTACGCTAAAATGCAGGACAAGACCATATATGAGGATATGGCAACAATGCGCAACAAATTTGACTGCGCCATGATGAACTGACAGCAGACAGTGGGAAAGAAAAATAACGGCAACCGGGCTATCAGCTTGGCTGCCGTTATTGTTTCAGTCGAATTTGGGTCGGTAGGGGTCAAGCCGAAATTCCGGTGCATTTGTTAAAATTCGAGAGCTGAAATGTTAAAGTTTAGGCGTAGAGTTTGACGAGCCGGAAGATAAAGAAATCACGGTCACGGACCCCTCGCATCTGCGAACGGAAGATTTTGACTTTGGAGTTGAATGCTTCGGCCGAGGCATTAGTTGCGCGACGTCGGAAATAATTGAGGATAGTTGGGGCGTGGTTCTTGAACGTCTTGATGACAGAGCGGAAGTTGTTGTTGCCCAATGCCATTACTTTTTCATACCACTTGTTCATCCGACCCATTGCTTTGGTGGGTGATATCTTTGCGTTGAAGATTTGGCGCATTTCCATAGCCAGATGGTATGCAGCTTTCAGTATCGGATAGTGTTTGAACAGAATGTTTGCGCGATGACGCTGTATGTCAGTCCATTTGTTCTGCGACATCATCAGGGTGTGCTTGCTGCGGGCAAGGATCTGGCGCATGGTCTCGCCGTTGGAATATGTAATTGGAGGCTCTGATTTGTCACGGCTGTTGTCTTCGGCAATGAGCTGTCGGCGGATGTCTATGCGAATTTTGTCGACAGCCTCGTTATAGACCTGCTGCACATGGAAGCGGTCGTTAACGACGTGGGCGTTGTAGAATACCTCGGCGGCTATCAGCATCATCGAGGGCGACAGATCGCATGTGACCTCCCTGACTTTTCGTCTCAGGGTCTTGCCCATCGCTCCGATGAGTATGGAGGTACAACCATCCGCGATAGCATATTGACGAACTCCGAAAGAGAGTTGTATCTTTGTCGACAAAAAGAATCATGGGTTATAACAAGTCTTTGTCCGATGTCTATTCAGAGACATGGACGCGTTACAAGAATCAATGCGAGACAGACGGCTATATCGCATTGAACCGTTTCTGTGCCGGTACCGGCGTCAACGTCCAGCGGCTTTATGAGTGGCTTCGGCGCCGCAAAATCAGCATAAGCGATTATCAACGCAGTCTGCCGGAGAGACCGGATTCGTCGCGGGAAGGTGGCGGGCCGTTATTCCGGGAGGTTAAGGTTCCCGGTATTCAGGTTGCGGATGAGAGCCGGGATGTCGGTGCCACCAGTGTCGTGCGTGACGTGCACATCGAACTCGGTTGGGGCCGAGGCGTGAGTCTGGGAGAGATAAGCGCGGAGGGGCTGGCGCTTCTGGTGGATGTCATGACACGCAGGAGTGATGTGGAGTCTTGAGGCGGATATGCGGCTCTGGGTATGCCGGCAGCCGGTATCGATGCGCTACGGCATCCGGGGTCTGGCCCAGATGGTGTGGTCGTGGAAGGGGCATTCTCCGGCATCGGGCGATGTGTATGTGTTTTTCTCAAAGGACCGCAAGACCATGAAGGCGTTGAAATGGGATGGCGACGGATTTTTGATGTACACAAAAAGACTGTCGCGAGGCCGTTTCCGGGAGGTGCTCAAAAAGGGCGATGACGGCGTGCGCAGGCTCCAATGGGACGATTTCTATATGCTGATGAGGGGCCTCACGCCTGTGAAGGTGATGGTCGAAAATCGCTTCAGAATGGCCGTAAAATAAGGCTTAATAATTTGTTAATCAAATAAATAAATGGCGTGGAAAGTTGCAAATGTCAGATATTTTTTGTAACTTTACACCATGAAAAAGAACGAGTTGATAGAGTTTCTGCAACGTCAGATCGAGTTCCTTCAAGGGCGGCTCGACGAGGCGTTGGCCTCTGTCAGCTCGCTTACTTTATCCAATGAAAAGCTGCAGTCGACCAACGAGAAGCTTGTGGCGACTGTAGATGAACTGCGCAAGCAAATGGCCTCAATGGAGGAGGCTATGAAAGGCAAAAGTGCGGAACTGAGCAAAGAGAAAGCCGCGCGTCAGGCAGTGCAGCGTCTGCAGGGCTCGCCGTCGGAGCGTCAGAAGAAACCGGTGACGACTCCTGCCACATCCGAAACTCGACAGCAGAAGCCAGAGAAGAAACGTACCAACAACGGCGCCAAAAGGAAGACGCATCCGGAGTGTGAGGTGGAGACCATTATAGTGGAGCCTGACAGTCCGGACTTCAATCCCGAGGCGGCGACGTTTATCGGCGAGTGCGATGTCGTGCGCTACGTCATGGAGCCGATGCGCTTCAAAAAAATTATCTACAAGGTCAGAAAATACGTGCAGGACGAGAAAATATACAAAGGTTCCGCACCCGCCACACCGCTGCTTAACTCGCAGTATACATCTTCCTTCATAGCCGGACTCGCCGAGCTACGCTATCTCCACTGCATGCCACTTGAAAATGCTGTCGAATACTTCCGTGCCCACGGCTTCGACCTTGACAAAGGCACCGCACAGAAGCTCGTAAGTAAGGTAAGGGTACATCTGGAAAATCTATACAAGGCGCTGGGTCAGGCAATAGTCGCGGACAATTATATCTGCGGTGACGAGACCTATCAGAAAGTGCGGCTGCAGGTGGCAACTCCTTCGGGAAGAAAGATCAAGAAAGGCTACATATGGGTGTTCGTCGGCATGACAACCGGGCTTGTGTACTTCTTCTATGACGACGGCTCCCGCTCGGCCGAAGTCTTCGAGCAACACATAAAAGGCTTCAACGGAGCCTTCCAGTGCGACTATTACTCGGGATACCGGCATATCGGAATCGGTGGGATGAGCGGGATAAAACGCTTGCCATGCCTGCAGCACATCAAGCGAAAGTTTCTCGATCTGAAAGACAATCCAAAGGCGCAGGAAATAGCAAAGCTCTTCGGACTCCTTTACCACTTCGAGCATCAGCACCGCATAGGCAAAGACGGATGGACGGCGGGAAAGCACCTTGAGTGGAGACAACGATACTCCAAGGTGATGCTCGAGAAAATCCGCATGAGACTGACAGCAGTCAAAGACCGCATCGGCGTGCCACCCGACGACCCGCTGCTCGCCGCCACCGAACATGCACTCAAACAATGGGACGAGATACCACGCATCTTTGCCTCACCCACCTACAGACTCGACAACAACGAAGTCGAGCGAATCAACCGCTACATATCCCTGACCCGTCGCCGACTTACAATCGGCTCCCACTCCGGAGCCGAAGCCGCCGCCCTGTACCACTCTCTTGCGATCACCTGCCACCGCTGCGGAGTCAACGTCTTCGACTACTTCTGCGACATAATCGACCGATGTGCCGCATGGCCGCCAAACACCCCGATCGAAAAATACCGCGACCTGCTTCCCGACCGCTGGAAACTCTCACAAAAATAGCCGCCCAAAACCTGGACGGCTATTTTTTTAAGCTATACCTGCTGTCGCGGACGGTTGTACCAACCTCTTTGGCTTATTGGGGAATTTTCAGCGTTGCTTGCAATGCGGCTCGGACAAATTCCCTAATAAGCTACGGCATTTTCCGTTGGTAAATATCCGTGCGGCTGCAAGCATACCTCTCCCTACATTTTCAGCCCTCGTTTTTTCGGTGGCTGCATCATCCGCCTTGCGGATTGGACTTGCTTCTCCTGCTTTATCGGCTCTGCCGATTGGAACAAGGGCTTACCGCACAGGTAGTCGTTCAGGTCTTTGTACCCGTTGTAGTTTTGGGAGAAGTCCCTGATACGTCCGGCAAACTCTCCTGCCAGTTCCCAATACGCTTTCCGTCCTGCCTCGTCATTGTCGAGCAGACTGTGTATGCGCTCGTACCCGTGCAGCACGTCTATGGCTTTGGATACGTTGGAAACGGAATTGAGAATAACGTAATCCTGCCTGTCAAGGTTGGGCATGGTCGGGCAGTTCTTCATCCGCAAGGTGAGGAATGAAAGATAGTCCGTCATCCCCTCAAACACGAGGCATTTCTCTCTCGGCTCTCCCGACTGTCGGATATGGCTGATGTCCTTCGGGGCGATACAGCCCTTGAAGAAACGGTTGCGCACTTCATAGCCTCCTGCCACATTCGGGAACCCTATGGCGAAATAAGGTTTACCGTTGTGGACGAAGTGCAGTTCCTTACATTCCGCTTGCGCCAATGCGGTGTTTATTCCACACTCCTGCAAGTAACGGAGCAATGCAGGGTGCGTGAGTTCTCTCACTTCCAAATGTTGGAAACTCGGTTCGGATGCCTGCTGGCGAAAAGAGAAAGACACGGGACGGACGTGCGGTGCTTGTTCCGCTATCTTGCCAAGCAGGTAAGGCACATAGTCCGAACCGTAAAGCTCCTGCGCCAAAGCGATGATGTTGCCGCCCTTGCCTGTTCCGAAGTCGTACCATTGGTTGAGTTCGGTGTTCACCTTGAACGATGCTTCCGTTTCCTCCCTGAACGGTGATTTGTACCAAAGGCTTTTGCCCTGCTGCTTGACGGGGTTGTAGCCCAAACTTTGCAGATAGTCTGCGATATGTATCTTCTTTGCTTCCTGTGTAGTCATAATCTTCCTATGGTTTTAATGGTGAATGAAAATCGTTGATTCGTTGAATGGTATATGTAAGATACTTATATCCAAATAGATATATTCTCAACATCCGCTCAACAAACCACTCGCCAAAAGAGAAACAGACAATCGCTCGTGGCTTTATGACTCAACTTCTCTTTTGGTCTGTTGAGATTTTGTTGAGAGTGTATATTGTTTATTATCAGTATGGTTATATCCTTATTCAACAATTCAACAAAAAGACAATGGATTTACAGCGTTTCAAGCTGCTGCCTTGTGACGGTATAGAAGCGTCCCACTCTCCTTATCGGCTCATACCGACACTCCCGATTGTAGTTCAGTTGGTAGGTGGTGTATGTAAGTCCGTTCGGTGCAGGTGTGAGCTTCCAGCACTCCTGCAATACCTTTCTTACTTGGTATTTCTCCGCCTTGACATAGTACAACCGTCCGCGACAGCAGGTATAGCTTAAAAAAATAGCCGTCCAGGTTTTGGGCGGCTATTTTTGTGAGAGTTTCCAGCGGTCGGGAAGCAGGTCGCGGTATTTTTCGATCGGGGTGTTTGGCGGCCATGCGGCACATCGGTCGATTATGTCGCAGAAGTAGTCGAAGACGTTGACTCCGCAGCGGTGGCAGGTGATCGCAAGAGAGTGGTACAGGGCGGCGGCTTCGGCTCCGGAGTGGGAGCCGATTGTAAGTCGGCGACGGGTCAGGGATATGTAGCGGTTGATTCGCTCGACTTCGTTGTTGTCGAGTCTGTAGGTGGGTGAGGCAAAGATGCGTGGTATCTCGTCCCATTGTTTGAGTGCATGTTCGGTGGCGGCGAGCAGCGGGTCGTCGGGTGGCACGCCGATGCGGTCTTTGACTGCTGTCAGTCTCATGCGGATTTTCTCGAGCATCACCTTGGAGTATCGTTGTCTCCACTCAAGGTGCTTTCCCGCCGTCCATCCGTCTTTGCCTATGCGGTGCTGATGCTCGAAGTGGTAAAGGAGTCCGAAGAGCTTTGCTATTTCCTGCGCCTTTGGATTGTCTTTCAGATCGAGAAACTTTCGCTTGATGTGCTGCAGGCATGGCAAGCGTTTTATCCCGCTCATCCCACCGATTCCGATATGCCGGTATCCCGAGTAATAGTCGCACTGGAAGGCTCCGTTGAAGCCTTTTATGTGTTGCTCGAAGACTTCGGCCGAGCGGGAGCCGTCGTCATAGAAGAAGTACACAAGCCCGGTTGTCATGCCGACGAACACCCATATGTAGCCTTTCTTGATCTTTCTTCCCGAAGGAGTTGCCACCTGCAGCCGCACTTTCTGATAGGTCTCGTCACCGCAGATATAATTGTCCGCGACTATTGCCTGACCCAGCGCCTTGTATAGATTTTCCAGATGTACCCTTACCTTACTTACGAGCTTCTGTGCGGTGCCTTTGTCAAGGTCGAAGCCGTGGGCACGGAAGTATTCGACAGCATTTTCAAGTGGCATGCAGTGGAGATAGCGTAGCTCGGCGAGTCCGGCTATGAAGGAAGATGTATACTGCGAGTTAAGCAGCGGTGTGGCGGGTGCGGAACCTTTGTATATTTTCTCGTCCTGCACGTATTTTCTGACCTTGTAGATAATTTTTTTGAAGCGCATCGGCTCCATGACGTAGCGCACGACATCGCACTCGCCGATAAACGTCGCCGCCTCGGGATTGAAGTCCGGACTGTCAGGCTCCACTATAATGGTCTCCACCTCACACTCCGGATGCGTCTTCCTTTTGGCGCCGTTGTTGGTACGTTTCTTCTCTGGCTTCTGCTGTCGAGTTTCGGATGTGGCAGGAGTCGTCACCGGTTTCTTCTGACGCTCCGACGGCGAGCCCTGCAGACGCTGCACTGCCTGACGCGCGGCTTTCTCTTTGCTCAGTTCCGCACTTTTGCCTTTCATAGCCTCCTCCATTGAGGCCATTTGCTTGCGCAGTTCATCTACAGTCGCCACAAGCTTCTCGTTGGTCGACTGCAGCTTTTCATTGGATAAAGTAAGCGAGCTGACAGAGGCCAACGCCTCGTCGAGCCGCCCTTGAAGGAACTCGATCTGACGTTGCAGAAACTCTATCAACTCGTTCTTTTTCATGGTGTAAAGTTACAAAAAATATCTGACATTTGCAACTTTCCACGCCATTTATTTATTTGATTAACAAATTATTAAGCCTTATTTTACGGCCATTCTGAAGCGATTTTCGACCATCACCTTCACAGGCGTGAGGCCCCTCATCAGCATATAGAAATCGTCCCATTGGAGCCTGCGCACGCCGTCATCGCCCTTTTTGAGCACCTCCCGGAAACGGCCTCGCGACAGTCTTTTTGTGTACATCAAAAATCCGTCGCCATCCCATTTCAACGCCTTCATGGTCTTGCGGTCCTTTGAGAAAAACACATACACATCGCCCGATGCCGGAGAATGCCCCTTCCACGACCACACCATCTGGGCCAGACCCCGGATGCCGTAGCGCATCGATACCGGCTGCCGGCATACCCAGAGCCGCATATCCGCCTCAAGACTCCACATCACTCCTGCGTGTCATGACATCCACCAGAAGCGCCAGCCCCTCCGCGCTTATCTCTCCCAGACTCACGCCTCGGCCCCAACCGAGTTCGATGTGCACGTCACGCACGACACTGGTGGCACCGACATCCCGGCTCTCATCCGCAACCTGAATACCGGGAACCTTAACCTCCCGGAATAACGGCCCGCCACCTTCCCGCGACGAATCCGGTCTCTCCGGCAGACTGCGTTGATAATCGCTTATGCTGATTTTGCGGCGCCGAAGCCACTCATAAAGCCGCTGGACGTTGACGCCGGTACCGGCACAGAAACGGTTCAATGCGATATAGCCGTCTGTCTCGCATTGATTCTTGTAACGCGTCCATGTCTCTGAATAGACATCGGACAAAGACTTGTTATAACCCATGATTCTTTTTGTCGACAAAGATACAACTCTCTTTCGGAGTTCGTCAATATGCTATCGCGGATGGTTGTACAATTATAAGAATAAACAGGGGGGCATTGGCGAGGCGACCTTGCATGCCAATTATACTGATAAATTCGGAATACTTCGGTTGATAGAATGTGATATGGATCAGACTGTAAGACAAAGAAATCTGAACACCGGCGGAACTGCATCTATAATCGCCGTTGCAGTGCCTCATTTTATGTTCAACCTCAACGGCGGCTTCGATGCGCAATGGCAGCAGGCTAAAACGGAACTGAATCTGGCTGAAAATCTTACATCAGGAAATCAACGAACTTGGCAGTTAGGTGCCAACATCACACCTAAGTTCTTTCTGCATTACGGTCAGCGATTCCAATGGCTGATATACATGCCTGTCGGTTTTGAATATTATACATCGACAGACGGAGAATGGGAATATGACAAAATGTTCTTTTCGTTCAAACCTTACACAAATCTCACTTTCAAACCATCGGAGCGTTTGTCTTTTGCGTTGACATCAACCTGCGAGGAATCTATGCCCGCAGCCCTTTCCCTCATGGCACAGAGGCGATATATTGATTATCGTACTTCTATTTCGAATCCGTACCAACTTGAGGCTAAAATCAACAGGACTATAAAAACGGCCTTAAGTGCAAGTTACCAAAGCGTGCTCGATATGCTGTTTGGAGGTGTGACATTAACACATGCTTATTCCTATAATAGCTTATCCAATGGATATGATGTGACTGACGATATTATCGAGTATATAAGACTGCCGTATGCCACAAGTGGTAATATCTGGCAGGGAGACCAGACATTTTCCAAAGGATTTTTCAAATGGAATTCCAAGATAAGCGAATCGTTTACAATCGGCTCAAGTCAGAATGAGTTTTATGTCGATGATGCCATGCACAGAGGGCGAAGCAATTATCTGCGAGCGAACATTTCCTTTACAGCTTCTTTCGCCCGATGGATTACTTTTGAGACTTCAAATGAATTTTCATTATCCAAGACATTTACCGACGGTATAGCCAACGGAAATGCGAAACATACATTCACCAATTCAACATCTTTCGTTATCTGGCCCTGTAAGCAACTTAGCCTGATGCCGACTGTAATGTATTATTATAACGACTATTCAGCGAGTTATAGAAACAATACTTTCCTCAACTGCAATATAGAATATTCCTTAGGGAACGCAATATTATCCCTCAAATGTAGCAATTTGTTGGATTGCAGAATATTTCGCCGCTATAATGATAACGGAATCATACAGTATTCAAGTCAATATAGTCTGCGTGGCCGTACAATCATGCTTGGCATTAGATTCAGCATAAAATAACAACTATGAAAATTATCAACTAAAAAAACACCAATATGAGAATGATTAAAAAGACACTTTTAGCTTTAGCATCTTTAATGATGCTCTCATGTGTGTATGTCTCAGCACAGGTCACAGTTACCTATGCAATGGATACACCGACATTCACACTTGCCCATGAGGATACCGACAAAGCACAAGCACTTGACTCCTGTTATCTAACAATCACCTATCGATTCAAATACAAGGCAACTGAGAAAGACGATTCGCTCAGTCAAGAAGACCTGATGGATCTGCAACTCGGACGTAAATACAACGCCTTCTTCAGTCGCAATCTCCGTGATCTTGACATCCGGAACACTAAAGAACTCAAAACCACAATGCAATTCCAGACCGTGCCGGAGAATTATGTCGGATTTGACCTTCTTGTCAATCATGCTGATTCGACGACCATTGTCACCCATCGTGTTCCCTATACTTCTCAAGTTATTGAATATACGGAGAATACTCCCGCTCCTGTATGGACGTACGTTCTTGAAGACACAGCCACAGTGATGGGCTACCACTGTCATGCGGCTAAATGTACCTACGGAGGGCGCGAATGGAAAGTATATTACACCAATGACATTCCGTTGCCATACGGTCCGTGGAAACTAAACGGAGTCAAGGGCCTTGTTCTTAAAGCAGAGGATTCCGAGCATAATTTTGTGTTTGAGGCAGAAGGCTTAACGCAAAAAACGCAGCCGATAATCCGTTATGACTGGAACCGTAAAACCATGAATAAAGAAGACTGGAAGCGATTTGAGCGTGAAATGTATCAAAACGCAGGAGCATTTGTCCGCAATACCGGCGCACGGATTATAATTATGGATAATAGTGAGCAAGGTTTCCATCGTCTGAATGAAGATTGGTCACAGTTCTATAACCCATTAGAAAAATAACATGGAAAAAGGCAACTCTATAATCAACAGCACAGGCTAAGCATTAATACTAAAATTTATAACACATTAAAGGAACTCTGAAATAAACAGTTAATCATACAAACAAAAATTCGGTCCTCGGCAGCTTTGTCGGGGACTGTTAATGAATAACCTCAAATGTTTAATTATAATCTTATGAACAAGGTACTCATTGTTGATGCCTCCGAATCAGACCGTCGGCTTATGTCGGGCTTGCTTGTCAAGTCCGGCTATGAGCCGATTGCAGTCGAGACTATGGAGGCAGCAAAGGACGAGGTGGCGAAACTGCCACCGGGCGCAGTGATTGTCGCGGCGATGAAATTCGTCCGTGGCACAGCACAGGAGTTAATCAACTGGCAGAAGACTGAGGGATACGGTTTTCCCGTAGTCGCCATAGTGGACAATCTCAACCCATTGGATATTGCCGATGTGATGAAAGACGGCGGTGCCGTCAACATCATTCAGCGTCCGGCAATGGACAAGCAGCTTGTCGAAACAGTGGGCAGGTATGCAAGACCGGGCAGAACAATGCTGTTACTCCCTGACGAGCTTATACCACGCCAAAGCGAGGCATTTGCCGTGATTGAACGGGCAATAAGAAATATTGCCGCAACGGATGTCAATGCCGTCATTTTCGGCGAATGCGGCTCTGGAAAAGAGCAGATTGCAAAAGAGATTTACAGGCTAAGTTCACGGTCACAAAAGCCTTGCACCGTCATAGAAGCCGGCGGCGCGGCACTTGTCGGCAACCACGACCCTGCAAATTTGCGCAGCGAAGTGCTTAACCGTATGGAAGGGTACTTCAAGAAGGCTGACGGCGGTACGATCATAATCAAGAACGTGCAGTTGCTGACCTTCGAGAAACAATCGGTGCTTCTGCACATACTTGAAAACGAGCATCCGAATGTGAGGGTTATATGCACCGCAGACCCCGAACTGCGCCGTATGGTGTCTGAAAAGACGTTCCGCCCAAATCTGTTCTATATTCTCCGGCAAATTGATATAACAGTGCCGCCATTACGGGAGGTGACCGAAGACATCGTGCCGTTGTCAGACTATTTCCTGACACATTTTGCCCACAGCAAAGGACAGCACAGGAAAAAGCTCGATGCCTCGGCAGTCAAAGCGTTGAAGCTGCACCCGTGGCCCGGCAATGTAAGGGAACTTAAAGATACCGTACTTTATGCCGCCTTCCATTCAAAAACCGATGTAATATCGGCAGCCGACCTCAATTTCAGCCAGTCGGAGCCGGATGCCGATGACAGCCTTGTTCTGCGCAAGCCGCAAAAAGACAAGGAGAAAATCATTGAGGCGTACCGTCGCAGTGGCTCTTGGACAGGTGCGGCAAAGCTGTTGGGGATCTCGGAACGCGCTCTGATAGAACAGCGTAAAAAACACTGTATCGGCAAGAAGGGCGAGCCGGAGGTTTGACAGCTCACCAAAAATCACTAACTTTGCAGTGATTTTGAAATAGTAGCGATTGGAGAGCCAATCGTTTATAACATATATCATAACATAACACCGCATTTTGTTTAAGTGAAAATCTGGTACATTGGAACTTGTAAGAGCAAATGCGTGAAAGTTGTGCTATGCGCAAGCATAGCGTGCTGTCACGTTCTCTTACACGGGTTTACCAGAGCCTTCACTTATGAACTGTGATTAGCACGCTATTTTTCTACCTTATCTGATCCAATTCATGTTGTATCCTATCTCTATTAATTATTTATCACACCTTTCATCGTCAATACCGCGAACTTTCCGTATTATAGATTTGTTTTGCAACTGAAAAATAGTTACATTTGTGCCAAAATAAAATGAATGGGAACAAAAGAAAAATTGATAGCCCGATTCTCAACATTGCCCAGCGATTTCACGTGGGAGGAAATGAGACGTTTGCTTGTTGCTTTGGGATATGTTCCGGGCAACAAGGGCAAGACCTCCGGCTCCCGTGTAATATTCAAGGGTGCCGGTTTGAAGCCCATAATGCTTCACAAGCCCCATCCCGGCAATATCATCAAAGGGTATGTTATGAAACAGGTTTATGATTATCTTAAAAATGAAAGACTGATATGAATACACTGAAATATAAGGATTTTATAGGCTCGGTAGCCTTCAGCGAAGCCGATAATGTATTTTTTGGTAAAATTGAAGGCATTGACGGACTTGTAAATTTCGAGGGAGAGAGCGTTGCGGAACTCACCAATGCCTTTCATGAGGCAGTTGACGATTACCTTGCATATTGCTCCGAAGAAGGAATAGAGCCTCACAAAAGCTATTCCGGCTCTTTGAACGTGCGTCTTACTCCCGACATTCACTCCCGTGTAGCTTACCTCGCAAAACAGGCTGGAGTATCCATCAACTCGTTCATACGCACGGCTGTGGAAAAACAGATTGCTGCCATGCTCTGAAATAATCTAACGCTCCGAGCCTTATCGAATTCAACACGATATTATATTAAAATAGCCAATCAATAGAAGGATATTGAATAAAATATTATCTATTTTATTCAATACAGAGATATAGCTGAATAAAATTAGCTATATTTGCAGTCTAAAACAGATTGCAATGAAGACAACGATACTCAATCAGCGGGCAGAGCGTGACGAACTTATGTCGCGCCCTTATCAGCAACGGCATACAAGGTATGACGCCGACGAGCTATTACAAAATACGCTTATCAAACTTATAACCGGGCCTCGCCGAGTGGGCAAATCGGTATTTGCTCTGCTTATGTTGCAGGGCAAGAATTTCGCTTATCTCAATTTCGACGACAATCAGTTGCTTGAAAAATGGGATGAATACTTGGCGATGTCGGCACTTGAAGATGTCTATCCCGGCTATGACTTCATGCTGCTTGATGAAGTCCAGAATCTTCCCGCTGGGATCTGTGGGTCAGCAAACTCTACCGACGCGGCAAGAACCTCATAATCACGGGCAGTAATGCCAATATGTTGAGTCGCGAAATGGCTACCGTTCTTACAGGGCGTTATCTCCAGATAGAAATGCTCCCGTTCAGCCTTGAAGAAACGATGAACTGGAAAAATGTCAATCCGCAACTGGAAGAACAGGCTGCGCAGGCTATAACGCTTGCTGATGACTATATGCGCAACGGCGGTTACCCGGAAACAATCCCGGCACGTAGCATCACCAAGAGCTATCTTTCTACGCTGTTTGATTCCATTCTGCTGAAAGATGTAGCCAAACGCCATAAGGTGAGGAACACCACCGACCTGTATAATCTTGCCACTTACCTGCTCTCCAACTTCTGCAACCCTATATCTGCAAATGACCTTGCCGGAGAGCTGGGATTGTCAAGTGTCGCAACGACAAAGAAATTCTGTGACTATCTGACAGAACCGTATCTGTTC
This sequence comes from Duncaniella dubosii, assembly GCF_004803915.1. Classification (NCBI taxonomy): domain Bacteria; kingdom Pseudomonadati; phylum Bacteroidota; class Bacteroidia; order Bacteroidales; family Muribaculaceae; genus Duncaniella; species Duncaniella dubosii. The sequence goes on from NZ_CP039396.1 coordinate 3,361,904, forward strand.
TTCTACATGCCTCGCTTCAACAACAAACTGAAATTGATGACTAAAGCACCTAAAAAAGTGTATGTGGTTGACAACGGCTTTGTGCAAAGCACGGCTTTCAACCTCAGTGAAAACCTCGGCAGACTGTTGGAGAACCAAGTGTTTGTCGAATTGCTGCGCCGTGGCTATATTCCTGGTAAAACACTGTTCTATTACCGCACACGCAACGATAAAGAGATAGACTTCGTTACCCGCAAAGGCACAAAGGTCGAGCAACTGATCCAAGTCTGCTACGACATGACCTCCGAGAAAACCCGCAAACGCGAACTCGACGCCCTCGTCGAAGCCGCCGAAGAACTCCACTGCGACAACCTCCTTGTTATCACCAATTCGCAAGAAGAAAAAATCGAGTGGAAAAATGAATTAATTTCAGCAATTACCGCCAATAAGTTTTAATAGTAAAAATAAATATGAGTGACTTTACATATGAATTACCGGAAGATAAAGTTTTCTTCGATGCCGTAATGTCAATACTTGCTCATGATATTCAGTATAGGGATACCGGATATTATCATCTCCTTAGAGATGGCTACTGTGAAATTTCAGATAGTAGTACATTCTCACAAAAGAGATGGAATGCGATGTACACAACTGTAAATTTCTATATTCCCAAAGATGTCTTTGCCTCTAACGCTTCGTTGCTCCCTGAAGCTAAGAACATACTATTAAAGGTCTGCCAAACAGTTATGCCTCCAAACGCAGGATATGATGTTATGAAGATTAACATATCTCCTTCCCTGAGTATTGGGCAGCACGATATATTGAACGATATTATTTCAACAGCTAACAATAGTAAATTAGACATTCTTTCTGATGATGTTAAACAGAAAGGTAAGGAAATGTCAGAATTATATGTGACATTATATTGCGTTGAGAACTCATTGCGAAACTTTATTGATACCGTGTTGTCAAATGCTTTAGGCGACAATTATTTTTCTTTGATTTCTGTTCCAAACGACATTGCGAAAGGAATTGCCACACGAAAAAAAGAAGAGAGTCAAAATAAGTGGTTACCGCTTCGTGGTGATAAAGACATATATTATTTGGATTTTATAGATTTAGCTAAATTAATTCAAAATAATTGGGAGTATTTTAAAGCTTACTTTCCAAGTCAGGGGTGGATATCAACCAAAATTGAGGAGCTTTACAAAGTTCGATGCTTAATCGCACACAATAGCTACGCTGGAGACGATGAGAAAGATATGGTTGCTCTTTATTACAAACAAATCGTTAAACAAATTGGGAGTCATATCTGAAATCGTATCAAAAATTTATTTCTGATCGTTTTTATAAGACAATATAATTTTGTATCTTTGTAATCCCAATGGAAATAATGGGGCAGAACATTGAAATAATGCCGTGTGCAATTCGTGAACAACGGAAATGGCGGCATTGCAATATTCTGAATACTACTTAGTTACAACGATATTCCGCAGTTCCAGGCGGATCACGATAAGATTTATCAAATCGAAGGAAACCTCTGAAAATCAACGATTTTCGGAGGTTTTGCTTTTTGCCTCCCACCCTAAATCAGCGCAATATATGGCAATATCCGGTGTGCAAAAAGGGAGCAAGGAATTTTATACTGAAATTGCTCCCTTTTTAGAGGTTATTGGATTGCTTTTCAGTATTTTGCGCCGATTGTGATTGCATTTCTCCTGCTCCCAGAGGGAGCTTCCGAGGGAACGGTTTGCAGACATTTCGGTACTTTTGTCAAAGTATGCCTTACTCTGTATTCGGCTTGTCAACCACATGTCCGCACTGACTTTTTTAAGAATATTCCATTTGAATAATTGTTAAAAAAGGGAGCAAAATCGGGAAGGCAAAAACTAGCGTGCAATTCACGCCATCTCTCTTGAAGGTTCTGGACTACCTATTGTCGAAAAGGTGTGTATGCACGCTATGCAGTAAGCATAGCATAAGCATCACGCCAAGCTCGTTCTTATAAATTGTCCAGATTTACAATAGAACTTATGCGGAAGTTATGTTATCCTATAAATTTGATGCGATTGACTCTACAACCGCAGTCTTTGCTATTTTACAATTGCAAAGTTACTACAAAATCTTTGGAATAACCGAGAAAAGAGGTTGAAATGTCACTGAAATGGCTATCATTAAAGCGTTTACAGTGCCAAATGAAGCCAACCGCAAAAAACGGGAAACGCAAAGGAAAGCAGTTCTATGAAGCAGAACGGTTTTCAAATCGTTACCCGAAGCGGGACGCATTTTTAACGCTCCCTGCATTGATTGCGCCGTTCTGCGCCGATTTGCTTATCAAGGTCTAACTCGTTGAGTAATAACTTTGCAAACAAAAAAACGAGTATGGCAAGAAGTACATTCAAAGTGCTGTTCTACATGAACGGCAGCAAGGAGAAAAACGGCATTGTCCCCATCATGGGACGAGTGACAATCAACGGGACTGTGGCGCAGTTCAGTTGCAAACAGAGTGTCCCGAAAACGCTTTGGGACATCAAGGGCAACCGAGCCAAAGGCAAGAGCAAGGAGGCACGGGACATCAACCTCGCTTTGGACAACATCAAGGCGCAAATCATCAAGCACTACCAACGCCTGTCCGACCGTGAAGCGTTTGTAACTGCGGAAATGGTGCGCAATGCCTATCAGGGCATCGGAAGCGAGTACGAGACATTGCTCAAAGCATTCGACCGTGAAAACGAGGTGTTCAAGAAACGTGTCGGCAAGGACAGGGTTATGGCAACCTACCGTTCACGGGTGGTGGCGAGAAACCATGTGGCTGCGTTCATCAAGTCTTTCTATAGACGGATGGACATGTCCATGCTGGAGATTACGCCCGACTTCATCAAGGAGTTTGCCGCCTACCTCTCAACGGAAGCGGGACTGCACAACGGGACGATATGGGAAAAGTGTATGTGGCTGAAAGGTGTTGTCATGCGTGCGCACTTCAACGGGCTGATACCGAGAAACCCGTTTGCCCAGTTCCACATCAGCCCGAATGTGAAGGAGCGTGAATACCTGACGGAAGATGAACTGAAAGCGTTGATGACGCACGAGCTCGGGGATGCCAAGCTGTCCTATATCCGTGATATTTTCGTCTTCGCCAGCTTCACCGCCCTCTCTTTCGTGGACATCAAGGAACTGACCAATGACAACATCGTGGAAGTGAACGGTGAGAAGTGGATATTATCCAAACGGCACAAGACAAAAGTGCCGTTCCAAGTGAAGCTGCTGGATATTCCCTTACAGATAATAGAGCGTTACCGCCCCATGCAGGAGGATAACCTCGTGTTCCCCAATCTCAACTACTGGTCTATCTGCAAACCTCTGAAAAAGGTGATGAAAGAGTGTGGGATAACAAAGGACATCTCGTTTCATTGCTCAAGGCATGGGTTCGCGACCCTTGCTTTGAGTATGGGTATGCCGATTGAGAGCGTGAGCCGTGTTTTGGGACACACGAACATAGTCACGACCCAAATCTACGCCAAAATCACAACGCAGAAGTTGGACAACGACCTTACCATGTTAGGCAACAGGCTGAACCAATCGTTTAACAACGTATCAATGGCAGGACAATGAAAAGGAATGTAATCGAAATCACAGAACACGGTACGATAACTATACCGAGTGAAACGATATGGATGAGCGAAGCGGAACTTGTCAGCCTGTTCGGTGTTATCGCTCCATCCGTCCGTGCAGCAATCAAAGCAGTCTATAAAAGCGGAATACTGAAAGAGTATGAGGTGCAACGGTATATCCACCTATCGGACAAAATCGGTGTGGAGGTTTATAGCCTTGAAATGGTTGTCGCTCTCGCTTTCCGTATTAACTCATACGGAGCGGAACGAGTACGGAATGCCGTAATTGAAAAGTTGTACTTGCGAAAAGAGAAAACAAGCATCTTCTTTTCGCTGGGTAATTGTATAAAATCATCTGAATATCAAGCATGAAGTGTATTGCTATGACGACATGAAGTAATGAAACCGATGCGTATTCCCATTGCCGACGATGTATCCATATACATAATTGAGTAGGCGTTTTGCTATTCATTCATACGGATTCGATAATCCCGAAGAAACAACCGTCATAGAGGGGTGCTTCTTCGGGATTTTTTATGGTTATGTTCTCCGATATACTGCAAGTTTTTCATACCGTGTGTTTTTTGCTCCGTTCTGCAGTGATTTGCGTATCAAGGTTTTAAGCAGCTCACTCTAACTTTGCATACGATTATTTATCAACCGTTTAAGCGTATGAACTATGAGTAAACCAGACATCAGCAAGGAGGAGTTTATCCGGGTGGGTACGACCCTCTACAAGTTAGTGAACCAGCCCCGACTGAACGGTGGCTATGTGAAGAAACGCATCGTGTGGAACAACGAGACCCTACGGCAGGACTACGGCAAGCACTTTCTCGCCACCGTCCCCAAGTATGACGGCTTCTGCACAGTTCCCGACCATGTGAATTACCGTCCGATAGTGGACAAGTTCCTGAACCTCTATGAACCTATAGACCACAAACCGATGAAGGGTAATTTCCCCTCTATATGTTCGTTAGTAAAGCACATCTTCGGGGAACAATACGAGTTGGGCATGGACTACCTGCAACTGCTCTACCTGCAACCCATTCAAAAGTTGCCAATCCTGCTGTTGGTGTCGGAAGAACGCAACACTGGCAAAAGTACGTTCCTGAACTTTCTGAAAGCCCTGTTTCAGAACAACGTGACATTCAACACCAACGAGGACTTCCGCAGCCAGTTCAATTCCGACTGGGCTGGCAAGCTGCTTATCGTGGTGGATGAGGTGTTGTTAAGTCGTAGGGAGGACAGCGAGCGGTTGAAGAACCTCAGTACCACGTTATCCTACAAGGTGGAAGCCAAAGGCAAAGACCGTGATGAAATAGCGTTCTTCGCCAAGTTCGTATTATGTTCCAACAACGAGTATCTGCCCGTCATCATAGACGCAGAGGAAACACGCTATTGGGTACGCAAGATAGACCGCTTGCAGTCGGACGATACCGACTTCCTGCAAAAACTGAAAACGGAAATTCCTGCTTTCCTCTACCATTTGCAGCACAGGCAGCTCTCCACCGAAAAAGAGAGTCGTATGTGGTTTGCACCACCACTTCTGCATACCGAAGCCTTGCAGAAGATAATCCGCAGCAACCGCAACAGATTGGAGATTGAGATGTGCGAACTTATACTTGACATTATGGTAAGCACGGGTATCGACTCTTTCTCTTTTTGCTGCAATGACATTCTCACGCTGTTGGCAAACACATATGTCAAGTACAACCATCCGCGATAGCATATTGACGAACTCCGAAAGAGAGTTGTATCTTTGTCGACAAAAAGAATCATGGGTTATAACAAGTCTTTGTCCGATGTCTATTCAGAGACATGGACGCGTTACAAGAATCAATGCGAGACAGACGGCTATATCGCATTGAACCGTTTCTGTGCCGGTACCGGCGTCAACGTCCAGCGGCTTTATGAGTGGCTTCGGCGCCGCAAAATCAGCATAAGCGATTATCAACGCAGTCTGCCGGAGAGACCGGATTCGTCGCGGGAAGGTGGCGGGCCGTTATTCCGGGAGGTTAAGGTTCCCGGTATTCAGGTTGCGGATGAGAGCCGGGATGTCGGTGCCACCAGTGTCGTGCGTGACGTGCACATCGAACTCGGTTGGGGCCGAGGCGTGAGTCTGGGAGAGATAAGCGCGGAGGGGCTGGCGCTTCTGGTGGATGTCATGACACGCAGGAGTGATGTGGAGTCTTGAGGCGGATATGCGGCTCTGGGTATGCCGGCAGCCGGTATCGATGCGCTACGGCATCCGGGGTCTGGCCCAGATGGTGTGGTCGTGGAAGGGGCATTCTCCGGCATCGGGCGATGTGTATGTGTTTTTCTCAAAGGACCGCAAGACCATGAAGGCGTTGAAATGGGATGGCGACGGATTTTTGATGTACACAAAAAGACTGTCGCGAGGCCGTTTCCGGGAGGTGCTCAAAAAGGGCGATGACGGCGTGCGCAGGCTCCAATGGGACGATTTCTATATGCTGATGAGGGGCCTCACGCCTGTGAAGGTGATGGTCGAAAATCGCTTCAGAATGGCCGTAAAATAAGGCTTAATAATTTGTTAATCAAATAAATAAATGGCGTGGAAAGTTGCAAATGTCAGATATTTTTTGTAACTTTACACCATGAAAAAGAACGAGTTGATAGAGTTTCTGCAACGTCAGATCGAGTTCCTTCAAGGGCGGCTCGACGAGGCGTTGGCCTCTGTCAGCTCGCTTACTTTATCCAATGAAAAGCTGCAGTCGACCAACGAGAAGCTTGTGGCGACTGTAGATGAACTGCGCAAGCAAATGGCCTCAATGGAGGAGGCTATGAAAGGCAAAAGTGCGGAACTGAGCAAAGAGAAAGCCGCGCGTCAGGCAGTGCAGCGTCTGCAGGGCTCGCCGTCGGAGCGTCAGAAGAAACCGGTGACGACTCCTGCCACATCCGAAACTCGACAGCAGAAGCCAGAGAAGAAACGTACCAACAACGGCGCCAAAAGGAAGACGCATCCGGAGTGTGAGGTGGAGACCATTATAGTGGAGCCTGACAGTCCGGACTTCAATCCCGAGGCGGCGACGTTTATCGGCGAGTGCGATGTCGTGCGCTACGTCATGGAGCCGATGCGCTTCAAAAAATTTATCTACAAGGTCAGAAAATACGTGCAGGACGAGAAAATATACAAAGGTTCCGCACCCGCCACACCGCTGCTTAACTCGCAGTATACATCTTCCTTCATAGCCGGACTCGCCGAGCTACGCTATCTCCACTGCATGCCACTTGAAAATGCTGTCGAATACTTCCGTGCCCACGGCTTCGACCTTGACAAAGGCACCGCACAGAAGCTCGTAAGTAAGGTAAGGGTACATCTGGAAAATCTATACAAGGCGCTGGGTCAGGCAATAGTCGCGGACAATTATATCTGCGGTGACGAGACCTATCAGAAAGTGCGGCTGCAGGTGGCAACTCCTTCGGGAAGAAAGATCAAGAAAGGCTACATATGGGTGTTCGTCGGCATGACAACCGGGCTTGTGTACTTCTTCTATGACGACGGCTCCCGCTCGGCCGAAGTCTTCGAGCAACACATAAAAGGCTTCAACGGAGCCTTCCAGTGCGACTATTACTCGGGATACCGGCATATCGGAATCGGTGGGATGAGCGGGATAAAACGCTTGCCATGCCTGCAGCACATCAAGCGAAAGTTTCTCGATCTGAAAGACAATCCAAAGGCGCAGGAAATAGCAAAGCTCTTCGGACTCCTTTACCACTTCGAGCATCAGCACCGCATAGGCAAAGACGGATGGACGGCGGGAAAGCACCTTGAGTGGAGACAACGATACTCCAAGGTGATGCTCGAGAAAATCCGCATGAGACTGACAGCAGTCAAAGACCGCATCGGCGTGCCACCCGACGACCCGCTGCTCGCCGCCACCGAACATGCACTCAAACAATGGGACGAGATACCACGCATCTTTGCCTCACCCACCTACAGACTCGACAACAACGAAGTCGAGCGAATCAACCGCTACATATCCCTGACCCGTCGCCGACTTACAATCGGCTCCCACTCCGGAGCCGAAGCCGCCGCCCTGTACCACTCTCTTGCGATCACCTGCCACCGCTGCGGAGTCAACGTCTTCGACTACTTCTGCGACATAATCGACCGATGTGCCGCATGGCCGCCAAACACCCCGATCGAAAAATACCGCGACCTGCTTCCCGACCGCTGGAAACTCTCACAAAAATAGCCGCCCAAAACCTGGACGGCTATTTTTTTAAGCTATACCTGCTGTCGCGGACGGTTGTACTTATAATTTATCTTCAGCACATCATCTATATTAAATGAATGTCCTGAGAATTGCTGTCCTATCAAATCGTTGATAGATCCGTCGCCATGAGGAAACGACGCACTTGCTATAAAAGCATTTTTAATATATCTATCTTTACCATTCAGCTTGTAGACCGCATGTGCTCCTACGAATTGCTGACGCATACCGGCTCTGTTCGACTCATCTACGACAAATCGAGAGATACTGTCCGCAAGATAAGCGGTTTGCTCTGCCGCCTCTCTTTTTTCTTTATCAAAAGGTAATTGAGATTAAACGCCAATGTCTTGTCTTCGTCTAACTTGAAAAGTTGATTTATCGACAGGCTATGTGAGTTGTTACGATATGCGTAAGTGTCATTCAGCCCCGGAGAATCAGGGAAAAGTATCCCCGTTCCGTAAGATGAATTGAATGTCACGGGTGCACCAATATCCTGTCTCAAGTCATTGCCAATGTTGTTCGTCTTATAAACAGAGATATTTTGGGCTTTGCGCCGGAAATTCATGAGGGTGGCGGAGGCATCCCAAGATATATTGGGCTGTGTCCCGATTGCTGCTTGAAGTGTGGATGACCATATACCGAGAGCATTTTGTTTAAGCTTTATGTTCATAGCGGGAGCATTGCCGCTCTTCACTCCTTGCAGCAATTTCACATCCTGATGATTTTGCAGTACTTGAACTGAACCTATATCATTTGCATCGATATTTCTTGTAGCTACACCATAATTTCCGCCAAGCATATCAAGCCCCTCGATATAAAACTCATTTATCCATTGTCCGTTATAAGTTATCTGGCCATCGGCTTTTACTTCAATACCCGGCATCTTTCGCAACAAGTCTTCAAGAGTCTTGTCGTTTTTACCTCTGTATGTAGCAGCAGAATACGAAATTGTATCGCCGGACTGTCGGATTTTTTTAGCAGTAACAATTACTTCCTTTAGTTCAAGGGCGTTGATAATTGAATCCAGTGATTCGGTACTGACCTCCTGCGCCATCGCCATAAGAGCGATGGACACAAAGATGAATAGTATTTTGAATCGTTTGAACATAATTTGTCTTAAAAAGTCAAGTGCAAAATTACGGCAAACTCTTTCTCCAAAGTCTTAGTTGAATCTCCTTTAGTCTTAGTTAGTCTTAGTTTGGGGTGATTTTATCGTAATTTTTCATTAATTTTGTTGACATGAAACGTTTTAGGACTATCACAATCATTTGTTTGTCAATCATTGCTATTTTGGTGACGGCTAACTTCTGGTATATGCATCGCCTATACGAATCCATAAGGATGCAGACTCTTCGGACCGTAAAAGAATGTGTGAGGAGGGCAGATGTGCTGGAAATTATCGACAGGAAGGCTCTTGCTTCTGGCCTAAAGGAAGATTTTTCAATAAAAGTCGGAATTGTTGTTAAAGGCGAAATAGATTCGGGGGAAACTTTGACTTTATTCACGAAATGGATAAAGTCAACCAAACTATGAGTGAAGAATTCCACTCAGTGGAACAAACGGACGTCACGATACCGACTCGTAATTATAATCGACTGGCATTACTCCTTCAAAATGAGCTCAAAAACTATGGTATTAAACTTAACCGGGTGGCAATAGTTCCATTTGGCGAAAATGCTGGTCAAATCAAAGGACTGTGGCATATCGACTTTTCTATAACGGAAGGGGAACCGCCTCTTTATACTGTTTATTTCTCTCCCTTCAAAAGCATGTCCTCAGACAAATGGCGGGAATTTTGGCGACATCATCCGCTGTTCTCGCACTAATGATTTTCCTAATATGGTATCTTTTACACTGGGTTGGAAAACTGCGTAGTATTGAGCAGATGAAGGATGATTTCACTCACAACATGACTCACGAACTGAAAACTCCGGTGGCCGTGGCTTATTCTGCGGCGGATTCAATGCTCCGATACTATGACCAGAGTGACGAGGTAAGGAATAAACAGTTCCTTAAGATTATTATGCAAAGACTGAGTTTCCTTTCCGGCATGATTGAGAATATTCTGTCAATGAGTATGGAACGCTTCAAAGCGATGAAACTCAGCATTGAGAATGTGGAGGTAAAACCAATTGTCGTAGAGGTCGCGGGAATGATTGAGCTTAAAGCCGACAAACCGGTGAAGATTGATATTGAAATCCCGGACAATCTTTCGGTCATGGCAGATTCATTACATTTCGGCAATGTCCTGTCAAATCTGATAGACAACGCCGTGAAATATTCCGAAGATACTGTCAACATAAAAATTATGGCTGACAACAACTCAATTGTAATTGCAGACAACGGCATAGGAATAGACAAGGACAATCTCCCTTATATATTTGATAAGTTCTATCGTGTCACCTCAGGAGACCGTTATGAGGTTGGAGGTTACGGGCTTGGTCTTTTCTATGTAAAGCAGATTGTTGAATTACTTGGCTGGAGCATAGATGTGACAAGCAAACCGGGAGTCGGAACGAAATTCACAATTAAATTTAAGAACAATGAGGAAAGATAAGATATTGCTCGTAGAAGATGACTCAACTCTTTCATTTATTGTGCAGGATGCGCTGACCCGTGAAGGTTTTGATGTCGTTTGTGCTTCAAACGGAGAGTTCGGGCTTAAACTCTTCAAGGAGTCCGAACCGGATATTATTGTTGCAGACGTGATGATGCCAAAGATGGACGGTTTTGAGATGGTAAGGCTTATCCGTCTTACAGCACCGGCTGTACCCGTGCTTTTTTTGACCGCCAGAACTGCGCTTGACGATGTGGTGAAAGGGTTTGAGCTTGGAGCCAACGACTACATCCGCAAACCGTTTCAGATACTCGAACTTGTTGTGAGAATTAAGGCTTTATTGAAGCGTAATTCTCAGGGCATTACCGAAGATACGAATCTCAATATCGGAGATAGCTCACTTGACTTTGCATCACAACGACTTGTAATAAGAGAAGAGGCTATCGAACTGACACATACCGAAGCTGTAATCATTGATGAACTATTCCGCCATCCAAATGAAGTAGTCGAGGCTAAGACACTTATGTATCGCATTTGGCAGAACGATGATTATAACAACCTCAACCGTCTTCACGGATTTATCTATAAACTCCGCAAATACCTGTCTAAATCAACCTCGCTGGAACTTCTGAATGTTCGAGGGATAGGCTATAAATTAGCCACCTCCAAGCAGGAATAATACGGTATCAAAGCCATTGAAGATAAAAAGCAGACAAATGGAGGACGGTATTTCCATCTGTCTGCTGTTGAATTATAGTCCTATAAGTCGAATGGGGCGTTGAGGGTTAGTCATAGGTCGATAACGAAATTGAGGTTCTGCGACCATCGACTTTTTCGTGTCTGTGGCTGATGACAGGCTGCGGTTGGCTTGATTTCCTCGCCGTCTGCGGTTTCATCATGTTTTGGAGCCAGCTCAGCGGTAATTTTGCGGTCGAGGGCGGCGAGTTCGGATTTGGGGACTTTCAAAGCCTTTTCTTGATTATTGCCTCGTATCGCTCGAAGTGTTCTGCCAGCACGTTGTTGACAAACGATTTGATTGAACACGGCGAACCATTCTCATAGGAGATAATACGTTTGATTTTCTGAATGAAGTCAGGATTGATTTCGACCATCAGAAAACGCAGTTTCGGACGCAGATATGCGGTGTTCGCTATATATTTCTGCCAATACTCGCTTTCTGCATTAACCGAGGTAACCGATGTGGTCTTGTTTACAGGATCGGGCTTTGGCGGTTCTGTTTTGCTTTCCGTCGGTTGTGCCTTGACCTCCGACTGCGGATTTTCAGATGTTTTTTCCTCTGTGGATTTCTTTTTCATTGAAGATATTCCGGACGGATCATCACGGAACGAGCGGATGAATTCTTCCGGGTCGATATCTGACTCATATACTTTGGCCATAGTGCATTGTTTAAGGGTTGATGGTTGGATAAGGACATAGCGGTAGCCGTCAGCGTATCTCCTGACACGGATAGACCGGGCTTATATCGGCAGGGCGCAGTGCCGGCATCGTCTATGCTTTGGTTGAATTACAGCATTCTCCGTCACCGATGGGCGACCATCCTCCGCTGTCGGGAGGGCATCGGCTGATCAAGCCGGGGTTGGATATCGTCGTATCATTGTCATAATTCTTTAATTGTTTATGGATTAAGTGGTAGTTTACAATCTATATACCTATGGCTGTATAGCCATGAAGTTACTATAGATAGTAAGTATATTATTCCTTTTATACTTTGGTTATTCCTTTGGATAGATGACCATTAAGGATAATACAAATGTCGTAATGCAAGCAGTTCTATTATAAATACCAAGGATTGAACTCTGCAAAAGGATATGGTATATTCCTTTATCATATCTATCTTTCAAAATTACCAATGTACTCCGGTAAGATTTATGAACATTACTGCGGTTCGTTGGATAGTTCCTGAATAGTGTCGGTAATTTGAACTCCTTGAAGGCAGTAGTATCCGTCAATCTCTATATAAAGATACAAAATATTTTTCAAAAAGTTTCATGGTAATTTTTACGGGTCAAGCCGAAATTCCGGTGCATGGATTTTAGGAAAAGTGTTAAATTTGCGTCATGAAGACTAGTGAAGCATTTTGGCAGTTTCTGCCCGCAGGCCTAAATGAGCTGTTTGAGATGGTCAGGTTTGAAAAGACAGATCAATCCTACGACATATGGCTTGACGAGAAGAAGAAACTTTCCGACGAGGATTACCGCAATCCTAACATAGTAGCGAGAGGCTACACGGATTATGTAACGATACAGGACTATCCCATGCGTGGCAGGCCGGTCTATCTTCATATGCGCAAGAACAAATGGTGGGACAAGAAAACAAACGAGATATTCTCCTACAACCTTGAGCTTCCCAACGAAGAAGGGACACGACTCAGTGCCGAGTTCGTGGCTTTTTTAAAAGACGAAGGTGGAGACGACAGCTCTGTCGATTAAGCACATAGCGCAGATGTACTGCGTAAACGGCAAGTGTTTTGCTGACTTATACCGCAATAAGCTGAGCGGCTACGCCCAGTGGTGCGAGAGAGAACTCGGCAGTGGGATTTACTTCAACGCCGTCAACATCGGGTCGTACATGAGCCTTGACGAGACGTGTCTGAGCAACGGCGAGGTATGGACATTCCTCACCAATAAGGACGGGCACGGCGGCAGGGGTACACTTGCCGCTGCAATCCCGGCACAAAAAGCGACGAGATCATCTCCATACTCATCGGAGCGATGGGCAAGACCCTGAGACGAAAAGTCAGGGAGGTCACATGCGATCTGTCGCCCTCGATGATGCTGATAGCCGCCGAGGTATTCTACAACGCCCACGTCGTTAACGACCGCTTCCATGTGCAGCAGGTCTATAACGAGGCTGTCGACAAAATTCGCATAGACATCCGCCGACAGCTCATTGCCGAAGACAACAGCCGTGACAAATCAGAGCCTCCAATTACATATTCCAACGGCGAGACCATGCGCCAGATCCTTGCCCGCAGCAAGCACACCCTGATGATGTCGCAGAACAAATGGACTGACATACAGCGTCATCGCGCAAACATTCTGTTCAAACACTATCCGATACTGAAAGCTGCATACCATCTGGCTATGGAAATGCGCCAAATCTTCAACGCAAAGATATCACCCACCAAAGCAATGGGTCGGATGAACAAGTGGTATGAAAAAGTAATGGCATTGGGCAACAACAACTTCCGCTCTGTCATCAAGACGTTCAAGAACCACGCCCCAACTATCCTCAATTATTTCCGACGTCGCGCAACTAATGCCTCGGCCGAAGCATTCAACTCCAAAGTCAAAATCTTCCGTTCGCAGATGCGAGGGGTCCGTGACCGTGATTTCTTTATCTTCCGGCTCGTCAAACTCTACGCCTAAACTTTAACATTTCAGCTCTCGAATTTTAACAAATGCACCGGAATTTCGGCTTGACCCAAAATAAGCATCAAATATACAATTTTTTAACATTTGCACGCGGGGTAAAAAAGAAGAAAGAGCTGAGTTTGCGTGACTTAGCTCTTTCATTGTGTTGCCTTGGAAGGATTCGAACCCTCACAGGCGGAACCAGAATCCGACGTGCTACCATTACACCACAAGGCAATTTTTATTGTTTTGTCATCAGGAGTGGCGTTGTTTCCTTTTGACGGTGCAAAGGTAGGGGTAATATTTGAACTGTGCAAATTTTTTCAAAGTTTTTTTCAAAAAAGTAAAAAAAATTCCAATTCAGGACAAAATCCTCCATTCTCAAGCTCCAATCCCAATCCAATGCTCAGATTTAGGGGCTGAATCTTCAGAAAAACATCAAGGTCGGCAACTCTGCTAAAATTAATTTTACGGCAGATTCAATCAGAGTCACAAAACATCGCCTCTACCCCATTGCATATTTCCTATTAATTATGATTCGGTAATACCCGTAGACAATAAAATTTCATACACTTCTCCCTCCAAGCATAAATTCAATACAAACAGTTCAATCGCCACAGCTGTCGAGTCCCAACTGTTCGAGTCCATCAATATCATCATAATCCGGGGCACATTCCGATTTCGGTTCTATACGGCGTAAAACACGAGCGGGGTTACCACCAACAATCGTATAGGCATCAACATCCTTCGTGACCACGCTTGCCGCCCCGACCACCGCATTATCGCCAATAGTAGCACCGGGGAGTATTGTCGCGCCCGCGCCGATCCATGCATTCCGGCCTATATGTATAGGCCTACAGGTGATAATCTGACGTTCATACAAATCATGATTGTTGGATATGAGCTGTACATTTGCAGCAATCATCGCCCCATCATCAATTGTTATTCCTCCGGCCGACATCATAAGACATCCCGGCATTACAACTACATTGCGTCCAATCTTCACCATATTAGGTCTTACAGCCGTCAATGGAGCATGAACCACGCTTCCCTCTCCTAAATCAGAAAATATCCTGTGCATCAGACACGCATACTCTTCCGTTGCAGGCATCGTATGATTGAATTTGAAAACGAGCCGGGCATACTCATTCGCGAGTGCAAGTTCTTCGGGAGTCTGTTTTGTCACATCAATCCTCACCTCCACACTTTTTGATCCTTTATCAATATTTTCCATATAATACCGAATTTAAAAGTAAATACAATAAACATAACATGCCCGTTATTTCCTTTGTTGATTATACCGGGCCATTACCATTATCACGCAAAACGGCTGAGATGAGCAAAGCCATAAATACAATCAGGCATCCCGGAAAGCTAACAGAACTATATCTTTGAGCGGCGTAAATTTACAAATTTAATATCAAATCCGTCAAAAAGCCGGGCATTATATCACTCTTTCATTCAATTTATTGCAATATAGCCTACCATATTTTACACTATTTAACATCAGAGGGGGTAAATAACAACCATTATCAATCGCGCCGTGTTATAATTATGAACTTGTAAACTATTTATTGTCATGAGATACATCTCCACCATCACATTATTGGCCATAAGCCATCTATTAAGTCCCGCAAAAGATATAACAGGCACATTGATTGACGAAACAGGTCAACCGGCTTCATTTGTCAATGTCATACTCATGAAAGATTCTACATTTATTGACGGCAAGACCACCGATGATACCGGTTTATTCATATTTGAAAATGCCGACTCTTTAGCCAACAAAGTCAAGATTACGATGATCGGCTATGAAGATATGATGCTGCCAATTCCTGAAAACGGCAACTATAACACCATTTCTCTAAAACCTTCCACTGTCATGTTGGGGGAGGTTGTCGTAAAAGGTGATTTGCCGTCAACACGAATCAAAGGAAACGCTTTTGTCACAAGGGTAGAAAATAGCATACTTTCCACCACCGGGTCTGCCAACGATGTATTGAAAAACATCCCAATGGTGACTGGCACAGACGGCAAGTTCAGTGTATTCGGGCGCGGAGATGCAATCATATATGTCAATGGCAGACTTGTCAGAAGCTCCGATGAAGTCGGGCAACTTTCCTCCGGCGACATAAAGGAAATTCAGGTCATCAACAATCCCGGCGCACAATACGGTGCAAATGTCAATGCAGTCATTCGCATAGTGACCAAGAAGCCCGTTGGCGAGGGATTCAGCGTTTCCGCTTATACGGACAACATATATAACAAGTGGTTCACTACAAAGGAACAGCTTAATCTCAAATACAGAACAGGCGGTCTGGAAATCTTCGGCATGGGCTATTTCAGACATGGAAAAACATACGATGAAGAATACACCCTAACCACAAGTTATGGCAAGTCTTTACTTGAAATGATTTCTGACCAGTCTGTTTCAACAACACAATCAGACATTACAGGCAAAATTGGATTCAACTATCAGTTAAATGAGAATCATAGCCTTGGGGCATATTATCAGCATGACTATAACAGAGGCCATCATTTCGGTCATTACCTGAATGATATTAAGGAGAACGAAGAACTATTCGAATCAAGTGTTTCCGACCTCAAAGGCTGGTTCAAGGCTTTACCATGTAACAGCGCCAACATTTATTACAACGGCACGATAGGAAAATTCACTGTCGATGTCAACGCTGATTATATGCAGACAAAAGACAATGACCGTTCATATCAGTACGAACAAAACGAGTCTTCCGATAACCGGAATGTAACTACCTTCAACACAACCCGAAACCGTCTCTTTGCCGAAAAAGCATCCATATCATACGAATTACCTAAAGGCAACATTCTAATCGGAGAAGAATACACCAATTCCCGAAGCCGCAATGACTTCAGAAATCCCGAAAGCATACTCAACTCGGAACTTACAGATGTAAGGGAGAGCAATATGGGCGTTTTTGCAGAAGTGAGCCAGACCTTCGGAAAGTTCAGCGCCACAGCCGGAGCACGCTACAAACACGTCAAATCAGATTACCGCCTGAACGGCAGATTCGTTGACGGCCAAAGCAAGACTTATAGCAATCTCTTTCCATCAGCCAACCTAACTTAGAGCTTGTTTAAAAACAAATGTGAAAACCGGAGTCCATTCTCTTGAGGTGGATTTCGGGATGAATTGAAGGAGCAATGCTGTAGCATTGTGACTGAAATTCAGCACGAAAGGCATCCAAGAGAATGGATGCAGACAAGTATTTATCCAGCCTCAATAATAAAGGTTAAAATGTATAATAACGATAACAAAAGTTACAATCTGCTGCATGGATGTCTTTTTGGCTCCCCTGTCCCTAATCTTCAGTCACAACCTTTAGCTCGCCGACCGCAGGGGAGGCAATGCCACAGCATTGCTCCTTCAGATTATGAACAGGATAGCTCAATCCATCCACTCCGATTTCACATTTGTTTTTAAACAACCTCTAAAGCATGTCTCCGCGGAATCGCCCCGTTTATCGATTCGAGAAAACTTTTATCAGTCAACGACTTTTTTCGCCAGATTACCGCTGACATCTTCCAGATGCTCCCGCCCCCATTCCGACAGCTCGTCGAGAATGGGAATCAGCGTCATGCCAAGTCCCGTCAAATCATATTCCACCCTCGGGGGCACTTCCGCATAAAGCACACGCCTGACGAGACCAATAGCCTCAAGGGTCTTCAGATGCCCCGAAAGCACCTTGGGCGATATGTCAGGGATAGCCCTTGACAATTCATTGAAACGCATCACACCGAACTCATCGAGAATAACAAGTAACAGCATCGACCACTTATTGGCGAAATGCGCTATGACGTTACGCATGGGGCAAGTGGCCACACACGAATATTTTTCTGATTTTTTTACATCTTCCATCTGCCTGACATTTAACAACAGTGAGTTTAAAGTAAGCGGCTACTTCCAAGGTAACCTCTTGTATGATAACTTTTTGATATATACTTTTGCAACCGGTTTCGGCAGCGTATCCTACGGCTATCAGCCGACATGCGTGCCAATCACCACCCGTAAATGGCCATTTTACGCTATCAAAAAGATAGTTGCTATCTATCTTGCAAAATTAACAAAACATTATCAAACCACAAATTATGACAGAAACCACCATCAATATCCCCGCAAACTCCCGCCCATCCGGCAAAGCCTCGTTCGTAATGCTCGGCACCGGTTTTGATGAAATAGAAGCCCTCGCCACAGTCGATGTCATGCGCAGAGGCGGCATTGAAACATACACCGTATCAATGACCGACGACCGTCTCGTAAAAGGAGCGACCGGCAACCTCGTCGTCGCCGACATGTGCAAAACCGACATGAACCCGGAATTCATTGACTGGTTGATTTTTCCCGGCGCAGGCAAAGGCCAAGCCGCTGTGAACCCTGACGGGCATCTCCGGAAAATCATAACGGATCATTGGAACAACGGTGGAAACATAGCTGCAATCTGCGCCGCACCCGCACTCATACTCGGGCCTCTTGGAATCATAAAAGGAATCGAGGCCACAGGCTACCCATTCCTGAAAGACGATTTCGAAAAACACGGAGGCATCTATTCCGGCAGCCCAATAGTCGCAAACGGTCATCTCATCACATCCAAAGGACCGGGGACAACCCTTGAATTTGCACTCACAATTGTCCGCAAGGCAAAAGGGAAAGAAACCGAGACAGCTTTAAGAGAAGGAATGCTCATCCCCGAATGCAACCATTCCGAATGCTGCTGCAACTGACAGACCCAAGCCACATAATCCAACGGAGGGGCGAACCCGGTTCGCTCCTCCTATAATTTATAAGTATCCGA
Source organism: Duncaniella dubosii (assembly GCF_004803915.1). NCBI lineage: Bacteria > Pseudomonadati > Bacteroidota > Bacteroidia > Bacteroidales > Muribaculaceae > Duncaniella > Duncaniella dubosii. The sequence continues at coordinate 3,380,489 of NZ_CP039396.1, forward strand.
TCAACCCTACCCCCTTCCGAAAAGCATCTTGAAAGACCGTCTTGAACCTACCCCGCATCTGTCTGACCATGCAAAGTGACAATAGAGGAAATTTATGCTTTAAAACATAAAATTAACATACGGACAAAGTACAATAAGTAATTTAAATGTCGTTTTTACACTTTTTATTCTAAAAAAGATTTGCTTTTGCAAAAAAATGTATATCTTTGCATCGGGTTATGAGTCTTTAAGTCAAAGTATATCATCAAAAATACGCTTGCCTTCGCAAAACCCGCCGATGTCAGTGTGCGCCCGTAATCATCCTCAGTAAATCAGGGCGGACAAAACGTGTAAATAGCAACAATAACTCAATTACAAATACACCTTAAGTCCAAAGAAATGACCTCCAAACGTCTGCTCAGTCTACTACTGGCTACATTGCTGGTATTGCCTGTCTTTGCACAAGAGAAGAAATGCGACCATCGCTATAAAGTGGCCGCATGCGACTGGATGATGCTGAAACGCCAGAAAATCGGCTCGTTTAAATTAATGAAAGAACTAAAAGGCGACGGTGTCGAAATGGATGCCGGCGGTCTTGGTGCGCGTGACACGTTTGACAACAAATTCCATCAGCAACATTTCCGTGTGCTCTTCCGCCACACCGCCGACAGTCTTGGCATTGAAGTCCCCTCGGTGGCCATGTCAGGATTTTTCGGACAATCATTCATTGAAAAGAAAACCTATGCCGAACTGATCGACGACTGCCTCTCTACGATGGAAGCCATGAATGCCAAGGTAGCCTTCCTGCCTTTAGGCGGCATAAAGGAAGACTGGACTGTCAAAGGCCCGGCACGCAACGAACTCGTGAAGCGACTCCGCGAATCAGGCGAGAAAGCCAAAGCAAAAGGGATGGTAATCGGAATCCGCGTCCCGTTACCTGCGAAAGACGCTAAAAAACTGCTGAAGGAAATCGATTCCGACGGCATAAAAATCTATTTCAATCTACAGGACGTTCTCGATGCCGGACGCAACCCCGTCAAAGAGCTGAAGGCAATCGGCAAAGACAACATCTGTCAGATCCACCTCAGCAACACCGACGGATTCAATCTCAAAGATGATCCGCAAGTCGACCTTCCGGCCATAAAGAAAGCTCTTGACAAAATGGGATGGAGCGGTTGGCTGGTGGTCGAGCGTTCGAGAGACAAAGACCATGTTAGAAACGTCAAACACAACTTTGGTAACAACATACGATATATAAAAGAAGTGTTTCAGGCAGGTGACTGTATCTGATGTTTCCACCGCAAGCTCTTTCACTTCATTATTTACGTCGAAACTATTTTAACGAAATAATTTTCATTTTATAACCATAACCAAAACTATTGATCAAGAACCATGAACCACAGAATCAAATGGCTCAGTAGTATTTGCTATGCCCCGATGATGCTGGCCCTTGTGACATCGTGCGCTGAAGGTGTCGATGACAACGAGCGTTTCAGTGCCGGAGTAAGCAATGCCCAGTTGGAGTCACCGGAACTTGACCCGACTAAATTCAAGACCCAGATCAACTCTGACGGGTCGGAAAGTGTCGAAGTAACATGGCCTGTAGTCTTCGGTGCAGGAGGCTATCTCGCCAACGTGCAGGATGTGACAAATCCGGCCAACCCGGTCTACATCATCAAGGACAGTGTGATCGATGGCTGCCGATTCTCATTCCCGCGCTTGGTCGACACCAAGTATGAAGTGAGTGTCAGCACACTCGGAAACGAGAAGCTTAACAATGCTGCTTCTCTTACTCCCAGCATCGCTGCCTACAGCACATTCCTTCCCGCAACCATCATTCCGGAAGGAGTTGAAATTTCTCAGTTCATCGCTGAAAACCTCGTCGAGTCTGCCGAAGAAGTTGCTTTCGAGCTTGAAGCCGGCAAGACATATCAGCTTTCAGGTGCAGTCGACTTCAATCTTACCCCCGTAACTCTGCGTGGCGACAAATACAACCGTCCCATCGTTGTTATCTCAGGGAAAGAAGGCTACATCACAACTCAAGCCGGTCTTAAGCTCAAGAATATCAACTTTGACATGTCAGCTGCCGAAGCACAGAGCTTCATCACTCTAAGCGGAACTCCGAGCGAAAGCATCACCACAGAAGCTCTCGGATTCAAGGAACTCGGTGCAAACCAGAACAGCTACGTCATCATGGGACAGGTTTCTGTCGAATCCTGCAACTTCCGCAACATGCCGGGCAGCTTTATCTGGGGCAACAAGCAACCCTATAGCCTGAATGACTTCCGCATCACCGACTGCATCGTTCAGCTCAACAACTCTTCGTCAGCAACATTTATCAACTTTGCTGATGCAGGTACAGGGTGTATCAAGAGCCTCACCCTTAAGAACAGCACTTTCTACAACCTTGTAGAAAATAATTCAGCCTACTTCATCCGCTACTCACATCCCTCAAACGCTGACCCGCAGAAGATTTTCGGTACAGGTGCCACAGCGCTCCACACCCTCGACCATTGCACGCTTGACCGCACATTCTCCGGCAAGGATTTCGCCAACAACATGACGACTGTCGATAGATTCAATGTAGTCATGAAGGGCAACATATTCTATGACGTATTCCGTCTCTACCAGTACATCAGAAGCAACAACGTCAAAGTCACTACCGAAAACAACGTCGTATGGGGCAACTTCGCCGGTATTCCTAACAACAACGACCTCAAATATGCCGAAAACATCAATCCGGAATTCGCAGGTCCGACCATTCAGGAGTTTAACCTTGACGAAGCCAAGGGAGGAGTCAACTACCGTCCGCAGAACGCCACATGCGTCGACAACAAGATCGGCGACCCCCGCTGGTATGAATAAAAATCTTAAATTACAACATTCATGAAACACTATATAGCAAAAATCAGCCTTGTTCTCCTGGCTATTCTGCTGACCGTACCGACATTCGCACAGGATGTCCTCTATCAAGGTACAGTCGTTGATTCTCAGGACGAACCTCTGATCGGCGCGACAGTGCGCGTGCCCGACACAAAAATAGTAACGATAACCGATATTGACGGAAATTTCTCAATCAGAGTCCCGAAAGGCAAGAGTGTTGAAATTTCATACATCGGCTATCTCCCTGTAACCGTCACAAACTTCAACGAGACCAAAATCGTCCTTAAGGAAGATTCCGAATCGCTCGACGAAGTCGTTGTCGTAGGCTACGGCACTCAGAAGAAAGCCCACCTCACAGGTGCGATTTCGACAGTGCCGATGGACGACATCAAGGACCTTGCCGACGGCAATCTCGCCTCTTCTCTCAGCGGTCTTGTCAACGGTCTTAGCGTAGTCGGCGGCGATTCGCGTCCCGGCGACCCCGCTTCTGTCTACGTGCGTGGTGTCCGCAGCCTCGGCGATGTCGGCTCTACAGTTCAGCAGCCCCTCTTCGTTATCGACGGAGTAGTCTATAACAACGATGTCAAGGTCGGCAACATCACCACCAATCCCGGTGCCGACGCCTTCAACAACCTTGACCCCAACGACGTTGAGAGCATCACCGTCCTCAAGGACGCATCGGCGGCTGTCTACGGTTCGCGTGCGGCAAACGGCGTTATCCTCGTGACCACCAAGAAAGGCAAGCTTGGCGAACCCGTCATCAGCTACAGCGGCACATTCGGTTTCACCGACGCTGTTTCAAACCCCAAGATGCTCAGTGCATACGACTATGGCCGTCTCTACAATGCCGTTGCAGCAGCCGACCCCACCAACACAACTCTCAACCGTCTCAACGACCTCTTTCAGGCCGACGAACTTCAGGCAATGCGCCGTCTCAACTACGACCTGCTCGACGACTACTGGAAGACAGGTTTCACAATGAAACACAATGTAGGCATCAGTGGTGCTACCGAAAAAGCCAACTACTATGCAAGCATCGGCTACTACGATCAGGACGGCAACCTCGGCAAGCTCGAATATAACCGCTGGAACTACCGTGCAGGTGTCGACCTTACACTCAAGAAGTGGGTAAAGGCAAGTGTCCAGATTTCAGGTGACTACGGCGACAAGAACAATCCTCTTGTGAAAGTAGGCGGAACAAACGCTGAAAAACAGTACAATCTGCTTCTCACTCATCCCCGCTACATCCCCGAATATGTCAACGGACATCCAATGGCTGTTTATGGTCCGACAAACACACGTGTAAACGCCGATCAGGACTACTCTTTCTCTGTTCTTCAGAACTCAGGCGACTACAGCAAGAACAAGACTTCGAATCTCCAGATCAACACAGGTCTCGAACTCGACTTCGGATTCGTCCCCGCTCTCAAAGGTCTTAAGGCCCGTTTCAACTATGCCAAGAGCATCAACACATCAAAGACCAACCAGTTCGGTTCTGCATATAACATCTATTATATGAGCGAACGCGCCGGTTCAGGCTCACACCTCTACACCCCAATCGCCGGTGAAGAGGCAGCCTACGAAGCTCTCATGACTCCGGGCAACTTCCTCCTCGGCAACAACGGTGTGCCTGTGGCCAACGGCCCCGAAGGAGGCTTCCTCAACCGCACAATGGACCGCTCTGACAGCTATCAGATGAACTTCACCGTCAACTACAACCGTGATTTCGGCCCCCACTCTGTCGGCGCACTCTTCTCGATCGAAAAGAGCGAGTTTGAGAACGAATATCTCGAAGGTCAGGTGACCTATCCCTACGAATTCGGAACAGGCCAGTCAAACTCTGTCGGCAAGGACTCTCAGGCCACCACAGTCTTCACCCGTTCGGAAGCCGGCAGCCTCTCATACATCTTCCGTGCAAACTACGCCTACAGCAACAAGTATCTCTTCGAAGCGCTCCTCCGCATCGACTCGTCGACCAAGTTCGCTCCCGAGAACTACTGGGGCACATTCCCCTCTGTTTCGCTCGGCTGGGTCATCTCTGAAGAAGATTTCTTCAAGGACATCACTTGGATTGACTTCCTCAAAATCCGCGCCTCATACGGTCTTACCGGCCGCGACAACACCCTCGCATGGCAGTGGCTTCAGACCTACGGCACCGACAAGGACAAAGGTCCGGTATTCGGCACAGGTAACGATAACCAATCAGGCAGCCACATTTCAATGAACGACAAATCGTCTGTCAACCGCAACGCACACTGGGACAAGAGCCACAAGTTCAATGCAGGTATCGACATGAACGTTATCCACAGCCACCTCAACCTTGCTATTGACGGCTACTACACATGGGACCGTGAAATGCTCATGCCTTTCAAAGCCTCTGTCCCCGGAACTATCGGCATACAATCTGCCCCGATGAACTACGGTAAGATGAACCAGTATGGCGTTGAACTTTCTGTCAACTGGCGCAGCAACATCGGCAAGGACTTCCGCTACAAAATCGGACTCAACACCGGTCTTTCCGACAACAAGGTGCTTCTCATGGACTGGGAAACCAACTACATCTACCGTCAAATCACACACGGCCACCGCTCCGACATGGGCACATGGGGAATGCAGTGTCTCGGTATGTTCCGCAGCTTCCAGGACATCGACGAATACTTCGCCAAGTATAACATCACCTCTTACATGGGCATGACAAAAGACCAAGTTCGTCCCGGTATGCTTATCTATAAGGATGTCCGCGGTCCTCAGCAGCCCGACGGCACTTATGCAGCTCCCGACGGCATCGTCGACCGCGACAATGACCAAGTCCAGCTCTCAAGCCGTTCGAATCCCTACGGCATGACACTCAACCTCAACGCTGAGTATAAGAACTTCTCAATCACCGCTCAGCTCAGCGGCCAGTGGGGAGGATACACCACAGTTCCTTCTGCCGCTCTCAAGCCCGGCGACTCGATCGAGTATACCAACATGCCTTCGTTCTGGAATCCTGACAATATGTTTGTCTACAACGACATCTATGATGCCCAGAACCGTCTGCTCCTTGAATCGAACCGCGACGCTTACTATCCGAACCTCGCTTATTCAAGCGTCAACAGCGTTAGCTCGACATTCTGGCGCGTAAGCGCGGCATCGGTCCGTCTGACCCGTCTGACCCTCGCCTACTCTATTCCTTCGAAATTCACAAAGATGGTAGGCATCAACTCGGCACGCTTCAACGTCACCGGCCAGAACCTTCTTAACTTCCTCAATCCTTATCCCGAAAACTTCATGAGCCCGATGGCAGGCAACTACGGCAGCTACCCCAACCTCCGCAGATTCACCGTCGGTGTCAACCTCTCATTCTAATAACCACACAAGATGAAATTCAAGACATATTCAATAGCTGCAATGGCTTGTCTGGCTCTTTCGTCATGTTCCGACGACTTCCTCAAGGACATGAAGAACTATGAATCGACAACCCCCGAAGCATACAATTATTATTCAGGAGCCCTCGGCCGTCTCGCCGATGTCTATGCCCTCGCCCTCCCCTACGGCAACAGCAGCAGTGTTCCCATATGGCAAGTACCGAGCAACGGACGCGCAGACGACGAATCTAAATCGACTGAGGAATACAGCGGTTTCGGTTGCTACGTCAACGGAGAGATAACACTGTCGTCAACATCGCAGACCAACTCAGTCCCCGACTATTTCCAAGGACAGGCACGCAAGGTGCGCAACTCCACATGGGGCCGCATCCGCAACGTCAACGATGTAATCGCCGGAATCTCCGGAAGCACTCTGACAGAAGAGCAGAAAAACGAGCTTCTCGGTCAGGCTTACTTCCTCCGCGCTTGGTGCTACTACCTCATGTTCAAGTGGTATGGCGGTGTGCCCATCATCACTGAAGTGCAGAATCCCGTTCCCGGCAAGAGCACAGCCCGCTCGACCACCAGAGAGACCTTCGATTTCATCTGCGAAGACCTTGACCACGCTGCCGAACTCCTCGCCCCCTTCACTGCAAACGGCGGCTGGACATCGACCGACTACGGACGCGCTACAACAGCGGCCGCCCTCGCACTCAAGGGCCGCATGATGGTGCTATACGCAAGCCCCCTCTTCAACCGCGCCAACGACAAGTCGCGCTGGGAGGCTGCCTACAAGTTCTTTCAGGAAGCAATCCCTGAAATCAACAAGTGTGGCAACCACCTCGCATATGAAGGCAATCCCGGTGAGAACGCATCAAACTGGGCCAAGATGTTTATCGAAGACGGTATCAACCCTGAGGCAATCTACGTGGCTCTCTACAATCAGATTGCAACAGGCGGTACTCCCGACTATTCCAAGAACAATGACTGGGAACAGGGCATACGTCCCTCCAACACTCTCGGCAGCGGCGGCAAAGTCCCCTCGGCGGCTATAATCGACCTCTTCCCGATGAAAGACGGCAAGCGTCCTTCAAGCTACAACAGCTACACTGTTCTCAGCCCGTCAGCCATCGAGTATAACCCCGATCTGCCATTCCTTGACCGCGATCCGCGTTTCTACCGCACCTTCGCCTTCCCCGGTGTATGCTGGGCGTTCAACGGTAACCCGATGAATGATGAGAACCATAATGCTTACAACGGCCCGGACTATCAGCTCTGGAACTACGTGTGGTATTCTGATGCTTCAGACCGTGGTAATATCGAGAGCGGCAACACATACGGCCCTGACGGACTTATGGGCAATGTCAAGGGAATGTATGTCCGCAAGCGTACCGACGACCTCCATGTCAACACCTCGGCCCGCTATGCCTACACTCAGGGCACAGGCTTCAAGTACTCGGCAGCTCCCTACATGGAAATCCGCTATACCGAAGTGCTCCTCAACTATGCCGAGGCAGCCTGCCAGTCAGGCCACAGTGACGTAGCCGTCGATCAACTCAAGCGCATCCGCGGCCGTGTCGGCTACACAGCTGAAAACAACTACGGTCTCCAGACCGGTCTTGAAGGTAACGAAGCCGCATGTATGGCAGCCATCCTCTACGAGCGTCAGATCGAGTTTGCTTACGAAGGCAAGCGTTTCGACGACCTCCGTCGCTGGATGCTCTTCGACGGTGGCACACAGACCGTCCCCGGAGCACCCTCGACATGGAAACTCACAGGCTGGGGTGGCAACACCTGTCAGTATCTCGGCTTCGAGCCACTCAACGGAACCCGCCGCGAAAATATGGAATTCCGTGTACAGGACAAGTATAATGGCGGTCTTGGCGGTGACAAATGGGTCATCGGTGGCAAGAACCCCGACCCGCTGGCAGACGTAAGCCGTCCGGCAGCTGTCGACTACCGCAACGAGCTTGAGCCTCAGCTCAAGAATCTTGCGGACTTCTACACCACTTACCTTGAGCGTGCAGTGAAGAAGGGCGACAACTATAACTCGGCTCACGCGCAGCTATACATGAACTACCAGCCGCAATATTATTTCCCCGGCTTTGCCTATGGTGTATCTGTCAACAACGAAGGTCTCGAACAGACTATCGGATGGATGGATGCCTCGACAAATGCCACTGGAACATTCGACCCCCTTGCAGAAACCGTTACTGAAAAGTAATTACAAAGATTAGATAGATAAATCGTGGGGAACGGATGGTGATTTCAACCATATTCCCCACGATTTTTTAACAAAGTTTGGAATTTTCGTCCGTTAAACTTTTTCCCTGCAGGGCAATCTAACAATCTGTATATTAACAATCCGATTTATCACAATTCTAATCTGTTTTAAAATCTGAGAAATCAATGAACCGTCAACTCACCATGTGGACTGTGGCTGCAATGATGGCAATTCCCTCTGCCATGATGGCACAGTATCCGCAGCTAACACCTGAAGCCAAGGAGTATTATCAGAAAATGATTACTTCGGCTCGCGAACACGCCGACTCAGCGTGGGCTGTCGCAAAGCCGATTGTCGAAAAGGAAGCCCGCGAAGGCCGGCCCTATGTGCCTTGGGCGTCACGTCCCGATGATCTGGTGAAAGCTACAATCCCGGCATTCCCCGGAGCGGAAGGCGGAGGCATGTACACTCCCGGTGGACGCGGAGGCAAAGTCATCACTGTCACAAATCTCAACGACAGCGGCCCCGGCTCATTCCGTGAGGCTTGTGAAACCGGCGGCGCACGCATCATTGTCTTCAATGTGGCAGGTGTCATAAACCTCAAGACTCCACTCTACGTGCGTGCCCCCTATGTCACAATTGCCGGACAGACCGCACCGGGCGATGGTATCTGCATCGCAGGCGAGTCATTCCAAGTCGACACACATGACGTGATTGTACGTCACATGCGTTTCCGCCGAGGTGACACACGTGTGCATAACCGCGAAGACTCTTTCGGAGGAAACCCAGTCGGAAATATCATGATCGACCACTGCTCGGCCGAATGGGGTCTTGATGAAAACATTTCGTTCTACCGTCACATGTACGACCCAAGCGAAGGCCAGTATAAGACAACCGAACTGAAACTCCCCACCGTCAATGTCACCATTCAGAACACTATTTCTGCAAAGGCTCTTGACACCTACAACCACGCTTTCGGCTCGACACTCGGAGGTGAAAACTGTATGTTTACCCGCAACCTCTGGGCAAGCAACTCTGGCCGTAACCCGTCAATCGGCTGGAACGGTGTGTTTAACTTCGTAAACAACGTTGTCTATAACTGGGTACACCGTTCATCGGACGGCGGCGACTACACAGCGAAGTTCAACATGATCAACAACTACTACAAACCCGGTCCTGCGACTCCGAAAGAAGGCAACATCGGTCATCGAATCCTCAAGCCCGAAGCCGGCAGAAGCAAACTTGACCACAAGGTATATGGCCGCGTATATGCCGAAGGCAACATCATGGAGGGCTATCCCGAAATCTCTGCCGACAACTGGGCAGGAGGTATCCAGATCGAAACTGACCCGAACACAGGAGAATTTACCGATTATATGCGTGCAAAGACTCCGTTTGAGATGCCTTACGTCCGCGTCACTTCTGCCGAGGATGCCTATGACTTCATACTGAAGAACGTCGGCGCTACAATCCCGACACGCGACATCATTGACGAACGCATCATCGAGGAAGTCCGCACAGGTGTCCCCTACTACGACAAGAAACTTGCCAAGAATTACAACGGTGACACTTCGGGACTCGCTGAAAAATCAAGAGCCGAAGACGGTTCGTTCAAATATCGCCGTCTGCCGAAAGATTCTTATAAAGTTGGTATCATCACCGATCCGATGCAGATGGGCGGTTATCCGGAATACAAGGGTACTCCATACGTCGATTCCGACAACGACGGCATGCCCGATGAATGGGAAATCGCCAACGGTCTGAATCCCCACGACCCGTCTGACGCAAACGGCGACATCACCGGCGACGGATATACCAACATCGAGAAGTATATCAATGGTATCAGCACCAAGACATACATCGACTGGAAGGATCTCCGCAACAACTACGATACCCTTGCAGCCAAAGGCAAACTCATGTAATCTGAAAAATCCATCAACGTTATCATGATTTACAAATCCTGTATAATCGGTCTTTTGCTTTCGGCTGTCGCCTTGCATGCAGAGGCCGTAGAGCTAAACAAGGAAGGCCGTGATCCGGCTTACGTAGAGTCAATCGTCAACCGCTCCAAGAAAATCGTCGACAAGCTCGGCATTTCCGACCAGAAAAAGGCCGACGATGTGACCACCATCATTGCCAACCGCTATTTCAAGCTCAACGACATCTACACCGCCCGCGATGCAAAGGTGAAATCAGCCAAGGAAACCCTCACCGGCGACGCGAAGAACGAAGCTGTCCAAGCCGCACAAAACGAGAAAGACGCCGCCCTCTACCGCAGTCACTTCGAATTTCCGGCAGACCTTTCGCTCTACCTCACACCCGAACAGATCGATGCCGTGAAAGACGGCATGACCTATGGTGTGGTCAAGGTGACCTACGACTCGCATCTCGACATGATTCCGACCCTCACCGACGAGGAGAAGGCTCAGATCATGGCTTGGCTCATCGAGGCACGCGAACTTGCGATGGATGCCGAGACTTCAAATAAAAAGCATGAGGTCTTCGGTAAATACAAAGGACGCATAAACAACTATCTCGCCAAGCGCGGATATGATCTCAAAAAGGAACGCGAGGCATGGTATGAACGTATCAAGGCTCGCGGAGGCACTATCTGATACCTCTTCCGTGAAATGATCGGTGCTGAAATCACGTTGCTGATATACAAGGCGCGTCGGTTTCAGCACCTGATTATATAATTATTACCCATAATCTGACAGAGTGTCGTTTTTTCAACTGCCTTTATGCTCCTCACGACACTTCGTCAAAACCTTAAAATCATGAACAATAAATTTCTGTCTGTTACCTTGGCCGGAGTCATTGCATTCGGCTTGCAGGCGCGGGATTTTCCGCTTGCAGTGAAAGACGGCAAGATCAGCTATATAGCCGACGAACTTGGCAACCGTGTGCTCGATTTCTCGACATGCGGTTATCGGAACTCATCGCAACCAATACCCGATGTCAACACCGTGGTGTTCGTTCCTTGGAAAGCGGGCGACAACACTGCACGCATACAGCGGGCCATCGACTATGCCGCTTCTCTTCCAATCGGCAAAGACGGCTTCCGTGGCGCAGTGCTGCTTGACAAAGGCGAATTTGAAATCAGCGAAAGCCTCCGCATCTGCGCGTCGGGAATAGTGCTTCGCGGAAGCGGCGAAACTGCGACAACAATCAAAAAAAACGGAGTCGACCGAGGCGCACTGCTCTACATCGAAGGTATCTACAATCCTGTCGTGACCGACACACTCCGTCTTGACGCCTCCTATATCCCGGTCAACTCCACTACCCTGCCGGTAAAATCCATCGGAAAGCTGAAGGATGGCGACCGTGTGTTTGTCACCCGTAATTCCACGGCCGAATGGATTCAGTCGGTCGGCTGTGACATTTTCGGCGGTGCGATCAGCGCCCTCGGATGGAAACCCGGCGACCTTGACATGAACTGGGACAGAAGCATAAGCTCTACCGCTCCCGGCTCACTGACAATCGACGCACCACTGACCGTCGCTCTTGACAGCAAATGGGGCGAGACACTTGTGCTTCCCTACACATGGACAGGCCGTATCTCTGACATAGGCATAGAAAACCTGTCAATGGTATCATCGTATGACTCACGATATGCAAAAGATGAAGACCACTGCTGGGACGGCATCTCGATTGCCAACGCCGAAAACTGCTGGGTGCGTCAGGTTGATTTCAAATACTTCGCCGGAAGCGCTGTCATAGTGCAAGGCTCTGCATCGAAAGTGACTGTCGAAGACTGTATCGCAACCGATCCGGTATCGGAAATCGGAGGTATGCGCCGCTCGACTTTCCTCACGCTCGGACAGCAGACACTGTTTCAGCGCTGTCTGTCGCGCCACGGCATTCATGATTTCGCCGCAGGATTCCTCGCCCCCGGGCCTAACGCATTTGTCCAGTGTAAGGCCGAAGAGGCACTTGGCTTCAGCGGTGCGATTGACGCATGGGCACCGGGGCTGCTCTTTGACATCGTGAACATCGACGGCAACAACCTTACATTTAAAAATCTCGGACAGGACAAGAACGGTGCCGGATGGAACACGGCCAATTCTGTCTTCTGGCAGTGTACGGCCTCAGAAATCGAGAACTATTCACCCGCTCCCGATGCAATCAACGTCGCGTTCGGATGCTGGGCTCAATTTTCAGGCGATGGCGAGTGGGCACAGTCCAACAACCATGTGCAGCCCCGTAGCCTTTTCTACTCACAGCTCTCAGACCGTCTCGGCCATGACGTTGATTCCACACAGTCGCGCATTCTGCCGAGAGCCACAAACGCCACCAGCAGCCCGACTGTCGAAGCGGCCATGCAGCTCGCAAAGGAAGCCTACATTCCACGTCTCACGCTTAAGAAATGGATTGAAGACGCTCCGTTCACAGCCTCTACCTCTTCCGAAGGAATCAAAAGCATTGACGACATCAAGTTCAAGGAAACCTCTATGGCCCGGACCGAGAGCCACAGCTATGATATAATCAACGGACGCATGGCTATCGACGGTGCTGTCATGACAGGCGGCCGCCATGAAGTGCCTTGGTGGAACGGTAAGATCAAATACAGCTATCTTCCCAAAGCCAAGCCACATGTCACACGCTTCGTACCCGGACGTGAGGGACTCGGACTGACCGACCGCATCGACTCAACGCTTACTTATATGGTCGACAACAACATCACCGTCCTTGACCACAACTACGGACTCTGGTATGAACGCCGACGTGATGACCACGAACGCATCCGCCGTCGCGACGGCGACGTATGGGCACCGTTCTACGAGCAACCGTTCGCCCGAAGCGGAAAAGGAACGGCATGGGACGGACTGAGCAAATATGACCTCACCCGCCCGAACGCATGGTACTGGAACCGACTCAACCGGTTCGCTGAAAAAGGTGCAGGTCTCGGCAAGCTTCTTTTCAACGAACACTATTTCCAGCACAACATCCTCGAAGCCGGTGCCCACTGGGTGGATTCGCCGTGGCGCTCGGCCAACAACATCAATGCCACCGACTTCCCTGAGCCGGTGCCGTTCGCAGGGGACAAGCGTATCTTTGTCGCCGACATGTTCTATGACGTCAACCATCCCGTGCGTCGCGACCTCCATAGCAATTTCATCCGCATGAATCTTGATAATTTTGCCGATAATCCGAATGTGGTTCATCTTATCAGCGCCGAGTTCACAGGTCCTCAGCATTTTGTGGAATTCTGGCTTGACACTATTGACGAATGGGAAAAGGAGACCGGCAAGAAAGCCAACGTAGCTCTCAGCACTACAAAAGATGTGCAGGATGCCATTCTTGCCAACCCGAAATACCGCAACATCGTCGACATTATCGACATCCGCTACTGGCACTACAAGACCGACGGCATCTATGCCCCGGAAGGAGGCAAGAATCTTGCACCACGCCAGCACGCGCGCAAGATGAAAGTCGGGAAAGTGACATTCAAGGAAGCATATAAGGCTGTGAGCGAATATCGCAGCAAATATCCCGAGAAAGCCGTCACATATTATGCCCAGAACTACCCTGATATGGCTTGGGCCGTATTTATGGCCGGAGGTTCTCTCGCTGGAATTCCGGTGAAAGATGCAGATTTCCTCAAGGATGCGACCGGAATGAATATCATCGATTCGGCAAGCGATGATTTCAAGCTGCTTGGCAACAAGGACGGCTGTATAATCTATTCGCAGGGAGCAAACAGCATTCCTCTTGAGCTCACATCAGGAAAATATCGCGTCACATCCTTCAATCCAAAGACCGGTGAAGAGACCGTGGTCAACAAGAGTCTGAAACTCAAAGCGCCCTACACTTTTGAAACATCTGACACCAATGCGGTCTACTGGTTCAAGAAAATTTAAACAACTGCCACGATTGAAAAGCTGACTTCACGTTACTACATAGGGTCAGAGAAAATAAAGTCAATATAAAAGACAAGGCCACGAAAAATTTCGTGGCCTTGTCTTTTATATTGACTTCTTCAGATCTTATATATGATAGGTATGGCAGACAGAAAACGGCAGTCTAATCCTTCAGCCAGTTCCAGCGCTCAGCCCAATCCGAAAGCACATCTTCACGCCATTTCTCTACAGTTGCAGCACCCTGCCACTTATCACGAAAAAGAGACTTGTCAGAGCTATCCGACCACCAGTTTCCACCGAGTACATAGCTATCCTTTAGCTTTTCACCGGGCCATTGCGGAGAAACAACTATGCTGCCACGCAGACCGTCCATCGCAGGAATCAGAGGGGCAGAGAGTCGATATTCAAATGTGCCGGGAGCTTTCGGGGCATATCTTACAGCATACTCCCATCCCCCGAGATAGACACCATCCCAACTCTGACCGTCGATTGTCATTTTGAAAGCGACAGCGCCTATAGGCACAACACCGGCTATACCCTTAAAGCGGAACTCAGCGATTGAATATACGGGGACAGTGTCGCGGGTAGTTGTCATATATGTGAAAACCGTGCGCGGACTGTGGGTTATACGCTCAAATTGGCCACCCCACGACTCGGCATCGGGACGCGAGGAATCTCCGTTCATCATGTAAAGCAGCGAAGGAGTATCGCCCATCTTGACATTTCCGTCGTAATATGATTTGAAATCCTCGCCAAGCGCACCTGCCCCACTGATGGTCCGATCGTAATAATGCTTGTTGAAGCGGTCGTCGCGTTTAGCATCGCTGATAAATCCGCGATACGACGCATTGTTTTCAATCATCCATAAGTCCGGGAAATTCTCCGCGATATAGCAGTAAGCGTTAGCACCCCACTTCTTGTTCGGACCACCAATCCAGTAGACACGGATTTTAGACATGATATCGGGAGCATCGTGAAGCGCCTGAGCCACATCTTCGAGCGCACCCCATACGAGCACATAGAGAGGTCGTGAGTCCTGCCGTCTGGCAGCCTCTACAATAGCCGTCGATCCATCGGTCGGAGTGCTGAATCCACAGTAAGGAGCCATGCTATCCGCTCCCTGACGGCAAAGCGAACGGAGCGAGTCAGGGCTGAGCAAACCGGGCGCACGGGAAGAAAGCCGTGGATAGTCCTTCTCATAGACATCAATCATCCTCATAATCTCCGACTTCGAACCGTTGCCGAAAGATGGAGTCGAGACAAGCGCCTCAATGTCAAAAAGATCGTTATACATAAGAAGATGAGCCATCGACTGGTTATCGTCGGCATCCGTACCGCCTATATCCGTAGTGACAAGAATGCGGTGACGCTCAGCAGCAACTGCCGCCGAATACGACATAAGCGACAGAAAAATGGAGAAAACCAGACTGGTGATTGATTTGCGATTCATTTCGTTTCTATATTGCATTTAGTTTTAATATGGTATTGAAATTAACATGCAATTGCACATTTCCGTGCAATATACTGTGTTAATGGAGTCTGTACAAAATTACGAAAAAATCATTATTTTCAAAAACTGCAAAACTCATTGGACCATTCCTGTAATTATATATATTATCCATGTGAACAAGCTTATTAACGCTAAAGCATGACTATAAATCAGCATCAGATTATCGCATTTTTAATGTCACCATTTTCTATGGTTTTGTAAATTGTGTAACTTTGTGCCTGATATGAAATACTTAACCTTGATTATACTTACATTGGTTGTCGGCATGGTTTCATGTAAACGTTCAACCGACCATACACAAATCCTTGCAGAAGCTGAAAGGATTGCATATATCTTCTCAGACAGTGCGTTAGCATTGGTAAACGACATCGAGCCGTCTGATTTTAAGGAGGATTCACTGAGAGCGTTGTATCATCTTGTAACAGCTTCGGCACATAAGGCCAAGGAAAGCTCAATGGTGTCGGACTCTCTAATCCGTTTTTCTTTCGATTATTATAGAGATCGCGACAATAACCGTTTCTTGCAAAGCGGCGACCTTTATGCCTTGTATCTTTTCTGGGTAGGTGACGGAAAAAGGGCCTTGGGATTGCTTGACTCCATAGTTGCGCTTCCTGATATACCACAAAGACTAATGATACAATTACTCCAATCAAGAATCGGAATCGGTGGAGCTGAATTTGACAGCAAAAACAATCTCAGATACATAAAACGATTACTTGAACTGGACAATGATTCGGCCAATCAGATTGAATACACGTATCAGCTATGTGAAAATTATCAGTACGCCGGACATGGCGATTCCGCATTGATTATAATTGACAGGTTGATTGATCACGCCCGCATGAATCATCTCGGAAATGAGCATTTTAAGTATACCTATGAGAAAGTCGGTATTTTAGAAGAAATCGGACGATATGACGAGAGCAATGCTCAGGTGGATTATATACTGCAACACGCCCCTCACAATTCTGCAATACCCTACCTACATTTATGGAAAGCTTTGAATTATTTCAATACGGGAGCATTCGCCAAGGCAACACACGAATTGGCGATAGCCGACAGCTGCGCCAAAGACAGAATCGATGTGGACAATAATTATTACGAAAGTTTTGTCGGTCCTCTCAGAGAATTTCTTGAGTACAGAAAAAATGGCAGGATAAAACTAATCCAGCTGGCGACACTGAACAATAGCCAGCGCGACCGTTTCAACCGGATGGAATCAACACGATGGGAGACCGAACAAAACGCACTGCGACAAGAAAACCGTGCGTTGACATTGAAGGCTCAGAATGAACGCAACACCGCAATCCTGATTATTGTCCTGCTTGCATCCATAATCATAAGCCTTGGAGCTGTATGGAACATACAGAAACGCAAACGAAAGACAATCGAAGCCGAAGAAAGAGCAGAAACCTTGCAAAAGATGGTAGATGAGCTGAGCGCACCAGCCACGCCGTCAAACGGACATGAATCATTGCGACGTGCCATGCTCCAGCAACTCGGAATCATCAAAATGGTCGCTGAGACACCGACGGAACAGAACCGTGAGATGCTTAGGAAAATATCGTCAATCGGCAGCGACACCAACGGAGCACTTGTCAACTGGAAAAACGTATATGAAATAATCGACAACCTGTATTCAGGATTCTATTCACTGCTTCATGAGCGGTATGGAAATGTGCTGACCGAAAAAGAAGAACAGATCATAGTCCTTATGATAGCCGGATTCTCGACTAAAGAAATCAGTGTCATCACTTCGCAGACGACAGCCACTATCTACGTCCGAAAATCATCGGTAAGGAAAAAGCTCGGAGTCCCCGAAAAGGAGGATATCGTAGCTTTTCTCCGACATGAGGCTTCTGTTTAGAACCATTTGGATACTTCATGATAGCATTAAGACTTTTAAGACAGACACATACTGATATTCAATATGTTATAAAAAGTCTATTAAGACTTTTAGCTTTGGCGTTAAGATAGGTTTGGATATAATTTTGCGGTATGAAATCATTTAAATCATATCGCAATATGTCAACGACAATCTTTAACAAAATCATTATTGCAGTAGCCGCAACAGCCATCCATGCCATAGCAATCGCACAGGAGGCAGTGGACTCTATCCCCGCACATGAACTAAACGAAGTCGTAGTCCAAGCACCCAAAGTCATCCGCAAGGCCGATATGGATGTCTACTATCCGTCGCGAAGCGCCATAGAGAATTCCCGCAACGGCATGCAGCTCCTCACCAACCTCATGATTCCATCGCTGACTGTAACAGATGCGCTCGGAACAATAACAGCTGCCGGTCAGTCCGTACAGATACGCATCAACGGACGTGCATCTTCAGTCGATGAGGTCAAAGCCCTGTTGCCGGAGACCATAAAACGCGTCGAGTGGATCAACAATCCGGGATTGCGTTACAACGGTGCGAACTATGTGTTGAACTTCATCGTTGCAAATCCCACACTCGGCGGTTCACTTCAGGCTGAGGGTCGGCAGGCTCTGAATTCCGCATGGGGCGACTATTTCGCCGACAGTAAGTTCAACAACGGTCGTTCGCAATTTGAAGTCGGCTCTCTCTTCAAACTGACCGATAATGTCAAATCTCACCGTGATTACAAGGAGACTTTCACATATCCCGACGGAAATTCTTTGACAAGAACGGAATCTCCGCTCGGCGGACACGTTGACAATACATTCGGCCGTCTGTGGAGTTCTTACAGCTATATCAAGCCTGACACCACGACATTTTATGTCTCCGCGAGCGTAGCTCCTACATTCAGCGACAACTGGATGTCAAACGGCCTCTTATCACTCAGTGACGGCACAGACGACATAATCCTCACCGACTCACATGGCTCCAAGGGAACAACACCAAAATTCTCGGCATATCTCGAACATCATTTTGCCGGTAAGCACACCATCGTGGTGGATTTCAACAGCTCCCTCTACTTCGGCAAATCCTATTCCGATTATATTGAGCAGCTTCCTGATCATTCTGACTTCCTGACAGACATCCACACCATGATCAAGGACCAAAATCAGGCTTACGGCTTAGAGGCAAACTATATCCGGAAGTGGAGAAACTCACGTCTGACCATAGGCGCATCATATACTGCAAACCGAAACCGTTCAACTTATGAGAATCTTGGAGGCGAAATTTTCCATCAGCGTCAGGATAAAGTCTACTTCTTCACCGAATATTTCCAACGGCTAAATAATGTCACCGTCACTGCCGGACTTGGAGCCCAGTATACCGACTATCTGTTTAAAGAGACTAACCAAGGCAACCATTCATGGAATCTCCGGCCGCAAGCCACTGTGTCCTATCGTCTTAATCAAGACCACCAGTTTAGACTAAGCTTTCAGTCATGGCAATCAACGCCTTCTCTTTCAGAATCAAATATAGCGCCACAACAGATTGACGGATTCCAATGGCGCATCGGTAACCCCAATCTGAAAACCGCAAGTTCCTACATGCTGACATTTCGCTATAATTTCAACCTTCCGCGCGTTGCCGGGACATTCGGAGTACGCGCCTTCAACAGCCCGAATGCGATCACTCCATATCTTTACTGGGATGAAAACAAACTCATCACATCATACGAAAACAGCCGTGGTCTGCGGAATCTCACATTTTTCCTGTCGCCACAAATCGAGATCATCCCTGACTGGATGATGGCAAGCGGACATATCCAGTATCGTGTTGAATGTATGAAAGGCTCCGGCTACAGACTTTACAATCATAATTGGAGCGGCAACGCCAACATCATGCTGTCTCACTGGGGTTTTGAACTTATCGGCCAATATGTCCGCGCGCAACACGATCTTTGGGGCGAAAAAATCAGCTGGGGAGAAAACCTGTCAATCATACAGTTTTCATATAATTGGAAAAACTGGCAGTTCAGCACAGGAATAATAATGCCATTCGGAAAATATGATCAAGGCTCAAAAATGCTGAGCAAATGGAACACAAACGAACAGCACATGCGCCTCGACATGAGAATGCCATATATAAGTGTCAGCTACAATTTCCAATGGGGACGTCAGAAACGCGGAGCACATAAGCTCATAAACGCCGATGCAGATGTCAATACATCAACAGCAGGCGGCAGATAACATATAGGAGATAATATATATGCAGATAATCATGGACAAAAGTCCTACCATCATTGTCCGGCAAAATCTGCGCAGACATACGGAATGAATCTAAAAAACAAAATGGTCACTCGATGAGTGACCATTTTGTGATCCGGATGCGACTCGAACGCATGACCGTCTGCTTAGAAGGCAGATGCTCTATCCAGCTGAGCTACCGGACCAAATATCTTGAAAATCCAAACGGAATAATCGAAATTTGTCCATAGAAAAACGCCTCGGCATGGCCGCTCGGCTTTTCTGCGTGCAAAGGTAAGGATTTTTATCGAGTTTTCCAAAACTATACTCACATTGAAACGGTCACACCACAAAATTTATTTCTGTCATTGCCTTTTAACAATCTGAAATGTCATCACCGACAGAGATTCCAACCTATATGAAAAGATCTACTTTTGACAAGAATCACTAATATCGCACTTACCGGTTGGTTCTGCATTGTTTCAAAAATTCAGTCCTGACAGAATTTACACTGCAAAATAAACCTCCGTTCAAAAAATTAGCACTACCTTTGCACCTTCGTAACAGGATTATCTGATTTTTTGGCCTGACTGCCTTGAAAACATCAAAACAATATAGCATCTGCCAAATCATCTTCCGTCACCTCTCCCTCATAAATGCGACAGCAAAAAACACATTCCTGCTGTCCACCAAGAGACCGAAAAAAATCTGATTTTAAATTATGTGGGTTACACTTGCAATTGTTTCCGCCCTGTGCCTCGGGTTCTATGATGTGATGAAAAAGCTATCGCTCGACGGCAATAACGTACTCGGCGTATTGTTTCTAAACACAGTATTCAGTTCCATTCTGATGCTGCCGATAATAATCATAGGCGTATCTCAAGGCAACTACGGACTCGGAAACAGCCTCGAAGGTCATGGCGCTATACTGATTAAATCAGGAATCGTATTGACCTCATGGCTATTAGGCTATGCGAGCATCAAGCATCTTCCCCTGACTATCGCCGGACCTGTAAACGCCTCACGTCCGGTCCTCGTGCTCGTCGGAGCTTTGCTCATATTCGGCGAAAGACTCAACCTCTGGCAATGGGCCGGTGTGATACTCGGATTCTGGTCATTGTTTTTCATCAGCCGCGTAGGCGGCAAAGAAGGATTCTCCCTTAAATCAAGCAAATGGGTATGGATGGCCATCGGCGCTACAGCAATGGGTGCGGTCAGTGCGCTCTACGACAAATACCTGTTGACCCGCTACGAACCGCTTGAGGTACAGGCTTGGTATTCGCTCTACCAAATGGTCATAATGGGCATCACAATCGGTCTGATACTCAGGAATAACCACGGAGCTACCCCGCTCCGCTGGCGATGGACCATCCCCCTCATCTCGGTCTTTCTTACCGTGGCAGACATAGCATACTTCTACAGCCTTTCCATCGAGGGGTCAATGATTGCCGTGGTGTCGATGATCAGACGTGGAAGTGTAATCGTGTCATTCTTCTATGGTGTAATAGCCCTCCACGAAAAAAATATCAGACTCAAGCTTATAGACCTTACCCTCTTGCTCATAGGTCTTACCTTCCTCGTCATAGGCAGCATGTAGAGCCGCCTGATAGATTTCATTTCCTTGCCGGTGGCATTTTAGAAAACCGCAATGTCGTCTTCAGCAACGGAAACGACAGGGTGAGGATAGCATTGTCTGTCACCGACGCATGAATGTCCCTGTCAATTGTCTCAAAAGTCGCATCAGTCCATTCAAGATCATAATGGTCAATGAAGACCGTAGGCTTCAGACGGCCTTTGACCATCATCGGCATCCATTGGTCGCGCCGGGTCTCAGCCCCGTCCACATAGATTATATCA
Organism: Duncaniella dubosii; assembly: GCF_004803915.1. Classification (NCBI taxonomy): domain Bacteria; kingdom Pseudomonadati; phylum Bacteroidota; class Bacteroidia; order Bacteroidales; family Muribaculaceae; genus Duncaniella; species Duncaniella dubosii. Next base: position 3,402,263 of record NZ_CP039396.1, read on the forward strand.
TAACCGTCACCGTTCCCGACAAGCGCAAGGAGATAACGCCCTCCCGGACGGGCATAGACCGGATCGTTTTCACGGTCAAGATAGCGCCAGTAGCCCTCAATCTCATCGTCAGACTGTGACAGATATTCCGTCAGCTTATCTGCTGTCCATGTAGAAGCAAACGCATGCTGTGGACTCATGACACTCTCCACCGAGAACGACGACAGAGTAAGATGTCCCCTGCCCCACACAATCAGCCGCTCCGGATTGTCGGCCGAAGCCAACGGCACACTGAATATATCATCCACGCTTTTCCCTCCGCCGGCCACATTCAACACACTGCTACGCCTGTCAATCTCAACACGCAGGGTATTATAGACTCCCGACGAAGATTCAAACCGGCTCACATCTTTCTCAGCGACAGGCAATCCGTTCCTGTACAATGAAATGATATTCTGCCGACGGTCAAGAATATCGCCGAAAGCACTGTTGCCATGACGCAACGTCAGCCGCAGCGTATCATTGCCTGCCACCATGTCAATACCCCAATAGGCAGGTGCAAGTCCGGGACGTTCGCCTATCCCCTCCATCGCACCGCGGACATCAATCATCGTCGAGCTGATTCCTTCGCCACATTCTATGCCGACCGACACTGACGAATCACACAACACTACAGGGGTATCCACATAAAAACGTTTGGTCAACGTCCGCCCGCAGGCAGACATTGACCAGAATAAAATCATTAACGATGTCAGAATTCCGGAAAGTCCAACCGGAGGGAGAGAGGTGGTGTGTTTCATCGTTTATCGGTATTGCCTTCGTAAAAATTGATATATGCACGGTTGACCAGACGGATTCCACCCGGCGTCGGATAATCGCCGGAGAAATACCAGTCGCCGGGACAATCGGGAATGGCCTCGCGAAGACCGTCGAGCGTCTGATAGATAATATCGACTTCCGCATTTATCAACCCGTCGGCTGTAAGCATCTCCACAATCTTGCGCGAAATCTCTTCCTGCGTGAATGGAGCGTAGATAGCCTTTACACAATTGCGCAGTTCGATGTCAAGCACACCTTCCATTTCCTTGCAACGGCGGTAGGTGTCGTCAAGCACATAATCCATTCCTCTGTCCTTCAGCAATTCGACAGCCGCACGGAAGGCTATGAACTCACCCATTCTCGACATGTCGATTCCATAGTAGTCAGGATAGCGCACCTGAGGCGATGATGACACCACGACAATCTTGCGCGGATGCAAACGGTCGAGCATCTTGAGAATCGACTGTTTGAGTGTCGTACCGCGCACGATACTGTCGTCAATCACCACGAGATTGTCCACATTGTTCTCTACAATACCGTAGGTCACGTCGTAGACATGGGCGGCAAGGTCGTTGCGCGACTCACCTTCAGCTATAAACGTACGCAACTTTATGTCCTTGATAGCGACCTTTTCGACCCGCAGGTCACGGCGCATGATTTCTGACAGAAGTTCAGGTGTGAGTGTCCCCGCATCCTGAGCGTCGAGAATCTCGCGCTCCTTTCTTTTGTCGAGTTCCCGCATAAGGCCTCCGACCATACCGATAAACGCGACTTCCGCAGTATTCGGGATAAACGAGAACACCGAATGGCCTAAATCTCCGTCGATACTCTTCATGATTGCCGGAACGACATTCCATCCAAGCTGTTTGCGCTCACGATAGATATCCGCATCGCTGCCTCGCGAAAAATATATACGCTCGAACGAGCAGCGACGGTTTTCTCCTTCACCGAGAATATCGGAAACCTTCATCTGTCCGCCCTTGGTGACTATGAGCGCCTTTCCGGGCATAAGTTCATGCACATCGCGACGGGCGACATTGAATACGGTCTGTATAACAGGACGCTCCGAAGCAAGCACCACCACCTCATCATCATGATAGTAGAATGCAGGGCGGATGCCGTGGCGGTCACGCAGGGCAAACATATCGCCCGAACCTGTAGCACCACAAATCACAAATCCACCGTCCCACTGCGGAGCGGTCGATGACAGCACACGCTGCATGTCGAGATTGTCCTCTATGGTCCGGCTCAGTTTCTGACCTTCCATTGAATCTCGATACTGACGATAGATGCGATGGTTCTCTTTGTCGAGTGAGTCGCCAAGCTGTTCGAGAAGCACCACCGTGTCACTATAGATGCGGGGGTGCTGACCGCACGCAACCACGCCGTCAAACACCTGATCGACGTTTGTCATATTGAAATTGCCACACATCAGCAGATTTCGCGAACGCCAGTTGTTGCGACGCAGGAACGGATGACAGTATGACAGTCCGCTCTTGCCAGTGGTCGAATAGCGCAGATGTCCCATATAGATTTCTCCAAGGAAAGGGGCATATCTCTCGACCCATTCAGCATCGCGGTCAACGATTCCGGCCTTCTCGACCTTATCCTTTACGGTTTCGAAAATCTCCTGTATGGCATCCTTACCGAGAGCGCGTTCGCGAAACACGTATTCATTCCCGGGAACAGAGTGCATTTTCACGACTCCGATTCCCGCACCTTCCTGCCCGCGGTTGTGTTGCTTCTCCATGAGAAGATAAAGCTTGCTTATACCGTAGGCGTAAGATCCGTATTTCTTTTTATAGTATTCAAGAGGCTTGAGCAGACGCACCATCGCCACTCCGCACTCGTGTTTAAGTATCTCCATATTCCGGATATAGATAGAAGATTAAATTAATAAATGCAAATATAGAAAATTTTTTCCTGAAACTCTTTATTCAGCTTAGCCAAAACAGCCGCTCTCCGGCCATCGTCGCCACATCGGAGACATCCGGACAGAGAGCGGATAGTGTGCTGCAGTTGCTGTCACTTGTATAAAACCAATGTGTGGCGCAATGTCACTTGCACCACACATTTTTTGATTTAACGAATGAAAAGCAGTTCGCGATACTTAGGCAAAGGCCACATTTCGTTATCGACAAGAAGCTCAAGCTTATCTATATGATAGCGGATAACTTCCAGGCAAGGGGCTACATCGTGAGAATAAGCAAGCGCCTTTTCTCTCTCTGTCTCAATCTGGTTCGCTTCCTTTCGGGCGTTGACCATCTTGGCGACCTCTTCCTTGATAACAGAGCAGTGACGCATGATCTTCTCTACCGTAACCGCATCCTGCGAAGAAAGCTCCTCACCCTTGTTGCCGGGGAACAGAGTGCGAATCTTCACCATATTGTCAAGAAGGATAGACAGATAGCGGGTGGCTACGGGGATAATGTGATTTATGGCAAGATCACCGAGCACACGGGCTTCAATCTGAATCTTTTTGGTATACATCTCCCATTTAACCTCGTTGCGGGCTTCGAGTTCCACATGGTTCATGACACCTGTCTTACGGAACATCTCAACCGACGACGGACGCAGGTAGGCATCGAAAATAAGTGCGGGATTAGTCTCGCAGTCAAGACCTCGGCGGGCAGCCTCTTCCTTCCACTCATCCGAATAACCGTTGCCGTCGAAATGGATCGGTTCTGAATAGAGAAGCAGAGCCTTGATTTCGGCAAGGAGCGCATGCTGGAGTTCTTCGCCTGCGTCAAGACGTGAATCAACCTTCTGTTTGAAATCGGCCAGCTGCTCAGCCATAGCCGCATTCAGGGCAATCATTGCCGAAGCACAGTTAGCGCTCGAACCGACAGCACGGAACTCAAAACGGTTTCCTGTAAAGGCGAATGGCGAGGTACGGTTACGGTCAGTGTTGTCAATCATAAGTTCGGGAATCTGAGCCACTCCGAGGTTGAGCTCTTCTTTTCCTGCGAGAGCAATCAGATCATCCTTATCCGAATTCTTGATTTTGTTTATGATTTCCGAAAGCTGGCTTCCGGCGAAAATCGAGATGATTGCAGGGGGCGCTTCATTGGCACCGAGACGATGGCAGTTTGTCGCCGACATGATCGATGCCTTCAGAAGAGCATTGTGACGGTAGACAGCAGCCATGACATTGGCAACAAACGTGATGAACTGAAGATTATCCTTCGGGGTCTTGCCGGGTGCGAAAAGGAGCGTGCCTGTGTCAGTGCCGAGACTCCAGTTATTGTGCTTTCCTGAACCGTTGATTCCGGCAAATGGCTTTTCGTGGAGAAGCACACGGAAATTATGACGGCGCGCAACCTCGCTCATAAGCGACATGATGAGCATGTTGTGGTCATTGGCAAGGTTGGTTTCCTCAAAAATCGGAGCAAGCTCAAACTGGTTTGGAGCAACCTCGTTGTGGCGGGTCTTGGCCGGAATACCAAGTTTGTGAGCCTCGATCTCAAGATCGAGCATGAAAGCCTCGACACGCGAAGGAATAGCACCGAAATAGTGATCCTCAAGCTGCTGGTTCTTCGCCGACTCATGACCCATGAGCGTACGGCCTGTCAACACGAGGTCTGGACGCGCTGCATAGAGAGCCTCGTCAACGAGGAAATATTCCTGCTCCCAGCCGAGATTCGAAATGACATGGTTTACTTTCGGGTCGAAATAGCGGGCAACGGCCGTACCGGCTTTGTCGACAGCGGAAAGCGCGCGCAGAAGCGGAGTCTTATAGTCGAGCGACTCTCCTGTATATGAAATGAAGATTGTCGGGATACAAAGTGTATTATCCATCAGGAAGGCAGGCGACGAAATATCCCATGCCGAATATCCGCGGGCCTCGAAAGTGTTACGGATACCGCCATTGGGGAAGCTTGACGCGTCCGGTTCCTGCTGGACAAGGAGTTTACCTGAAAATTCCTCCACCATGCCACCTTTGCCGTCATGCTCCACGAAGCCGTCATGTTTCTCGGCTGTGGTCTCGGTCAGAGGCTGAAACCAGTGGGTGTAGTGACGGGCACCATTGTCGATGGCCCAGCGTTTCATACCTTCGGCCACACTGTCGGCTACCTTGCGCGACAGCGGCTCTTTGTTGTCAATGGCGTTGATGAGGGCTTTATAGGTATCAATCGGAAGATACTCATACATCTTGGCACGGTTGAACACTTTGCTTGCATAGTACTCTTGCGGACGTGCTTTAGGAATATCAACAGGAACTGCTTTGCGGTTGGAAGCCTCTTCAACAACTTTGAACCTTAAACTTGACATAATGTGTTGGGATTAAGAAATTATGGTAACTTTTACTTATTTGCTTTATATATTCTTATGATTTTCCTGTGAGACGGTCGACACAACGGCGCGTATTTTCGTGGGTATTGAATGCCGTCAGACGGAAATAGCCTTCACCCGAAGGTCCGAAACCGCTGCCGGGAGTGCCTACTATATGATAGCGTTCAAGCAGATGATCAAAAAATTTCCACGACGACATGCCGTCAGGAGTCTTTAGCCATACATAGGGGGAATTTACACCGCCAACGACCTCATAGCCGGCCTCTGCCAGTCCGACGCGAAGCATCCGGGCGTTTTCAAGATAATAATCAATACTTTCCTTAACCTGTCGCTGACCTTCTGGAGTGTAAAGCGCTTCAGCGCCACGCTGTGTGAGGTAACTTGCGCCGTTGAATTTTGTTGTCTGCCGACGACGCCAGAGACCGTTGAGTGCAACTGACCGTCCCGCTTCGTCCACACCCTTGAGTTCTTTCGGCACTACGGTGTAACCGAGACGGATGCCTGTAAATCCGGCTGTCTTTGAATAGCTGCGGAATTCTATGGCCACTTCCTTCGCTCCTTCGATTTCATAGATTGAATGGGGCACGTCGTCTTCACGGATATAAGCCTCATAGGCCGCATCAAACAGCAGCAACGCTCCGTGTTCACGGCAATAATCGACCCAGACCTTCAGCTGTGCACGTGTCAGGGTAGTTCCAGTGGGATTATTCGGATAACACAGATAGATGACATCAGGATTGTTCACCGGGAGAGCAGGGACAAATGAATTTTCAGCCGTGCAAGGGAGGTATTCAATCTTGCTCCAACGGCCGTCCTCTCCAAGCTCTCCTGCACGGCCACCCATTACATTGGTATCGACATAGACGGGATAGACAGGGTCGGTCACTGCGACACGGTTGGCAGTAGAAAGTATGTCTCCGATATTACCGGTATCACTCTTGGCACCGTCGCTTATAAAAATTTCATCTGTGCCGATGTCTATGCCGCGACTTCTATAGTCAAACTCGGCAATTTTCTCACTGAGAAAGCCATAACCCTGTTCAGGACCATAGCCATGAAAACTTTCACCTTTCGCCTCTTCATCGACAGCTGCGTGAAGAGCCTCTACGACGGCCGGACATAACGGACGGGTAACATCACCTATGCCCATTCTTATTATATCCGTACCCGGATTTGATTCGGTGTATACTTTTACACGCCGGGCCACCTCACTGAAAAGATATGAAGCCGGAAGCTTGGTGAAATTGTCATTAATCCTGAACATTACCTTATATTTTGAATTCTTATTTTTTGCTTTTTGATCAACAGATTTGAAATATCGCGGAAAAGCTGGACACCGGTATATGAAAATTCCAAATGCAAAGATACGCTTTATCGAAGACAAATCAATGTTGTCGGTAATAAATACCGTCAAACACCTCTGTCGCGCCCCCTGTCATCATGACATGACCGTCCTCTCCCCACTCTACCGCAAGGTCTCCGCCACGCAGATGTATGGTCACTTTTCGGTCGCAACGCCCTGTGAGGGCAGCAGCCACAGCCGATGCGCATGCGCCGGTTCCACAAGCGAGTGTCTCACCTGTACCACGCTCCCAGACCCTCATTCTGGCCTCGGAACGGGAAATCACTTCAAGAAACTCGATATTGGCACGATCAGGCCAGATAGCATGAGATTCAAGTTCCGGGCCCAAGACATCGAAATCCACATCTTCTATACGGTCCACGAATATGACACCGTGAGGATTACCCATTGAGACAGCCGTGACTTTGATTTCGCCTTGTGAAGTTTTAACAACTTCCTCAACCATTCGTCCGGATTCGGTGTGAACAGGTATCAGCTCCGGGCGAAATTCCGGCTCTCCCATGTCTACAGTCACACTTTCAACCTCTCCGTCACCGCTCATATTAAGCGACAAAACCTTGATACCCGACAGGGTTTCAAGGCTTATGCGTTTGCGGTCAGTGAGACCGTGGTCGTGGACATATCGGGCGATGCAACGGGAGGCGTTACCACACATGCGAGCCTCCGATCCATCATTGTTAAACATTCTCATTTTGAAATCCGCGACTTCAGAAGGACATATCAGAACTATGCCGTCGCCTCCTACACCGAAATGGCGGTCGCTCATTTCGATGGCCAGCTCAGGCAGCCGGTCCGGAGTAGATTCCATACAATTTATATATATGTAATCATTGCCGATGCCGTGCATTTTGGTGAACCTAATCACCTCGGCGGCTTTTTTTGCAGATGAGGTCATAACTTTTAGATTTCTTTTTCATTATTTTTCAGAAACCGATGCAAAGTTAAGCATTTTGCTACAACAACAAGCCTTTTACTCTCATTTTTTTGTAAAAATATATCAATTTAAAGTATTTTAACACAAAGCGTTAATTTTCACTACTACACTTTTATCCGCTTTAATCCTGACTTTTCATCATCCGAAGCCATTTGCGAAAGCCAAGCAGGGCGACAATGGTATAAATCCCATAAAGTATACAATAGAAATTTATACCTTTATAATAATATAGAGCGCAACACACAATGTCAACGACAAACCATGCCAGCCACTGCTCGACATATTTTCTTGCCAGCATCCACAGACCGACGATAGAGAGCGACGTGGTAAAAGCATCGGCCACAGGTACGGTCGAATCCGTAAATGTCACCAATATCCACCAGATAAACCACCACAATAACAGTGTGGCACAGACTGCGGCCACGCCTGTCAGCCATCCGATATGAGTTATCCTAAGTGACCCGTTCTTACTTTTTGATGAGCCGCGTGTCCATGACACAAAGCCATAGACTGCTATAAGAAGATAGTAGATATTTATTCCAAAATCTGCATACAGACCTTTGGAATAGTAGATCCACATCGAAATAGCCGGCATCACAACCGAGGCAATCCACACCTTGGCATCCGCATGGTATTCCCACCAAAGATACAGCAGCCCGATTGTAAAGCCCAAAATTTCAAGTACGAGATCAAATGTCATATAGCAAACAGTCTATTATTATCAGAAACGAAGAGTGGCGGTGGCCATTACATGGGTCGGCGCTTGAGCAGCATAGCCCGCATAGCGGTAAATCACCTTTTCACCATCGACAACCGTATATCCGGCACCGGCATAACCATTATTGAAATATTTCTTGTCAAAAAGATTATAGACAGAAAATCCTATGCGCATCTCCCTCACACCATGAAAATTCCTGAACGTGTAGCCAAGATGGAGATCCGACACGAAATAAGAATCGAGTTTCGCTTCCTCACTGCGAGCATTGTTCATGTATTGCTCTCCGACATAACGGCTCTGGAGAGAGGCATCAGCTCCGCGATAGTTGAAATTAAACGCATTATTAAAGATAATGTCGGGCGAAAAGGCTATTGGCGTGTCGCCGAGAGAGAACGAAATAGGATTTGTCCACTCATCCTCATAAATGTATTCCACAAAATCCTTTATGCGGTTGCGCGAAAGGGTGAGATTGCAAGTCCAGTCAAACCATACGCAAGGCTTGAAAGCCCCCTGTAGCTCCACTCCCGCCCGATATGAATCAGGAACGTTGACGCTGATCGGATTGCCTGTGTCGGAGAGTTCGCCTGTCGCCACAAGCTGGTCCTTATATAACATGTAATACAGGTTGATTCCTACAGAAAACAACTTGCGGTTAAAGGTATAGCCAAGCTCGAAATCGTTCATCCGCTCCGACTCGGGACGATGAACCGGATCGCCGTCGGTAAAGTTATCGCGCGTAGGTTCTTTCTGAGCGACAGCCCACGACGCAAACGCACGGTGACTGCCGGAAGTAAAGTTCACTCCGAGTTTCGGATTAAAGAAATCCCACCGACGGTTGACATCAAGCACTGCCGGAGCGGCGATGTTCCAGTCCCAGTTGTCAGATTCACCTTTTATAGTATAATGTATATGGCGATACTGCAAGTCGGCGTATGCCGAAAACCGGCTGTCGATCTCATAGTTTGCCCGAAGGAATAGATTGGAATCAAATTTACGGCCGCGATTGTCGTAATACTTCTGCAACGGATCAATCGGCCCGATGTAGTTACGCACCCATTTCACCTGCCCGAAATGATGTCCGTCAAAATCAGTGACAGCACCGCCAAGCAAAAGATTCAAGCCGTCGCGGAGATAATTAAGGCTCAGCTGTCCTCCATAAAAATCATTCACATTGTTTTTCAGACGGATCAGGTCGGACTTGCTGACGGTGTTGCCTTCAGCATCGACAAAAGGCTTCAGCCCATACTCCTCAAGCGTGCGCCGGGTCTTGTACTGGTCGTAATACCCGTTGTCGGCAGTATAGTGAAGAGCCACATTGAGATGAAGATAGCTTCCTAAACGCTGATGAAGCAACAGTTGGAAATGATGCTGGATATAATTGTCGTACTGGTCGGGATAGTAGGCCCGCCGACCGTTGTCATCGGTATATTCGCCACACGGATTGTAGCGTCGCCCGAACTCTTCCATCTGCTCCTTCGAGGCATAATCCCAAGCCATATAAGTCCTCTCCTTGCCACCGAACGCAAGCAGCCGGACAGTGGTATTATAGGAAGAATAGGCGGCCTGCCCAAAATAGCTCCACAGCTCCGAAGAAGCACGCTCGATATAGCCGTCAGATCCGAGATGACTGAGCCGCGCATCGAAGCTCCAGTGGTTTCCTACCAGACCCGACCCTACTCGAAAAGTCTCACGGTTGGTATTGTATGCGCCGTATGCGCCTGACAGTTCCGCATAAGCATCCTCCGATGGAGCATCTGTAACCATATTGACACTCGCGCCGAACGCACCAGCACCGTTTGTCGATGTTCCAGCTCCGCGCTGAATCTGGACATCCCGTAACGACGAAGCAAGGTCTGGCATATTGACCCAATAGACATTGTGGCTTTCAGGATTGTTGATAGGAATACCATTGGCTGTCACATTTATTCGCGAACCATCCGTTCCACGGATACGCATTGACGTGTAGCCGACACCTCCGCCCGCATCGGAAGTGGTAGTGACCGAAGGGGTCATCTGTAGAAGGTAAGTCATGTCGCGACCGTCATTGTTGCGCATCAGCTCACGTTTGCCGACATTCGTAAACGCTACAGGCGTTTTGGCTGTAGCGCGGTTGGCCACAACTTCAACATGGTCAAGCACAAGACTCAAAGAATCATCCTCCACGCCGGCTTCCTGAGCGGCCGCGGAGGAATGAAGGCTGATAGTCCCTGTAAGGACCATCGCCGGGAAAAGCAATTTTTTCATAATTTTTCTCTACGCCGGTATTACCCGGATCAGGTTCAAAGGGTATAATCTCAGACCTGTCTGCCTGATGCGGCAAAACGCATCCGGCCAAGACGGACACCCCTAAATCTATTAAAATAATCTATGTAATCGTACTCTTACGGATAGATGCGCCTCTCAAGGCTGAAACCGTGAGCAGAAACCGTCGCAACGGCCTCTTCCTGAATTTCACTGCAAAGGTAGTAATTTACGCCGTTATTCCACAATAAATTCACTCTGACAATCACATTTACCCACGGCTCTTTCATTTAAGAATACGTTGCACACTCAATGAATGTGCTATTTTATAGAGGGCATCCTGCGTGTATAGATGTGACTATTTCCCTGATTATTAATAAAATAAGCATTCATAAAATTTGGCCAAGCGGCAGATTTTTAGTAACTTTATAGGTGAAAATCAAATAGTTACGCAAAAAATGGATCCGCTTGACCAAAAACATTCGATTGAGGCACGTAAGCCCAATCATGCCGCAAAAGTACTAAATAAATTCATACCACAGGGCAGTATCCTGGAACGCCTGATGAATTTTGCCTGGTCAGTCCCTGATTTCCGTAGGTGTGATAAAGGAAACATCCGTCACCGGCTCAGTGACATCATCATTCTGATGATACTGGGACGGACCTGCGGGTATGTCGGACGTGCTGATATAATAGCGTTCGGCAGACACAATCTCAAAAAACTCCGTAAAATGGGTCTACTGAAGAATGGAATCCCTTCGGAGGCTACCCTTTGTCGGGTGGAGAACGGTGTCGACGATTTATCCATGGCCGACAGGATGCAGGCGTTCGCCGAGGGCTTCCGCAATGAGCTGCTTAAGGCGTGCCGCGACAGGGAAATAGTCTGTGTGGACGGTAAGGCCGAGCGTGGCACCGTTCAGGAAAACGGGCGCAATCCGGATATTGTGTCGGCATATTCTTTCAATGCCGGCATTACAGTGGCAACGGAAGCATGTCAGGAAAAGAGCAACGAGATAAAGGCAGTCCCGGTACTGATTGACAAAATCGACATATCCGGAAAGATCGTAACCGCAGACGCCATGTCCATGCAGAAGGAGATAATCGACAGAATCAGGGAGCAAGGCGGTGACTTCCTGATAGAACTCAAGGCCAACCAGCGCTCCCTGCGCTACGGCGTGGAAGACAGACTTGAGGGGCTCACGCCCGTCTATTCATATACCGAAGGGCCGGAACTCGGACACGGCAGAATCGAGACCCGGACTTATCGTGTCTACGACGGGCTTGAAGTCATAGCAGACAAGGAGAAATGGGGCGGCAATATGACGATAATAGAATATGAAGCCGACACGGTAAGGAAGTCAACAGGCGCGCATACCTCCGAAAAAAGGCTGTATGTGAGCAGTCTGCCAACCGACACGCCCGCTCTCGGGGCATATGTGCGAGACCACTGGTCGATAGAGAGCATGCACTGGGGGCTGGATGTCAATCTCCTGCAAGACAGGATCAAACGTAAGTCGTCTAAAGCTGCCCGCAATCTTGACACCATCCAGAGAATAGTCCTCTCGGTATTTTCAATATGGAAAGGGCTTCGCAAAAAGCGGTCGGACAAAAGAAAAGGAGTGGCAGAGCTCATGAGGCATGTCTCAATGAGCTTTACTAAACTCATGCGGTTCCTGTGCCAAAAATGAAAAAATTAAGATTTTGACAAAAAGATAAATCCCTGACATACAACATCAATAAAATTACCCGATTCGAAATGAACCGGGTAAGGGAAGATATGTCTCTATTTTTTGTCTTAAATGAAAGAGCCGTGACATTTACCCGACATTTACAACGAGCCAAATCAAAATCAGGCTCTTTTATCGGCAATCAGTGTAAAAATCTCATTGTTTTTAACTAAATTTGCGACACATAAGTAACTTAACCATATTTATCCAATCAGCCATGACCGACGACGAAGCACTAAGCCAACTCTACTTCAAGGATACGGCTTTCGAGAATCTCATGCAGAAACGCATATTCAATGTCCTGCTCATAGCATCGGCCTACGATGCGTTCATGATGGAGGAAGACGGCCGTGTCGAGGAGCAGCTCTATTTCGAGTACACAGCCCTCAACCTCTCCTCCCCGCCACGAGTGACACGCGCGTTAAATTCGACCGAGGGAATCGAAATTATGAAAACAAAGAATTTCGATCTGGTCATCATGATGCCGGGCAATGACGTAAGCGAGACTTTTGCCGGAGCGCGACGCATACGCGAGCTCTATCCCGAAATGCCCATCATCGTGCTTACACCTTTCTCAAAAGAGGTTTCACGCAGACTTTCCAACGAAGACTTCACAGGAATCGACTATGTGTTCTCATGGCTCGGCAACGTGGATCTGCTGCTCGCCATAATCAAGCTGCTTGAGGACAAGATGAACGCTGACAATGACATAAACGGAGTCGGGGTGCAGATGATTCTGCTTGTCGAGGACTCGGTAAGATTCTATTCGTCGGTACTTCCGATTGTCTACAAATTCATACTAAAGCAATCGCGCGAATTCTCCACCGAGGCGCTTAACGAGCATGAACAGATGCTCCGTATGCGAGGCCGTCCAAAAGTGATGCTTGCCCGCGACTACGAGGAAGCTCTTGAGCTATATGACCGCTACAGCGACCATATATTAGGTGTGATCAGCGATGTCTCATTCATGCGCGAAGGCAAGAAAGATCCGAAAGCCGGTATCAGGCTTGCCCGCGAGCTACGCGAACGCGACCCCTATCTGCCACTGATCATCGAAAGCTCTGAAAACGAGAATGCACACGATGTCTCGGAGGTTGGAGGAACATTCATTGATAAAAATTCAAAGAAATTCCCGGTAGACCTCGGAAAAGCAATCATCAACAATTTCGGGTTCGGCGATTTCGTCATCCGTAACCCCGAAAGCGGCGAAGAAATATTTCGGATAAAGTCGCTCAAAGACCTTCAGAAAAACATTTTCGACATCCCGGCCGAAGCGCTCTACTGGCATGCGTCGTTCAACGACATCTCCCGCTGGCTCTATTCACGCGCCATGTTTCCGATCGCCGAAGTCATAAAGCACCACCGCTTCCGCGACCTTAAAGACGCACCCCAAGTGCGCAAGCTGTTCTTCGACCTCATCGTGAAATACCGCAAGATGAAAAACCGTGGTGTGGTCGCTATTTTCCAGAAAGAACGTTTTGACCGTTACTCAAACTTCGCACGCATCGGACAAGGCTCGCTCGGAGGCAAAGGCCGCGGTCTGGCATTCATCGACTCCATAATCAAGAAAAATCCTGTCTGCGACAACTTCGACGGCATTTCCATAACAATTCCGCGCACAGTGGTGCTCTGTACCGATATCTTCGACGAGTTCATGGAGAGCAACAAGCTCTATCCCATCGCACTGAGCGATGCTCCCGACGAAGAAATCCTCGACCATTTCCTCAAAGGCAAACTGCCACGGAGGATCAAGGACGATCTGCTTGCTCTCTTCGAAGTTGTCGACACACCGATAGCCGTCAGAAGCTCAAGCCTTCTTGAAGATTCCCACTATCAGCCATTTGCCGGAATCTATTCGACATATATGGTGCCCAAGGTAAGCGACCCGGAAGAAATGCTGCGGATGGTCACAAGCGCCATCAAAGGTGTCTATGCCTCTGTGTTCTATTCCGACTCGAAGGCATATATGACCGCCACATCCAATGTCATCGACCAAGAAAAAATGGCCGTGATTCTGCAGGAAGTCGTCGGACGTGAAGTCGAAGGCTATTATTTCCCCTCATTCTCTGGCGTAGGGCGTTCGCTCAACTACTACCCTCTCAACGATGAAAAGCCTGAGGACGGAGTGGCCGAGGTTGCAGTCGGTCTTGGAAAATATATAGTCGACGGCGGTCTTGCGCTCCGTTTTTCTCCACGCCACCCTGAAAACGTACTGCAGACATCGGAACTGTCGCTCGCCCTGCGCGACACCCAGACACGCATGTATGCGCTCGACATGAAAGGCGATGCCAGAGAGACAAGCATTTCAGGTCAGAAAATCGACAAACCGGCATCAGCGCCCTCGCTCAGTGTCGATGACGGTTACAATGTGGCAAAACTCAGGGTGCAGGATGTTGCGGAAAAAGGCGCGCTCAAATACATGGTGTCGACATTCGATTTCCGCGACAACGTTATCCGCGACAGTGATTTCGGCGAAGGCCGACGAGTCGTCACATTCAACAACGTTCTGAAGCACAAAGCTTATCCACTTGCCGAATCTGTAGATTTCATGCTGACGACCGGGCAGGAAGCAATGCAACGCCCCGTCGAAATCGAATTTGCAGGCATGATAGGTCCAGACCCAAAGATGATCGGCCCGGGCGAAAAGCACAAAGGTCGTCTGTACTGGCTGCAGATCAGACCTATAGTCGACCGTAAGGAAACCGTCGACGAGGCTCTCATGGCTACACCCGACGAGAAGTTGCTGCTGAAATCAGGCACGGCGCTCGGACACGGCAACATCGAAGGGGTTAACACAGTGGTCTATGTACGGCCGGAAAAATTCTCATCGTCAAACAATTCTCTCATCGCACGCGAAATCGAGAAAATCAACCGTGGATTTCTCGACCGCGAAGAGCGCTACATTCTAATCGGACCCGGCAGATGGGGTTCGTCGGACACATCGCTCGGCATCCCGGTGAAATGGCCCGCAATATCGGCCGCTCGACTGATTGTCGAGTCTTCTCTGCCAAACTACCGCATCGAACCAAGCCAAGGCACTCATTTCTTCCAGAATCTCACATCGTTCGGAGTGGCATATTTCACCATCGACACCAACGCACACAAAAAAGAGGGTGACCCCGTCACCGATCTCTACGATGTGGAATTCCTGAACTCCCAGCCGGCAGTCTACGAAAGTGATTTTGTCAGAATAGTCACATTCCAGACACCGCTTGCCATAGGTGTCAACGGACTGAAAGGCACAGGAGTGGTAGTGAAACCGGAAGTCTGAACCTATCATTCCGAAATCAATGAAAATAGACATGGGTATGTGTCGCAAAGCAAGCGGGCACGTACCCATGTCTATTTATATATAATGTGTTTATTTCTGTTGGAAAGGCATCAGAAAATATACCCGAACCCTACGTTAAGGTAGATTGGATACATATTGAATGAAACCGTCTTGAACGAGCGCACGAAAATATCATTCAGTCCCCATGTGAGATTGGCGTTTACCGACAGCCGCTTCAACACATGCCATGAGCCTCCAAGCTGCAGTCCCCACTGAAACTTGCGCAATTCACTGCCAAAATCATAAGTGGCCTTGGCATCGTCTTCAAACGAAACCTTGTTTCCCGTCGGATCACCCTCGCGGAGATAGCCGTCATGGACATATCCGTCGAATTCGTTACTGAAAGCATAGGCAAGATACGGGCCGAAATTCAATTTCCATCGGTCATTTATCCTATAGACAGCAGTAATCGGTATAGTCAGCTGCTGGGTATGATATTTTGTCTGTACCTTGCCTGTCCACTTTCCGCTTAGCTTTTTTCCGTCCTGAATAATCTCCATGCCATAGTTTTTCACGTTGGCATTCGTCTCCATGCCTTTTGTCTCAAAGCGGAATCCGCTGGCCACGCCCCATTTTTTGTCCTGTCCGAACCATTTTGTGACAGTTGTACCAATCTGCAGATTCAGATGCGGGCTATAGGAGTTTATCTGACGGATTTCAGCCGGAAGTGGCATGGGCGATGCACCACCGATATTCACACCGGCATTAACCTCATATTCAAGTCCGAGAATCACCGACTTGTAGATGTCGCCCGGACGGTCGGATTGAGTGAAATCCTCCTTGTTTACATCTGACCGGGCAAAGCCGTGGAGCGAAGCGCAAACCGTTACAGCAAGGCAAATATATTTCCTGATATTCATAATTATATACATTTTTAAGCATCGGGAGCAGTCTTCCCGTCAATCACATTTGAGTTCAAGTTCGTCCACACAGAGTGTGCTGCCTACAGCTCCCGAGAAATAGTCACCGTCAATACTTGATGTCATGACTATTGTTATGCTGTAGATACCGTTTTCAAGCTTGTCGGGGTCGATAGTC
Organism: Duncaniella dubosii; assembly: GCF_004803915.1. NCBI lineage: Bacteria > Pseudomonadati > Bacteroidota > Bacteroidia > Bacteroidales > Muribaculaceae > Duncaniella > Duncaniella dubosii. Next base: position 3,418,706 of record NZ_CP039396.1, read on the forward strand.
TTACCGTCACGGAACACGAATGGAAGATGGAAGTAAGTCCATTCCTCTGTTGCCTGACGCTGTTCGTCCGACAGGCGGGCCACTGCAATAATATTGGGATTGTCATCGGAAAGCACATTAGAACCGTCAAGCCACTCCATTTCAGGAGTCGATTCGTAGAACACGGCATAAATGTTACACTCATCCACCTTACCCTCAACAGGCTCAAGCTTGTTTGACTCGTTCAACCGCTGGTAGACCTCTCCGGGCTTATATTTATAATAACCGCTGAAGTAGCGCGGTACGCTTGAAAACGGTGTTCCGAACTGAGTAGCCTTCAATGGGGTGGCAACCGCTATCGTCACGTTGAACTTGCCTATGAACAGGTTGCCGGCGGCAATAGGCTTGTTTACCATCGCCCCCCAAGCACCGGTCGAACGTGTGACCATTTCCACACATTTTCCAACATAGCCATCATTAGCCTGAAATGTCGGATAGGTTTCAGGAGGCTTCGTTCCGTTGGTCATGGCAAACCCGGCATTGCCGCTCGCCCATATCATGGTGTCGCGCTGATGGGTTGATTCATTGATGCTGACATCAAGGAACTCATCATACTTTCCACCCTGCATCGAATTGACGATTCTCACATCCTCAAATCCATATTTCAGGTTTATAGCATTGTTGCGCTGCACGGTGACTGTGTAAGCCTTGCTCCATTCACCGTCCTCCGAAGTCACAACGTAGGTCTGCGGCTCGGTGAAATCACGCTCTGTACCGCTCGCGGGCTGAATGGTAGCTCCCGGCGTAAGCTCGAACTCAGGTGCAAGCTCTGTTATGTTGACATAATTTTTCACAATAAGTGTGACACGGTCATTCTCGATGATAGGCGTACGGTTTAGCGCATCATCGGGCAACACGACACCGACGATATCACACTCAGCATTGAGGGGCTCTTTTTTTATGCACGATGCCATAGCCAACATCATGCCAAGCACTAAAAGCCAGTTGATTAATTTCATATTCTGATTGGATTTTATTCGAGCCGGACACCGCAAAACCGACACGACCCGCATTCCAGACACCGGCAGGGCCGCAATAAACACAAAAGATGGTCGACGATTTCCGATAGTTCGGCAATATCGTTACAAAATTACGAAAAAACACATATAGATATGCAATTTGTGCCATTTTTTCATCATAAATTGGGCATTTCCGCCAAAAAATTATCAAAAAATATCTAATTTTAGGGAGAATTGTAAATAATCATTAACTTTGCAGCGGAAATTTATTAAATCTGATTCATTTCCATATAGTACACATTTCTTGAATGTCTGATTTTTACGCAATACATTTCTCCCACAGTGTCCGTAAAATCTCTCTCGTTTCCAACTCTTAATAGACAAATCAATTATAATCACTGATTTTATGAAATTACTTTACAAAACCTTGCTCAGCACCATGCTGGTAAGCCCTCTGTGTGTCAATATGTACGCACAGCAGCAGATTCCAAACTCCGGCTTCGAAGGCGGATGGAGTGATTGTGTTCCTTGGACATTCTACGTCAGCGAGGACAAACATGGAGAAGCAAGCGCAGTTGTCGCAGGCAAGAATCCGAACGGATGGGTCATCTCCAATGTCGCCGGTATGGCTTCTTATTACGACGGCTTGGCAAGCGGACTCGGCACTACCGTGGTTGGTGATTCTGTAGAAGGCTTCAACTCAAAATGCGCCGTCAAACTGACAAATACCCCCAATCCATTCATGGATGCCCAGATTGTCCCCGGCTACGTGACACTCGGAACAACATGGTCCACAGCATATCCCGGGTTCGACGTCTCAGCCGGTGGAATGGTAATCAACAACAGTGACGGTGGCTCTTTCGGCGGCATCGAATTCAACGGACGCCCCACAGGCATCGAATTCATGTACAAACGCAGCCGCGGAGAAGACAAACCAGCTGAAAAATCTACAGTCGTAGCATATCTATGGAAGGGTCACTGGACTCAGAAAGATGTACCGGCCGTGGTTTATATGGCAGGAGAGCCTGTATGCGCTGATATGACAGACCGCGACCGCTGCATTCTTGGAATGGATATGACCGGCTGTCAGGGCGGCGAAGTCAGCAAGAGCGACGATGCCGAACTTATCGCCGTGATTAATGCTGAAATCACCGAAGATGCTTCTGAATGGACTAAATTCTCTGCCACATTTGACTACAAGTCAGATGCGACCCCTGAAATGATTAACATCATCATCGCTGCCGGCGACTACTTCGGAGGAGCATCCGTAGTCGGCAAAGACAACTCAATCACCGTTGACGATGTAAAACTCATCTATGCCGAAAATGACAAGAATGTCTACTCAGGCGTGCTGAATATCGACATGATGGGCAATGCTCTTGCCACCAATAAGCCTGCGACCATCGAAATCACACCTGCAGGAGAAGGCAAGTGCACATTCACTCTCCCGAATTTCGTGCTTGAAATGCCCGGAGCAGAACCTATGGTTCTCGGCGATATCGTGGTTAACGATGTCACCACTTCAGAAGAAAACGGAACGACTGCCTACAATGGCGAGGTAAAAGGCTTGCAGCTTGCCGGTGGCTCAATTGTCGCCGATGTGACACTCAACGGTACTATCTCAGGCAACAACGTAGTGATGAATATTGATGTAATGTGGTCTGGAATTCCTATCAAGGTAACCTTCACTTCCACAACTTCAGGCATCAACGACATCAACGCCGATCTCAACGCACCAGTTGAATATTTCAACATTCAGGGTATGCGCGTCGACGCCGACAACATGACCCCCGGCATCTACGTAAAGCGTCAGGGCAACAAAGTCAGCAAGATTCTTGTGAAATAAATCACACACATAATCTTCAAATAAAAAACGCTGCGACATCACGAATGGATGTCGCAGCATTTTTTTATTGCACATGCAGGAGACCCCTACGAAAAATAAAACTCCGTCTGCTTCTCACGAGGCCGACGGAGTAATTCTGTTTAAACACTTAGCATAATTAACGAATAATCTTCACTTAAATACGTGATATTATCACAATCCAAAAACTGATTAAAATTTTACACATTGCAAAGTTAGCCCATTGTCAAGCACAAAGAATGCACTTTATCGTATCTTCTAAAATGAATCTCAAAATATTTTATAATATATCGCTGATTTAAAGCACATTTCAAACCATATCTTTTCTTTTTTATATAAACTACAGTACAACTTCAAACTTAACAAACAGCATATCTTATATAACATTTAATGCACCTGCCGGCATTTGCGCGAATAACCAAAACCCTCAACCCGACCCGTAGGCCAAGTCTGCAACCGCCATGACAGATTGGAGTCCGGCTCCGCGATGCTGTAAACACATAGGTCTGGCCGCATCTCAGCTTGCCCCAAATAAAAAAGAGCGGCCTTCATCACGAGGACAGCTCTCAACAGAATCTAACGTAGTTTAAAATAGTTCTTCTAAATCTAACAAAAAACAAATCTTTAATACCTATTACATCTAAATCTTACCTATGTTTATTTTATAATCTCTTTGTGGAAAGTATCAATGGTGATTTTAATATTATAATGCAAAGATATAGGCTTTTTCATCCCGACGCAATAGCCCCACGGCCAAATATAACTCATAAAGCGACTTTTACAAATATTAAAGACTATGAATCAATCAATTGACCCATAGCCTTACTTGCTTAAATATAAGTGGCATCAAAGGCGTTAAAAGCTCATGATACAATATTCTGACACATATAATAAATATTGAATCATACAATAATACCGATTTTCATGACATCGGCATCAAATGTATCGCGACGGATAGCCTTGTTCCGTAGCTTGTTTCGATAGGTATAGACCGTATTTAGAGTAACACCCAGAAAACGCGCAACCTGAGCAGTGTCGTCAACGCCAAGACGCGTAAAGGCAAGCACGCGGAGTTCGGTTGTAAGCACATTTTTCGCCGGTGTCACAACGCGCTTTTCCGGTGCGAGAAGAGCATTCACGTCATTGATAAACGTAGGATAGATTGCAAGAAAGGCATCATCGAAAATGTCGTCAAACTTCTTTCGCTGCTCATCAATCATCTTTCCGCTCTTGATGATATTGAGCAGATCGTCGACCTGACCGGCGGCAAGCTTGCGACGGGTGATGCGGTTAAACTCTTCAAGCCCCTCCATATAGCTTGATGAAAGGTTCATGAATTCTGAGATATAAGCCTCTTTCGACTGGTTGGCCTTTGCAAGCTGCTGTTTGATCCGTTCAAGTTCCCGGGTGCGCCGTCGCTTGCTGCGATAAAGATTCCAAAGCAGCAGAGCTACTCCACACAGACACACGATAAGCCCTACGAGCATTATGAATGTCGTACGCTCCTGCTCGCGCAACGCCTGCGACACAGGCATCAGAGCTGCCGAAATCATCATACTGTTTGTCTTGGCCCCTCCGGCCAACGCCTCTTCAAGCGCTACCGAAAGATAATTATGCGCTCTTGCAAGATCACCCGCATCATAAAGAGCCACGCCAAGACGGATGAGAGCTGTCCCATGCCTATCGCCCGCACGCACATCGCGCAAAGCGGCCTTGGCAAGGTTGGAAACAGCCTCGTCGGTTGCTCCAAGCACACATTGACGGCCTCCGAGTGCAGTCAGAACCATCGAATAATTCCCATAGCTTTCAGGGATTTCCTCTGAAAGATCCATGAGACAGGCAAGAAACATTGCATCATTGCCCTGTGCGAAATACATCATCGCAAGATTAAGCCTCGCATCATATGAATCCGTTGGAAGTGCGGACTGCAGCTCCTTGGCATATTTAAAACCCGGCTTTATATAATTGTCGCGCATTGCCGTCCCTTCAAACACCTCTGCCATTGTATAGTAGAGATTTCTGCCAACCTCATAAAATAAGGCTCTGTTTTCCGGATATACGCCTGATTGTGCCACATTAACTATATCATTCATCGCGTCGGGTGTCGAGCTGAGTTTACACAACTCAGTCGCGCGCTTGATGAGGAAACGCTGGGCCATGACGGAATCACCGACAGACATAGCAGCCTTAAAGCCTTGCGAAAACATGACTATTGCTGAATCGGCATTCAGGCCGCCTTGGAGATCGCCGAGTTCGAGATAACGGCTCACCGGCCCGAGCGAATCGGCGAGCAACAGGACTTTTACGGAATCAGCCTTATTCTGACGCTTTGATGTATAGTCATTACGACGCGTAAGTTCACTATCCAGCTGTTCAAGCAGTTCACTGCTATCAGACAGACGGGTCTCAGAAGCCGATATTGGAAAAACGGCTGACAAAATTACAATTATACCTATGACAAAGCCTTTCATTCGGAATGTAGAGATGTTACTATTAAACCAAGCCTAAAGATTATCCGGAGACAGACCATCCACGGATTTCAGGCCGGTGCGGTGTGAGGGTTACTGATTGTGATAAATGTAAAGAGAAGAATAAGAGGTTCGAGGCAAAATGTCTACAAATGTATCATTAAAAAACGTCCCTGCCAAACGGCAGAGACGTAAATTTCCGAATTGTAGCCCCATTGGGGACAGGGCGTTTTTTTAACGGAGGCGATTGTAGGAGTTTAACAGTTTGATATCACGTTTTATAGCCCCAAGGCCAAGAATTTCAAACGCCACGGCTATCGGCAATAGGATATCCCATACCGAGAAATCAGCGTCAAGCCCCTCAGATCCGGCTTGCTTGAAAAGGATGAAACACACAACCGCAATGCAACATAAAGTCAGCAGTAAAGAGATAGTAAGGACCTTCCGCTGAAGCGCGATATTACGATAAAGAAAAATGTCGACTATAAGCAGGATGATAGTAGCTGCGACCGGAATCAGAAGGCCATATTCATACATGGTGTAGAGTTTTTCCGACACAGCGGGCTGAGCGGTAAGATCATGGACTGCGCCGTAGGGGACTATTAGGAATATAGCCATGGCCACCATAGCGAGAAAGATGTAGACAGTCTGAATGCGTTGTATCTGCATAGCTTAATAGTTTTTAGAATTGATTTTGAAGTTACGGTGTCTCTGATAGTGACTTATTTTTGTCAAAAGTACTAAAAATTTAACAATCCGGCATACGATTAGTTGGCATTTTATCGTAATTTTGTCAAAAATATACACACGACAATCGAACGAATTATGGATAAACGCCCGCTCATACTTATTACTAACGATGACGGACTCGGAGCACGAGGACTCGAACATCTGGTCAGAATAGCCGTCAGGCTCGGAGATGTGGTCGTTGTAGCCCCCGACACGCCTCAGTCCGGGAAGTCATCGGCAATCACCGTAAACACTCCGCTCTATGTCAACGAGCATGCCCCGATTGACAGCGCAAAGGTATTCACTACAAGCGGAACCCCTGTCGACTGCGTCAAGCTCGCGATGTTCGCCGTACTCGACCGCAAACCCGATCTTCTGCTATCAGGCATAAATCATGGCTCAAACTCCGGTGTCAACAATATTTACTCAGGGACAATGGGCGCTACAATGGAAGGATGCACTCTCGGAATTCCGTCAATCGGTTATTCGCTCCTCAGCCACTCTCCTAACGCCGATTTCGATCCGACGACTCCTTTCATCGAGGAAATCACGCAGAAAGTCATCAATCATGGGCTTCCTGATGGAATCTGTCTCAATGTAAACTTTCCGGCTAAATGCACCCCGCTCGGCCTTAAGGTGGTCAGAGCCGCCAAAAGCCACTGGACCGAAGAATATGCCACCTATGCTACTCCACACGGCAAGACTTTCTACTGGCTAACCGGCAAACTATTCAACGAAGAGCCCGACAACCCCGAAACCGACGAATATTGGCTCGCACGTCAATATGGCACGGTCGTCCCCATCCGACCCGCCCAATCAGCCACTGACCAGATTCCAACGATAAGCCGGATCTTAGGGCTGTAGACAACACATATTTTATTAATGTATATACAAAAAGCCACGCATGCCATCTCAATGATGTGAATGCGCGGCTTTTGTTTATTTCTGCAAATCTGAAAAACGCTTGTGGCCTTTCATGAAATATTCGGTCAGGATATTCACTTCTCCGTCAAGAAGATCGACCTTAGCGTCACACCTGTCATAAAGCCGGCACATCCTTCTGTAGTCACGATGTGCCTTTAAAACAGCCGACGCATTTTTCAGATCGAATCCCGCAATAAATTTGCACCAAGCCATCGCATCGAGAATCCGTCGCCACAGCAGACGCTTCGTTCTGACACAGGCAGGAAGATTCTTGTGGAGCATCAGCAAATTGTTGCGGAAATTCAGATATGTCTTTTTAGGGTTCGATGCCGGAAGGCTTCCACCGCCGAGATGATAGACATGCGATTCAGGAATTGCCCACACCTGCCGCCCGGCAAGCCGGATGCGCCAGCACAGGTCAATCTCCTCCATGTGGGCGAAAAACTCACGGTCAAGCCCTCCAAGACGCAGATACAGCTCATTGTCAACCATCAATGATGCCCCCGAGGCCCACATCACCTCCATCGGAGTGTCATATTGCCCCTTGTCAGTCTCTACTGTATCAAAAATACGTCCACGGCAATACGGATAACCGTTACGGTCGAGGAAACCGCCCATCGCACCGGCATATTCAAATTCAGTCGGAGTTATGAGCGACAGCAATTTCGGCTGAAGCGCACCCGCCTCCGGATGCGACTCCATGAACCGCCACATAGGTGTCAGCCAGTCATCATCGACCTTCACATCCGAATTCAGAAGCACTGTGTATTTATAATCAGCCCTCACACGGCCGACTGCAAGATTATATCCCTCTGCGAAACCGTGGTTCTCGCTGAATTCAATACGCTTAACCTGCGGGAATTCATCGCGAAGCACCTCAAGTGATCCATCGGTCGATCCGTTGTCAGCCACAATGACATCTGCTATATCAGACGGTGTGTGCCTTACGACCGACGGGAGATATTCTCGCAGAAACCGGGCGCCATTCCAGTTGAGTATTATGACCGCGGCACGATTTTCTTTAGCCACCGGTCCGCTCATAGACACACTTCTCCTTCCGACTCCTCACCTTCGGGGTGCATCGAGACTATGCGCACGTCGCAGATGGTGTTCGACAATTCCGGTTGAGGCTTAATGTTCACACGCAGATAATTATCCGTAAACCCGGCCATTGAGCCGTCGAGACGGGGATGCTCGGCAAGCATCGGCCTGACAGTCCCTATAAAACGCTCAGTGAATTCTTTCAGCTTCCGTTCGGAGATGGCAAGCATGATGCGTGTGCGGCGGTGCTTCTCCTCCTGACTGACCTCATGGTCAATGTCGAGCGCCCGTGTGCCGGGACGTTCACTATAGGTAAACACATGCAGGCGCGAGATAGGCAGCGAGTCGACAAACGCTCTTGACTCTTCAAACCGTTCAAGCGTCTCCCCTCTCGCACCCACTATAAGGTCCACACCGATAAAGGCATCAGGCATCACCCGCCTGATGTGTTCGATTTTGCTTCGGAACAATGCCGTGTCATAACGCCGGCGCATTAGCCGCAACACCTCGTCACTGCCACACTGGAGCGGGATATGGAAATGAGGCATGAACCGACGCGACTGCGCTACGAAATCAATAAGCTCATCGGTCAGCAGATTCGGCTCGATTGACGAAATACGGTAACGCTCTATGCCTTCGACCTCATCGAGACGCCGGCAAAGCTCAATGAAAGTCTCGTCAGTGCCTTTGCCGAAATCACCGATATTCACACCTGTGATGACTATTTCCTTGCCACCCTCGGCTGCGACCTCGCGTGCCTGCGCGACAATCTCGTCGATCGAGCCGGAACGGCTGCGACCACGGGCCATCGGAATAGTGCAATAGGAGCAATAGTAGTCACATCCGTCCTGCACCTTGAGGAAATAGCGTGTACGGTCTCCGCGAGAGCACGAAGGGCTGAAACGCCTGATATCCTTGGTGGGGGTTATGAATGTCGCCCCCTCTGTCTCGTCGGCCTCACCTTCGGCAAGCACCTTGTCGAGATAGTCGGCGAGTTCAAGTTTACGGTCCGTGCCGGCTACAACAGCGACTCCGGGCAATGCCTTGACTTCATCAGGTTTAAGCTGTGCATAACAGCCTGTGACGACAATTCGCGCATCAGGATAGCGACGCGCGAATGAACGGATTGCCTGACGGCATTTTTTATCGGCTATATCAGTGACACTACAGCTGTTGATGACCACATAGTCGGGCACATCGCCTTCATGTACACGCTGTATGCCTTTCGATGCAAAAATGCGGGCGACAGTTGATGTCTCGGCAAAATTCAGCTTGCACCCGAATGTGTGGAACAACGCCGTCTTACTGCCGAATGTATTCTTGTCTATCAAATCTATAACGTTTTTTTATTCCATGTTTTCATGCAGAATCGGAATCGGGCGTTTAAACACCTCTTTAAAAGAGATTAGTGTTTCCGTACGTCCGATACCTAGACGCAGTTTTTTGTGGATCACTTCAAGAAGATGCGCGTTATTATGGGCGAATATCTTGGCAAACACATCATAGCTGCCGGTGGTGAAATGGCAGTCGACAACTTCGGGAATCGCCTTCAGGCGCTCAACGACTTCATCGAACTTTGTGGGGTCATTGAGGATAAAACCTATGTAGGCGCATGTCTCATAGCCAACCGAAGGCGGATCGATGATGGTCTCAAACCCACGTATAATGCCAGAGGATGTTAGTTTTTGTATGCGCTGGTGTATGGCCGCTCCCGAAACATTGGTTTCCCGCGCAATTTCGAGAAATGGCTTGCGCGCATTATTGGAGAGCATCTCAAGAATCTTGAAATCAAGAGTATCGAAGTGTTGTCGTGACATCTAATAAAAAAAATTGGTAATCGCTATCGAAAGCGAATGTTACTTATGCGGTGCAAAATTACACAAAAAATTACAATCAGTAATCAGCACGGCCATATAAATTATAATTTTCAAGTCCACTTTATTTTCCGCTATAAGCGGTCTATGGTCCGGAATCCAATGATTTCACATTAATTAAATGTCACAAAGCCTGCGCACAAGTTGCCTATATTGGGATTATATTATATCTTTGCACCGATTTTCCACAAGTTAACGGTAAAATCATTGCCGTTGTCACATTGACTGACGGCAATATGAATCGAACATTATATCTAAGGTGCGAATTTGAGATCTTCTCACATCTACATAGTTGCTTTAGTGCTACTATGCGCCCTCTCGATGGGCGCATTCCCACGTCAGGTCGACCCTGATTCTGTCGCAGTCCCTTCCGGACCGCTTCCCGCTGTGACTGATTCGGCGGAAAGCATGTCCGCGCGTCCGCATTCCGACTCTCTGTCACGCCTTCTGCAGCGTCGCATGACAGCCAGTCCCGACACAGAACTGCAGTCCTCTTCACGGTCTGCCGTTATGGACCGCACTCTGCTGCCGGCCGACTCCGCACAATATCCCGACTCGGCCTCTGCGATCGCCGGCGATTCACTCGGCTACGCCGCTGATTCGGCTACATCCGTAATAAACCGACACACATATGTGGCCGACACCACGCGCCGCCGACGTCTGAGTCGCACGCGAATAGCACCGCCTGAAAAAGGCTCGCGGATTGTCCGATCGAAAGTCGACCTTGACAACGCCGTCGACTTTTCAGCCAAAGACTCCCTTGTGCTCTACGGACGCAACAACGCATATATGTATGGCAGCTCCAAAGTGGAATACGGCACTCTGAAGCTTGACGCGCAGGAAATCCAGATGAATCTTGACAACTCTACGGTCTACGCCATCGGAGGCATAGACTCTATCGGCGACGCATTCGGGACACCGGTCTTCGAAGACAACGGCACAAGCTATGAGTCGGAGACAATGCGCTACAATTTCAAGACCGAACAAGGATTCATCACCAATGTCAAGACTCAGCAGGGCGAAGGATATGTGGTGGGCGGCCAGACCAAAAAGGTCGGCGAAGACACATATTATACGCAAAATGCCAAATACACCACATGCGACGACCATGACCATCCTCACTTCTATCTCCAGATGACGAAGGCTAAGATGCGTCCGGGCAAAGATGTGGTAAGCGGCCCTGCCTACATGGTGCTCGCCGGACTTCCACTCCCTCTTGCAGTGCCGTTCGGCTACTTCCCATTCTCCGAAAAATATTCGTCGGGCATCATCTTTCCATCGTTCGGCGACGACTACAACCGTGGCTATTATCTGAGCAACGGAGGATATTACTTTGCCATCAGCGACAACATGGACCTTGCGCTAACAGGCGAAATCTACACCCTTGGCTCATGGGGTCTGCGTGCAAACTCCGCCTACGTGAAACGCTACAAGTATTCGGGAAATTTCAACATATCCTATCTTCAGACCGTCACCGGCGACAAGGGAATGCCCGACTATTCCAAATCGACCAACTTTCAGGTCCTCTGGAGCCACAGTCAGGATTCCAAGGCCAATCCCAACATGAGCCTCTCGGCGAGTGTCAACTTCACTACAAGCGGATATACACGCAACGACCTGAATTCATACTATTCCAACGACTTCACCCAGAACACAAAGAGCAGCACTGTCAACATGACCTACCGTTTCCCCAACTCGAAATGGTCACTGTCGACCACCGCCAATGTCTCGCAGCGTTCACAAGACTCCACTCTTGCGGTCTCGTTCCCGAACTTCACACTTACAATGTCGCAGGTCTATCCTTTCAAACGCAAACGCGCGGTCGGCGAAGAAAAATGGTATGAGAAAATCAAGCTCTCTTATTCGGGACAATTCAACAATTCACTGACAGCGAAACAAGACGAGTTCTTCAAGAAGAGCCTCGTGAAAGACTGGCGCAACGGCATGCGCCACAGCATCCCGGTAAGCGCTACGTTCAACCTCTTCAAATATCTCAATCTCACGCCATCCATCAATCTCACCGACCGCATGTATACTACAAAGGTGCGTCGCCAGTGGGATCCTAACGCATCGGCCGAAGTGCTCGACACCACATACAGTTTCTATAATGTATGGGACTTCAACGCCGCAGTGGCCCTTGATACAAAAATCTACGGCTTCTTCCAGCCGCTGCCGTTTCTCGGCGACAAGGTGAAAATGATACGCCACGTCCTGACACCGACCATATCCTTCTCAGGCGCTCCCGATTTCGCGTCACCGTTCTTCGGCTACTACGGCAACTATCAGTATCCCGACGCTCAGGGCAACATGCAGACACGCACCTATTCCTACTTCCCGAATTCACTGTTCGGCGTACCGGGTCAGGGCAAAACCGGAGCGCTCAGCATATCGCTCGCCAATAACCTTGAAATGAAGGTCAAGTCTGACAACGACTCCATCGGGGAGAAAAAAGTCTCGCTGATAGAAAACCTGACGCTCTCACAAAGCTACAACTTTGCCGCCGACTCGATGCGATGGTCAAACCTCAACACATCCATCATGCTCAGACTCGTCAAGAATTTCAATCTTAACCTGTCGGCGACATGGGATGTCTACACCTACGCGCTCAATGCCGCAGGAAATCCTGTCAGGGTCAACAAGCTCCGTATTTCCGAAGGCAAAGGCTGGGGCAAGCTTTCAAGTACCGGCACTTCGTTCAGCTACACATTCAACAACGACACCTTCAAAAAACTCTTTGGCAGAGACAAGGACAAAGATAAGAACAACGATAAGAACAACGACAAGAACAACGACAAGAACAACTCCATGGACCAGAATTTTGCCGAAGATACGTCAGACTATCAGGGTAGCGACAAACGCAAAAGCAAAAAAAGTTCAAATATGGAGTTTGACGACGACGGTTATATGAAATGGTCTGTCCCGTGGAATCTGACGTTCAACTACTCGGTCAACTACGGCTACGGCGAGTTTGACTACGACAAGCTTGAATACAAAGGCAAGATAACCCAGAACCTCTCGTTCTCAGGCAACATCCGCCCTACTGCCAACTGGAATTTCGGATTCTCCGCGAGCTATAACTTCGACACAAAAAAACTTGCCTACATGAACTGTAATATATCCCGCGACATGCACTGCTTCACCATGCGGGCAAGCTTCGTCCCTGTAGGTCCGTACAAGAGCTACAATTTCCATATTTCGGTCAAATCATCACTTCTCGCCGATCTCAAATACGATAAACGGTCATCATACTCAAATGGCGTCAGCTGGTATTAAACAAAATTCATACTTCAATTGTTAATTAATGTGACGGAAAGCAAATGCTGCCGTCACATTAATTTTTTGCTCCACTGCCACCTCCTCCTCAACCACCTGACACGTTTATCATCAACTATTATTACTTACATTTAACAACAACAGTAATGAAAAAAATTCTTCTTATCATGTGTGCCGTCATCGGGATGGCCATTAGTGCACATGCTCAAAGAGCACAGCTTCAAATCGGTTATGGCGGCTACACACAGATGGATGCGACCGACATGCACGACGGTGGTACAATCAACAACGCATGGGGCGCTCTTACAGCCGGTGTCAACTTCAAGGTTGCTCCAAGCTTCTATCTCGGAGCGAGCTACACATTCTCAAGCGCAAGCTACAAACATGAGGACGATGCCAACGCCTACTACCATGTAATCATGCTCAACGGCCGTTATGACTATTACCGCAACAGCATTGTCAAGCTCTATGCCCATCTGGGAGTCGGTGTCGACATCACTCACATCACCGTCGACGACTGGTCAGAGAACAAGGCTTACTTCGCATTTCAAGCCTCTCCCTTAGGAGCGGAGGTTGGTCTCAGCCGAGTGACAAGCTTCTTCGGCGAACTCGGCTTCGGCGCACAGGGCCTTCTCCAAGTCGGTTTCCGTTTCAATCTTTAAAAAGCCTGACCGATAAACATATCAAGATCCAATGAGCGACAGAATCTCTTACGAAGAACGGAAAGATCTACCCGACAGCGTATACGGGCTGCCGGAACGGCGCGAGTATCCGATGCCGGATGCCGCACATGTCAGAGCCGCTGAAGCATATTTCAGATATTGCCCGGAAGATATGAAGCCAAAACTGGCCAAGGCCATATTGGAACACGCACGCGAATACGGAGTTGACGTTGAAAGCCCGACCGTACTGTCCTACGCCAACGAATAGAGAATAATCATCCACGTGATTTTATCCACACTGCGGATGGAGCTCGCCACGGCCACTATATGACCCGGACAAGGCTCCATCCGCACTACACATTATCTATACCATATTTCATTTCCCACACGGCCATATTCAGCAAGACAGACTCAAACCGCAGAATTGGCATTTTAACAACTATTATGCGTTTTTATTAGGGATAAATCTGTTTTTTCAATACTTTTGTAGAAATTAGTGCTATTAACCCACCCAATCCTTATGAGCAAAGAGGCAAAACTTGACGATGAAAAACTTGTGGAACGCCTGAGAGATCCTTCGACGTGCCGCGAGGCTTTCGGCGACCTTATCAAGACCTACTCCGAACCGCTCTATCGCCAGATACGACGCACGGTCCAGTCTCACGAGGATACTGACGATATTCTGCAAAACACCTTTCTGAAAGCATGGCAAAACATCGAAAATTTCAGAGGCGATGCAAAACTGTCGACATGGCTATATAAAATAGCCATCAACGAGAGCCTTTCATTCCTTGAAAAAGAACGCAAAAGACGCGGACTCTCACTCGACGACGAGGAATCCGGAATGATATCCCTTATTCAGGCCGACACCAACATCGACGGCGACAGGCTTGCACAGAGACTGCGTGAGGCCATAGCCACCCTCCCTGAAAAACAGCGCCTCGTTTTCAATATGCGATACTACGACGATATGAAATATGAACAGATGTCGGAAATAATGGGGACATCGGTCGGAGCTTTGAAAGCATCTTACCACCTTGCCGTCAAAAAAATCGAACAATTTTTCGAAGATAGCGATTAAACTTCACGACCTTAGAAGAGTCTAACAGTTAAAATAGGCAAAACAAGTCCTTAAGCTTCAAAAAAACAGACACCGATGAAAGATATATTAACAAAAGTCGACCGAAACGACGGAATGACCGTTCCAGATGGTTATTTCGACGATTTCGCGGCTAAAATGATGGCTTCGCTCCCTGAAAAGGAATGGGAGAGCCCGGCATCCAAGGTGATGCCGAGGTCATTCTGGCAGAAGGTCAGGCCCTATGTCTACCTTGCAGCCATGTTTATGGGTGTATGGTGCATGATGAAGATGTTTGATCTGATGCGCTCCGACTCATACGGCCTTCAAATCGAAAATAACCCCGTGATGACAGCTGCAATAGGCAACGACCATTTCATCAATGACTATTTCATCAATGAATGTGATGTCAACGACTATCAGCTCATGGAAGACCTCTACGAGACCGGTTTTGACCCGGAAGAGACCGACATGGGAATGGTGGTAGACGTGGCCGATTCAGTCTCTTTGCCCGATTCACCTGAATTTCCGCTCTCTGAAATCTAAAAAACATTAAAGTCATCTTTCAGAATATCTACTACACATTCTTCTGACAGACAAACCTCAGCAACTATTCCAACATTCCTATGAAAAAGATTGCCCTTTCACTCATCCTCATCCTTTCCACGATTATCTTGCCTCTAAGCGCCCAGACAAGACCATCCGGCCGTGAACGTGAAGTATGGATGAAAGAAATGCAGCAGTACAAAAACGACTTCATAGCAAAAAAACTTGTCCTGACTGATGAGCAGAAGGCTAAATTCCTCCCGCTTTACACAACTATGGACGAGGAAATACGCAAAGCGCAGGGCGAAACGGAAAAGCTCTACCGCCAGACCCTGAAAAAAGACAGCAAGGCCACAGATCTTGAATATGAGAAAGCTGCCGAAGCTGTCTATGAGCTTAAAGGCCGGGAGAATGAAATAGAGATGAAATATTTCAAGGAATTCAAACAGATTCTCACTCCACGTCAGCTCTTCCAGCTTAAAGACGCCGAGCGTGATTTCACGCGTGAGCTTATGAAACAACACCGCCGGCGGCGCAAATAAGACGCAACCACTCCACGCCACCGATAAAAATTTTCATATACACGATATTAAAATTTCATGTCAGTATTTTACAGGTACTGACATTTTTTCTATCCCAACCAACATATTTTTAAACTATGCGTATCGGTAAAATATTCATCCTGCTGTTTACGTTCATATCAGTTTCCATCCATATAGACATGAACGCAAACACCCCTAAGACTCCTGACTTTGCATATCCCAAGACTGTCAGCACCGAATCACTGCGACAACTGTCTGCAGCCCTCAAGACAGACGACGGGCCTAAAGTGGTGCGTGCTCTCATGGACTACTATCTTGCCCGGACGGCCATCGACAGCGGAAACGCAGGAAATGCTCTTGCCAAAATCGACAGTATAGCCACTGCAAGCTCCGACGACATACTGAAGAGCATGCTTTTCACTCTCGAAGCCGACATATATTCGGCGCTATATATGAATCAAAGATGGAAATACGACTCTCGCGAAACCCCGACGACTCCACTGCCCGACGATTTCAACGAATGGAACGGCCTTCAATTCCGCTCACGCATTTCCGCTCTTCTCGACAAAGCCCTGAATTTCACGCCTGCCCTGAAAACTGTGCCCATCGGAAAATATTCATCCGTAATCGACCTTTCGGCCGGAGGGGGAAATAGCGTCTCGTCCATAACCGTCGTCCGCACGACGGAGATATACTATCCGACGCTCTACGATTTCGTTGCCAACCGTGCCATCTCGCTTCTCAGCTCAAACGGAATCATCAATTCAGTCCTTTCATGGGGACTGCTTACACGCCATGACCTCTACACGGCTCTTCCGTTCTCCAAATACGACCCCAACGTCGGACGCATACTTGAACTGTATGCCTCTCTGCTAAAATTCCACGCGCCCGGTTCTGCACCGTTTATCAACACAGACCTACAGCGTCTTACGTTTATTTCCGAGCGAGTCTACCAAGACAATTCCATGTCTGTGTCAGACAGGAAGAGCCGGCTTCTGCGTGAATTGTATGACGAAAACAGCTCGTCGGAATATTCCGGAGATATCCTTCTTGCTTTCCCCGACAGCTACAACGATCCACGGTGGCTCTACGCCTCCATCGGCCACAATATCAAAACATATCCGGCCTATCCGCTAAAAAACAACCTGATCAACAAACGGACACGCATTGCCGAGCAGGAAATCTATGTGACCGCTCCATCTGTCGTAGCCCCCGAAACTGAAACTGAGTTGAAACTCCGGATTTCAAACGTCGTATCGGGAAAGGTATATATATATAATGTGTCGTCGTCACTACTGACAGACAATAGTTATGCCGTAGCCGGACTGCCAAAATTTAAACCTGTGGCAGTACTCCCGTTCAAATCAGCTGAAACGGAAGTTCCATTCAAGGAAAATATAAATCTGAAATATAAATTTCCGTCAGCCGGAAACTATATCGCAATTCCGACAATCGACGGCAAACCGGTCACAGGGAAAAAGTGGTATGACAAAATTCATGTGACCGCTTACGCCATTGCATCGTCAAGATTCGAATCCGCAAGTCTATGGGCGCTCGATGCAAAGACCGGCGCACCGGTCGAAGGCGCTGAATTCACCTTGTATCCCAACAACCGGCGTGGGGACTCCTCGCCAAAGACTATCGGCAAAACCAATGCCGAGGGTTCAGCTGCCTGTTCGTCAAACGGCTACGTGACGCTGACAAAAGGGACCGACCGCTACGCAAATCCGCTATGGATCTACTCCGACGACAATAAATTTGAAGAAAAATGGTATAAATCAGCGTCCGGCTACAGCTCCCTGCCGCTATATCATCCCGGCGACAGCGTGGAGTGGATGGCTATCGTATATGAATATCAGCGCAAAAACCACCGCCCTGTAATCGGGAAAGAGGTAACAGCCATCCTGCGCAACGCCAGCTACATGGCAATCGACACACTGAAACTGACCACTGATCCATTCGGCCGTATCAACGGAAATTTCATACTTCCGAAAGAAGGCTTGACAGGCACCTTCCATATCTCCCTTGAGAATTATGGCGACGCTGTCAGGTTCACGGTATCCGACTACAAACTGCCGACATTCCGCGTAATCCTCGATCCGGTCGAATGTGACTATCCATCGGCCGGTGCAGCCACTCTGCGAGGACACATAGAGACCTATGCAGGCTTCCCTGTGGCCAACGCCGGTCTGACTGTTGACATTTCAGCCCTACAACGCACTCGCTGGTGGTGGAACAGACCTGCAGAAGTCAAGTTCTCCACCCTTGAAGCCACATCAGATGAAAAAGGCGATATTGAAATCACTTTGCCAAAAGACCTTCTGGAAATCTCTCCGATTCCCGGCGGCATTTTCTCTGTGACTATTTCAGCTCTTTCACCTTCCGGCGAGACTCAGACGGCCTCGACAATATTCACTATGGGTTCACGCTACGTAATCCGTCCGTCTGTGCCCGAAAACATCGACATCTCCTCTCCGACCGCCGCAATCAGGCTACAGACCGTCAATTATCAGGATTCCACAATAGCTATGCCTGTCAACTATGAAGTCATACGCGATTCAGCAACCATCCTGCGCGGGACAATCAGGCCGGCCGACGCGACCATTGATCTCACCTCGCTTGCATCAGGGCCTTGCGAACTCCGCTTCTCGCTCGCAGACAGTGCCATGGCAGAGCCTGTGAGCCAAAACGTCGTGCTCTATCGTCCGACAGACACCGCGACACCTGTTCCAGGCCGTCTGCTATGGTATCCGACCGATAAAGTTTCAATCAAAGGCAGCACCGCTGCCTCATGGCTATATGCCGTTGACTGTCCGACAAACCTTCTGGTAAGCATCCACACAGACTCCAAACTCATTTCCCGGCGATGGGTGAAAGCCGGCGAAGGAATGCACACACTCCCGATAGAGCTTCCCGCAGGGGTCGATGAAGCGTCTGTAGAAATCTCGCTTACCGGCAACTACCGCAACTCATCGGCAAGACTCACAGCAAAACGCGACATGCCCGCCAAAGGCATAAAGTTCATAAGCGAGTCGTTCCGCGACCGTCTCGTACCGGGTAGCGAGGAGACATGGACTTTCCGCGTCGTAGACCGGTCTGACAACGGAAAGGAAGCGGCTGTGGTTCTCGACATGTACAATACCGCCCTCGATGCCCTCGTCAGGTCATCATGGGAATTCACCCCTATGACCCAAGGTCCGCGCTACCATTATTTCTGGGAACAATCCGACCTATCGGCTGAATCCGGAATCAGGATTTCAGCATATCCCGACAAATTCCTTTCGGAATACTCAGTACTGCAACCCACGTTTGATACATACAGACGCACATTCTCAAACACCAAGATATACCTAAGCGGGACACGCTCTTATAAAGCCGCTGCCACCACACTCAATGCCGTGGCAGAACACAAAGAAGAAGTCGTTGTCGAGGAGGCTATGAGCTCCGCAGATGGGGCAGTCACATTCAATAGTGCAGGAATGGCCTCTGCCGACATGGCATCCGCCGAAGCTGCTTATGAAACCGATATGGGAGCTGCCGAAGGTGAAAACGGAGTTTCTGAAGAGAAGCCCGAGTCCTCAAAGCCGTTCTCATTCCGCGAGAATGAAGTCTCACTCGCTTTCTTCAAGCCTATGCTGACCACCGATGCCAACGGAAGGCTTTCATTCACCTTCACTGTCCCCAATGCCAATACCCGGTGGGGTTTCCGCGCACTTGCCTATACGGATTCGCTGCTTTCAACCAATTTCTCGGCCGATGTCATGGCCAACAAGCCGGTGATGGTCCAGCCAAACCTTCCACGCTTTCTAAGGTCAGGCGACAGCGCGACAATTATCGCTTCGGTGATGAACAGCAGCGACAAACAGCAGAAAATCACTACCAAGGTCGAGCTATTCAACCCCGCCGACGGCAAAGTCATCGCCGAATACACGCAGGTCGATGAAATCGCGCCATCATCTGCGGCGACAGTCTCTACAGGACTCGTAGCTCCGGCCGACGCTCCGTTCATTGGCTACCGTATCAAATCGTCAACGGATATGTTTGCCGACGGCGAACAATCGCTCATACCCATACTCCCCGCCGTAAGCCCCGTGATTGACACCTATCCTTTCTACATCGCACCCGATGACAAGGATTTCAGCATGCCACTCCCTAAAGTTCCTGCCGATGCCCGCGTGACACTCGAATTCTGCGACAACCCTACATGGTATGTAGTCACCGCCCTTCCCGGACTGCTTGAACAGAAAGCCTCCACCGCCAATGAGGCTGCCGCATCTATATTCTCGGCCTCAATCGCATCCGGTCTGCTGCGCGACCACCCGGTAATAGCCACAGCCATACGCGAATGGACCGAAAGCGACCGCGACGGCTCGGCCCTCACGTCGATGCTTGAACGCAACGATGACCTGAAACAGATATTGCTCGCGGCAACGCCGTGGATGCTCGATGCTAAAAACGACACCGAGCGCATGAATCGCCTTGCACTTCTGTTTGACTCCAAGACACTCGAATCGACATTGAATGCAAACATCGCTACACTACGCAAGCTTGTGAGAAACAACGGCGGATGGGCATGGTTCGGCATGTCGGACGAGGCTTCGATGTGGGCGACACAAAATGTCCTTCTCCTTTTCGGCGAACTCCACCGCCTCGGATTCATGCCTGAACGCAAGGAACTTTCCTCGATGACAGCCAATGCGCTCTCGTGGTTCGACAAAAAGAACGGCGAAGCTTTCGCGAAATCACCCAAGGGAGACTATACACTTTACGTCTACCTCCGTGACTTGTACAGGAATGTCAAAGGTATGTCCGCCCCCCGGCGCAACATAGTCAACGCCACTGTACAGCGCATACTTGAAAAATGGAAGACAGCCGGAGTATTCGAAAAGGGAATATATGCCCGGATTCTTTTCGACAATTCATATCCAAGCGTCGCAAAGACAATCCTCGAATCACTCCGCCAGTACTCGGAATACACCCCTGAAAAGGGTATGTGGTGGCCGTCGCTCGACGACATGACCCTATGGTCAATGGGCAAAGTCGGAACGACAGCCATGCTTCTCTCGACATTCGCCACCGTCGACCCCGACTGTCAGGACATCGACAGAATCCGCCAATGGCTCATATTGCAGAAACAGGCAACGGACTGGGGGACATCAGTCTCAGCCTCCTCCGCCATCGCGGCCATCCTGTCCACGTCAACAAGTCAGGACATCGACAGAATCCGCCAATGGCTCATATTGCAGAAACAGGCAACGGACTGGGGGACATCAGTCTCAGCCTCCTCCGCCATCGCGGTCATCCTGTCCACGTCAACAAAATGGATTGAACCCGCCGATGCCAAGACAGCTTCACAGATAAGCATTGACGGCCACATCGTCAAGCCTGATAGATATGAACTCATGACAGGCTACTTCCGCACTCCTCTCTCCCTGTCACCGGAAAAAGCGGGAGAGCTAAAAGTGAAGCACACCGGCGACACACCGTCATGGGGCGCTGTCTTCTGCCTCTACACCGACTCAATGACCTCAGTTAAAGCCCATTCATGTCAGGATCTCTCTATCGGTAAGAGCATAGCTGCCGGCGGAAACCACAACGACGGCACCCTGCTGAAAGTCGGCGACCGCATCAGCGTGACCCTCACCGTCAAAGCCGACCGCGACATGGACTATGTGACCATCGTCGACGAACGCCCCGGCTGCTACGAACCTGTCGAGCAATTGCCGGCCCCGATATACGCAGAAGGCATCCGGTTCTATCGCGAAAACCGCGACAGTTCGACCAGATTTTTCATTACACATCTGCCAAAGGGCACTTATGTGCTGACCTACGACATGTGGGTGAACAACGCCGGGTCATTCGCCTCGGGCGTGGCAACAATCCAGAGTCTCTACTCGCCGTCGCTCTCAGCCCACACGGCAGGGACGACAATAACCGTCACACAATAGTAAGCGCTGCGTAAACATGCAGAGCGAGGGGCTGTTGAAAAATTAACAATATTTTTTAACAGCCCCTTCAAATTATTTTGCACAACTCGGATAAAATCCTTACCTTTGCAGCCGAAAAAGTGTGCCCGACAGAAATCGGGACTCAACAAACACCAATCACTAATTATAACCAACCAAAATGCATTACGAAACCGTTTTCATTTTAACTCCCGTTTTGTCTGACCAGCAGATGAAGGAAGCGGTAGAAAAATTCGAGAAGGTGCTCACCGACAACGGCGCATCTATCGTCAACGAAGAAATCTGGGGACTTCGCAAGCTCGCTTATCCCATTCAGAAAAAATCTACCGGCTTCTACTCGCTCGTGGAGTTTGACGGCGATCCCACAATCGTCAAGAAACTTGAGACAGCCTTCCGCCGCGACGAACGCGTACTCCGCTTCCTCGTATTCCGTCCGAATATGCTGAGAAGCGTCGCAGCAACCGTGCTAAAGCAACAACTACAGTAACCGAAGAAGCAAAGGAGAACTAAATCATGGCACAAGCATCTGAAATCCGCTACCTCACACCCCTGTCGGTAGACGTTAAGAAGAAAAAATATTGCCGTTTCAAGAGAAGCGGAATCAAATACATCGACTACAAGGATCCTGAATTCCTCAAAAAGTTCCTCAACGAACAGGGCAAGATTCTTCCCCGTCGCATCACCGGAACTTCTCTCAAGTTCCAGCGTCGTGTCGCTCAGGCCGTTAAGCGTGCCCGTCACCTCGCACTCCTCCCCTACGTTACCGACTTGATGAAATAACTTTAAAAGCTATCCGCAATTATGAAAATCATTCTCAAAGAAGACATTGCCAACCTTGGCTACAAGGACGATGTTGTCGAAGTCAAGAACGGATATGGCCGCAACTACCTTATCCCCACCGGCAAAGCAGTGATTGCTACCGAATCAGCTCTTAAAGTTCTTGCCGAAAACCAGCGTCAGCGTGCCCACAAGCTCGCCCGCATCAAAGCTGATGCAGAAGCTGCTGCTGAAGCACTCAAGGACGTTAAACTCACAATCGGCGCAAAGACCTCTTCAACCGGTACAATCTTCGGTTCTGTCAACGCTATCCAGATTGCTGAAGCCCTCGAAAAGCTCGGCCACAATGTTGACCGTAAGCTCATCATCCTTGACTCTATCAAGGAAGTGGGCAATTACACTGCTACCATCAATCTCCACCGCGATGTGAAGGTTGAAATCCCCTTCGAAGTCGTTTCGGAATAATATTTATCCGTAAAGACATACCATCCGGCAGCCGGTCCGTTATTTTTCGGACCGGCTGTCCTGCATATATGCCTGAAAAGCATATACGCAACACATTTTAACATTTTACGTATTATTTCCGATTTATCGGGGAAAGCTCCCCGTAAGTAGAATATGGACAATTCGGAATTAAACTTTTGATTACCTTTACCGTCAGAAAGGAGTAATCACAAAATCATAATCAAAGCAATAGCCAAAGATTGAAAAAAAGACATGACACGTTTCACAAGAACCCTCACCTTACTCTCAGTTCTGCTTCTAACTTTATGCTCCGCAACTATCCATGCAGCCAACATCACCGGCCTTGTCAAAGACATGGAATCCGGCGATCCGATAATGGAAGCGGCTGTCAAGCTTGTCAATGCTAAAGACAGTTCGTTCGTGGCCGGCGTGACCACCAACCTCGACGGCCAGTTCAAACTCGAAAACATCAAAAGCGGCAAATATGTCCTGACAGTAAGCTATATCGGATATGCCGATACTGAAAAAGAACTCACTGTCGGAAAATCAAATCTCCGTCTCGGCGAAATCCGTATAAAGGAAGCCTCTCATATGCTTGGCGAAGTCAGTGTCGTAGCCGTGAAAACTCCTATAAAGGTTATGGAAGACACGGTTGAATATAACGCCGATTCCTATCACACCCAGCCAAACGCCGTGGTCGAAGACCTTCTGAAACGCCTCCCCGGTGTGGAAGTCGGCACTGACGGAGCTATAACAGCCAACGGTAAGACCGTCTCAAAAATTCTCATCGACGGCAAGGAATTCTTCAGCGACGACCCGCAGGTGGCCTCAAAGAACCTTCCGGCAAACATGGTTGACAAACTTCAGGTCGTTGACCGCAAAAGTGACATGGCCCGTCTGACAGGTGTCGACGATGGCGAAGACGAAACCGTCATCAACCTCACCTTTAAAAAAGAAATGAATCAGGGATGGTTCGGAACAGCCGAAGGCGGCTACGGTACGGATGACCGCTACATGGGTTCGTTCAACGTCAACCGTTTCTGGGACGGAAATCAGATAACCCTGCTCGGAAACTTCAACAACACAAACCAGATAGGCTTTACCGACAGTAACGGCAACCGTTTCCGCCGTTTCGGAGGAAACAACGGCATCACCGAATCGCGTGCGCTCGGCCTTAACATCAACATCGGAAAAGAAGAAATCATCCGCGTCGGAGGCGACCTCATGTGGAGCAACACGGATGCCAATTCGACCACAAGACAGGATCGTGAATACCTTTTCGAAGACCATTCCACCTACTCAAAGATACGCAAGGCCACTCGCGACCGTGGCAACAACTTCAGAGGAGACTTCCGTGTGCTCTGGAAACCCGACTCGTTCAACACTCTTGAATTCCGTCCGAATTTCTCATTCAACTTCAACAAATCGTATGACAACGAACTGACCTCCTATCTCAATTCAGCGATGGAGAAAGTCAGCGACAACACTGCAATCGGACAAAGCGACGGCGATTCCTACGAAGTCGGAGCACGCCTCATCTACTCTCACAACTTCAAGAAACACCGCGGACGCTCGTTCTCCGTCTCAGGGCAATACCGTTTCTCAAATGTAATCGAGAAAGCGACCTCAATCAATGATTTCATACGCTATATCATCGAAGAAGACCCCGACAATACAGAGGACAACTCTGAACTGCTCAACCAATACACCGACAATCATACCTGGAGCAACCAGATAATGGGACAGTTCACTTGGACCGAACCTCTCGGAGACGTGGCCGACGGCCATTTCCTAACTTTCGCATATCGTGGATCATACCGCTGGAACAATGCCGACAAGCTCGTCTACAACATTCCTGACGAATATGACCTCGACATATTTCCTCCTGTCGGTGAAGAGCCGGATCCGGAATACTCCAACCGTTACCGAAACAACTATTTTAACCAGAACATACGACTCGGCTACAAGAAAGTCGGCGCCAAGTCAAATTTTGAGATCGGAATGGCGCTCGTCCCGCAGATGTCAAAATCAATCTATCTCGACAACGCAGACAAAAACATCAGCCGCTGGGTGACAAATTTCGCCCCCTTCCTGCGCTACCGCTACAAATTCTCGAAAAGAAGCTCTATTCAGGCCAACTATCGCGGACAGTCGTCACAGCCGTCAATGTCACAGCTCCAGCCTGTTCTCGACATCTCGAATCCTACCAACAAGGTGCAGGGTAACCCGAATCTTGACCCTTCGTTCAGCCATAATGTCAATCTCCGTTTTCAGGATTTCAACATGGAATCGCAACGCTCCCTAATGCTCATGGCTGACTTTCAGTTCACACAGAACTCCATCATCTCAAAGACGACATTTGACGAGTACGGTTCGCGTCTGACCGAATATGTCAATGTCAACGGAGTCTGGAACGGCCGCGTCATGAATATGTTCTCAATGCCTCTTCGCAACAAGCTCTGGAGCATATCGAACCATGTATTCGCAAACGTCCGGCACAACGTAGGTTTCAACAACAATGTCCGCAACAACTCTCTCTCATTCTCTGTGCGAGAAAGTCCCGGAATCACTTTCCGTCCCGACCACTTCGAATTAGAACTCCGTCCGATGTACATGCTACAGACAACCCACAACAGCGTCCAGACCAATGCCAACCAGACTGTACACAACTATGGCGGACGTTTCGACGGGTCCTACTACACCCCTTGGGGTCTGACATTGCAGACAGACATCAACTACACGGCTACTGCCGGCTATGCCGCAGGTTACGACACCCGGACATGGATGTGGAACGCCACAATCTCCCAGCAGTTCCTGCGTGACAGATCTCTCACTCTCGCCGTCAAAGTCTACGACCTCCTCAACCAGCGCAACAACATCCGCCGCAATATTACTGCTAACTACATAGACGATATTGAGTACAATTCTCTCTCCCGTTACTTCATGGTGACGCTCAGCTACCGTTTCAACTCATTCGGAAAAGGAAACGAACCTTCAGGCGGCGGTGATTTCATGCGTCGCGGACCCGGCGGACCCGGTGGACCCGGTGGACATGGCGGCCGCGGTCCGAGATAACCGCTCTTGATCTACGCTCATTCCCCTCTCTCTTCACAAAAAGTCATTTCTCATATATTTTTTCACTTTTTCATCATGTTTGACAATTATCGGATAAGGGGCGTCTTCATTCTGGCGCTCTCTTGGATCAGTGTGACTTCCTACGCAGGTGATTAAATAGCCGTCTGGAGCTATAACGATTGTATTAACCATGCCCGTGGCAACAACATAGCTCTCCGTCAATCCATCCTTTCAGAAGAATCCGCTGCCCTCTCTCTTGAGAAAGCTCAGGGTGAATGGCAACCCTCACTTGACTTCGGGACAAATCAGGGTTATTCAAACGCACCTTGGAGCAACGGCAGCAGCAATGCCTATACAAGCAACTATAACCTCAATGCAAGCCGGACTGTCTGGGACGGAGGCAAACGCGAGAGCGCAATCCGCCGTGGCAAGACCGATGTCGAAAGACTACGCTACGCAACCGACAACACACTGCGCAACATACGCACAGAAATTCTTTCGGCTTACAAAGCTATCCGCTACGAATAAATTCCACAGATTCAATCCTATCCGAAGAGAGAGGCGTGACGACACTGATAGAATCGTCACGCCTCTCTAATATCCATTCAATTCATTTGCTTGGGAAAGCTTTCTGAAATCTACAGCTGACAGTTAGAAATCACACAAGCTTAAATCTCAGTTGGCGTTGCTACTTTCCTGTAAGAATCGTCTTGATGTCATGCAGTTTGTTGAGAGCCGCCATAGGGGTCAGATTATTGATGTCGATACCAAGAATCTCGTCGCGCAGCTGTGCGAGAACCGGGTCGTCAAGCTGGAAAAAAGAAAGCTGTACACCCTCGGCCGTATCTGCCACGCCTGAAAGATTTTTGGTGACACGCTCGTCGCTTTCGCGGTTCACCTTTTCAAGATGCACAAGCACCTCGTCGGCCCTCCTGACTATCGACTGCGGCATGCCGGCAAGCTTGGCTACATGTATGCCGAAACTGTGTTCGCTGCCACCGCGCGCGAGTTTACGAAGAAAGACGACCTTACCGTCAATCTCGCGAACCGACACATTATAGTTGACCACACGGCTGAAACTCTTCTCCATTTCATTCAGTTCATGATAATGTGTGGCGAAAAGAGTCTTCGGATGTATGCCTCCGTGCTCGTGGATATGCTCCACGATTGCCCAAGCGATTGAAATGCCGTCGTATGTCGATGTTCCTCGGCCGAGTTCGTCGAAAAGAATCAGTGACCGCTCGCTCATATTGTTGAGAATCGATGCCGCCTCGTTCATTTCGACCATGAAAGTCGACTCGCCGAGCGAAATGTTGTCGCTCGCGCCAACACGGGTGAAAATCTTATCGACAACGCCTATGCGGGCACTGTCGGCAGCCACAAACGAACCGATCTGGGCGAGAAGTACGTTGAGCGCCGTCTGGCGGAGCAAGGCTGACTTACCCGACATGTTAGGGCCTGTGATCATCATAACCTGCGTTCCGTTGTTCGACAGGTTGACCGTATTGGTTATATACGGTTCACCCGGGGAAGCTCCTTTTCGATGACCGGATGACGTCCCTCGACGATTGACAGTTCAAGCGAATCATCGACAAAAGGTCGGTTGTAACGGTTTTCCAGCGCGACACGCGTGAACGAACTGAACACATCGAGGCGCGCCACCATCTGCGCGTCAAGAAGTATGGCCGGAATGTATGCACACAAATCATGCACGAGGGTCGTATAGATACGCTGTTCGATGATTGCGATACGGTCCTGCGCCGTCAGAATTTTTTCTTCATACTCCTTCAGCTCCTGTGTGATATAGCGCTCGGCGTTGACAAGTGTCTGCTTGCGAATCCATTCGGCGGGCACTTTGTCCTTGTGGGTATTCGTCACCTCGATATAGTAGCCGAACACATTGTTGTAGGCGACTTTAAGCGACGGTATGCCGGTCAAAGCGCTCTCGCGCTGCTGTAGACGCAGAAGATAGTCCTTGCCCTTGTAGGCTATTTCGCGGAGCTCGTCAAGCTCGCTGTCGACACCATCCCTGATTACCGGCCCCCGGTTGATAGCCGTCGGCGGATCGGGATTAATTTCCTTTTCGATACGCTCGGCAATCCCAGTGCATGGATTCAGCTGTTCGCCGATGCTTTCGAGAGCCGGCTGTCCGGATTCGAGACATATATGGCGGATAGGTTCGATCATGGCCAGCGCATGGCGCAGTTGCACAAGTTCGCGCGGATTGACACGTCCGGCTGAAACTTTCGCAATCAGACGTTCGAGATCTCCGATCTGCCCCAAGGCATCCTTCAGGGCATCGCGGTTATCAGGCGAGCGGAAAAAGTAGTCCACTATATCAAGACGCCGGTTTATCTCACGCGAGTCCTTGAGCGGAAACAGAACCCAACGCCGCAACAGACGCGCACCCATCGGACTGACCGTGCGGTCAATCACGTCAAGAAGACTCTTTCCGTCCTCGCTCATGGAGGCGACCAGTTCAAGATTGCGCACCGTGAATCGGTCGAGTCTGACAGCCTTCTCTTCCTCGACACGTGCGATAGAAGTGATGTGTGAAATCTGTGTGTGCTGCGTTATGTCGAGATAGTGGAGAATAGCTCCGGCAGCGACCACGGCTGCGTGCATGGCATGGATGCCGAAACCCTTCAGCGAATTTGTCTCAAACTGTTTGAGCAGACGGTCCATAGCCGCATCTTCGGTAAAAATCCAGTCGTCGAGTTCGAATGCAAGATAGTGTTCGGCGAAACTGTCCTCGATCAGACGTTTCTTCCCGCGCTCGACAAGCACTTCTTTCGGCGCGAAATTCGCGAGGAGCTTCTCGATGTAGTCAACCGACCCTTCTGCTGCGAGAAATTCGCCGGTCGAAATGTCAAGAAAGGCCACGCCGACATCCTGTTTGGTAAAATTCAGAGCCGCAAGGAAATTATTTTCCCTATTGTTGAGCAGAGTGTCGTTGATTGAGACTCCGGGAGTGACGAGCTCTGTGATGCCTCGCTTCACAAGCTTCTTAGTTGTCTTAGGATCCTCAAGCTGCTCGCATATAGCCACACGCTTACCGGCTCTGACGAGCTTAGGCAGATAGGTGTCAAGTGCGTGATGAGGGAAACCGGCAAGCTCGACATATTGCGCCGAGCCGTTGGCACGACGGGTCAGAGTGATTCCAAGAATCTCTGAAGCCGCTACCGCATCCTCCGAAAATGTCTCGTAAAAGTCACCTACTCTGAACAGCAACACTGCATCCGGGTGCTTTTCTTTCATTGCCATATACTGTTTCATCAACGGAGTCTCAGCGATCTTCTTTGCCATGGTGCTTTATATCGTGTCTTAAATAAATCTTCGTTTGTCAAGGCCGATTCCGGGATTGTCAGGGGAAAAATCAACAGAAATTTTTAACGGCCTCTTGTTTCTGACTACAAATTTATAAACTTTCAGCCAAAAATTAAGGCCGGACAACGGTAGTATTGAACAAATATTTGTAATTTTGCTTTTCCCTAATAGACAACCAAGCCGTTTTTCCGCGCGAAAATTCCGCTTTAATCAACAGTTTCCAACCTCAATATAAATCACCCTAATTTAAAACAGACACATTATGAAATCCAATTCCGTTATCTCTGCCGGGCTGATTGCCGTCGGGCTTGTGATTGTCGGCATTCTGCTGAAAGCCGGTATTGACAACATCGCGTTCCGCGACCGCGAAGTGACTGTCCGCGGACTTGCAGAGCGCGAAGTGCCGGCCGACCTCGTCACTTGGCCTATCACATATTCACTCGCCGGCAATGACCTCCAGACAATCTACAACAAAGTAAGCACCAACAACGACATTATCGTTAAATTCCTCACTTCCAACGGCATCAGTCAGGATGAAATTTCCGTAAATCCGCCCGACACTTACGACGCGACCTCAAACCGCTATCGATCAGACTCGTTCTCCTACAACTATTCCATCAACTGCACTGTCACCGTGACCACAAAAAAAGTGCAGAAGGTGCGCGAGCTGCTCAACCGCCAGTCAGAACTGCTCAAGGAAGGCATCGCCTTTTCCAACTCATATATCAACTATCAGTTCACCGGCCTCAACGCCATCAAACCTGAAATGATAGCTGAAGCTACCAAAAACGCCCGCGCCGCGGCCGACCAGTTTGCAGCCGACAGCGAAAGCCGTGTAGGGAAAATCAAGACCGCCTCACAGGGCCAGTTCTCAATCGACGACAGCGACTCCTCAACCCCATTCATAAAGAAAGTCCGCGTGGTCTCCACGATTGTCTACTATCTCGAAGACTGAACTAATCTCTTTCTATCCTGAAAAGACATTTGAAAGCTATCCCCGGACGAAAAATAATTCATCCGGGGATATTGATTTTTCCTTGTTATTTCTTATCGCGGTCATAATGAGGCATATCATCCGGCAGCTCAATTGAAATCTCCACCAGCCCGGCAATCCGTCCATCGGCACGCCACGGGGTCTGATAGATTATCTTTCGGCGTCCATGCTTGGTAATTGTATATGTATTAGATTCGCCGGTGTCAAGCATCCTGCGCATTATTGATTTAGACCGCTCGTTGTGACATGGAAACAGATTACGGCCACGCATATCTCCTCTTGACGCAAATGTTTCAAGAGCCTTTTCGTTCATATACAGAATCACGCCATCCGCATCACATACCGTCACCGCACAATTCATCCCGAACGCCCAGTCCGGGATAGAGTTTCTGAAATTATCCATATATGTTAGAAGTTGATTGGTTTTATTTATCTGACAATGGCAAGACATGAGCCTTTTGAAAAACACGGCCATATCCAAGACACAAATTTAGTGTTTTTCTGCAAAAATACCCAACAAACCTCACCACATATAATAATATATTGATGGACTCAGGCAATCAGTTTTAACGGCATCAATACGACTTAGCCGATGCCACAACAAACCTTACAATCTGCCTTAATAATATGGCGATAGCGGCTATTTGCGGGAATTGATAGTTTTTATTGAAGGTATCAGTGGGTGGAGTTTTAGACGGGATTAATGTTATAGAATGGCCTTAGAAGGTTAGTTTCGCATTTTTTGTTGTCTGTACGCGAAAAAGTCACTACATTTGTAGCTCTGATTTACAAAAACGAATATATTTCAACAATCTCTACATCATGACAGTAGTTGACCGTTTTTTAGAATACGTAAAGTTCGACACCCAGAGCGACGAACTCACAAACCTCACCCCATCCACTCCGGGACAGATGATTTTCGCCCGGCATCTTGAAAAGGAACTCCACGACATGGGCCTATCCGACATAACCCTTGATGACAACGGTTATCTCATGGCCACACTCAAAGGCAACACCGACAAGGAAGTCCCGACAATCGGATTTATCGCACACCTCGACACATCGCCCGATCTCAGCGGCAAGCATGTAAGCCCGCGGATCGTAGAGGAATATGACGGCGGCGACATTATCCTTAACGCCTCTGCCGGAATAACACTCAGCCCCACTCAGTTCCCCGAGCTTCTCAACTACGTCGGACAGGATCTCATTGTAACCGACGGCAACACTCTCCTCGGAGCTGACGACAAGGCAGGCATTGCCGAAATCATCACCGCTGTCGACCACCTCATCAAGCACCCCCACATCAAGCACGGCGACATACGCATAGCGTTCAATCCGGACGAAGAAATCGGACAGGGCGCACATAAATTCGATGTCGACCTATTCGGCGCTGACTGGGGATATACGATGGACGGCGGAGAAATCGGCGAACTCGAATATGAAAACTTCAACGCCGCAGTGGCCAAAATCACCTTCAAAGGCCGCAACGTCCATCCCGGCTACGCCAAACACAAGATGATCAACTCAATCCGCATAGCCAACCAGTTTGTCATAATGCTCCCGCGCTGGGAGACCCCGGAACACACCGAAGGCTACGAGGGTTTCTATCATCTCATATCATTCGAAGGCTCGGTCGAGGAAACAGTGCTCACCTACATTGTCCGCGACCATGACCGCGACCGTTTCGAACGCCGCAAAAAGGAACTTGAACACCTCACCCGCAAAATCAACAACGAGTTTCCCGACTGCGCGTCAATCGAAATCAAGGACCAGTACTACAACATGCGTGAGAAAATCGAGCCTGTCATGCACATCATCGACGTAGCCGTACAGGCGATGAAAAATGTCGATGTCACACCCAAAGTGCAGCCGATCCGCGGTGGGACAGACGGCGCCCAGCTCTCGTTCAAGGGACTTCCCTGCCCCAACATCTTTGCGGGAGGTCTTAATTTCCACGGCCGTTATGAATTCGTGCCCATCCCCTCGATGGAAAAGGCCACGCAGGTGATTGTCGAGATTGCCCGTCTCGTCGCCGAGAAATAAAATTCACCCGTTAGATAATTGAAGACACTTGTAATAGTCACTGGTCCGACCGCAAGCGGAAAGACCTCACTCGCCATAGAGCTGGCCGAATCACTCGACACTGAAATAGTGTCGGCTGATTCGCGCCAGCTTTTTCGCGGGCTGCCGATAGGTACAGCCGCACCGACTCCCGCCGAACTCGCCCGCGTCCGTCATCACCTCGTTGGAGTCCTCGACCTCCATGACTACTATTCGGCGGCCATGTTCGAGGAGGACGCACTCAGGATTCTCAATGAAATCTGGACACGGAGCGACTACGCAGTGATGTGTGGCGGCTCGATGATGTATATCGACGCTATCACTCGTGGCATCGACGAACTGCCTACAATCTCACCGGCCACACGTGCCGAAGCTATGGCCATATACGACAACGGCGGTCTCGAAGCCTTGTGCAGCTGTCTCGAAAAGCTCGATCCCGACTATCTTGCAACGGCCGACCGCTCCAACCACAAGCGTCTTGTCCACGCCATAGAAATCTGCATGGAGGCCGGAGTACCCTACTCGACCCTGCGCACAGGCCGTAAAAAGGAACGTCCCTTCCGCATAGTCAAACTCGCCATCAACCGTGAGCGCCAGCAGCTGTTTGACAGAATCAACAGCCGAGTCGGAACCATGATTTCCGAAGGACTCGAAGACGAAGCCCGTGAACTCTTCCACCTCCGGCATCTCAACGCCCTCAACACCGTCGGCTACAAAGAGCTGTTTGCCATGATGGAAGGGAAGATGGACCGCGACACGGCAATAGCCCGCATCGCCAAAAACACCCGCGTATATGCCAAAAAACAGCTGCTCTGGCTGTCGAAAGACCCTGATGTCAGACTGCTCGACCCGACGCAACCGCTTATGGAGCAAGCGTTAAGATTTATTAAATAGCACGATGGAGCTAAACTAATCTTTTTTCATTAATTTTGCGCTCAGTTTTTTGCACGAATCTCTCCGTAATGTGCACAAGTCAAACATTAAACAACCACATAATAAAGACATCTACATGAAAGCCCGCGAT
This sequence comes from Duncaniella dubosii, assembly GCF_004803915.1. Lineage (NCBI taxonomy): Bacteria > Pseudomonadati > Bacteroidota > Bacteroidia > Bacteroidales > Muribaculaceae > Duncaniella > Duncaniella dubosii. The sequence goes on from NZ_CP039396.1 coordinate 3,452,394, forward strand.
TGCCTTAATTTATATTTTCAGGACGCAGTCAAAGAATACTGGGAGCTCCCGGCCTTTACGGACTTCGGCGGCATCACCCTCACCTACAAGGATGTAGCCCGCAAAATAGCAAAACTTCATCTCCTCTACGAAGCTGCCGGCATCCGTCCGGGCGACAAAGTGGTGTTGTGTTCAAAAAACAATTCAATGTGGTGTGTAGCCTTCATCGGCACACTCGCCTATGGAGCGGTCATAGTCCCCATACTTCCCGATTTCAAATCTGACAACATCCAGCATCTCATCAACCACAGCGAGGCAAAACTCGCCATAATCGACGAAAACATCTGGGAAGACCTCAACCCTGAAAGCATGCCGACGCTTCTTGGCGCTCTGTCGGTGAAAGACTACTCGCTGATTGTCAGCAATGACGAGAAACTCACCTACGCACGTGGCCACCTCAACGAGCTCTTCGGCCAGCGCTATCCCGACCGCTTCACACCAAACGATGTCGTATATCACATCGACTCTAAAGACGAACTCTGCCTTATCAGCTACACTTCAGGATCTACAGGATTCTCTAAGGGAGTGATGCTCCCCTACCGCAGCCTTTGGTCAAACGTGCAGTTCTGCCTCGAAAATCTCCCCACAAATCCCGGCGACGGCGTCGTGTGCATGCTTCCGCTTGCCCACATGTATGGCCTGACCATCGACATGCTGCGCCCCTTCGTCAGCGGCAACCATATCCACATACTGACCCGCACCCCGTCTCCACGCATAATCATGGAGGCATTCGCGAAAGTCAAGCCACGCTATATCGTCACCGTGCCGCTTATCATCGAGAAAATCATACGCACACGTGTCTTCCCGATGCTTGAAAAGCCTCTGATGAAACTCATGCTCATGGTTCCGTTTGTTGACGAACGCCTGCTCAGCAAAATCAAGGACCGCCTGACCGAGACCTTCGGTGGAAACGTCGAGGAAATCGTCATCGGCGGCGCAGGTCTCAACCGCGATGTCGAGCAATTCCTGAGACGCATAGGATTCCCCTACACCGTCGGCTACGGCATGACCGAATGCGGCCCGCTCATCTCCTACTCGCCCGCTACCGACAACCGCATGGCTTCGTGCGGACGCATCGTCGACCGTGTCGAAGCACGCATCGATTCCCCCGATCCTGCCAACAAACCGGGCATACTCTACGTGAAAGGCGAAAATGTGATGCTCGGCTACTACAAGAACCCCGAAGCGACCGAAGGCTGCATGGATGCCGACGGATGGCTCTCGACAGGCGACATCTGCAATCTTGACCACGACGGTTATCTCTACATACGTGGCCGTGACAAAAATATGATCCTCGGCCCGTCGGGACAGAACATATATCCCGAGGAAATCGAAGACAAACTCAACAACCTCCCCTACGTTGCCGAATCGCTCATAATCGATTCAGGCGAAGGCCGTCTCGTGGCGCTTATCTATCCCGACATCGAAAGCCTGACATCACAGGGCATGTCGGAAGAGGCCATCAACGGACTTATGGAAGAGAATATCAAGACTCTCAATTCGAATCTCCCCGCCTACTCTCAGGTGCAGCGCTTCAACCTCATGAACGAGGAATTTGAAAAGACACCAAAACGCTCGATCAAACGCTATCTCTATCAGCCGAAATAATCCAGACGGCAAATAAAACGGCCACGGGCCTGTATCAGTTCCGAAAACGGAGTGATACAGGCCCGTAATTTATATACCGAGTCTGACCATTATGAGCGATGGCAAGACGTATAATGTGAGTGTTGTTTTTAAGCACTTTAGCAGGTAAGATTCTAAATCTAAGCGTTGGCATTTTCGACAATAATTTGGAAATAAAAATTTGTTAAATACGAATTTTAGATTATTTCCGGTTATATTTAGGACAATCGAATATCCTCAAAAATGAGGCTGTTTTCGATATATGTTACTATCTTAAATGCCGATTGTTCAGTGTAATATACAAAAAGAGAGGGGGTCTCACGACTGCCTCTCTCTCCATTCATCACATTATGCTTATTTAGTGCTATATTTCGTTTCAATAATAAATACTTTTCTAACATTTAATTTTTCTATATTTTCTCGCCGTGGGTCAAATGTAGCGGCTGGCAACAATATCCCAGTCGACAATCTTCCAAAGCTCCTTGAGAGCATCGAGTCGGCGGTTGCGGTAGTCGATATAATAGGCATGTTCCCACACATCGAAAACCAACAGCGGTATCAGACCCTCGCAGAGAGGGTTGCCGGCGTTTGAGGTCTGGGTTATGAACAGCTTTCCGTCCTTATCTTTCGAAAGCCACACCCATCCGGAGCCGAAAATAGAAGATCCAGCGTCTTCAAACTCTTTCTTGAACTGCTCGAACGAACCGAACTGCTCGTCGATAGCCTTGCGCAGATGGCCGTCAGGCTCATGACTGCCGTCGGGAGAGAAAGAGAAGAAATAGAATATATGATTCCACGCTTGAGATGCGTTGTTGAACAACGGGCCTGACGATGAAGTGATTATTTCCTCAAGCTCCATGTCCTCATATTGCGTGTCCTTGATGAGACGGTTGAGATTGTCTATATAGGCACGCTCATGCTTGCCGTAATGGTAATCTACTGTCTCTTTCGAAATCGAAGGCGCCAAGGCATCGTTCTTGTATGGTAAATCAGGGAGTGTATAAATCATAGTTTCAAGTCGTTTTTTAGATTGTTATACTCTAAAAACGCCACCACACGCCTTTAGTTCGGGCTTCATCTGTTAAATATCTTCAAGAAATGCTTCAAGTTACTATTTGCCAATCGGAAATATTCACGTAAATTTGCTGCGACATTCATCATCCATACCATCCTGTCGGAATCTTCTCCGCACGACAACAACCTTCCAACCATGAGTTTCATACAGATTCCTTCCATATTCCGCAGCCCCTCGTTCGGCAACAGCATCCGCGACTGGGCGGCCATCATCGCCGGAATCGCCATCTATGCCATAGGCTTCACTGTGTTCATCCTTCCGCATCACATAGTCATCGGAGGAATGGCTGGTTTCAGCACACTTATATATTACGCCACCGGCGGACTGCTCCCCGTGGCAGTCGTCATGTACGGAACAAATATCATACTCCTCGTCTGCGGATATAAATATCTGGGCAAGGTCTTCGTCCTGCGTACGATTTTCGGCACGACAATGCTGTCGATGCTCATCGGTATGGTCGAAGGCTATTTCACATCCCACCCGCCTCTCGTCACCAGCACCCCGATGAGCGTCATGATGGGCGGCGTCCTTCTCGGACTTGGAATAGGTATATACTACAGCCACCACGGGACTACCGGCGGAACTGACATCGTGGCCGCCATCATGGCCCATAAGACAGATGTCAGTATGGGACGCGTAATGATGATAATCGATGTGACGATAGTGGCCCTGTCATTCTTCCTCCCGTTTGACGGCGACATGGAAGCACGCATACAGGCACGCACAGAGACCATCATCTTCGGCCTCCTCGCCATAGTGCTCTACTCGTGGCTCGCCGACAAATACATAGCCCAAGAAAAGCAGACCATACAGTTCATCATCCTTTCCGAAAAATGGGACGAAATGGCCTATCGTATCACCCATGAAACCGGCCGTGGCGCAACAGTCTGGGACGCGCAGGGATATTGGACGGGCAACGAAAAGAAAATGATGCTCGTATGGTGCCGTCAGGTCGACACCTACAACATATTCCGTATCGCCCATGAAGTCGACCCCACAGCCTATGTCACCACCTCGACAGTGAGAAGCGTCTACGGCAACGGCTTCGACCGACTCAAAATAAAGAAGAAACAATAGAGGCATTTATATCGAAACAACAATATGATCAACCATGCGAAAATTACTGCTCTCCTTATTATTGATACTTTCAACCTTGGCATGCTATGCCCGGTCATATAACGACCGCATAATCAACGCCATGAATACCGGCGATTGGTTTGCGTTGGATTCCATCCATAAAACCGCGCCAAAAGACTCTGTCATGCCATTTCTTGAGGTCTTTTCAAGATGCCTTATCGGAAACCGTCTCAACCGTCCCGACATTTCCGTTCCGGCTTTTGACGAATTGTTTAAAAATCATTCCGAATCGCTTGACCTCGGCAATCTGCTGAGTTCCACCGTGATGTTCGCCACAGATTTAGGGCGAAGCGGACATAACAGACAAGCGGCAGATTTCGTCAAAACCATCCTTGATGCCACCGTCGGGCATCTTGATTCTGTATGGGCCGAATCGTTAGAGCTGTTAATCTCCCGACACAACGCCTTGTCTCACTACAAGCCTTATGGCATAACCTTTACAGGAAGTTCCGGTCACATTCCATTCAAAATAGTCCCTGTAGGAGAAGCAAAGCATGGATCTGTCCTCATGCACCTCGAAAAAAGCAGCATCAACGGGAACATCGCAGATATTACATTTGACACGGGAGCCGGAGTAAATATGATTTCCGATTCTCTTGCCAAAAAATTCAATCTTATTCCCATTGACGGCTATGTAACCGTGGCCGGCATAGGACAGCGCAAAGGGCAGTTTGCCATAGCGAAAGAAGTTAAAATCGGCAACATGACGGTCAGCGATGTCCCATTTGTAATAATGGATTTCAAAACCGGACATGCCAAAGCCGACAATTATACCGATTGTTTCAACGTTGTCATTGGAAGCGAACTGATGTTACAACTGAAAGATCTGACCATAGACTTTATCAACCGCGAAATAACCATACCTTCCGAAGTTGCCGAGCGAAGCAATGCAACCCCTAATATATGTTTCGGTCAAGGCATGTCGCTCAACGTTATCGGAGCTGTTTTAAACAATCCTCTTCTCATGTGTATTGACACCGGTGATGCCTCCTACGGAACATTGGATGCTTCATTCTTTGAAGCCAACAAGGATTTCATAAAATCTAACGCCGAAACCGACACCATCCGCCGGGCAGGTATCGGGGGTGTGACTGAATCGCTATGTTACCGTGTCAGAAATATGCCTGTCAGTATGGGCGGTCACACTGTCGGAGTCCCGGACCTTGTCGTTGACACTTCGCAATCATCCGCAGCAATGAACTTCGAATGCAACATAGGGCTAAAGACATTGATGATGTTTGACAAAATAAGGTTCAATCTGGTTGATTTTGTCCTGACCACCGACACTGATAATTCCTCAGTCCACAATAAGTCACGCTACAATCCCCCGGTTTTCAAATTTACGAAAGCAAACGGACCTTCTGCTTTACAGGCTTTGGGAATCGTAGCTATTGGCATAACCAGAGGTCTTATCAACCCCAATGCTCCTGCCAATCCTGATTTATGATAGACGATATTATTGCAAAAAAAGAAGAGGCAACCTGCTGACCGGTTGCCTCTTCTTTTTAGTTTCAAACTGTCAGACAGGACATCAGACCATTATCTAAAGAATCTATATTCCATCATAAACCTGATCTTTGACCTGTCACATCAATCAAATGTCTGTCTCTTATTCCTCTTCTGCGAACATCGGATCCCACGGCGGGAGAAGTGTAGGATTCTGCTTGAGAACTTCCTTGACCTTGGGAGTGATATACTTCTTGTTGACAACGAGACGGAACATATATTCGTCAAACCACTTGTCGGTCATGATAAGATGCCCGTCGTTCGCACCATTGCCCCAGCTATTTTCCACCATCCATTTTTTAGGAGTGTCGTTGGCATCGAGATCCACTGCGACGAGAGTCATCGCGTGTGACGAAGCCGACGAATGAGTGCGGATGCGGTCGGCCTTGTCCATGCCGAACTTAGTCCCGAACAATGAGTCATAGTCGAAATTGTCAATATCGAGCACACCTCTCTCACGGTCAATGAACTTGCCGACATCGCATGAGAAATACATCGCATTCTCATCCTTTATGGAAGCGATGGCCATTTTCTTTATGTCATCGATAGGGAGGTTGACATATGTCCAGTTGTAGCCGTCGTAGCCGTGACGGTCAAACTCGATTTCATACAGTTTATAGTACTCGCGTGTAGGATCGTTCATCAGCATCACATAATCGTTCTTCAGGTCATTTCCGGCAAACGTCTTGTAGAACGACTGCGGAGTGTAGGTCTCAGTGCTCACCACATTTCCGTCCTTGTCGCGGCGCGACCAAGTGAATTCCGTCGGCGGTTCACCGAGGTTAAGCGCAAGCATACGGTAAATTTCCTTAAGCATTTCCTTCTTGCGGGCAACGAGTGCCGAAGTGTTCTGTCCCGAAGCGGCGAGCTTGCGAAGCTCAAGGCCATCCTCGCGCAGCCGCAGACCGAGAAGACGGCGCATTGTCGAGGTCGACTTGCTACTGTTGCTCTCGCCCATCACTTCAATGGGAACCACACCATATTTCATAAGATTGTCGGATATGCCTGTGTACTGTCCACCGTCGCTGAGCGGATTGGAGAACAGCCAGTCGACCTTGCGGTCATCGGCAGGAAGTGAGGACGTATCAATTATGCCCTGAAGGAAAAGATTTGATTTTTCAAGCTGATCCCAGAAAAAATTGTAGCTCTGCGAGAGTTCAAGTTTAGGAAGATCATGGTCGCGCATCATCTGGGCACGCAACACGTTGAGTCCCGTAAAAAGCCAGCAACGGCCCGACGAGCGCTGATTGGTTATCCCCTTGCTCTTTACGCGGTGTGAGAAGGTCGCATCGAAATTGTTCTTATTGCTGTGATTGACAGCAAGCGAATTGATATCATTGTTGGCAATGGCATTGTGAATCGCCTTATTGGCAGGAGTCTTATCGTAGGCCGAGCGGAAATTTTCAATATCCGACTGCGAAATTCCACCTGTTTTGTCAGGTGTCGCGGCTAAAACCGACGGGAATGCCATCGAGAATGCAGCTCCGATAATAAATAGTGATTTTTTCATGGGCTGTGACTATTTGGTTAAATACTACTTATTTAAAGTTTATTTCATGGCAAATTTAGCAAATATTCACGAATACTAAAAATTCTTTTACATAATTTTTATTTCGAAAAATTTGGAGGATTCAAAATAAAGACCTAACTTTGCACACGTAAAAACCACGACATGGTTCCTTGGCCGAGTGGTTAGGCGCCGGTCTGCAAAACCGTTTACAGCAGTTCGAATCTGCTAGGAACCTCAAAAAACAACTCCGAAACTTACTTTCAATCAGAAGTTTCGGAGTTGTTTTTTTATTATATTCAGGTCTCGGAGATTTTGGTTCTGACTCATCTCCGAGACCGGACTGTCTGATTTTGATTCTACATCCGATGACATATTCAGTGGCAGCGGATATTCATCGCCGGAGAGAAACAGGTCTGTCAGCTTTTATGACGCAGACTTTTCAGCAGTTGCGGAAACCTTGTTCTTGTCTTTTGACTGGCCGTGACGATGGCCGGTGAGATTGCCTTTACGGCTCTTGGCATGCTTCATGAAAGCCTTGCCACCGTGCTGACGGCCTCCCCCATTGACATACATGTTTTCGAGGAATACCACATACTGCTCAGGACCGATGATAGCCTTGACCTCTTCAAGATAAGATTTCTTCTCTGCGCGACGGGCTGCCATACGCGAAGAATCGTTGCGTTGTTTTGCCTCCTTGCGGGTCTGTGCCTCCTGTTGGCGTGAAGCCTTACGCTTGCTGTCGAGCTGCTGGAGCTGCGACTTCTGCGAATCGCTCAGATTCAGACCTTCAAACGGATTGGCGGCCTTGCAGCATGCACGTTTTTCAGTGTTTTTACATTTTACATTTTCCTTATTGACCTTACATGTCTGCTCCGACTGAGCGGGAGTCTGTGCCATGCCGGTGAATGCGAAGAGTGACATTGCGACGAATGCTAAACCTAATACTTTCTTTTTCATTTCTATCGTACTGTTTGTTTTACTGTTATTATTTCGTGTTGTTTGTCTGTTTGACCGCCGCACCGTCAAACAGTTTAACCATCCTGCGTTCTTTAACCGAAATTTAACTCTTTGACCTGCAATATACTAAATATTCACAAAAATTCACCCGCCGGATTAAACCTTTTCGAAACATCCCATTCTCAGCCACGCCCCGGTCCAGCCTTTACACTAATATCTATATATTATATATAGTCCCGCCTTCCCGCGAATCAACGCCCGGCCGTAGTGTCAGGCAGCTCTTTAAGCGCATCAAGCAGCTCTCCTACAGACCTGTAGCATACTCCATCGTTTATGAAATATCCGGTGGCATCTGCCCTGACCACGACTTTTGTCCCACATCCGCAGTCATCGGTCACAGCAAGTCCCTGACGGGCAAGCGCCTTTCTGACCATATTGACATAAGGAGGACAACCTGTCAGAGAAACAGCACCCGAAATCCTGTGATTGATTTTAAACAAACCCGTTTCGATGTCAAACACCACTCCGTCACGCTGAAAATATCTGCCCATGTCGCCGTTCAGCGAAAGATCCTCGGGAGTGCCGATCGACACTCCGTGGGGCTTGTCAAGAAGCCATATCTTATCCGCAATCTGAAGAGCGAGTTCCAGATCGTGGGTTGAAAGAAAGATGGTCTTCGACTTTTCCCTTGACAGGCTTTGGAGCAACTGCATGATTTCAACCTTGCTCGGATAGTCAAGAAAGGCCGTCGGCTCGTCGAGGAATATGACCGGGGTCTCCTGCGCGAGAGACTTGGCAATCATCACCTTCTGACGCTCACCATCGCTAAGAGTCTGCACCGTCCGGCCTCTCAGAGCCTCTATGCCGACAAGCGAGATGGCCTCGTCGACAATCTCCTTGTCAGCCTTGTCCATGCGCCCCCAGAAACCGGTGTAAGGACTACGCCCCATCCCGACCAATTCACTGACAGTCATGTTGCTGACACTCAGCCTTTCGGTAAGCACTACTCCTATCACCTTGGCAAGTTCCGAATCCGTATATTCGGTAAGTGATTTCGAACCGATTGTAATTTCTCCGTTCAGAGGCGCAATGAAACCGGTCAACGTCTTAAGCAGCGTGGACTTACCTGCACCGTTAGGGCCGAGCAGACATGTCAGCTCTCCCGAATACAACGACGCATTTATATCCTTGGTGACTGCGACCCTCTCATTCCTGACACAATAGCCGGTATCAAGATGGCTCAGTCTTATCGTTTCATGTTGCTCTGCCATAGAATCCTTTCATTTATCTCATATACCGCAACGATGCGGACGGAACTACATCCGTCATTCCGCAGCCTTTGGAGCTTTATTGCCTGAACCTCCCGGTTTCCGGCCACGGCTGTTGCTTCGTTTATGTTTGCCGGGATTTCCCGCTGATTTTGATTGTTTAGCCACAGGAGTTGAATTGGGCTTCGCCTCTGCTCCGGGTGTTGCATCAGCTTTTGGCATCGTGGCCTGATTCGGTTTCGATCGCTGCTTCGGTTTGGCCGTCGGTCGTCGGCCGTCTCCTGCCTGAGCCTGATTTCTTCCGGACTGCTGACGATTATTATTGCCGCCGTGGCCGTTCCTGCGGCTGCCCGGACGACTGTTCCCTCCCCGTGGGCTGCGTTTGGCGGGATTATAGGCCGGGGCTTCGCCAAGTTCGGCAGGGACATCCTGCTTCCTCACCTCATAGCCCAGAAACGACTCAATCTGCCCGAATTTCGCCTGTTCCCGCTGGCTGATGAGCGTGACAGCCATTCCGTCGGCATTCGCACGGGCCGTGCGGCCTATACGGTGCACATAGTCCTCCGCCTCATGCGGTACATCGTAATTTACTACCATCGAAATATCGTCGATGTCAATTCCACGCGACAATATGTCGGTTGCGACAAGCACATCAAGCCGTCCCGCCCTGAAATCGAGCATCACCTGATCACGCTCGGCCTGCTCAAGATCCGAGTGCATCTCGCCGGTCTTTATCTTTGCCTTACGCAACTCCCGGCTCAGCTCCTTCACCTTGAGTTTCGATGAAGAGAAGACGATTACCCTCTGAGAGTGCGCGTTTTTGAACAGATGGCGCAGAATGCCGGTCTTCTGGCCTTCATGACACACGAATGCCGACTGGTCAATCTTCTCGGTAGGACGCGAGACAGCGATTTTCACCTCTGCGGGATTATTCAGTATAGCCTTGGCCATCTGCTGGATTTTCGGAGGCATCGTAGCCGAAAACATCAGCGTCTGACGCTCTTTCGGCAGCTGCTTGACTATCTGCATTATGTCGTCATAAAAGCCCATGTCAAGCATACGGTCGGCCTCGTCGAGTATGAAATATGAAACCTTCGACAGATCGACATAACCCATCTGCAAGTGTGCGAGCAGACGGCCCGGAGTGGCGATGACCACATCAGCCCCCATCTTCAGACCTCTCTGCTGCCGGGCGAAAGTCGCGCCGTCAGTGCCGCCATAGATGGCCACGCTGCTGACAGGCACAAAATAGGCGAAGCCTTCCATCTGTCTGTCAATCTGCTGGGCAAGCTCGCGGGTCGGCGACATGACGATACAGTTCACATAGTCCTTGGCTTCAGGAAGTTCGGCAAGGCGGTCGATTACGGGAAGAAGATAGGCGGCGGTCTTGCCGGTGCCTGTCTGTGCGACCGCGATAAGGTCGCGGCCTTCAAGAATCACCGGGATAGCCTGTTCCTGAATCGGTGTACACTCGTCAAAACGCATGGCATCAAGAGCGTCAAGAATATCGTCGCTAAGGTCGAGCTCGTCAAATCTCATATATGTGCATTGTGTAAATCAGTATGCAAATGTACTCAAAAGTTTCCGATACACAAAACGCGCACCGTCTGTTTGAAGCCAATATAAAAATGCCGTGGAGAGAATCTTTATCCCCACGGCCGTTACTATTGTCATTCCGTCCTTGCAGGAGCTTGCCAGAACCACAGCTCATCAGTAGTGAGAAACCGCCGTCCATGCGGCCGAGCAATCCGGTATCATGACCGACAATTTCCTCAGCCGCATCATCTGCCAGCGTCAGAGGCTTTTCAGCCATGAGGTGATTTCAGAAAGCACGTTGTCGTGATACCTGAATTTCTCACGATAGCCCCAACCATGACCGCCTGTAGGATAGACCATAAGCGAAGCCGGGACACCGGCCTTGTTAAGAGCATCGAAATATCTGAGACTGTTGGCCGGGACTACAGTCTTGTCGTCAGCACTAAGGAGCATGAGAGCCCTTGGTGTCGCAGAAGTGACCTGCTTCTCGGATGAATAGGCAGCGTCAAGCTCTTCGGATGGATTCTCACCCAAAAATCCGGTGCGCGAACCTTTGTGGGTCAGACCGGAATCCATTGATATGACGGGATAAAACAATATCTGGAATGCCGGACGGCAATTTTCGGTTGGATGAGTGGCCATAGTCGAAGCGAGGTGACCACCGGCCGACGAACCCATTATGCCTATGCTGTCGGGATGGAAGCCCCATTGAGAAGCACTGTCGGCCATGATCTTGAACGCCGCATCGACATCGCCCATAGGGATGGAGCGGTCACCTTTTGGCATAGAGTATTCAAGCACGGCGTAAGCAAGCCCGAGCTGATTGTAAAACGGCGCCCAGTCGAATCCCTCGTGATAGACCGCGAGATGCGAATATCCCCCACCCGGGAGCGCGACGAGAGCCTTTCCGTTTCCAATCCCGGAAGGCGGCAGGAAAACGGTCATTTTCGGATTGTCGATTTTGATGACTTTGCTCTGGGCTTGGGCCGACACGGCCGGGACTGCCATTAAGAAGAAAACAGCTAACGATTTGATTAGGCTCTTAAACTCCATATCTGTCTTTATTGTTTTATATTAAATGTAAGGAGGAGATTGCATGAGCGCAAATATACGGAGAATATTCGACAAAAAGAAAAGTGAAAGTCGGCCTTTGGCCAGGGCGCGTTTGCATAAACCACTTCTTTGAATCAAATATACGGAGAATTCGCGAGACTATGGCAATAAATGGGGAATAAAGTAATGTGTTGAGAGTTAGGAGAGATTGGCGTTGTTCGTCCGAAGGGTGCTTTCGGCGGAAAATTCGGTTTTTGGAAGGGTTAGGAGATAGAATCGCTACCTATCCGTTGCCTTTTTCCTATCCGGAATCCGGTCTTGAAGACGGTTTTGCCGATGGATGATTATCCCTGTCTTATGTCATAGAACCCGCTTGTCAGGCATCTTTGCTACTGCAAATTTAGCGATTTTCTCTGGCATTGCGAAGAAATATAGGCTCCGGGATGGCATCTGTGATTCCTATTCGTGGTTCCGCTACGTTTTGCATACCTACAAATTACTCTATATCAGTTAATTTTGCAAACAAAGAATAGAGCTATGAAACAGAGCGGATTAAAGGTTTCGTTCTACCTTAAAAAGAGCGAGATGTCGGATGACGGTCTGTGTCCGGTGATGGGGCGTATAAACGTAGGCAGATACTCGGAGGCAGCTTTCAGCGCGAAACTCTCGGCATCACCTAAGGCATGGATGCTCGGCCGTGCCACTGGCAAGAGCGCCGCGTCAAGGGAAATCAACCGCCAGCTTGACGAAATCAGGGCAAGCGCACTTTCCGTCTATAAGGAACTGTCGGCTGTCCGCATGGGCGTGACCGCCGATGATGTGAAGTGCCAGATACAGGGGATGGCTTTCGGACAGGAAACGCTGATGGGATATTTCAGCACATTCATAGAGAACTTCGCAAAGCGTGTCGGTGTGAACCGGGTTCATGGCACACTGAAATCATACAATTACACCTACAAATGCCTGGCAACATTTCTGGAAACGGAGTATAAGCTGTCGGATATTCCGTTTACGGCTATCGACCGTTCCTTCATAGACAAGTATGACATCTACCTGCGTACACAGCGCCGACTCGCCACCTCCACCGTGGGCTTTCATACAACACGGTTGAAGATGATAGTCTCGGAGGCTATCACCGACGGCATCATAACCGCAGATCCTTTTGCCGGATATGAGGCAGAAAAGCCGCAGCGTGAGCAGAAGTTTCTTACTTCGGAGGAACTCCACCGGATTATGACGACACCGCTCCACGACAGCCGTCTGTACCATGTCCGCGATCTCTTCCTGTTCTCCTGCTATACAGGCATTCCATACGGCGATATGTGTCTTCTGACGGAAGATAATCTTGAAACTGCCGAGGACGGTACGGTCTGGATCAGGTCCTCGCGAAAAAAGACGAAGGTGGAATATGAGATACCGTTGCTTGAGCTGCCATTGAGAATTATCGAGAAATACCGGGGAATGGCACCTGAAGGGAAACTCCTGCCGATGTACAGCAACTCCACCCTGAACGCATATCTGAAAAGGATTGCCAAGATATGCGGCATAGAGCGCAGGCTGGTCTATCACTGCGGGCGTCATACCTACGCCACCGAGATCACGCTTGCACATGGTGTGCCTCTTGAGACCGTCAGCCGTATGCTGGGCCATAACCGGATTACCACGACGCAGATTTACGCGAAAGTGACCGATGACAAAATCGGGACAGACACACAGAACCTTGACAGCCGGATAGCGTCACGCTTCACTGTCGCCATTTAATAAACCAAACCCCACATAGTCATGAAAAAGGATAAAGACAACAATACACCCAAACGGCGTAGCACATTCGCCATCCTCTTCTATATCAACCGGACAAAAGTCCGCAAGGACGGAACATGCCAGCTTCTGTGCAAGGTCAGCATAGACGCCGAATGGGAGCAGATAGGAACGAAAGTGTCTGTGAACCCGGATATCTGGAACCCCGAAAAAGGACGGGCGGACGGGCGCAGTGCCAATGCAGTCACCGTGAACCGCGCCATAGACTCGCTGACAGCTGAGATAAACGAACATTACGAGGATATAAGGCGCAGCCTTGGCTTCGTCACCGCCGAGCTTGTTAAGAACGCCATGAAGGGCATCGGGCGCAAGCCATCGACCCTTTTGGCTCTTTTCCGTGAACATAACGAGGAATTCCACAAGCGTGTGGGCGTAGACCGCACAAAGGAATCATACGAAAGCTATCTCAACTCATACCGTCATCTATCTGCATTCGTAACCGGGAAACGGGATATGGATGATGTGCCGCTCCGTGCGCTTGACAGGTCTTTTTATGACGATTTCGAGGTGTTTCTCGGCGCAGACCGTGGACTCAAGCCCAAATCGGTTCACGAACACCTGTACCGTCTGAAGAAGATGACGATGCGAGCAGTCAGCCAGGGCACGCTCCGCCGTGACCCATATGCGAGGCTCCATCCACCGTTGCCACGTCGCAAGAGCCGCCACATGAGGCTTGACGATCTGAAACTGCTTATGGAAAAACAGATAGATGCCCCAAATCTCCAAAGGGTGCGCGATTGGTTCATCTTCTCGACGTTCACAGGGCTGGCATACGCAGATCTTAAACAGTTGACTGAGGATGACATATCCCAGACTCCGGACGGTACGTGGTGGATACATGTAAACAGGCAAAAGACGGGCAGTCGCTCGGCGATACGCCTGCTTGACATCCCAATGCGAATAATGGAGAAATACAGGGACGAGCGGCAGGACGGTAAGATTTTCAATCTTTATAGCAGAACCTATTTGATAAAACTTACCCGGCAGCTCGGCAAGGAGTACGGTTTCTGCCTTACCTTCCACAAGGCGAGGCATAATTTCGGAACACATATCACTCTGTCGATGGGCGTTCCCATTGAGACAGTAAGCCGAATGATGGGACATAAGAGCGTTACCACGACACAGATATACGCCCAGGTGACTGACCGCAAGGTTGATGAGGACATGAAGCGTCTGCGTATGCAGGCATCAAGTGCTGAAATTACCCTTATTGACGAAAGCATGGATAAGGAAATGGCAAAGAGAAGGAAATATAAATTCAGGAACAAGACGGGAAACGGCCTGTGATTGCAGACCGTTCCCGCCTATGCCTGATAGCAGCGCATATTGCGGAACTCAGCGGCTCTTAGAGCCACTTCTGTTCCTCCACGCATTTACGGTGCGCCTTTTCAAGAAGGCTCTGTATCTCGGATTCCCGGTACAGGGCCTTTCCCTGTACAATGTAGTAAGGGATAAGACGAGCGGTGCGGTATTCCTGCAAGGTGCGCCGGCTCACTTTCAGCAGGCGCGACAACTCCTCGTCAGTGAGGAACCTGTCCCCCTTGAACATGGGGCGTGCGACCGATTCAACTTGTCCGAGCGCCTGCCCGATGTTTCCGAGGCGGCGCAACAGGTCCGCCACACGCGGATCCTGCCTGTCGATAAAATAATGGCTCATAGCTGTGATGTGTTTGGGTGATACGACGACTGTAATAGTCTCTCTACATCCTCCGGACGGTAGAAGAGCTTGTTCCTGATACGGCTGAACGGCAGGATGCCTTTGTCGCGGTAGGTCTGCAAGGTGCGCTTTGAGATTCCGAGGATGTTGCACACGTCCTCGTTGTCGAGCCATTTCTTAAGGCCGATGTCCTCATTCTTCCGGCTCAGCAGTTCGGATTTTTCCTCGATTTCCCTGATTCTGGAAAACAGGGCATCGAAGGTTCTGATGTCCATGCTTATTATTTCCATGATGTTACGGTTTTTAGATTTTACGATATGTTTCAGTGGCTCACGGCGGCGGGTAGCGACTTCCCTTTCATCTGTAGGAATTCCTGTATCTCGGATGCCTTGTAGTAGGTACGCCCGTCTATCATGTAATAGCGGATAAGCTTCTTCTGTCGGTATCTCGCAAGGGTGCGCTTGGTGACGCCGAGCAACCGGCACAGGTCGTAGTTGTCGAGCAGCGTGTCGCCGTCCAGACAATCCTTGAGCTTGTTCATCCGCTCGAATGCCCGCTCCATCTTGTCAAAGCGTTCCATGAGCGAGGCAAACATCTTATGCACTGTTTCATTATATAGCATAGCTGATTTTTTTGATGTAAATGAATTGGTTTGTTTTACACCGTGTTGCGCAATCGGTTATACTACATATATTGGCTAATGCCGTGCCACCGCTACCAAAAGGCATGACAAGACACCGATATTCATCAGAATATCAGTGTGATAAAAATATCTAAGCGTAAAATAATGGAAATCAGAGGTCTTGCATTTTGCAAGACTTTTCGGCAGTATGCAATAGTCTATTGCGAGATTATCGCGCTTTGCGCCGGTAGATGTTTCGGCATATACCGTTTTTGAGCCGGGTGGATTTGCTTAATATCCACCCTGACGGCACGCCGTTTTGAAAGATATGGGTTCCTGTTCCTGCAATCTCAGGCAAAATATGGATTACCAGTTCGTCTATTATATTGTAACGGAAGAGCCGTGTCATAAGTTCCATACCGTCCAAATCCGACACTTCGGCGGTGTATATGCAGGATTTGTCGGTGCTGCCTTTGTCACACACAAGATCAAGGACCGGGTAATCCGCTTCAAGTGTGTATGTGCCTATGTCATGCCAAAAACGGACGCCTTTGGCATCGGTCATAAGCCAACGCATCCGGGGATTGTCGGCATCCGGGAGGAAACCGTCGATAGTCATTGCCGTTATGATGCGTACCGTTGCCATGTCGTTTCATTTCTCTATTATACAGCAAAAGAAAAAAGCGCGATGTCCACGCACTCAGACAGCGGTTCTGGCAAAACCGTAAGGAGAATACGCAACACCACGCTATGCGATACGCACAGCATAAGCATTACGCAATGATTCTCCTTAAACATCAACTGCCAGATTTCTGTCTGAGACTCTTGCGAACTTATGTATGTAAAGGCGGACATATCGGAATACGCCTGCCTGTATTTTCTATTTCACGCCCCAAAGTTACAAAAAAGTAGCGAGAAGGGCTGTATGCCAAGGCATAAATGTTACTTTATACCGTACTTATTCATCTTACGGTATAATGTCGTAGGATTTATGTTGAGCATTCTCGCCGCCTTGGTCTTGTTGCCGTTGCAGGATTCCAAGGTGCGGATGATAAGCTGCTTTTCAGCATCGTCATCTTTGATTGGGCGCAAATCAGGAACGATTTTTGCGACATTATCATTTGATGTTTTGCGGATATTCAAGTCCGAGACTGCGATAACGGTTGTCTTTGAAATCAGCACTGCCCTGCGCACCCGGTTCTGAAGCTCGCGGATATTGCCGCTCCATGAGTGTGCCAGCATAAGCCGCTCGGCTTCCGGGCTGAATCCAGAGGTTTCCTTGTGAAGCTCATCCGAAAACTTCTTGCGGAAGAATTCTGCCAGCGGGAGGATGTCTTCGGGACATTCCGCAAGGGATGGCTGGTGTATCTCGAACTCGCAGAGGCGGTGATACAGGTCCTCACGGAAACGCCCATCGGCGATGGATTTCTCCATATCCTCGTTGGTTGCCGCCACTATGCGCACATCGGCACGGCGTTCCGTGTTTCCACCGACAGGCATATAGACATTCTCCTGCAATACCCTCAATAATGATGACTGTGTGTGATAAGGCAACGTGCCGATTTCGTCAAGGAACAGTGTGCCGCCTTTCGCCGCGTCAAAATATCCTTTTCTGTCGGAATCCGCACCCGTGAAAGCGCCTTTGACATGACCGAAGAACATGGAGGCTGTAAGTTCCGGTGGGATGGCACCGCAGTTCACCGCGACAAACGGCTCGTCTTTTCTTGGGCTGTTGAAATGAATGGTACGGGCTATGGACTCCTTGCCGGTTCCGTTGGCACCGAGAATCAGTACCGATATGTCAGCGGGGGCCACAAGCTCCGCCAGATGCAACGCCTCACGCGCCTTCGCGCTGTCACGCTTGAAAAGCCGTTCAAGCGAATGCTGTATGGTCACGGCCGGATGTACCAGTTCCTTCACAACTTCGAACAGTCGCTCCCTATGTACCGGCTTGGGAAGATAGTCCTGCGCGCCCATCTTTATGGCTTTGACAGCATCGGGATATGAGGCGTATTCCGTCATGATTACGACCGGAATTCCGGGTTTCTCTTTCTTCAGCCATGCAAGTAATGACAGGCCATCCCCTTCGGGCAGGCGTACATCAGAGAGTATCAGGTCAAAATCCACTTTGCGTATATGCCTGCGTGCCACGACGGCATCTATTGCTGTCGTGACTTCATACCCCTCGCGTGCGAGCCAGTCCTTCTGCATCTGGGATAGGGTCACGTTGTCCTCAACTATCAGTATTCTGCTCTTCATCCCTTATCGTCTTCAGTTCTTCGTTTATATTCTCAATCAGATTCTCCATTGCCGTAATCACACCGGCGGCGGTTTTCTTGATGTCCGCAGGTGTAGAATTCCTGTCCCACAGAGATTTCCTCAACGGTTGCAGGCAGCTTTCAATACCGAGCATTTCCCATACGGGCTTAATCCTGTGTAGTATGGCCGAAACGCCATTCCTGTCGTCATGCCCAATATTCTTTTTCAGGACAGCTATCTCTGTGGAAGTCGATTCCGAAAGTC
This sequence comes from Duncaniella dubosii, assembly GCF_004803915.1. Taxonomy (NCBI): domain Bacteria; kingdom Pseudomonadati; phylum Bacteroidota; class Bacteroidia; order Bacteroidales; family Muribaculaceae; genus Duncaniella; species Duncaniella dubosii. The sequence goes on from NZ_CP039396.1 coordinate 3,470,721, forward strand.
CCTTCAATATCTTTACCGGCTCGGTCACGTTTTTAACGAGCGGTGAAAAGTCAATCCGTACATCATCCGGGACCATAGGTTTCTCCATTACCATTGATATCCGTTCAAGCAGTTCCTGCATCGAGAATGGCTTGAAGATGCATCCGGAGAATCCGCGTTTTAACAGAGGTTTGCTATCGTCATCGTCCCTGGCGGTCATTGCCACTATGGGGATTGTCCTTGAATTGCCGATATTTGACTTGCGCAACAGTTCGATCAATGCGAACCCGTTGGTGCCTGGCATATTTATGTCCGTAAGTATTAAGTCGAAATCTCGTTTACGCATCGCCTTTACCACATCCGAGGCTGTGGCACATACGGCACAAGAGACAGCGTTGCGCTCAAGCATCTCGCTTACGATATCACGCTGTAGCGGGTCGTCATCGATTACTATCACGTTATGCGGTAGGCGCGATACACCGGCAGGCTTTGCTTCCGGGATATCGGCCGGCTCTATATTTCCGGTGAGTTCAAGCGGAACGGTTACATGAAAGGTTGTGCCTTTGCCGACATTGCTTACCACATCAATAGTTCCTCCGAGCATGGATACCAGTCCCTTGGTAATGGAAAGTCCGAGTCCGAACCCTTCGACATGCTCCACGTTGTCGGCTCGCTCGAACGGCCTGAATATGCGGTCTAAGGTTTCCTCAGACATCCCGATGCCCGTGTCGCTGATATCCATCACCAACTGTCCGCCTTCGTATGAGGCTGCGATTCCAACGGAACCGGACTGTGTGAATTTTACGGCATTCGAAAGCAGGTTGTCGACAATCTGTTCTATTCGGTCCTCATCTCCTATTACGGTAACGTCAATAACCCTGTAATCATACTTGAAAAGCAGCCCCTTGTCATTGATTATCTGCGCCGCACCGACGGCTATCCTGTCAAGCAGCACGTTCAGTCTGAACGGGACATTGTTCGGTGTTTCCTTAGCTTCGTTTAGCCGGTAAACATCAAGCAGGTTGTTGAGAAGGTGCACCACGTGCCGGCAAAGGTATCGTGCATTGTTCAGATAGCCATCGCGTTTCTTCTTGTCACGGGTGTCGATGGCGAGTTCTGCACTCCCGCTGATGACGTTGAGCGGACCGCGTATGTCATGGGATATCGTGAGGATGATTTTCTTGCGCATTTCAAGCAGCGACCGGTTCTGCCGTATGCTTTCCTCAAGTTTTTTCTTGTTCCGGTCTCTTCGCTGCATATCGCGGTGTATTATGACAAAAGAAACGAACAGCATCAGTAAGGTAATGGCTGTTAGTACACCTATATCACGATATGATTCTTCACGGGTAGCTGCAATCTCAAGTTCCTGCTGTCGGAGATCAGCCTGGGCCTTACCGTCAAGATAACTAATCAGATTCTGCAAGCGGATATTAAGATTTCTGTTTTGTTGTGACAGACTATCAGCCTGTGCTTTAAGTTTTTCGTTCTGCGCCCTGCGCTCAGCCATAAGACTGCGGTTGAAACTAAGTATAGTTGTCGTGGTAGATGGCTCAGGTTCTTCTTTTTTGCCGAAGATGCCGAGGAATCCCTTACGCTTCGGCTTCTTTGGCTCTTCTTTGGCAATCTGGCGAGCTATCACGGGCAGTTTGTTGGCCATCTCGTCACCGAGAGACTTTTGGCGCCGGTATATTTCTGCAAGCTGGAGCAATTTCTTCTCCTTGTCCTCAAGAAGAATACGGAGACTGTCTATGTCGGCTGCTTCCGAAATGAAAATCCGGCTGAACTCACACAGTGTGCTGTCTATATGCATACGTTCTTGACGATAATCCCCCCGTTCTGTTTCAGTCCATTCAAATGCTGTCTCGCCCATCATTGTCAACGATGTTAGGCGCATGTTCAATCGGTTAATCTCACAGCGGACATTATTGGTATTACGAGACTCTGTTTCCATAGAAACCAATGTCTGCTCCTCATTGTAATAGGCATAGCCTATGGTGGCAATCAGGATAAGTATCAGCATATAGCCTAAAACGATCGGGATTCGGGATGTATCCATATGAATAATTCATTTTAACAGCACATACCATTCGGTCATTTCTGTGAGAAACTCCTGCGGATGCTGTTTGATGTATGTGCCTATCATCGTGTAGAGTTGCCGGTCATTCCTCATCAAGGCATAGTACTCATCATCGAAGGCATCAAAGAGCTTCTCTTTATACACGTGGGCGAATCCTTCCTTCGTTCCGTCCCATACCGATTGCAGTTCATCCCGGTTGGCGGCATATTGGTTGTTGGCTCGTTTCACGACATCAGCGATCCGGTCTGCTCCAAGCTTGACAAAGGTGTCCTCGGCTTTTTGCGCACGTTCGCCACCGGAATTGTAGTAGTATTGGTTGAAACCGCCATTGATGACCTCCGCGTGCAGTTCCACCGCACACATTATGCTGTCGAACACTTCGCACTCCATGTCGCTTGCCAGTTCTTCGTCTATATATTTCCGGCAGAGTTTATCGGCAGGAAGACGCTCTATTAACTCTTCCGTTATCTGTTCGGAGCATCTTATCCTGAACAGTTTCTTTATCCATTGCATCATTGATTTCGGTTTTTATTATTACTTGAACATATTTTTTTCATTACCGTGTAAGACATATTCCGGCCTTTTATCAAGCAGTATGAACTGCGGCAACTGTTGCGCCCGCTTCCACATTGCCGGATTGTACGACCATAACACGGGAAGTTCCACTGGAGAATGCTGGAAGAAGTAACGCTTTGTTTCAAGACTTGGTAATATGGATATTATTGCTCCGTTGCCTTCCATACTCGGATGATAGCAGAAACGGAAACTCATATAGACATATCCGGGGCTTCCTTTCCGGGCGTCAATTTCAAGAGACTCCACAATCGTGTCCTCTTGTGTTTCCTCACTGTCGCTACGCTCGTCTGTTTCGGGAAGACCGCTGTCGTTGTCAAGATTTAGTTCCGGGAAATTCAATATCCCATCCACGGTTGAAAGCATGACACAGGCATTATACCGCTCATGCTTCCTTATGGATTGATCCGGTACTGTGACGCGGAGCAGCACCCAGCAGGAATCCTCCTCAATCAAAGCTTTCTCTATAGCAAATCTGACCTGCGGACGTTCCAACGGACGCAATTTTCCGTGAATGATTCAATAAGCCCTGTTACAGCCTGAATTGTTCACTTCACTCAGACAAATCCGTGAATCCTGAGCAGCACCGGTTTTGCGGATTGTGGCACATCCCGCAAATGCCAACGATAATGCCGACATCACGGTCAGCAATATTATATTTCTAAAATGATTGTTATTCATTGTTTAATGGTTAGCAGGGAGCATCGTCAGATGCTATCTTTCGTTGTTACTAATATATTTACAAATTCCAATCCGGTGAATAAACACACAATCCCAATAAGGGGATAAACAATGCCGCATAAGACAGCAAGCATATTCAATCCCCGTTCATCTCCTGTGAAGCCGTCTAAACTGACAGCTTGCAATATAAAGTTTGTAATTTGCCAATCCAATAGACTTTGGTCTATACTGATAAAGACAAGCCACAAAAAGATAGAGCAACATTCCAAGCCCAACAATAACATTATGGTTTTAGGTTGCATTGCATATAATTTATAGACCTTGTAGATTACCAGTATATCTATGATTACAAGCATACCCAAAAGACAATATTCCATAATGCCATATATTCCGAACAAACGCCCAATGCTTAAGCCACCACAAAATAATGTTATGGCTATCAGCAAAGCACTGAAAGCTGTCAATGATACTATGGATTGAACTGTTTTATTCATCGCACTAATTGTTTCTAATGGGTTGCGAATAGCTGACCGTTAGGGCAGTTCATTCGCTTGTTAATCTCTTTTCAACTCTCCCATGTTACATAATTGATTTTGCCTGTGTTGTCAGTGTTGATAACTTTGGCGTGGAACGTTGCCAGGCGTTATCACACTTTGTTATCAACTTTCTTTTTATTTTTTCTCACATCAATATAAAGCAGATCATCATGGTCTGTGATACTATACAGTTCCATATATAGCCGTTGTGTCAAAATCTCCTTATCGGTATCTTCTATTTTCTTAAATGAATATTATTGTCTCTGACTGTCCGATCTATTTCTTCGTAATCAAACATGACTTTTTGCTTTTTATTGTTGATGGTCTGGCGAGCGACAGCGTTAGGCGGTTGGCCAGTCCTTGCTACAGACGGCCGACCCGCGAGGTTTGCGGCTCAATTTCTATCAGATGCATTAAGAGGTCTTACATTACTTGGGAAATGTTTCTGCAATTTGTTTGGCAACGCGTTTTATAGCGCCTCTAATGTCTGCATGTACGCTCAATCCTAATGTAGTGTATGCGCCACGGCATGAAGCGATCGGGCGGCTGGTGAGATAATCTATGAAATTTACAGTTACGATGGTTTCTTCTTCGGACACATCGATCCCATATTTCACCATAAGCAGTTTTGACTGTTGAGCCGAGGTAAGTTCGTTTATACGCATATCGTTGACCAACTTAAGACGTGAGCCTTCTATTGCATCAAACAACTGTATTTCGTATTCCATCAGTTGGGCAGGAATGTGATAGATGTCATTGTTGATGATTGAGGCATATTCATATTTAGACAAATCTGCATTTTGCGATACAACGCTTTTAGAGGTTGTGCAGGATGATACGGCTATTCCTATAAAAAATAGGAATGAGATAATTACTCTATTCATAAATACTTATTTAGGTTCGATATGCAAATAATACTTCTCTTGCGCCGGCCCGTCTGTGCCATCTGAAAGCCGATGCAACATCAACATGCGGGTGGTTTCGTTTTCCCAATACCATTCGGCTTCCACACCTTTTTCGGGCAGACATTTGAATAGGTTTTCTTTGCCTTTGCCATCTTCTCCCTCTCCAACATTATTCTTCATCAGAGTCTTGATGGCTTTTTCCGTTGCCGGCAGAAAGTCAGCGTCAGACAACAATTTATGATTCATCGGAATGATTTGAGAATAAGGAGCGTCGTTCGTTGCAACAATGTCATATACCTTATATTCATAGTCTCTATCCAATAGACAATAGGCTGTTAGATTCTCGGGCTTCTGCAAGACGATTATGCCCCATTGAAGCCCTAAGAAATCGCGTTCGTATAGCGTCATATTGTGCGAAGTCTCATATTGCGCTTTCCCATCGCGGTAGCCTTTAAGATGGCTCTTTATCGTACCGCTCTTAAAGAAGTGCGAGCTCCATTGTGTTGAAATATGTTTTTCAACTCCTTCTGCTGTAACTCTATTTTCATACACTCTGAACGTGTGAGGAAAGTTATCCGCACTCCACACGATAGAATCGTAATAGTGTGTAAACTCAGGGAAGTCTATGGGTGAATATTCTCCATTCACGTCCGTGATTCGGAAGGTAATCAAATCGAGAGGCGCCGGCAACGGACTGTCAAGATGCATCAAGGGGGTGAAATCATTCATGATCATCTTGAACTTTGCCTCTTCGGGTAAAGTCTCAGGTTCGGGGTCTGTATGCCCTTCGTCTTTAAAGTTTCGGGACAAACAGATAATAGTATAAACCTTTTTTTCTCCGTCATTTGCCGAAATCCGAATCTCTTCGTATGCAGACTGAGCATCCGAAACATATTGAAGGAAATGGATTTTCACTTGATTGGCATCTACCCTAAGCATTGCCCATCCGCAATCGTATGTATAAGAATCTCCTGAGATGGGATTAAGCGAAAAGAAATTCTCACAAGTCATTATCACATCGCCTTGCTTGCCGTTTGCCTCGAATGAATACTTAGGAGTACCTTCCGCACCGGTGGAACCCAGGAACTTGACATTGTCGGGCGTAAGGATTTCATATGACCACACCATTGGCTCGCCGCGTAAAACATCATCCTTGTCACAAGCCGTTAAGATTAGGCAGACAACTACCATAAAAGGCATAAATAGTCTATTCATATTCGTAGCACACACTCTATTGGCCCTATTTGAGTGTCTAAATGGATAATGAGAAACATGAGCCAACTACGCTGCATCTAAGTGACAAGATGAACATAATGTTTCTTAGTTTTCATATTTCGGGTTAAGCGGTCTGTCTAACCGGGCTAAAAGTTAGTCATTAAATTGTAATTTTGCTTTATATTGAATGGTTAGCAGGGAACGGCTTGCCGTTACCCTGCTTCGTTAACATCATATTGTACGCATTATTCAGCTTCGTTTGGGTTACCGACCTGTCTTTTCTCTACGACCCGAACAAGCTGATATTTGTATATGCTACCGTCTGCTGGTGGATTTGCCAAAGTTGTCTTATTGACACGCAAATCGTATTCATAGCCTTTCTCATATTCGAAGCCCTGAATACCGCAGAATGCCAAAGGACGATATTCATCCTCTCCCTGCTCCTTGACGAGCATACATTCTATCGGAAATTCTCCTTCCGAATCAAATAAATCATACATAATTCCAGTTTCAGAAGAAACATACATCGTTACTTCTTTTGTGATGTCCTTTGGCTCATCTTCATTCATGCAAGCTGTCAGCCCCAATATGGTAACAAAGGCTATCAGCAGCGTTACTAAATAAATTTTCGTTCTCATACTTATTAGGGTTATTGATGTTAATGGTTTGGTGAGGAACAGCGTTTAGCTGTTGGCTCGACCTTGTTACCAACCTCAATTATAATTCAGAGAAATCAAAAAGATTGAAGAACTTATCAAACTTCTCTTCTGTTCTACATGACAAAAATATTCCGTCATCTGTTGGTGTATTGTCGGCTTTATAGAAATACCAAATCAGATTATCTTGATATGCATATATGATTAAAGCATTATATTGCACAACTTTATTCCATTCCTTTTGTACATATTCCAATATAGCAGGATAGGCTTCTTCGTTTTCAGCTATTCCGCCAAACTCAAAGCCTCCTTGTGCGCAATTATAATACATCGTTAATAGAATAAAATCCATTAATCCAATCGGTTCTGTTATCCAACCTTCATCATCACTATACTTAACCCAAATTGTGGTATCATGTATTGTAGTAGCCCATAAACACACTTCTTGATTTTCCGCAAGAAAGATAATCTTTTCACCATCAGATTGTAATTAGTCTAATGGCAAGAACCGTTGGAACGAAGAAGCCAATACCTCTACTTTTCCAACAGATAAATAAAAATGCTTTAGAGCTTCCGGCATTGTTAGTCCAAGCATATTTTCAGCCTGTTTGATTTCATCCGTTGTGTAACCGTCATTTGCAGTTAATTTTCTGCCTAATAACTGTTCTGCTGTTTGAATAATGTTCTTCATATTTTAATTGTTGGTAATGGCTTGACGGGGAACGGCGTTAGTCCGTTATCCCGTCTTGTTATCACCGTATTTTATATTTCCTATTCCATTAAGTATTTCAAATCTTCCACTTGGAACTTGTGCCATAATGCTATTCCGAAATTCCGAACACTCTCTGGCAATGTCCTATAATTATCATCCATTTGGAATTTTCCCAATTCAGGAGATATGCCATAAGATTGCGGAAACAACATATCTCTTTCTCCACGAATGGCATACTTCTTATTGCCGCTGTGCATAATGATTTTCATCGTGAGGTTAGGACCCGAAAAGTCGGAGCGACACCCTAATTGATAAACAAGCCATGTTTCACAAATGCCGTCACGGTCAAAATCATTAACATACGGTTCGCACAAATAATCAACAGAGAACATTCCACAGTAACCATCTTTTAAGAAATCATAAAGTTGCCATAGAATAGAATAATGTTCTCCGTCTTTTATGTAATGCCGTGCATACAGTTCTTTAGATGATATGGGCGTACTTTCCGGCAATACCTCTTTGTGTACAGGAGATTGACTGATTATTAGATAATTTTCACCTAACTTATCAGCCCATTCTGTACAACTTAAAAATTCCCCTGTATAACTGATCTCCTTTGGAAGTTCAGCAAGTTGAAGATTTTTCAATAATGGAATACCTTGTGCGCAAGTGGATAACACGCACAACAAGATACTGATTATTAGTACGATTTTCCTCATATTTTTTCTGTCTATATTGGTGATAATGGTTTAGCGGGGAACGCTGTAAGCGTTATCCCGGTTTGTTAGTTGCATCGTTATTGTTATTATCTACCCATGCTTTGATTTCATTTGGAAAATGTTTATGAAACATTCTTATCCACAACTCATCGTTACACTTGTCAGGAATACAAGCATGAATGCACTCAAACCACTGGTCCCACATCCAATCAAAATCATCTTCCAGCATCATCATCCAAAGCAGAAAATCTTTCGGTTCCCAATCAGATAATTTCATAATATCCTTTTGCAAAACCTTACGCATGGATTGAAGTTGCTCTGTTGCTTCTTGACCGGTTATTTTTCCTTTCCAAAAATCAACAGCCGAGTATGCAAAGTCATTTATCTGTTGGATAGTAGCATTAGGAAAATATTGTTTATCCAAATGCTCTACCATATCTTGCATAAAGCATATTCGACGTTGATGCCATTGATGTTGGTCATCATCTTCTATTTCATCTAAAATATACTTTGCTAACACTATAATTGCATCAAGTCCATGATTTTCTATTTTACCCCATTCGGTAGTATTCCAATCTGCTTGTGTTTTCACTTTATGATAGCAGACAGAGCATACTCCGTTTGGTAGAGTTATGGGATGTTTTCTGCAAATAGGGCATATTTTATCAACATTTTCCATTCTATTTAATTTGCAACTAATGACTTGACAAGGAGCTGCGTTTAGCAGCTATCTTGGCTCGTTAGTAATAATTCATTCCTCTTTCTGTTCATCCAAACATTCATTCACCCATTCTCTAAGTCCTTCATCAATATCTTTCTGCGATGTTTCTTCTAAAATCACTATACCTTCTGATTTTTCGGAAGTATCAAGAGAGTTTAAGAATCTGTTGAGCATCCATATATTATATTCAGTAGGCACTCGACGAATAGAAGCATATAAAAACGGAGTGTAAGTGTCATCATCAAATTTTTCCAAATAATGGACTACACGACCGGGATTGCCAAAGTTGAAATGTGGATGCCTTTCAAGCAATCTAAATAAAGGCTCGATTAAAGCATTATCCATTTCAGTTAAAACAGATTCTACCTCTTGCAAATCTCCTTCGGATTGAAGATTCATATTGTTGATTTTAGAAATAATCTCATTTACATTCATACTCCGTTTATCTTTATCAAGTTATTACTAATGGTTTGGTGAGGAACAGCGTTTAGCTGTTAACTCGACCTTGTTATAAACTCAATTTGGATTTGAAAAATAGCTTATTGTATTCGTTCAAATAAAATAGCATCCTTACTTTCCCAAAACTTAGCTTCTGTTATTGCAAATCCCAGTTTTGTACAATACGATAGTAGGATGTCTTTATTCACTCTATTTTTGATAAGCCTACGTTTATAATAGCTTTCATCTTCAAACCACTGGACAATACCATTTTCATAAAAAATCCATTTAGGGTCTTTCATAGCATATACAGTCCTAACAACTATTCCATTTTGTATGAATTGAAAAGAGTTCATGCTATCAGAGCTATCTATATTAGTGATTTGAAAATTGTAACAATCGCATTGTAATTTTGAAGATAAGCAACGAACCAAAGTATTCCAACCGTCCGAGTAGTTGGAATACATAACGCTGATATTTTTATTTGTTGCAGGCGCAAAGAAATATGCTTTCTCAAAATGCGCTCCACCTTTTAAGGGACTATTATCATACAAATCAAACACGAATGGTCTAAACGATAACTTTAGGCTACCATTCTCTAAGAAATCAGCACTTAAAGTTTTTACAATGTCCTCTAACGAGCATTGAAAACAACTAAAAGTGAAATATGAAAATTGTTCTATTAGCATGATGAACTATATTTTAACGAATTAAGCTATTTTCAGCCATTGTTTATAATGGGATAGCAGGGAACGGCTTGCCGTTACCCTGCTTCGTTAACATCATATTGTACGCATTATTCAGCTTCGTTTGGGTTACCGACCTGTCTTTTCTCTACGACCCGAACAAGCTGATATTTGTATATGCTACCGTCTGCTGGTGGATTTGCCAAAGTTGTCTTATTGACACGCAAATCGTATTCATAGCCTTTCTCATATTCGAAGCCCTGAATACCGCAGAATGCCAAAGGACGATATTCATCCTCTCCCTGCTCCTTGACGAGCATACATTCTATCGGAAATTCTCCTTCCGAATCAAATAAATCATACATAATTCCAGTTTCAGAAGAAACATACATCGTTACTTCTTTTGTGATGTCCTTTGGCTCATCTTCATTCATGCAAGCTGTCAGCCCCAATATGGTAACAAAGGCTATCAGCAGCGTTACTAAATAAATTTTCGTTCTCATACTTATTAGGGTTATTGATGTTAATGGTTTAGCGGGGAACGCTGTTAGGCGTTATCACGCTTTGTTAGCTACCTCTTTTGTATTTTCCAATTCTTCAATGGTTCTCAAACACATTCCTTTAATGCTTTTGTTTGAGGATTTCTGATAGACTAAACGTAAACTGTTTAGAATATCCATTCGTTGATTATTTGTCATAGTACCACCAAAGAAATGATTGTCGCCGTTAGCAACTCCGGTGCAATGCCGTCTTATTCCCAGTGTAATGTGACTTATAGTAAGCAAATCTCTTTTCTTCAACATTACATTACAGAATATGCCCCATACATCATTATCCCCCATATATCCTATTATAGAACCTGACATTTGGCGGACTATCGCACTTGAATGATGTGCATATTGTTTTGCAATCTCATAAGCTCGTTGCTTAAACTCCACACAAGAGGATTCTTTTGCAAAATCTTTGGCATAACAGCGGTGATCTATGTATCTTTCACATACCATAAGCAATATTAGTAAATACTCCCAAAGTAATTTTTCTTCTGCTTCTTGATGTAAAACCCGAATTAACTTTTCTCGGTTATCCGAAGATAAAAACCAAGTTTGCACACTTAATGTGTCACAGGTCTTTCCGAACAACTCGCTACGGGATGCCATAGATATAAATTTCACATAATTTTTTCGTTGCACTACATTTTCAGATTGTAGTTCTTCCAGTGCGACATCCAATGTTTCTTTGGTGTACTTATACTTTCTCATTTTAATTCAATTTGCATGGTAGCTAATGGTTTGCAGCTTGCCGCCGTTTAGGCGGAACAGGTGCTTGTTAGCTACGTTCCTTATTGTTCCATTTTCCGTTTTACAATATCTATAAATTCCTCTTTAGTCATGAACTTGTTTAGAAAGTCTTCTAACGCTCCCTCATTAGTAACATCTGTGAAAAACACCTCATGGTCTGTACTCCAGACAATCGGATTCTCTATATTGAGGTCTGATAAACAGATGTAATAGTAATTGGGATAACTATCCGTATAAAGCAATCCTATAAAGGCGGGAGTGGCACAGGTTGAATGTTGAATGATTTCGCCCAACTCTGCATCATCTGAAAACCAATCATTCCATTCTTCAAAATCTTTTGTCCCTTCTTGAAACGGTGTAAAAGGTTTGGCAACCCAAAATAATTGCCTGCGAGGTTCTTCATTCAATGTATAGTAGGCATCTGCCATTTTCTTGTAGAATGCCTCTTTGTCAGAATTGAACAAATCCGTATTTTCATCCACCCAATCGCCCAATCCTTCAATCGGTTCTGTGTCTTCAGCAGATAGCCAAGGCGTATCTTCCGGCTTTTTATACAATGCGGTATTAAAAGTTATAGCACACAAGTCTTCGGATAAAGACGTTCCTTTTACATTGGTGACATTACCGCCTAATTGCTTTATTCGGTTTATAATTTCCTGTTTCATGACTTCTATTTTTTTCGTTCGTAGCTAATGTATTTGTAAGATCACCCGTAGGTGCTGTTTATTGTGGTAAACGTCACCCGGCAGGTGTGTTTCCTAATCTCTAATAGCTGCACTCTGTGTCAGTGCGTCCCTTATTCTTCGAACATTCCGTTTGGCATAACCGAACGAGAATGGCGAAGTACGCTTGTTCAGGTCATTCACACTGTTGACCCATACCTGCCCTTTGTCGAACACGATGAAAATCTGCTCTCCCCATGTCAGATGCCAGATGGCGGGATTGGTATGCGCCACGATGCAGTCCTCACCGTAATGATCAACATCCCAGTCATAAGTTGCCGCCAGATTATATATCCTGTCGTAAATCGCCTGCTCGTCCAGCGTGGTCGGTATGCTTTGGAAATCCAGCTTGCGCCGCTGGTGGCGATATGACAGATAAGCAAGCGGCACAAACGCAATGCCGAGCCAGAAAAAGACAGACATGAACAGACTGTCTGTATAGATCGCAACTCCCGTTGTGGCAAGAAACAGCACGGAAAAAAGCAATAGCGTGTGCGATACGCCATAATGGGTATACGCCCAGCTTACAGTCAGAGGCAGAGCCTTCTTTTCCAACACGAATTCGGCAAGAAGGGCATCCTTATCCTCTCGGTAGCGACGTCTGCAAGCAAGCCACCATGCCAACTCGAACAATGCGCCTGCAACCACGATGGCAATAAGGAAGTCCGCACCGGCTAATTTGCCTTTTTTCGGTTTGACGGAATATGGTTTGCCACCAAAGGTCAGCTCCTCGCAGGACACCTCATAACTGTCATCGTTAAAGAAATACTCGTAAACGTATTCTTCCTTGCCGTTGGAAATTGAAAAGGACTTGCGGGTAGGTCGGAATATTTTCCCGTTTATGGACAGCAGTGGCGGGTTCTGGTCGGGACAGGCATTGCAGGTCAGCGTGGCACAGTATTTTGCGTAACCGCCGGCCATACGTCCCACCTTCAAACTGCATTTCAGTTTGTTCATATCCACTACGGCAGGATGTACGGTTACACGGCATTCCGGGGTGGTATATGTCCGGTTGCCTACCTTTACGGATGCGGAAGGGAGTTCGACCTCTCCGCTCTGTCTGAACTGCACAATATAACTGAATCCGCTTTCACGGCTCTTTCTTCCCACTCCGTTTATAATGGCGTAGCTACTGCCTTCATGTGACTTCGGACCTTCTATCACTTCAATGCTGCTGTTGAATACCGGAGGAGAAACCGAATCGAATTGTGCATTGACCAGCGCATACGTCAGTTCCACCACTTGTCCCGCACGGATCTCCCGCATCGTGTCAGCCTTTATGTGGAAATACACGGAGTCTGCTGTAGTCGAAGCGCACACCCGAACTACCGACAACAATGCGGATATCAATATACAGTAGATTTGCATGCTACTGACTGGCGGTCTTGTTATGTTGCCTTTATTTTTCATTTCCGGTTCTGCAATTTAACAGTTGCACATTATGTGTTATCCAATGAATCAAGCGGATTCGGTATGCTCGACTTGTGGGCACTTGTAACATGAAGGTAGATGCTCGTAGTCTTGATGTCGTTGTGTCCCAGAAGCTCCTGAATGGTGCGAAGGTCGGTTCCCTGCTCCAGCAGGTGAGTGGCAAAGGAGTGGCGGAGCATGTGTACGTGTACCCAGTGTCTGATGCCGGCTCGATCGGCGGCTTCCTTCAACACTTTCACCAATGCACTTGCCGAATATTGCTCTCCGGGTGTTTCGCCCTCGAACAGCCATTTTTGCGGGCGATATTCCTTGAAATATTCCCGAAGTTCGCACAATACCTTCTCCGACAGCAGCGAGTAGCGGCATTTTTTGCCCTTGCCCATAATGCGAATCAGCATACGTTCGCTCATAATATCCTGCGGAGTGAGGTTAAGCAACTCGCTCCTTCTCAATCCTGCGGAATAAATCAACGAAATCATACAGCGATGCTTGCGGTTTGCAAGGCATGAAAGAATGCGCCGCACCTCGTTGCGGCTCAACACTTCGGGCAGGCTCTTGTACTCTTTGGCACGGGTGATGCCGCCGTAGTATTGCCGTTTGCCGCCTTTCACCTGCTCGTAGTAGAACTTGATGGCGTTGATGCGCATATTCTGTTGCGACACCGAGATTTTCTTCTCGTTCACAAGGTAGAGTATGTAGCGGTTGATGTCGGCAACCTTCAGACGGTCGATGTTACGCCCCTTGTGATATTCCATGAAGTCGCTGAAATAGGCACGGTATGTTTGTACAACCGTCCGCGACAGCAGGTATAGCTTAAAAAAATAGCCGTCCAGGTTTTGGGCGGCTATTTTTGTGAGAGTTTCCAGCGGTCGGGAAGCAGGTCGCGGTATTTTTCGATCGGGGTGTTTGGCGGCCATGCGGCACATCGGTCGATTATGTCGCAGAAGTAGTCGAAGACGTTGACTCCGCAGCGGTGGCAGGTGATCGCAAGAGAGTGGTACAGGGCGGCGGCTTCGGCTCCGGAGTGGGAGCCGATTGTAAGTCGGCGACGGGTCAGGGATATGTAGCGGTTGATTCGCTCGACTTCGTTGTTGTCGAGTCTGTAGGTGGGTGAGGCAAAGATGCGTGGTATCTCGTCCCATTGTTTGAGTGCATGTTCGGTGGCGGCGAGCAGCGGGTCGTCGGGTGGCACGCCGATGCGGTCTTTGACTGCTGTCAGTCTCATGCGGATTTTCTCGAGCATCACCTTGGAGTATCGTTGTCTCCACTCAAGGTGCTTTCCCGCCGTCCATCCGTCTTTGCCTATGCGGTGCTGATGCTCGAAGTGGTAAAGGAGTCCGAAGAGCTTTGCTATTTCCTGCGCCTTTGGATTGTCTTTCAGATCGAGAAACTTTCGCTTGATGTGCTGCAGGCATGGCAAGCGTTTTATCCCGCTCATCCCACCGATTCCGATATGCCGGTATCCCGAGTAATAGTCGCACTGGAAGGCTCCGTTGAAGCCTTTTATGTGTTGCTCGAAGACTTCGGCCGAGCGGGAGCCGTCGTCATAGAAGAAGTACACAAGCCCGGTTGTCATGCCGACGAACACCCATATGTAGCCTTTCTTGATCTTTCTTCCCGAAGGAGTTGCCACCTGCAGCCGCACTTTCTGATAGGTCTCGTCACCGCAGATATAATTGTCCGCGACTATTGCCTGACCCAGCGCCTTGTATAGATTTTCCAGATGTACCCTTACCTTACTTACGAGCTTCTGTGCGGTGCCTTTGTCAAGGTCGAAGCCGTGGGCACGGAAGTATTCGACAGCATTTTCAAGTGGCATGCAGTGGAGATAGCGTAGCTCGGCGAGTCCGGCTATGAAGGAAGATGTATACTGCGAGTTAAGCAGCGGTGTGGCGGGTGCGGAACCTTTGTATATTTTCTCGTCCTGCACGTATTTTCTGACCTTGTAGATAATTTTTTTGAAGCGCATCGGCTCCATGACGTAGCGCACGACATCGCACTCGCCGATAAACGTCGCCGCCTCGGGATTGAAGTCCGGACTGTCAGGCTCCACTATAATGGTCTCCACCTCACACTCCGGATGCGTCTTCCTTTTGGCGCCGTTGTTGGTACGTTTCTTCTCTGGCTTCTGCTGTCGAGTTTCGGATGTGGCAGGAGTCGTCACCGGTTTCTTCTGACGCTCCGACGGCGAGCCCTGCAGACGCTGCACTGCCTGACGCGCGGCTTTCTCTTTGCTCAGTTCCGCACTTTTGCCTTTCATAGCCTCCTCCATTGAGGCCATTTGCTTGCGCAGTTCATCTACAGTCGCCACAAGCTTCTCGTTGGTCGACTGCAGCTTTTCATTGGATAAAGTAAGCGAGCTGACAGAGGCCAACGCCTCGTCGAGCCGCCCTTGAAGGAACTCGATCTGACGTTGCAGAAACTCTATCAACTCGTTCTTTTTCATGGTGTAAAGTTACAAAAAATATCTGACATTTGCAACTTTCCACGCCATTTATTTATTTGATTAACAAATTATTAAGCCTTATTTTACGGCCATTCTGAAGCGATTTTCGACCATCACCTTCACAGGCGTGAGGCCCCTCATCAGCATATAGAAATCGTCCCATTGGAGCCTGCGCACGCCGTCATCGCCCTTTTTGAGCACCTCCCGGAAACGGCCTCGCGACAGTCTTTTTGTGTACATCAAAAATCCGTCGCCATCCCATTTCAACGCCTTCATGGTCTTGCGGTCCTTTGAGAAAAACACATACACATCGCCCGATGCCGGAGAATGCCCCTTCCACGACCACACCATCTGGGCCAGACCCCGGATGCCGTAGCGCATCGATACCGGCTGCCGGCATACCCAGAGCCGCATATCCGCCTCAAGACTCCACATCACTCCTGCGTGTCATGACATCCACCAGAAGCGCCAGCCCCTCCGCGCTTATCTCTCCCAGACTCACGCCTCGGCCCCAACCGAGTTCGATGTGCACGTCACGCACGACACTGGTGGCACCGACATCCCGGCTCTCATCCGCAACCTGAATACCGGGAACCTTAACCTCCCGGAATAACGGCCCGCCACCTTCCCGCGACGAATCCGGTCTCTCCGGCAGACTGCGTTGATAATCGCTTATGCTGATTTTGCGGCGCCGAAGCCACTCATAAAGCCGCTGGACGTTGACGCCGGTACCGGCACAGAAACGGTTCAATGCGATATAGCCGTCTGTCTCGCATTGATTCTTGTAACGCGTCCATGTCTCTGAATAGACATCGGACAAAGACTTGTTATAACCCATGATTCTTTTTGTCGACAAAGATACAACTCTCTTTCGGAGTTCGTCAATATGCTATCGCGGATGGTTGTACGTATGTTTTGACGGTCGAGGGGCTGTAACGCTTTTGTTCCAGCAGTTCGAGGTAGCCTTTCGGCAGTGTGTATTCACGCTTAGGTTTGGGATGCCGCACGTAAACCCGGCTGTAATCGATGTAGGCATGCGGTGAATAGCGGTCGTAGAAATCAGGCAGCCGGAAAACGGCGGCAGGGATGTAGCCGGAGCCGTCCCCGATCGCCACCACGTCGGTGCCCTGTGCCAGCAGCAGGGCGATGGCTTGGCAGTCCGAGTAATCCACCCGGATGCACTCCTCGCCGCCACGCCTGTCTTTGTGAAGAACGATGTTGCCACGTTGTTTCCGTACCTTGTCCATAATGCCGACAATTGTTTTATGAGCTCAAAATTACTGAAATAATTCTGAAAAACAAACCAATCGGTTTGTTTTTAACACAAAAAAAAAAGCGGCTGAAAACACAAAACCGCTCGAATTTTAACATTTCAGGCTTTTAACAGCGAATAGACGAAGCGCAGTTCCCTTGCAAGCCGTTGTATGTCAAGCCCCCTCAAAAAAGACTGCTCAAAGGACAGACCGAAAAACACCTGCCGGAACAGCATGGCTGTGTCCTCGATGTCCACATCCTGCCGTATCTCCCCTGTGTCCTTTGCCGACTGTATGGCGGCTCTCCAAAACTCGTAGTCCTGCCGGAACATGCCTGCTATCTTTTCCTCCACATCCGGATAATAAAGCCGTACCTGCATCATAAGATGGTAATAATAGAAATTGAAGCTGCATCCTGCCGGATTGTTGCCGTCATCAAGAAGCGATATGAGTTTCCGCATGGTCTGTTCCACACCTTTTATATATTGTTCGATAAATTCCGACAGGGTGGCAGCCTTGAACCGGAACTTGTTTGCCACCGACTGCATCCCGAACACGTATTTATCTATAACCGCCACGAAAAGGTCCAGCTTTATCGGATAATAATACACAAGCCCGGCTTTCGTCAGCCCGCAGGCTTTTCCGATCTCTACCTGACTTGCCTTCTCATAATTCATCTTGGCGAAAACGCGCAGTGCGTTTTCAAGCACTTCTTCACGGTTGGTTATCATACTAACTTCTATCGTTTATTTTTGCGAAGTTACAAAATAATAATGGAATCATAACGCAAAAAATTTAGATTAAACTATCGATTTTCAAGGTTATGGTATTTATAATATAATTGGGTTCACTTTCATGGTGGAGAGACTCAGATACAGCCCATGGTGTTCTATCATACCGTGGCGGAACAATTTCCACAGCAGATTGCAGCCGAGCTGCGCCAGTGTCGAGTTAATAAACAGGTCTTGTTTCTCCAATGCTTCGGCAAGGGAGCAACTCGGACCTGAATCATTATCTTTCACTTTTGAATACCGCACGAGGCGTGTCACCACTTTCAGAGAGCTTACCGTTTCATAAAGATGCGATTCCGGCTGCTTGATTTTTCTTGGCACGGTTCCCATTACAACCTGTCCGCTTGACTGCGAGTTTCCGAAGTCGAGCCAATATATCGGTGTGCCATGATTGGTGTAGTCTGATTCCGGTACAGCCTTCAACACTTTCCATAAATCCATACGTGATTTCACATTGTCGGTGCAGGTAATCGTTATGTTGGCCATATTGTCCCTTCGTGCATCCTTGGGACATACCGGATATAAGTCCGGGATTGCAGCCCAATCATTCCCGAAGAAGTTGTTTATCCGTGTCACCAGACACTGCGCCTTGTTCAGCCCGATATCCGACCATCCGAAAAGCTGGCGCCCGATATTGGCTTCGGTAACTATGTCCGGGTCATAGACTGTCACGAACAGACCGGGATGGTTCAATGCCCTCAGTGTCACATCGAGCCGGGCGAGATTTGTAAGGACCTGTGAACCCGTGCCGCCGGCGCCTATAAGATTTACCGTAACCGGATGCTGCGGATTGAGTAGGTAATTGTGAATATAATGTACACGTTTCATTTCAGAAGGTCTTTTAGTTTAAGATTATTCAGAGGTATAAGTTCATTGAGGTTGAACGGTTTGTCACGTGCGGCCTTTGTCACCAGCACAAGATTGGACTTCGTAGGATTACGGCCTCCGCCCAAGTGTGAAAATTCCGTCAGCCAGAACCTTTTCTCAAGATATTCCAGAAATGTTCCGAATGTCGGTTGCCTCGGACTCTCAATTTTCGGATTCCCCATGCACACGTTTGCGCTCGTGACGTTGAAAAACGGGGCGGCATACAGTTTTGTCTCCGGAGTTGGGACTTCTCCCTTGAAGGCATACACGTTCATTCCGCCACCTTCCTTTGATTCATAGATCACTCCCGGAACATTGTATTCCGCATTTTCAATCTTCAGGCTTTCCACAAAATACATCATTCGTCTTTGCGGCGGATTATACCATACATACCGTTCAGACCCCTTGCGAGTGTCGCAATACAGCAGGTTTGACGGCAACATCCCGCATGGAGTGCCGTTGTGGACTTCCGAATAATTCCTCACAAGATCGTTCATGAACTCCAAGGTCACAGGGCGTCCTTCACCCATATTACCCTTTTTATCTATTGCACGCATCTCAAGGAAATGTTTCTTCTCGTCCTCGCTGACATAGGCGATGAGAACGGCTTTGGGATATATTACGGAGCTTATCTCCCGAGTCAGTTGGTTGGAATTCGTCATGATTCAAGATTACTTATTATGTTAATGAACTTATCGGACCATTGGAAGAACCGTTCGGGATACTCATCCGATATTTTGAAGAGTGATTCCGTTTTTGGAGTCAGTTTCATAGTTGTCACCGGTATTATCTCATACGATTCCTGATAATCCGAGTTTATGAAGTCAATCAGTGTCCTGGTGACTATGTCATCTTCCTCATAGACAATGCAGATCTGACGGTGCAGGTCCACCGGACGTATGTCCGGGTCATCATCGTAATATGGGTCATAGGCATAATGCATTATCGGTTTCTTCGGTTCAAGGAATTCCATTCCATCCAGCATGGCATCTATAAATTTTAATTCCCATGCGTTAACGGGTTTATAACCGTGCAACGCCGTGTGTATGTCGTTATGATATGACTTACTTTCAACACGTCTGAGCAGTTTGTGTATTGCTCCTGACTGATATGACTCTATGCGCTTCCTGTCCCTGATAATTTCTTTGTCTGCCTCGTTAGTGTCATAATCCATAAGGACACATTCCATTATACAGTCATGTTCATCGCAGTCCAATATTGAACCGATTCGGTTGGCGTGCATAAACTTGTTAAGGAACGATATGGCTATGCGCCTAAGCCCGTTGTTGATTCGGGTCAGAAATTTCACCGGGAAATAATACAGCTTGCAGGTTCCCCACCTGTGGCATTTCCAGAGTGTAAAATGAAGCCTGCTGTCATACATCTCGATATTCAGTCCAATATTGTCGGAGAGAATGGTCTGCATTTCATAATACAGATGGTTGATGCTCTCATTCAGAGTCCTGCCGGGTGTGTGATCGGTCTTCACATTCAACAATTCCGCATACCAGAAATAAGAATCACGCAGGAAATCATAGTTCTCCTGCGTGATTATGTTGAATGTATCCTCTCCATAATCCTTGATTATGAAAGAAGGTACGGTGCTCTGGAAGGTCGTTTTCAGAAAAGAATTACAGCACCGCTGGGCGCTGTAATTCTTCTTTGCCGGTTCACTCCGTAATGATAGCGTCTCTCGGTCTGGCTTATGAGTAGCTTTGCGAGCTGTTCCGACTGTGATTCGCTCAGGAGTCTGCATTGGTTCTCTTTTTTAGGTTTTATGGGCATTGGTTCTTATCCTTTGGTTCCGATTGTGGTCTTGAACTCATAGACCGCCGCGTCGTCCTTCATGGTGGGACCGTGTACCGTGGCGGTTGTCAGTTCGGGATAGGTGTTGGAATAGAATCCCATCACCATTTCGGGGCTGTCCGACGGATTGGGGTCGTCGAGTGTGATTGTGGCTGTCCCTTTCTTGAAAGTGAACACGCGTTTGATTCCTGTGATTTCGAGTGCCATAGTCTTACATCATTTGGGGTTGTGCATAATTTCCTTGTAACATTGATGCCGGGAAGTCGGGATATTCCGCATATTCCTCCGGTCGGTATGGTGGTGCGTCATCCGGATCCGCCATTCTCGGTGCATGAGCCGCCATGTCGTGCTCGAACGGCATCGGCTGCTGTGAGTACCGTGGCTGACCGTTGTGAGGATACGAGCCGTTCTGACCTCCGTTTGGCGGCATCATCCCGCCATTGGGATGCGCATATTGCGGATAGCCGCCATTGGGTTGCGCCTGCTGCGGCCATCCCTGCGGCTGTTGCGGATACCCGTACCGGCCGCCATATCCCTGTCCGGGATTGCCGTATGGCTTTTGAGCGGGATATGCAGCTTGTGCCGGCATTTCCTGCTGTGGCATGGCGGACTGATGTTGTGGTGCATCTTGCTGTTGAACGGTCGGTTGTTGAGCTTGCTGTACCGGTTCCGGCGTTGGTTGAGACTGTGCCTGCGGTTGTTGGACTTGAGCCTGCTGTGGTTGAGTCTCTGCGGGTTCCTCCATCATTGCGAAGAGATCTCCATGTCCCACTAATTTCCTCTGCTCGTCAAGCCGCTCGTCGATTGTCTTCAAGTCATCGGGTTTGGCGTACTTGCGTGCCTCGGTAAGCGCGTCCACAGCCTCCTTATGTTTCTTGGCGGCGATATGCTCCTCTGCCTTCTTGAGATTTTTCTCATACTTCTCGCGCTTCTCCCTTTCCTCTTTGGATTCTTTCGCCTTGGCTTCCTTAGCACTCTTGCTCGATGACGCGGCCTTGTCGGCCTGCGCCTCGAACTGCGCCATGTTGGAGATCAGTCCCGACGCCTTCTGCATTGGGCGTGCGACCACCTGCATGAAGCCGGTGTCAAGTTCTTCGGGTGTGCCGTTCAATGTCAACGGCACGATGCTGTTCTGCGCCTCATCCTTGAGAGTGTTGGACTTCGGTAGCACCGACACTGCCATGCGCCCGTCGGCGGACTTGCGGATGACCAACGTGATATCCACGTTAGGGTTCATCATCTGGTTCATTGATTGAAAAAACATATTCTTATCGTATTTAGTGTGAATATTTCCGGTTATTGCCTGCGCTCATCCCTTGAAGAATTCTGCGAGAAGCCTGTTACGGTCAGGATGGCGGCTTATCTCCATTATAGGATCCAGGATGGTGGAGATATGCACCGGTCCCCCTGTCCTGCGTGACGGGAACTTGATTTCCGGTCTTTCAATCCGGACGATTCTTTTCTTCGGCACCGGGATTGTAACCGCCGGTTGTGCCGCTGTCATGATAGCCTGTCTCATAGTCATTTCTTTTTTAATTTATTATTGAATATCCGGGCTTGGCAGCCCGATGAACTACAAGGGCATTACAGCGGCCGACTCCGGTAATGCAAGGCTTTCGGGAAAAATACCGGAGCGAAGCGAGGATGATTTTTCCCGAAACCGATAGGCCCGGCCTTGCAGTCCGAATGAGGCGGACGCTAATTTTGCCCGGTAGTTTCTTCGGGTCTGTCAGCCAGACTATTCTTTTCTGCCTTATTATCTTCTTACATATATTTATTTCATACAGCACATAAAAAGAGCCGCCCATGTGGACGGCTCTGCCATATATGCCTTTTGTAAATCTATGCCTGAGATGGAAGCTCATGATGCGTTGTTTCAAAAAATCAGACCGCTGATTATGGCGAACAGCAGAGCCGCCGCCACTATGATGCAGGCAATCTTATAGAGGAATCGGAAGAATCCCCTGAAAAAGACTATCGCCAACGCCGCCCATACAGGTGATACGCCCCTTGTATAGAGGTATCCGAACACGGCGGCCAAAGCGAGTATCAGGATTGCTTTCCACAGCCAACCCATACCGGTGATCCTTGTGATAAGTGCAGATGCTTTCATAACTGTATATATTTACCGGGGGACACGGTGTCATCCGGATTTCGGAGGCTCCCCCGTGGCGCGCCTCCACAGGCAAGGCTACGGGTAAAAATACCGGAGCGCAGCGAGGATGATTTTTGCCCGTACCGCAAGGCCCGGCCTTGACGGTGGGAAATGGCAAGCCACGAACTTCGCCTCCGAATCCGAATGACGGCATTCACTGTCCTATCTCTTTCTTGAAGTCTTCCTGTCCGGGAAAACGAGTGTGACATTGTAGCCGCGGTCGAAAACGAGCATGGCATCGAATGAATTTCCCTTCTTTCCCTTGAACCCCTTTATCAGCTTAGTCCTGCCGGATGACAGCAGTTGCTCGATATGGCCGTCCGTGAGTTCCTTGTTCAAGAATCGTCTGAACACCATCAGACCGCAGGATGTATTGTCGCACCGGGCGGTCTTAGCCCGTATCACGACATTCCCTTTGCCGCATTTGGGACATGGGCGGGAATGCACCGGGGTGACAGGCACTGTGATTCCGAGAATCTCAGTGGTGGCCTTGCGTGTATAGCCGACGATGGCGTTCATGAATGTAGAGGGTTCAAGAGTGTGCCGTTCAATCTGCAACAGTGTGTTTTCCCAGCAGCCTGTCATGCCTACATCCGCCACGAGCATATCCTTCACGGCATCGTACAGTGCCAGACCTTTGTCGGTAGGCATGATGCTCTTACCTGAGCGTCGTATGTAGTCACGTTTAACCAGAGTGGCGATAATGGCCGCACGGGTGGCGGGCGTGCCGATGCCTATGTCGCGGACAGCCTCGCGCGCCTTCTCGTCGGCGATATCCTTACCGCACGATTCCATTGCGGCAAGGAGGGTGGCCTCGGTGTACAAAGGGCGCGGCATGGTCTTCCTCTGCGCCAGCCCGTGCCCCGACACCGGCGCGGTGTCACCAACAGAAAAGGCTGGGCAAGCCGCATTGTCATCGGATTCATCCTCGCCACGGTCCTCCTTGCGGTCGAACACGGCACGCCAGCCTGGTATTACGACGGACGAGGACTTGGAACGGAACGGCATCCCGCAGATTTCGGCTTCTATTAGGTGTGTTTCGGTGACACACGGGGGTGAGAATGCTTCGAGCATACGCCCGGCAATCATCAGATAGACGGCACGTTCGTCGCTTGAAATGCCCGAAGGTGTGACACCGGTGACAATCAGAGCATGGTGGTCGGTCACTTTGGTGTCGTTTACACTGCGGTTGTTGAGCGCCGATAGGTCAAAAGTGGCACCGTAGGTGTGGAATTCCGGCATGGTGTACACCTTTTGCAGCAGTTCCGGCACGGTTCGCATGACATCATGCGGTATGTAACGGCTTCCGGTTCGCGGATAGGATATCAGTTTCTTCTCGTAGAGCGACTGCGCCACGACCAAAGTCTTCTCTGCGGTCATGTCGTGGTGCACGTTGCAGTCCTTCTGGAGAGCCGTGAGGTTGTACAAAAGCGGTGGCTGGCGGTCGGAACGCCTGCATTCCGCCTTGGTGACACGTCCGGTGGCACCGGGGACGATACGGGAAAAGGCGGCGTCAGCCTGTGTCTTCTCCCTGAAATCATCCTTGTGGAAGAAACGGCACAGCCTGCCGTCCCTGGAGAGAGTCACATGTAGCTGCCAGTAAGGGACGGACACGAAATCACGGTTCTCACGGAAACGGGAGCAGACCATAGCAAGCGTGGGTGTCTGCACACGTCCGATGGAGCTGTTGGAAGTGCCCGACACGCAGGCGAGGGCGCGGCTGGCGTTCATTCCCACAAGCCAGTCGGCTTTCGCGCGGCAGTCTGCGGCGGCATGAAGGCTATTATACTCACGACCGTCGCGCAGGTTCGCCATGCCGGTACGGATTGCCTCGTCTGTAAGCGATGATATCCACAGCCTGCGGAAAGGCTTGGTGTAGCCGAGGTATTCATAGATATAACGGAAAATGAGTTCCCCTTCGCGTCCGGCATCGGTCGCCACGATGATGCTGTCACATCTGGAGAACACATCGTCGATGATCTTGAGCTGTTTAGCGGCGGCGATGTCCGTCACCAAGCCCCGGTCGGTACGGATCTGGCGAACCACAAGCCGGAATGGGTCGGGAATCATGGGAAGACTTTCGGTAGATGTCCGGTCGTAACCGTATGCGCCCGGCATGGCGAGCGACACGAGGTGTCCGAGCGCCCATGTCACCATGTAGCCGTTGCCGGTACAGTAACCCTCTTTGCGTATGTTGGCGCCGACGACACGGGCGATGTCCTGCCCGACGCTCGGCTTTTCAGTTATGATTGCTATCATATTGGTGAAAATTTAGCCGTTCCCCGCCATAGTCAGGGAGGCAGGGAACGGCGGTTTGACATTGGGTTATATAAGAACTCTGTCATGCGGGCTTGATGCCGATAATCTCAAGGAGAGGTTCGCCGTTTTCCCTGCGTACAAGCTGCAAGGTGGCGTCAAGGACGACATCCACGCCGAGGAGCACAAGACTGAGGGATATCACACCGGTTTTTTCTCCTTGCAGGAGCGTGTCGAGTTCGCCGGCCATCTCCAGCTCGTCGCGGAGTATGCCGATGGATTCCAGTTCGCCCCAGTCCACATCTTCGGCATTGAAAGGAGTTATGTTTTCCTGATTCATTGTCATGGTCTTTTACGTTACACATTTTCTTATCGTCAGCCGACGCTCTGGCCTTTCGGTTTGCGGTTCTGCTGCCCTTGTCCCTGTGACTGACGGCGTTCCTGAGCCTGTGCGACGACATTGCGCTGCGAGGCGTCACGCTTGCGGGTGGGGTCTTCGTTGTAGTAGTCCAGACGGCCGGTGTTGAAGTTGGCACGAACATACTGGGAGAAAGGTTTCTTGTCAAAACCTATCATCCCCTCTATGAGCACCGCCTTGCCGTCCTGAAGCTGGGCGCGTTCGGTTGCGGTAAGCGTCCTGCCCCACAGCTCGGTGGGAATCTTGAACTGCTCGCGCTACTCGAAACCGTCCGGCGTGCGGGAGTAGCTCAGCCGTCCGGTTTCAAGGTCGGCCTTGATAAACGAGGAGAATTCCTCACCTTTGCGGCTCACCATATCTTTGAGGAATATTACCTGACCGGCACGCAGTTCTTCCCGTTCTTCACCGGTGAGCTTCACACCGTTGATTTCCTTGGGAATGTAGATTTCCCGGTCTCCTTCGGGCGAATCCGGATTGTAGCGCGTGTATGCGGGACGCCCGCTTTGTGGGTCGAGCTTGACAAACGAAGAGAAGTATTCACCGTCCTTTCGCTTCATATCCTCCACGAAGATAGCTTTGCCGAGATTCAGATCCTCAACCTGCTGCTTGGTGAGTTTAACTCCGCCGAGTTCCTGACGGTTGAAAACCCTGTCGTTCTCGAAGATGTATTCGATGCCGCGACGTTCGGCGCTTATCTGCACCTTGGCGTCGAAGTCGTTGCCGGCTTGCGACTTCATACCTTCGAGGAATATGGCCTTCCCTTCCTTGAGATCGTTCTTTTCCTGCTCGGTGAGCTTGACACCCTTGATTTCATCGGGGATGAATACGTTCTCGGCTTTCATCGCCACAACCTCGTTGGTGAGTTTGTCGATGCTGATGAAGGTGGGGACAATCTCACCGCTGCGGGATTTGAGGTCCACAACGCGCCCCATGTTGCCGGTTTCAAGCAGGTTCTTCTTGTCCTCGTCGGAGAAGATATGCCCGAAATACGGGCGATCGAGATCCGGTTTCTGACGCATACCGTGGATGGCGAGTACCACGGGGCCGTTAGCCGACTGTTGGAACGACAGGCGTGCGTCCGTGCGGAGCACGGCTGAGCCGAAGTTCATGGTTATAGGCACCATCTGGTTGGTCTTGTAGCCACGGAGCATCTGGTCGAGCAGTCCGCGCTCGGCGAGATAGTCGCGCGAGATACCGAATAATTTGAGCTGTTCCCAGTCGATCATTGACTCGTTGTAACGTGGGGCGCGCTGTTCCGGCTGTTGTCCGGCGGCTGCGGCCTGCTGTGCCTGTACCTCGCGGGGTGACATCCGCACTTCTTCATTGTCTTTTTGTTTCTTTGCCATTTCTTCTACATTTTGATTATTGGTGTTTTCTTGTTGTTTCCCCTTCGGGGTAATCTCGTATTTCTTGAGGAATTCCTCCACCGCGTCGGTTTTCTTCCCTGCTGCGATATCCTCTATCGCCTGCCTTACATCGTGGTCGTCAAGGTGCTTGTCCTTTACCGACAGGATGCCGAAGCGTGTGGGGTCTTTGATCTGGCTCCAGAAATTCTTGAGGAAATTCTCGAACATGTCCGCATAGCGGTCGATTTTCAGGAACGAGTTTCGGTGTTTCGTGTCTGCCGGGACAGTTTCATGTCGCCCGTCCTTGTCAAGTTTTGACACCGCCTGCAATATCAGCTCCATCTTGTCAAGGATGAACACGATGTCGCTCATCTGCTCGTTCTCGGTGATTTTGGGTGTCGGTAGATCCGGTTCCGCCCTTGCTGATTTTTTTGCCATACATTGAAGTATTTAGAGTGAATAAATAAATGTTTCCACTGCAAATATAGGCTCTAAAATCATACAAAATACTGATTTGCAAACGCTTGACAATACGTTGCACCGTATGTCATCACGTTGCACCGCAGGGTGTCACGCAAAGGTCGGAATGAGCCGATTACGGAGCGAAAAAGACAGGTACGGAGGGAAACGGAAAGGAGAACAGGCGGGACGGAGAAAACGACCGTAATATGCAGAATTGAGAGGCGGAGCTGCTTTTGTCCCCGCTTATATCCGTCAGTAAAAAACAGGCGGCAGGATTATGTGTGTTCCTGTAATATTATATCGGCTGTGGCACCGTCAATATTCCATAATGCCGGCGCCACAGTTTCTCAGTTGACCGTTTTATGCGTCATCGGTCGGCATCGCTTGCTAAGTCCCGACCGACACTACAACTCGGAGGGGCGAAACCGGAACGTTTTTTCCAAGAAAAATTACCGCAGGGAATTTTTTGCAGGAAAACCCGAAGGGCCTGAACGAGAGGATTTCGGTCTCCGAGTTACCTTGATAAAGGGACATAGCCGGCGCTGCCGACCATGCTGTTATTATCATTTAGCTTATTGTTCACTGCTTAGTATCATTCATTTTTAACAAACTGAGTAAAATTTTGAACACGGACATACATAACATATTGAAGAAGAACCATATATATAGATGCAGTGGCAAAACATTGAAAAATAGGACAAAAGCATCAGTCATAAGATATTTATGACCACAATCATTTGATAAACAACGTTATTAGAATTACTTTTGTAGCGTGACATTCTAAGATATATAATTCTCGTAAAAATATAAACGGCATAATCCAAATCAAACTTTAATGGGATTTTCGCGCTAATTACGCAAAATCGCCGGAATAAATTTGTTTAAGCGAGATTAAAATGCTATCTTTGCAGAAAATCCGCAATATCATGATACTAAATCTGGAATTTAAGAACTTTCGGTCATTTAAAGGGTGTTGTTCTTTTACGACAGAGCCGACATCTTCAAGAGCAAAACCTGACAACATCTGTAAAGTCGCTACCGGTGCTGAAGGAGAGAAACGGGTCTTGAAGATTTCTTTGATTTTCGGTGCAAATGCCTCGGGAAAAACCAATATCATTAAATTCATGTATGGTTTTCGCCGTTGGGTGCTGAATATAGACAACCGTGTTGGTGAGGATATCCCATTGTATATGCCGTTCAAATTCGACAGTGACACGGCAGACGCTCCAATTGAATTCTCCATAGAGTTCATAACAGCGAATGTCCGGTATAAGTACACCCTAAAATTTGAAAGGTCCAAGATTCTTGCAGAAACATTACAATCCTATCCTGTCGGACGACCGGTGCTTTTATATGAGCGTATGTTACTTGATGATGATAAGGAATCTGACTCAATCAGATTCGGTTCAAGTCTTACCTCAAACAAGAGCTTTAACGTCTTTAAGAACCAGTTGCTCTTGTCAAAGTTTTTAAAAGACACTCCGTGTGAGCCGGTAACCAATGCCGCAAAATATCTGTCAGGAATAGTCGTATCCAATGGTTTCCACGAAGATACAATGCTTGGGGAAGATAAGGAGATGCTTCGCTGGCTATATTCTCATCCTGACAACAGGCGTATGTTGTCAGAGTTTCTTTCTTTCGCAGATACGGGCGTTACTGACTTGCGGCTTGAAAAACGAAGTGACGGAGTTGAAGCGAGCGGCCTGCATGGACTTTATAAAGATGGTAAGGATATAGGGGAATCAGACCTGCCGCTGAAAGAGGAATCTTTCGGTACAAGGGCATTGTTCATTATTGGATGTAATATATTGCAATCCCTGCAAAATGGCAGTCCTTTCTTTGTTGACGAAATGGATTCTGGTCTGCACTCTCACATAACCCAGCTTATTGTAGATATATTCCGAAATAAACGGATAAACCGAAACAACGCACAATTGGTATTCACCACGCATGATGTAAACCTTCTTGACCAGAATACAATTCGAAAGGACCAGATATGGTTTACCGAAAAGAATAAGTATGGTGTATCCGAAATATTCTCCCTCTCTGACTTTTCCGATGTCCGGGAGGACACACTTTTCGGCAAATGGTATCTGAACAACAAATTCGGTGGCGTGCCTTCATTGCATCCGCTTGAAAAACTTTTTGTGGATAATGGCAAGGAAGAATGAAGATACACGCCATAGTAAATCTGTCATCAGGATAGTTTGCGAGGGAGACAAGACCGAGCCGTTGTTTTTCAGCGACTTGTGTAACACATACTTCCATGATAACGAATATGTTGATATCCGTACCATACCGCAACCATATGTTCCTGAAGAAGCGGATGATGTGAATCATACAAAAAGAGGATGGCACAAAGGGAAGAAACGGAAGGTTAAAGCTTCACAAAAGAAGGAGCCGGAACCAATTATCATAAGCGGTCAACCGCCGTTAAAATGGGTTCAGTATGCCCGTCACATATTATCAGAAGGGGTCGATGAGGCATGGGCTGTATATGACAAGGACGAACATCCAAAACACAAAGAGGCATTTGAAGAGGCTGCCAAAGTGGTTGACGGTAAAATTGTGAATATCGCATTCAGTAGTCGTAGTTTTGAATATTATCTGCTTCTGCATTTTGAATATCTGTACCGATCGTTCTTGCAAACAGAATGTGGTGAACGCGTTGATGGCAATAAGCATATATTTGAATGCGGCACCGGCAAAATACCTGAGAAAGATTGCAATGGGGCAATCTGCATAAATGGTTATGCCCGAACACGGGGATATTGGATGGAAACGAAATCCGGGGAATCAACATTCCCACTTGTTAAAGACAAATTAATCAAGGGTATGGTAAATGCGTGTCGGCTCAGATCTGAAAGCGATGCTAAAACCGCCGCACCCGTATATGAAAGGAATCCATATACAGATGTTGACCGACTTGTGGGAAGACTAATCGGCAAATATACTGTACCATTTGGTACTAAACAAAGAATTTGCGAGTCCGGAACAGACTGGACGATAGAACTTTCATCCCAAGGCGTTGAGATTGACAACCATAGTGACAGGGCGATACTTTTAAGTAGGGGACAGTTTACAGTATATGATTGGGAAAAAGAAGATGTCCTTATATTGAATGAAACACCCATTCTGATACAGCCTCATGATAAATGCATATTGGACTGTTGTCTCGATAAAACAAAGGTTATCTCAATAAAGCTATCAACAGAAAAGGAGATATTGTTGCTTCCCAAATATGAGAGTTGACCCTTTAAAGCTCAAATTTTGCAGATATTCCGCAAGATTTGAGCTTTGGCCGCCATTTTGGAGCGTTTTGGAACAATTTATTGCAGCCTATTCGTCCAACATACATTATTATACTGACTATCCCTGGAAAGTGTTGACAGATTTGAGGGCGATTAACTAATGCGGTTTACACCGTCGGTGACGGTTCTCTGTTTCTCTTTACACGATACTAAAAAATGGTGATATAAATGGCATAATAAGGGGTGGCATGATAAATGACGGGATAAAATTTGACCCGACTACAATATAATATCATAGAAGTTCTAATGCAACTTTAATTCTTTAACAAAATCAGCTTTACAACATAAAAATAAATTTGACATTTCAGTTCCCGAATGCTAATTTTATGATACCGTCAAATACTTATAAAGAGGCGACAGTCACAAGGTGGCAGACCTCATGCAGAGATTATTAACACGTTTCATTCATACTTAAATTTAATTTCTCATGAGTGCTATAGATGTAGCGTGTGAAATCGGGAAATCAATTATAACCGACCACGCAGTAACAAGTGCAACACAAACTCTAATGACTTCCACCATTTCCGGTGGTGCACAAATCGTTGGTGCAGCAGCTACGGGCGGCAACGTTTCCGCAGCCGTGAGTGCGGCGGGTGCATCTATCAGTTCTGCTTCGGCAGGAGTCGGAAATGCCGTAATGGGAACACAGGTGGTTTCAATGGTCTCCACCCTTTTGGCATCTCCAGCCGATCCTTTTGTAATTGGAGCGGGTATTATAGCTGGATTATGGTGGCTGTGTAGCGATTGACATCAACAAAACTCTAAAAACGGGGGACGGCACTCGGTTGTGTCGCCCCTGATGTTTTTTACACAGCAATATTGTAGAGCTGTATCAGTGTGTAATATAATATAAAAACAGCGGAACGTGCTTCAATGTAGATTCCGCTGTTTTCTTGTATTTTATTGTGCAATTTCATTTGGCATTTTTGTTAGCCGGGGTATCATCAAGTCATCACAGGCATCCTTCAACGCCACCCAATAGCCTCCATACTCCGTATGGCCCTCGTGCATACTTTCAGCAATTCGCTCAAGGTCATCATCACTGACGGCATCGGCATCATATCCTGCGGACACTATATCTTCACGCGAGACTGTTGAGACAATAGCATAGCCGTCATTGTGTGACAGTGCCAGTTTTATTTTATCAAGGAGCTTTTCAGACAGCCCATTATCCGGATGCGAGCGTATATACTCCGCACATTCTTTCAGTAACTTTATCATAAGCATTTATTTATTATTTGAAAGACATTCTTCTTCTGCCCATTTGCCGAATCTGTAGCATCCGACCAGTATGAAATCCTCACAGCCATATTCTGCCAGAGATTTGAAATCGGAAAGGCAGTCGCAGTAATAGAATATGCTCTCTTCCATTGCTGCGGATTTGTCATCCACTTTCAATGATATTTTTATATCATGCTCATTACCGTCATCCTTGTACACTATCCGGCAGTTGGCATAATCCGGCTCCGTGTCCGAATAAGACTTGAATTCCTGATACAATCTGTCGATATCCATTTTGACTTCATCGGGATCGGTCAGCTCCGGACAAGTACCGCAATCCTCGCACTGTCCGTATAGGAAAGACTCATCCGTATAACGTCTGAATACATTCCCGTTGGGATTTACTATCGCTTCACAAGCGACATTGGTGCTTCCGCACCTTGTACATATAATACTCATATATCTTCTATTTAGTTGATTATAAATCCTTATCGGGCACAGCAGCCTGTGTCCTATTCTTGCCGCCATGACAGCCACACGCCGGACAGTGCAAGGCTTTCGGGAAAAATACCGCAAGCCCCACGGGGCGCGGCAGATTTTTCCACGAAACCCGCAGGGCCTGGCCTTGCATCCGTCCGAAAGGCGTGTGGCTACCTTCGCGGAGAGAATAGACACCGGCTTTATTTCTCCCCGGCCTCTCCGTTATCCTCCGGCGGGAGCAGATGCTGTAATTCCGGGTCGTTCTTGATGCGCTCCATCTCGTCGGCGATTATCTGCTCTACATCATTCTTTATCTGAGAATAGTTTCTTTCAATCTGTTCCTGCATGATGTCGTTGCCATCCTCGTCCAGAAAATCATTGATTACAGGTATTTTCTTGTAGGCTTTTGTCTCTGCCGCCACTTTTGCGCTGTCAACGATGATGCGCGAGTGAAAGATCTTCTGGTCTATCTCCTCGCCGAAGTTGTCGGCAACGCTGCCGACGAACGTGCCCTGCGACAGATTTGCTATCTTGGATGCGGGAATGAGGAAATCGAGCTGGGTGTTTATCGAAGTGGAAGTGTCCTGCCGGTTGATGGATACCGACTGGCGCTGCTGGAGTATTTTTCCGAAGCGTTCCGACAGGTTCTTTGCCGTCTCGCCTACGACCTGCCCGCTGAAGATATTGCCGACAGTGTTCTGGATTACTTTCGCCTCCTTGTCGCCGTAGTCGCGCGCAAGCTGGGAGAAGTCCTGAAATCCGAGGCATACAGCCACCTTGTTGGAACGTGCCGTGGCTATAAGGTTGTCGATGCCGCGAAAATATATGGTCGGCAGCTCGTCAATGATGATTGAACTCTTGAGCTGTCCCTTCTTGTTTATCAGCTTGACGATACGGCTGTTATATAGTCCGAGGGCGGCCGAATATATGTTTTGTCTGTCTGGATTGTTGCCTACACATAGGATTTTGGGAGCCTGCGGATTGTTCAGGTCGAGCGTAAAATCATCGCCTGTCATGACCCAGTACAGCTGCGGTGAAATCATCCTTGACAGTGGAATTTTTGCGGAAGCTATCTGGCCCTGGAGTTGATCCTGGGCGCCCCCTTTCCATGCGTCCATAAAGGGTGACAGATAGTTTTCAAGGGAGGGATATGAAGTGAGAATGGTGAATATGTCGGCATACGGCTTGTTGAGGAATTCTATGGCATGGGGGAAGGTGCAGTAACGCCCTTCCTTATATATACGGAGGTACCATATTATCGCGGCGAGCAGGATAATCGGTGACTCAACGAAGAAATCTCCCTGTTTCTGTATCCATGTCTTGTTCAAATTCAGGAGTATGGTGTATGCCGATTCGTATGCGTCGCTGATATCCGCCATGAACTGCGGATTGATGGGGTTGCACCTGTGCGAGCGGCGAGGGTCATCGAAATTTATCACATAGAACTCCGGCTTCACCTTGTACTTGTCAAGGTTCTTGAGCAGTTCGTTGTAGGCGATGATAGATAGGTCATCGAACTTGTAGTTGTATAGGTATAGCGCGAACCCTTTGGAAATCTGCTGTTTGATATAGTTGTTCACCACAGCGTAGCTTTTCCCGGAACCCGGTGTACCGAGGACTATCGACGCACGGAACGGATTGACCACGTTTATCCATCCGTCCCATTCGCGTCCTTGATACACGAACTTGGTCGGCAGGTTCACCGAATACTCGTTCTCCATGAGGCGTGTCTCCTGCATGAAGCTCTCGTTGGCCGTGTTGAACACATCGTCCATGAGGTTGTGGAGGAACATGCGGCTCGTCCATATTCCGGCCATGAGCAGCAGTATATATCCGGTCGTGAGTGTTGCGGTGTATAACGCCGCATTCACCATCGGAGACAATGGCAAGGAAAGCATCCACCAGTTCATGAAGAAAAGCACGAGTCCCGATATGTAGGCTCCGTAGATTTTCTCCCATGTCATCTTCTGATTTTTGACACCCTTTGTACCGAGGCATGACAGGGCGAGGAATATCAGTGCGAACATCTTGGTGATAAGGAGGTTCTTGAAAAGTCCCGCAGTCCGCTGGAAGTTCAGCAGTATGCGGTCCACGACACCGATGTTCACACCGAGGTCGGTTATAGCCTGGTAGCAGTACCAGTAAACGTGTATCACTACGAATATTATGGAGATGGCGCGCATGAATTCCATGACTTTTGCCAGTCCCCGGAGGTCATCTTCCTGTTGCATATGGGATAATTTTTAATGGGTTTATAATATTGGTTGTCATTGCAGGCCGCGATAACGGCGTTTTTTCTTTTTCTTTCGGAGCAGACGGTTCGCCAGAGCCTCCTCCTGCGGATCGGGGTCATTGGTGTCGAGAGACAGTATTCCGAAAGCCTGCTGTATCGCTTCGCCCATGTCGGTGACAGCATTGGAATGTGTGCCAATACGCAGGCCATCGTTAAGTCCGTCAAGCCCCGGAATATCTGTATTGGAATTGAAAAGATTCTCGAAAGCGTTTGCCGAAAACTCCTTGCCGAGCCGGGAGCCGTTATACACCTCTTTATTGCGGTGGTCAATGAAAGTGGCACCGTATATGCGCCCGTCATCGTTCTCACGGAACACCACATCTATGCCGCGCAAGGCCAGTATAGACACGAAAGTGTCACGGTCGCCACGGCAACCGTGCTTGGCAAAGGTGACATCATTCGCAATCTTCGATTGCCATTTCTTCGCCTTGTAGTCACGCGCGTTGTAGCCGATACGTTTCTGTATCCCCTCATACCCGAACCTCTTGCCAATAAGCGATGACTTGACAGGTACGCTGACCGGACGACCCGAATCATCGGTAATCGCATAGACGATACCATTGTAGGGTGTCCCCTCATGTTCGCCTTTCACCTGTTTCGCCTCTATGTTGAAGCATGACAGCAACGCGCTGTATTCTCCGAACGACTGGAATCGGTATGATGAAAACACGCTCTTGAATATGTTGCCGATCTGACGCTTCACATCACCGTCGCGGTAATCGGCCTTTTTCAGATATGGTTCCAACAGCTCGCGGCGTTTGTCAGCCACCTGCTGCAAACCGAATTTCCGTTCCAGCTCGCGGCAGGCGCGCATGGAGCGGTTCCACTCGTATGAGTCGTCGATCTTCTCTCCGCGCTCGTTCACGCAGGTTGACACTATATGTATGTGGCGGCGCTCTATGTCTTCGTGAAGGAACACTATGTATGGCTGGGAACCATAGCCCATCTTGCGCATATACTCGTCGGCAAGCATTGCCAGCTGCTTTTCCGAGAGATTGTCATCAAGCGACGGATTGAGAGATATATGCAGTATAGGCTTGTCCGTGTTCTTGTTTGCCAAAAGGTATTTCCGGAAGCCGTAGATGGCATTCTGCATATTCATATCGGGGCAGTTGGCCGAATCAGTAATCATTCCATTCCCCGATATTATACGCGCGGTCCTGTCATCCACCTTCTGCCAGTTATAGGCGAGTGCCCCGTAGAGCGAAACGCCCCGGTTGATTTTCGCCACCATGTCAGTCCGGGAGATGGGTGTCAAGATACTTCTCCTTGTACTCGTTGATGAGAGCCACTATCTGGCGGCTCACTATCACAAGTTCGACGGTCTCCTTCTCCAATTTGCGGAGCAGCACGAAGGCCCTCTTGTCCCCGAAATTGGTCTTTACGGCTTTTACCACTTGGTTGTAGTTGTTGCCAATCGCCTGGAACTGGTGATAAAAATTGGTTAGCCGGATGTAGAAATCCGTCGTCGCAGGATCTATCTTGATTATTTTAATAGTCCGATTCAGCAACACGGATTTGATGAATTTGGAGTGATGCACCGCCTCTGATTTCTGAAACATCAGTTTGAACTGACGGTTCTCATCCTCGTCCATACGGACAACATAACGGTATTTTTCGGGTTTGGCCTTAGGTTTTCGCCCGACTTTTCTTCGTTGTGGGTTCTCTTTTTTCATACGGTTCAATACATTTTTTAGTTACTGATAATCCGGCACGGATTTCCGACTTTGGAGGAAATCCCCTCCCGAGCCGTCAGGCGAGTGGCAAGTTGTTTCAAGGCACGAAATTTATTTCGTGTGCCGAGAAACACAACTTGCTATGTTCGCTTGAACATGAATTTTCCTTCGTCAAATTGTTTCCGGGCCTCTTGCCTGACATTAGCGGGGATTTCCACCGATTGCATCGGTCTGTTTCCTTGTCGGTGGCAAAGTTACAGGCATTTATCCGGCTGTAAAATAGGGCATTATATACAACGTGATGACATAAGGTGACACGTAATGTCAGGGGCTTGACAAGATGGTTGAAAGTCGAAAAAATCTCCTTTTATTTGCAGTGTGATTGAGATCCGCAAGTCAGTAGTGACCGATTGAAAGATTGAGAGACATCTTGACTGAGTGAGGTCAATCAGGCACGAGTGACAGAGTGACTGCACTTAAAGAATCAGTAAATCACGAATGAGTGAATGCCCGAACTCATGTATGTATGAATGACTGACAGAGGTCATGAATGAGCGTACACATTCAGTCATACGGACATGCACTCATGCAGGAATGAATTCAGTATCATATAACATAAAAACGTAGACATGAAAAAAGAACCATTATTCGTTGCCATCAGCAACCAGAAAGGCGGGGTCGGCAAATCCGCCATCACAATCATGCTGACCGGGTATTTCCACTACCAGAAAGGTCTTAATGTAGCCGTTGTTGACTGTGACTTTCCACAGTTCAGCCTTATCCGTATGAAAGAGCGCGATATGCGCACAGTGGAGAACAGCGAGTATTTCCGCCAGCTTTTGGTGAACCAGTGGAACCGTATCCATAAAAAAGCCTACGCCATCGTGGGGGCGCAGGCGGAAAATGCGAGGGAAGCGACAGACCAGCTAAGGAAAGACGGTGAATACGACCTCATTCTTGTCGATCTGCCCGGCACCGTGAATTCAGCGTACAACCATCCGCGATAGCATATTGACGAACTCCGAAAGAGAGTTGTATCTTTGTCGACAAAAAGAATCATGGGTTATAACAAGTCTTTGTCCGATGTCTATTCAGAGACATGGACGCGTTACAAGAATCAATGCGAGACAGACGGCTATATCGCATTGAACCGTTTCTGTGCCGGTACCGGCGTCAACGTCCAGCGGCTTTATGAGTGGCTTCGGCGCCGCAAAATCAGCATAAGCGATTATCAACGCAGTCTGCCGGAGAGACCGGATTCGTCGCGGGAAGGTGGCGGGCCGTTATTCCGGGAGGTTAAGGTTCCCGGTATTCAGGTTGCGGATGAGAGCCGGGATGTCGGTGCCACCAGTGTCGTGCGTGACGTGCACATCGAACTCGGTTGGGGCCGAGGCGTGAGTCTGGGAGAGATAAGCGCGGAGGGGCTGGCGCTTCTGGTGGATGTCATGACACGCAGGAGTGATGTGGAGTCTTGAGGCGGATATGCGGCTCTGGGTATGCCGGCAGCCGGTATCGATGCGCTACGGCATCCGGGGTCTGGCCCAGATGGTGTGGTCGTGGAAGGGGCATTCTCCGGCATCGGGCGATGTGTATGTGTTTTTCTCAAAGGACCGCAAGACCATGAAGGCGTTGAAATGGGATGGCGACGGATTTTTGATGTACACAAAAAGACTGTCGCGAGGCCGTTTCCGGGAGGTGCTCAAAAAGGGCGATGACGGCGTGCGCAGGCTCCAATGGGACGATTTCTATATGCTGATGAGGGGCCTCACGCCTGTGAAGGTGATGGTCGAAAATCGCTTCAGAATGGCCGTAAAATAAGGCTTAATAATTTGTTAATCAAATAAATAAATGGCGTGGAAAGTTGCAAATGTCAGATATTTTTTGTAACTTTACACCATGAAAAAGAACGAGTTGATAGAGTTTCTGCAACGTCAGATCGAGTTCCTTCAAGGGCGGCTCGACGAGGCGTTGGCCTCTGTCAGCTCGCTTACTTTATCCAATGAAAAGCTGCAGTCGACCAACGAGAAGCTTGTGGCGACTGTAGATGAACTGCGCAAGCAAATGGCCTCAATGGAGGAGGCTATGAAAGGCAAAAGTGCGGAACTGAGCAAAGAGAAAGCCGCGCGTCAGGCAGTGCAGCGTCTGCAGGGCTCGCCGTCGGAGCGTCAGAAGAAACCGGTGACGACTCCTGCCACATCCGAAACTCGACAGCAGAAGCCAGAGAAGAAACGTACCAACAACGGCGCCAAAAGGAAGACGCATCCGGAGTGTGAGGTGGAGACCATTATAGTGGAGCCTGACAGTCCGGACTTCAATCCCGAGGCGGCGACGTTTATCGGCGAGTGCGATGTCGTGCGCTACGTCATGGAGCCGATGCGCTTCAAAAAAATTATCTACAAGGTCAGAAAATACGTGCAGGACGAGAAAATATACAAAGGTTCCGCACCCGCCACACCGCTGCTTAACTCGCAGTATACATCTTCCTTCATAGCCGGACTCGCCGAGCTACGCTATCTCCACTGCATGCCACTTGAAAATGCTGTCGAATACTTCCGTGCCCACGGCTTCGACCTTGACAAAGGCACCGCACAGAAGCTCGTAAGTAAGGTAAGGGTACATCTGGAAAATCTATACAAGGCGCTGGGTCAGGCAATAGTCGCGGACAATTATATCTGCGGTGACGAGACCTATCAGAAAGTGCGGCTGCAGGTGGCAACTCCTTCGGGAAGAAAGATCAAGAAAGGCTACATATGGGTGTTCGTCGGCATGACAACCGGGCTTGTGTACTTCTTCTATGACGACGGCTCCCGCTCGGCCGAAGTCTTCGAGCAACACATAAAAGGCTTCAACGGAGCCTTCCAGTGCGACTATTACTCGGGATACCGGCATATCGGAATCGGTGGGATGAGCGGGATAAAACGCTTGCCATGCCTGCAGCACATCAAGCGAAAGTTTCTCGATCTGAAAGACAATCCAAAGGCGCAGGAAATAGCAAAGCTCTTCGGACTCCTTTACCACTTCGAGCATCAGCACCGCATAGGCAAAGACGGATGGACGGCGGGAAAGCACCTTGAGTGGAGACAACGATACTCCAAGGTGATGCTCGAGAAAATCCGCATGAGACTGACAGCAGTCAAAGACCGCATCGGCGTGCCACCCGACGACCCGCTGCTCGCCGCCACCGAACATGCACTCAAACAATGGGACGAGATACCACGCATCTTTGCCTCACCCACCTACAGACTCGACAACAACGAAGTCGAGCGAATCAACCGCTACATATCCCTGACCCGTCGCCGACTTACAATCGGCTCCCACTCCGGAGCCGAAGCCGCCGCCCTGTACCACTCTCTTGCGATCACCTGCCACCGCTGCGGAGTCAACGTCTTCGACTACTTCTGCGACATAATCGACCGATGTGCCGCATGGCCGCCAAACACCCCGATCGAAAAATACCGCGACCTGCTTCCCGACCGCTGGAAACTCTCACAAAAATAGCCGCCCAAAACCTGGACGGCTATTTTTTTAAGCTATACCTGCTGTCGCGGACGGTTGTACTATCGAAGTACATCTGACGAATTGATGACTCCATATCAGACATAAGTCCATTCAATTCAGTGGCAACTTTTGATTTGCCGCTGACCTTGCCTTGCTTGGTGTCCCACAGTTTGGGATTGACATTCAGTTTAGAACTGAAATTAGTGTTCTCTCCGTTGATGGTGATTCTTGTCATGATGCAGCACGTTCCGTCTGCATAGACATGGTTTCTTCGCAGGAAGAAACGGATTTTGAGGGTGCTTTTACTCATACGTCTTTTTGATTTGTTTGGGATTTTTTGTGGCGATCCCCAACAGGAATGAGCAAAAAGGCGTTAAGGATATTTAACTATCCCGATATTTGTCTCCGTAGGCTCATATCCAATTGGTAATCGAACGCAAAGTTAATTGATTACTCTGAGGTATGAGTAGACAAATCATTGCCAAATGACGACAAATCAGTTTGTTATACTGAAAAACCTAACAATTTGAGGTTTGCCGATTTTTCTGTTAGGTTTTTGTTAGGCAACTCTGTCTAACAATGGCCTAACAGTGTCAAATCTTGGCATTGCATCCAAAAGAAAATCCCCTGTAAATCAAGGATTTACAGGGGATTGGGATTGTTCCAAGCGGAGAGAGAGGGATTCGAACCCCCGGAGGTGTGACCCTCAACGGTTTTCAAGACCGCCGCAATCGACCACTCTGCCATCTCTCCATTACGTCATCAAGGTTTCGAGCCGATGCCCTCGCTTGGTCATCTTTCGTGACTTATTTCCTTTTGACGTGTGCAAAGTTAGGGCGTTTTTTTGAACTGTGCAAATTATTTTGAAACTTTTTATGTAAAATTTCAATACAACTATCGCACAAAGCAGGCAAATGACAGCTAATCAAGCTTTTATATATTTATTAATTTCTGTTAATATCGGAATAGTAATTTATCATTATCTCCTATTTACCTTTTGGGGGATGACAATCATCAGCTGTCACACTGTCATGACCGATGACATATTCCCCATAATATGATATAAGGAGAGTCGTAAGCGGAAGGGCTATGATCATTCCTATAAGACCAAGCAAAGTCCCCCACACTGACAACGACAGCAATATTATCGCCGGATTAAGCCCCATAGCCTTTCCCATGATCTTAGGAGTAAGCACATAGTCACATATACTCTGGCTTATGACATAGACAAGCAGACATTTGCTGAATTCAGTCCAGAAAGTCACCTCTCCTCCCATCGAGGATATGAGACACACAAAAGCTACAGGGATAACAGTGATGTACTGAAAATATGGAATCATATACAGAACCCCGACAAGGATACCCAGCACAATAGCCAGAGGGATGCCGACAATCGAAAAACCTATACAGTAGAACACTGCCGCACACAGAGCCAACACGGCCTGCCCGCGGAAGTAGCGGTTCATACTGTTCTTTATATCATTACCAACTTTATTGGCTACCGGGCGATATTTAGGTGGGATTATCAAGGCGAAGCCCTTCATCAACTGACGGTAGTCAAGGAGAATGAAAATAACATAGATGAATGTCAGAAACCACTCAAGTGTGTGGAGCAGAAAACTTATCGAAGCTGAAATAAACGATGTCCCCTTGGTGATCAATGTCTCGAAATGCTGATTTTCAAGCAGGCTCTGCATAGTAGCGTCGTCAAATCGGCTGACAAGATAATCGTGGATATTTTTCGGAAGCAAGGGTATAGGATCGCCACGTTTAGCATAGTCATTTATGAGAGTCCCCATCTGATGAATCTCTTTCACTATTGACGGAACAAACATGTAGGCCAGCCCGAATATAATCCCGCCAACGGCAATCAATGTCAAGAAGATCGCCACAATACGCCAACGGATGTGCAGCCGGGTCATACAGAATTCGACAATCGGCTGCAGAATATATGAAATGAGGCATGCCAGAAAGAAAGGCAACAAAACATTGCGCAAAATATCTACGAGCCATATTATACCCGCAATGACGAGTGCGGCAAACAGGAAGCGCATCACCCGGTCAAATGTAATTGGACGTGAGGTCGACATAAACGTGATGATTTTACAATTATAATACCAATAAGAGCCAAATAGTTTACAATATCGTTAAAATTACCGCATGACAGAGTGTACGGTGTCCGCATCAATAATCAACAATCGGACAAAACCGTCCGTATTCGGACAATAATCAAATCAGCTACATATTATAAATCAGCTACATACCACTTTGGCACGATAAATGCTATATTATACACCATAACAAATAAAAAATCATTCACACATTATTTTTACTTCTGAAAAGATGGACAGAGAACTCACTAAAGCAGAACGGACCAAAGCACGGCGCAAAAAAATAATCCCTTATATAATAGGTATAGTCGCGGTGATAATAATCTTCGCGGTAATTATGATTTCGCTTAAGGCGAGCGTCAATCGCGACGACCTTATGACAACGACTGTCGACCGTGGAACAATCGAGACAACAGTCACGGGTTCAGGCAGTGTAGTCCCGGCATTTGAAGAAATCATCAATTCCCCGATCAGTACACGGATAATGGAAGTATATTGCAAGGCCGGCGACAGTGTCGACATGGGTACTCCCCTACTCCGGCTCGACCTACAGAGCACCGAAACAGAACTCAACAAGCTCAAAGACCAGATAGAAATGAAACGCTATGAACTTGAACAGCAGAAAGTCAACAATTCAACCCGTGTCAGCGATCTGGCCATGCAAGTCAAAGTAAAGGAAATGAGCGTCAACCGTCTTGAAGTCGAACTCCGTAACGAACGCTACCTCGACAGCCTCGGCTCAGGGACAGGCGACCGTGTGCATCAGGCCGAACTTGCCTACAACACCGGCCGTCTTGAACTCGAACAGATGCGCCAACAGCTTGCCAACGAACACCGCGTAACTGACGCAGGGCTTAATGTCAAGAATCTCGACATCAACATTGCTGAAAAAAACCTCGGTGAAATGAGCCGTACACTCAGTGATGCCCAGATACGTGCCCCACGCCGTGCGACACTCACATTCATCAACGACCAGATCGGCCAGAAAATCTCCGAAGGTGAAAAAATCGCCATCATTTCCGACCTGAGCCACTTCAAGGTCGACGGCGAACTGGCCGACTCTTACGGCGACCGCATACGTGTCGGTTCTAAAGCTGTTGTCCGCATAGGCCGGGAACGAATGCCGGGAATCGTCAGCAACGTAACGCCGCTCTCCCGCAATGGTGTCATATCGTTCACCGTGCGTCTCGACGATGACGCAAACCATCGGCTACGCTCAGGTCTGAAAACCGACGTATATATAATGTGTGATGTAATGGAAGATGTGAAGCGAATCAAAAACGGCTCTTTCTACACCGGCCCCGGCTCTTATGATCTATACGTCTTCAATGGAGACAATGAGCTGACGCGCCGTACCGTAAAGCTCGGCGACAGCAATTTTGAGTTTGTCGAAATCATCAGCGGACTTGAACCTGGCGACCGCGTGGTCATCAGCGACATGAAACGCTTCGGCAATTCCAACACAATCAAAGTGAAATAAATCTCTCACCTCTACATGACCATATCACATCAACAATAAGCCCCACTCCCATGCAGTTAAAATCGTCATTAAAACAGCTTCTGGTCGAATCCCGTGCAAATCCGGGCTTTACATCGCTCTATGTCGGCGGTGTGGCCTTCGCCGTGGCATTTACCATGATATTCGCCATTATCTACTATGTCCACCTCGCCCCGCTCTATCCTGAATATAACCGCTCGTCGACATATTATATCAACAATCTCACCGTCCGCAACGACAAGACAGGTGCGATGAATCAATCATCAGTCGGAATACCGTTTGTACGCGAATTTGTTGAAAAGTCCAAGAATATAGAATATTCGACAATCGTCTTCCAAAAGCAAGGCTTCATCCAGCCTCCCGACCAGAGCGGCGACTTCAGTGTCAATATCATTGACACGAATCCTGATTTTTTTAGACTCTACTCCTATGAGTTCGTCGTCGGACGCCCGTTCAACGAAGCCGAGACCGAATCAGCCATCAATAACATAGTCGTCGACTCCTCGGTTGCCGACCGTCTGTTCGGAGACCCCGAACAGGCCATAGGCAAAGAAATATCAATAAGC
This sequence comes from Duncaniella dubosii, assembly GCF_004803915.1. Lineage (NCBI taxonomy): Bacteria > Pseudomonadati > Bacteroidota > Bacteroidia > Bacteroidales > Muribaculaceae > Duncaniella > Duncaniella dubosii. Next base: position 3,514,524 of record NZ_CP039396.1, read on the forward strand.
TACAAACCCTACAGAATAGTCGGAATAGTGCGTAGCGGCAATCCTGTAGCCTATATGTCATACGCCAACGTATTCCGCCCTTATACAATCCGCACGAAATCAGACAACACTTCATTAAAGGGCGACAAATGCGACTACCTCGGCTACTACTCTGTGCCCATCAAGTTCAAAGACAGCAGACAGGCCGAAAGATTCCGTGAGGAGCTGACCGAAAAAGTCCGGCGTATCAACGCGGCCGATTCCACAGGCCAGCGGCTCGATATACAGAGTGCTCCCATAAGCCATACCGTCCGAATCCTCTCCCAGCGCAGCAACGGCGAGAATCTTTCAATGACTGAATACCTGAAACCGTTGCTTATCACACTCCTCTTGTTGCTAATAATTCCCGCCATCAACATCAGCGGCATGATAGGCGGACAGATGGACCGGCGTCTTGCCGAAATCGGTGTGCGCCGCAGCTTCGGAGCTACACGCGGACACCTCACCCGGCAAGTGATGTTCGAAAACCTTATCCTAACCCTTTTCGGCGGTATTATCGGATTTGCAATCGCATGGATTATAATTGCGTTCGGACGCAATATGCTATTGAAGCTCATCATCCCGGCGTGGGAATGTATCGACGCTCCGGCCGAAATCAGCACTGAGATGATGTTTGCACCGCTCGTCTTCATCGCAGCCTTGCTCCTCTGCATCATGCTCAATCTTCTCTCGGCCTATATCCCGGTACGCCTGTCCCTCCGGCGTCCCATAATATCATCTCTTAACTCAAAACGCTGATTATCCGCCATGCTTAAACTGATTTATAAAAACCTTCTTGCCCGTCGCGGACGTTACTGCTGGATTTTCATTGAGCTTTGCCTTGTCGCACTCATATCATGGACAGTGCTCGACAAAGTTGTCGTCAACACATACAAGAAGACAATCCCGACAGGCTACGACCTCGACCGCCTCGTGTCATTCCAACTTTCCCAAAAGCCTCACGACGGCGAAAGCGACGAAACCGAAAATACTGACATTGACCGACGTGCGGAAATCGCCCTCGGCCATCTCAACCGCATCCTCGACCGTGTGCGTTCAGACGCGCGTGTCGAATCTGCGACATTTGTCAACGACCTCTCACCCCTGAGCGGGTCAGTCAATGTCAATTCCCTGCCGTCGGGACGTGAAAACGAAGACGGCTTCTATTTTGTCGTACAGTTCTGGCCAGAGACCGATTTCTTCAAGACCTTCGGCATCACTGATGCCAATACAGGTAAAATCTATGACGAGACTTCAATGTCAGGTCGCGATCTGATTATCTCAAAAAGCGTCGCTGACTATCTCTTTCCCGGTGAAAATGCCGTAGGCCGCTTTCTCGAAGAGAATGACAAAAAACACAAGCCGGAAAAACTCAGCGGAATCGTCGGAGTAGTCAACGATGTCATCTATCGCCCGGATCTTGCCATTACACCTATTGTATATAAGACTCGTAAAACACGCGACATTGTCCGCAATGGCGGCATCACATCCATCCAGCCTGTCATCCGTCTCAAAGCCGGAGTCGATGTCAGCAAATTCATCGAGGATTTTTCCCCGGTAGTTGCCACGGAAATCCGTTCAGGCAACATATATTCCCACTCTTTGCAGAGCTTTAAAGAAAAGAATGAAATAATGTCGCGCGACATGAACAATCAGGATTTCATCTCCATGTCAATCGCGTTGTTCTTCTTTGTCAACATTCTTCTCTGCATGGTGGGCACATTCTACCTTCAGACCCGCAAACGTAGCGAGGAGACCGGTGTCATGCGCACCTTCGGAGCCTCACGCGGATTCATCGTGCGCGAAATGCTCGGCGAAGGATTCGTCATCACGACCTTGGCATGGATTTTCGGCTGTTTTCTCTACTGGCTATATATCAAAGACGAAAGTCTTGCGCAACTTGCCTATTCATTCAGCGATGCACCGTCATCCATCCTGAGACAGATGACACCGACATGGATAGATGATTTCACAATTCACTTCTCAGTCGTCTCTCTCATAATCTACTCCATAATGCTCACCTGTGTTCTCCTCGGCATCTATATCCCTGCCGGCAAAATAGCCCGCATAAACCCTGTCGACGCATTGCGCGATGAATAACCCATATCATCGTCGCAAGCTGAGCGGAACCCAGACTTCAATCTTAAAATCGATATTTTCAAACGCCCAAAATAATCAACATTTCCCATCCTCAATCAATTATTTAACCGCGTCATAATTCATGGCATAAGGAAGCCGAAAACCGTATAATCGAGCATTGTGCATTATGGATTATGAACTTAAACAAAAAACTATGGCTATCATCGAACTGAATTCAGTAAACAAAATCTATCGTACCGACGAAATTGAGACTCTCGCACTCGAAAACGTAAACATCGCTATCGAAAAAGGCGAATTTGTCAGCGTAATGGGCCCTTCAGGCTGTGGAAAGTCAACACTGCTCAACATTGTCGGTCTACTCGACACCCCGACCAGCGGAACAGTCAGCATCGACGGAACAACCCTCAGGAAAATGAGCGACAATCGCCTTGCCGCATTCCGCAACGCAAAACTCGGTTTCGTCTTCCAGAGCTTCCACCTCATCAACTCGCTCAATGTTCTCGACAACGTAGAACTCCCGCTTATCTACCGTTCCATGAGCGCATCAGAACGTTTCCGTCGCGTCCGCGAGGTACTTGACCGCGTAGGTCTCAGCCACCGCATGCGCCACATGCCCTCGCAGCTCTCCGGCGGACAATGCCAGCGCGTGGCCATCGCCCGTGCTATTGTCGGAAATCCCGAAATCATCCTTGCCGACGAACCGACCGGTAACCTTGATTCCAAAATGGGAGCTGAGGTCATGGACCTTCTCCACTCGCTCAACAAGGACGACGGACGCACAATCATGATGGTGACCCACAATGAAGAACAAGCCAAACTGACCGATCGCATCATCCGCTTCTTTGACGGCCGTCAGGTTATGTAAAACACCGTGCATTATCACCTTCCACATATACACAAATGAAAACCAATTATATCAGACAGGCATGGGTCTCGATGCGCCAGCAGCCGGTGGTCAGCTCCGTTAGCGTAATCGGCACAGCCCTCGCCATATTCCTCATCATGATAGTGGTCATGATGCAGGAAATCAAAACTGCGCCCTATTCACCGGAAAGCAACCGCGACCGCTGGCTCGTGCAAAGGTACGGTTCAATAAAAAACAAGGCTTGGGGTGAAGACAATTCATCAAACGGACCTCTTGCCTACAACACCGTCAAAGCCGTATTCTATGAAATGGAAACACCTGAAGCCGTGACCGCATTTGTGGGAAGTCCGAGTGTAGCATCACTCTCCGTGTCCGAAAAGCCGGCTTTCGGAGCGGAAAAGCGTGATGTCGACAACGGTTTCTTCGATGTTATGGACTTCAATTTCATTTCAGGCAAACCATTCACCAAAGCCGATTTCGAATCAGCCATACCGATGGCAGTCATCAACGAGTCGACCGCCCGCCGTCTTTTCGGTTCGACAGATGTCACAGGTCGTGAATTCAACATAAACCATGCCCCTTACCGTGTCAGCGGAGTCGTCAGAGATGTCACCAATCTCGCCCTGCTTGCCTATGCCGAAGTCTGGGTGCCGTTTACCACCACAAACACAGCCAACAGCAGCTGGTGTAGCTACATGGGACTGCTTAGTGCGGTGATTCTTGCCAAAGACCCGTCCGATTTTCCTGCCATACGCGAGGAGTACAACCGCCTGTTTGCAAAACTCGGTGACGAAGCAAAAACAGACGGATGGGAATTCATACCGCGCGACCGTCCCTACACACAGGAAGTCACAGTCAACACACCGTGGGCAAACTCCACTCCGGATATGGGCAAAGTGTACCGCACACGGCTGATTGTCTACCTCATCCTCCTAATTGTCCCCGCTGTCAACCTCAGCAGCATGACCCATAGCCGTCTCCAGCGCAGACGCGAAGAAATAGGTGTCCGCCGCGCTTTCGGAGCAAAACGCCGGGAAATCGTGACTGACATATTTATCGAGAATCTTATCATAACACTGATTGCCGGCATCATCGGATTTGCCCTAAGTCTCGTATTCGCCACCATCTGGGGCGGAACGATCTTCATGCCATCCCACGGCTGTTCATCACTATCTCTGACAGGAATAAACCTCGGGACACTCATCCATTGGTCTACATTCGGATGGGCCATGCTCTTCTGTTTCTTCCTCAATCTTCTCAGTACAGGACTTCCGGCATGGCAAGCCTCGCGCACGAATATTGTCAACGCCCTCTCCGGCAAATGATAGTCAACTATTACATCCAAAACAATGAAACGAAAACTACTAAAACAAATACGCAACGAATGGCGCTCGAATCTGTGGCTCGGCATCGAGCTGCTGATTGTCAGTGTGGTAATGTGGTATATCACTGACAATATTTTCTGCAAGACAGCCATACTCAACGAACCGCGCGGTTTCGACACCGATCACTGCTACCTCATCGACTATTCACAGCTTTCAAGCCAAAGTCCCGACTTCATACCTGACCAGACATACGAGGAAGCGAATGCCGACCTGCTGACATTTATCGACCGTCTGGAAAAACGCCCTGAAATCGAATGTGTGGCAATGGGACAGAATGCCTATTTCTACAACAGTTCAAATTCCGGAACTTATATGGCCTGCGATACGTTCAACACCACCGCAGCAGGCTATCTCGTCCGCCGCTACGTCTCTCCTGAGTTCCCAAAAGTGTTCCGCATACATGGCGCTAACGGGGAAAGCCCGGAGAAACTCGCTGAAATTCTTGAAGAACGCAACGGATTCATCATTTCGGACAATGCGTTCAAACGCGGCTACGGTATAGAACACATGAACGAGTTTTTCGGCAAAGATTTCTACAACGGTGCAAATAATGATACACTCGTGCTGAAAGCCTCCTACGTCCCGACACGCTATGATGACTACAGCGCTCTCGAATGGGCAGCCTCAATGATTATGCCATATCCAAAGGAATACTATAGGTCACTCAACGAGATGTTTGTCCGTGTGCGCGACAACATGGACAAAGATTTTATCGAAAATCTGATGAATGATGCCGACCGTCACTTCCGCATCGGCAACTACTACATCGCCTCAGTCAGATCGTTTGATGACATACGCACCATCCATCAGCGCAGCGAGAGTTCGGAAATGCGCAACTATTTAGTCGGAGCGCTCTTCCTTGCCATAAATATTTTCCTCGGGCTGCTCGGCTCTTTCTGGTTCCGCACCCGGCAGCGTGTCCCAGAAATAGCCATACGTAAAGCAAACGGTGCTACTCGCTCCGACATTTTCCGTCGTGTGATAGGCGAAGGGCTTCTGCTCCTGCTAATCGTGACACCGATTGCTGCTGTCATCGACTGGATTATCGCCCATTTCGAGCTCAACAGCTATTATAACGGAGCGTTTTTCGATCCTCTGCGCTTCATTGGCTGCATTCTGATTTCATCTGCATTCATGGCTCTGATGATAGTCCTCGGAATCATGATTCCGGCCAACCGGGCTATGAAAATCGCTCCGGCCAAAGCCCTTATGTCAGAATAACAGGCCGACATGCCATAACCATAGATATCATAACAGCTTTTAATACCTCTATATATGAAGATCTTCCGACAGTTAATGTTATCCCTCGCGCTCGCAGTCTCGATGACTGCGGGTGCAAGCGGAGAAACCACGCGGACCATAACACTCGACGAAGCCATACTCCGCGCCCGCAGCAGTAGCGTCGATGCCGCCGTTGCTCTCAACGAGCTGCGCACGGCCTACTGGACCTACCGGACATATCGCGCCGACCTTCTCCCTGAAATCAACTTTAACGCTACAGTCCCCTCCTATCGGAAGAGCTATAGCGCCTATCAGCTTGAAGACGGATCATATACCTTCGTCCGCAACAACAACCTCCAGATGTCGGGTGAAGTATCAATCGACCAGAATATATGGCTGACAGGCGGAATGCTGTCACTCAACACGTCGCTCGACTTTCTCAAGCAGCTTGACGGAGCGAAATATAACCGCTTCATGTCCATCCCCGTCGCGCTGACACTCTCCCAGCCGATTTTCGGAGTAAACAATATCAAGTGGAACCGCCGCATCGAGCCGGTGCGCTATGCCGAGGCCAAGGCCAAATTCATCAGCGCGACCGAACAGGTGGCCATGACGGCCATCAACTACTACTTCTCGCTGCTGCTGTCAAAAGAAAATGTCAATATTGCCAACCAGAATCTCGCTAACGCCGAAAAGCTCTATGAGGTTGCAAAAGCCAAGCGCGACATGGGACAGATAAGCAAAAACGACCTACTTCAACTGGAGCTCAATCTGCTCAATGCACGTTCAAGCCTGACGGATTGCGAAAGCCAGTATAAGTCCGACATGTTCCAGCTGCGTGCATTCCTCGACATTGAAGCCGACGTTACGCTCGATCCGGTTGTCCCTGCCGAAATTCCATACGCACTTGTAAATTACGATGACGTGCTTGAAAAAGCACATGCCAACAATAGTTTTTCCAAAAATATCCGTCGCCGCCAGCTTGAGGCCGACTATGAGGTAGCCCGCGCCAAAGGCAGCCAGCGCCAGATAACACTCTACGCACAGATCGGTTATACAGGGACGGCTGATAAAATGGGACTTGCCTACGACCGTCTTAAAGACAACCAAGTGGTTGAAATGGGATTTAAAATACCGATTCTTGACTGGGGCAAACGGCGCGGACAGGTAAAAGTGAGCGAGAGCAACCGCGATGTGGTGACAAGCCGTCTGCGAAAAGAACAGATGGACTTCGACCAGAATATATTCATACTCGTCGAACGTTTCAACAACCAGCGCCAACAGCTTGAAAACGCTCTTCGTGCCGACACGATAGCTCAGCGTCGCTATGACACCAACGTCGAGACATTTCTCATCGGCAAGATATCCACTCTCGACCTCAACGACTCTCAGGTCAGCAAAGACGAAAGCCGGCAGGCATACATCAACCAGCTCTATCTCTACTGGAACTACTACTACCAGCTACGCAGCGTTGCTCTCTGGGATTTCTCGACCAACACCGGCATTGACCGCGACATCGATGCCATAGTCCGTAACTGACCTGAACCACCACGCCTCATAACCGGATTCTTTTCCGGCAATCCTGTTACTCTCCCATCTTCACGAAAACACACGCCATCGCTTAGTCACGGTATAAATCCAAGACAAAAAATCATTTTCTCATTATTACGTTAATATTAAATTGTAAATTTGCATCATGATTCTAATTGTAGATGATGACCCGGGCATTCGACTATCGTTGCGGTTATTGCTGACACGCAACGGCTATGAAGTAGTCATGGCTTCCAACCCTAAAGAAGCCATGACTGTCGTGCGCTCAGCTAAACCCGAGCTCGTATTGCTCGACATGAACTTCTCGCGCGCAACATCCGGCGACGAGGGGCTGACGCTGCTAAAACAGATGAAAGTCTTCCATCCCGATGTCCCGGTCATACTCATGACCGCATGGGGAAGTATCCCTCTCGCTGTCGAAGGAATCCATTCCGGAGCATTCGACTTCATCACCAAACCGTGGGACAACGCATCGCTCCTCCAGCGTATCTGTGTCGCGTTGGATCTGAACAGTACCAAACCGGCCGACAGTGAGTCAGACGCAGCCAGACCGAAGTTCGACCGTTCATTCATCATCGGACGCTCTCCGGCGCTCATGAACATCCTCAACACCATCGAACGTATAGCCGCTACCGATGCCCCAGTGCTTATCATGGGCGAAAACGGTACAGGCAAGGAACTGATTGCCGAAGCTATCCACCGCAACAGCCTGCGGCGCGAAGGCTCGATGGTCAAAGTAAACCTTGGAGGCATATCCTCGTCTCTTTTCGAAAGCGAGATGTTCGGCCATAAAAAAGGGGCGTTCACCGGTGCTGTGGCCGACCGTGAAGGCCGTTTCGGTGTAGCCAACGGAGGAACTATCTTTCTCGATGAGATCGGAGAACTTGATTTCAACTGTCAGGTGAAATTGCTCCGCGTATTGCAGGAACACACCTACGAGATGCTCGGCGACAGTCATCCAAGGCGCACCGACGTGCGCGTGATTTGTGCCACAAACGCCAATCTCCCTGCTATGGTCAACGACCGGACATTCCGCGAGGATCTTTTCTACCGTATCAACCTCATAACCGTCACACTCCCTCCGCTGCGCGAACGCAGCGATGACATTCCGTTGCTTGTTGACTATATGGTAGACCGTCACTGCAATATTTCCGGACGCGAAAGACCTGATATAACGCCAGAAGCGATGGACTATCTGTCATCACTTCCTTATCCGGGTAATATACGTGAGCTTAAAAACCTTGTGGAACGGACTCTGCTCGTTTCGCCGGCCACACATCTCGATGCCAGCGACTTCCGCGCTCAATACACGGGATTACCCCTCTCACCCTCAATCGGGATACAGGAATCATTGACACTCGAATCAAAAGAACGCATCGCGATTGAAAACGCTCTCGCGCAGTCGGGCGGTAACCTCACACGGACGGCCGCCTTGCTCGGCATCAGCCGTCAGGCGCTCTACCGGCGCATAGAAAAATACGGGATTACTCTATGAGAGTTCGATGGATTTTCATACTCATCATCATGATGCTTGTCGCCTCAATCGTGACAAGCTTCATGATTTCCGGCGAAAATAATTCAATCGTCGGCTGGATTGCACGCCTCTCATGCGTGCTCGCACTGATGCTGATGGTTATTTTCTACTGGAAAATCATGAAACCACTCCGCAGCATCACCAACGGTGTCAATCTACTGCGCGCCCAAGATTTCAGCAGTCGTCTTGCCCATGTCGGCCAACGCGAATCCGACATGATTATCGACATGTTCAACCGCATGATGGACTCTCTGAAAACCGAACGCCTCCGCATGCGCGAGCAAAACCATTTCCTTGACCTCCTCATAGATGTCTCACCTATGGGTATTGTGATTCTCGATGACAACAACCGCATAACCGGTGTCAACCCATCGGCAAGAACTTTTCTTGAAATAAGTCCCGACAGCCCGATTCCCGGACTCAGACTGACCGACATCGACACCCAGCTTGCCCAATCACTGTCACGGCTTGCAAAAGGCGAGACAGTGACAGTCAGGCTCAGCGACTCCATGATTTACCGCTGTTCGCGGCTTTCGTTCATGGACAAAGGATTCGCCCATCCGTTCATCCTCATCGAAAAACTCACTGAAGAGGTGATGAAAGCCGAAAAGAAAAGCTACGAGAAGGTTATCCGCGTAATCGCACATGAAGTAAACAACACAATGGCCGGAGTCAATTCCATGCTCACCACCGCAGAAGCCATTCTGAATGAAAATCAGGAGAAAAACGCGGATATTCTTGAGGTCATAAACGTTTGCGAAGGGCGTTGCCACGACATGAGCAGTTTCATTACCGCATACGCTAATGTTGTCAAGATACCTGAAGCCGAGCTTATCTCCACCGATCTCAACGAACAGCTGCGCCGATGGGAAATCATGCTTGAAAGTCTCTGCCTCGGACATCTGGTATCGCTTGAATTCCATCTGTCGTCAAATAACATCCCGGTACTTCTCGATTCGGTACTGATGGAACAGGTGATGATCAATATCATCAAAAATTCTGTCGAAAGCATCGACAGCAGACATGCCGGCGAATTTCAATCCGTCAGCGACACACCAGTCGGCTATAAAGGCAGAATAATCGTTGCGACATCATCAAATCCACCAATGATAACTGTCACTGACAACGGTGCCGGAATCTCGGACGAGACTGCCAGCATGCTCTTCAGTCCATTTTTCTCCACCAAGGTCAACGGACATGGCATCGGTCTGCTATTTATCAGCGAAGTCCTCCACAAACACGGCTGCCGCTTCTCGCTCTCCACTGCCGCCGACGGTCTGACACGATTCAAAATCGCGTTCTCACCCCTCCTACGGCCGTGAAGAATATACCTAAACCGGGCTCGAATTAAGCCAAAAACAGTTTAAACATGTCCGATTGATTGCATTATTCCATAAAAATTCCTACCTTTGCATCATCGAATTTTCGCCTTGGTAGTTCAACGGATAGAATGGGAAATTCCTAATTTTCAGATAGGGGTTCGATTCCCCTCCGAGGTACAAACAGCGGTAGACAAAAGACGCTAAAAGAAAATAACGAACGAAGAATCAGCAACTTAGCAATTGCTGGTCCTTCGTTTTGTTGCTTATATTTACCTTTATTCTGTTGTCTAGGGCTACCTGAGGGCTACCTAATACATAAGTCCGGCAATTTGCCGCTTATTATTTCTCAATTCTGCTCGATCATCCGGCGGTATTCACTCGGACTTTGCCCTACCACCCGCTTGAACAGGCGCGTGAAATGAGCCGGATACTCAAATCCGAGGTCGTAGGCAACTATACTGACATCGTCGCTGCTGACCGACAGACGATGTTTTGCCACAGAGATTACATGACGGGTGATTATCTCCTTTGCAGTAAGCCCGGTTTCCTTCTTAATCAGTTCGCCGAAATATCCCGGTGTCAGATTCGCAAGGTCAGCAAAATAGCCGACTGTCGGAGTTCCGTTTTTCTTCGCATCACTGTCGTAATACAATTTCAGCGCCTGCTCGAACTGGGCCACCACATCTGAGTTAACCTTATGACGCGTTATGAACTGGCGGTCATAAAAACGGTGAAGATATTCAAGCAGCAACTGTATGTTCGCAGAAAGCAACGCAGCCGAATGGTGGTCGACAGAATGTTGCAGCTCCCGGTCTATCTTGTGGAGACAATCAAGGAAGATTTCCCGTTCCTCCTCCGACAGATGAAGCGATTCCATCTCTGAGAAATCAAAGAAACTGAACGAAGAAATTTTATTAGCAAGAGGTGTCCCGTAAATCAAATCGGGATGAAACATCAATCCGACCACATCGGGAGCGATTTCTTCGACATCCATGTCGACATCTATTATCTGGCCCGGAGAAAAACTGACGACTGTCCCCTCCTGATAATCATATTTCTTACGGCCATATCTGATTGAACATGCCACACTGTTTTTAAGGAACAAGGCATACACACCATAATTCAGACGTACATGGTTGATACACTTATCGGCATTTTTCAGATCAATGACCGTGACAAGCGGATGGCGCGTGGTCAGGCCATAAAGTTTATTATAAGCGTCGATTGAATCGAGATTGATTGTTTTTCTTTCCATATCGCGAATTTACAGCTTATTTTTCAATAAATTATCATCCGGAAGAATAAAGGTAGAAATATCGGCAATAGTGTAAAAACCGGCGTAACACGACAAACCTTAGAGCTACATTTGTCACGGATAATGCTTACCTTTGTAAACGCGACACAATAACCACGTATAATACAGAGATGAAAGCCTATACCTACATTGACAAAGGCCGCTTTGAGCTGACCGACAAACCAAAGCCTGAAATAGCCGCACCTGACGACGCGATAGTCCGCGTCACCCTTTCAAGCATCTGTTCCTCAGATCTGCATATCAGACACGGCAGTGTCCCGCGTGCGGTCAAAGGCATTACCGTGGGCCATGAAATGGTCGGCATAGTTGAATCCGTCGGCAGTGGGGTGACCTCGGTGAAACCCGGCGACAGAGTGACAGTAAACGTAGAGACCTTCTGCGGTGAGTGTTTTTTCTGCAAGAAGGGTTTTGTCAACAACTGCAGCGACCCTGACGGCGGATGGGCTCTCGGATGCAGGATCGACGGAGGACAGACATATTACGTCCGTGTTCCGCACGCCGACTGTGGACTTAACAAAATTCCTGACAATGTGACTGACGAACAGGCTCTGTTTGTCGGCGATATCCTTGCCACCGGCTACTGGGCTGCCAGAATTTCGGAAATATCGCCAGATGACACCGTTCTCATAATCGGTGCAGGCCCGACAGGTCTTTGCACCCTCCAGTGCGTGCTCCTTCATAATCCTGCCAACATTGTCGTATGTGAAATTGACCGTACACGCCGTGATTTCGTCAGACAGCACTACCCGCAGGTCACAGTCACCACCCCTGAAGACTGCCTGAAAACAGTCAGGACTCTCAGCTCACACGGAGGCGCAGACAGGGTGATTGAGGTCGCAGGAAACGCCGAAACATTCCGTATGGCATGGGAATGCGCACGGCCTAATGCCATTGTAACCATCGTCGCCCTCTATGACACTCCACAGATGCTGCCGCTCCCCGACATGTATGGCAAGAATCTTACATTCAAGACCGGCGGTGTCGACGGGTGTGACTGCGAAGAGATTCTCCGGCTGATTGCCGGAGGCCACATCGACACAACCGCGATGATAACCCACCGCTATCCACTCAGCCGGATTGAATCGGCCTACAGGACTTTTGAAAACAGACTTGACGGTGTGATAAAAGTCGCCGTCTATCCTGACTGAACCAATCAACCTGTCGACACATTGTTGTATATAGCAATTACAAAAACCATCACGAACAGACCAATGAGCCAACATAAATTATTAGTAGTCGATGACGAAGACACCCTTTGCGAAGCGCTCAGATTCAATCTTGAAATTGAAGGCTATGATGTCGACGTGGCCCACAGCGCCGAAGAGGCATTGAAACTCAGCCTTGAAAACTACTCCCTCATACTCCTTGACGTTATGATGGGCGAAATCAGTGGTTTCAGAATGGCACAGATCATGAGAGCCAATCCCAAGACAGCTGACGTACCTATAATCTTTCTTACGGCAAAAGACAATGATGACGACATGATTGCCGGACTGAAACTCGGCGGTGACGACTACATCACAAAGCCTTATTCCATCCGCAACGTCCTCGCACGCATTGAAACAGTATTACGCCGCACAAGAAACATCTCCACCAACCACGACATTGTAAAATATCAGGGTATTGCCATCGACACAAATTCCAAACGGCTTGAAATCGACGGAAACGAAATCAGACTTCCTAAAAAGGAACTTGAAATTCTCCAGCTGCTCCTCACAAACCGCAACAGGGTCTTCTCGCGCGAAGAAATCCTGAACATAGTGTGGCACAACGAAGCCGTCGTAGTCGACCGCACGGTAGATGTCCACATCACACGGCTGCGCAAACGTCTGGGTGAATACGGCCATCATATAATAACCCGTTCTGGCTATGGATATGGTTTCAGTGAATAATTCTCTCCGTTACAGCCAAAAACTTTTCCTGCTGCTCGTTCTCTTTGCATGGGCACTTCTGGCATGCTTCCTCACGTTTCAGTACGAAAGAGAAAAATCATTTAAAGTCATTCAGCTAAATTCATCGCTCCAGCTATTCAACGCCAAGATGGCCGAAGCTATAAAGGACGGCATCACACCCGAAGAATTTCTTGCCGGGACGAAACTTCCGTTTGACAGCCTGCGCGTATCGGTCATCAGTCCTGACGGCAATGTGAAGTTCGACAACTCAGCCGCCACACTCCCCAATGACAGCCACCTGACACGCAGTGAAATCTCCAAGGCATTGAAAACCGGCAGTGGCTACACCCTCCGGCGACACTCAGAGTCAACCGACAGGACTTATTTCTACTCGGCCTTGTATGACGGCCATACGATTGTACGCTCCGCCATCCCCTACACATCGATTTCTCTTCTGGAACTTCTCAAAGCCGACAGGGGGTTCATCTACTTTATGTGTGTAGTCACGCTGATTCTCATCGTTGTAGCCTATTTCGCCACGAGAAAGCTCGGCACAAACATCACACGCCTGAATAATTTCGCAAAAAAAGCCGAACGCGGCGAGCGCATCTATGCCGACGAGTCATTCCCTGACGATGAACTCGGCGAGATTTCAAGCCATATCGTCATGCTCTATGCCAAGCTTCAGGAGGCAAATGCCGAATGTGACCGACAGCATCTTTTAGTGCTGAAGGAAGAAAAGGAGAAAATCCGCATCAAAAAACAGCTGACCAACAACATTAACCATGAGCTGAAAACACCGATTGCCTCCATACAGGTCTGTCTCGAAACCATTGAATCGCATCCCGACATGGACCGGTCGAAACGAGAAGAGTTCATCAGGCGTGCCCTTAAAAATTGCCATAGGCTCAGAAGCCTGCTGACAGATGTCGCAACAATCACACGTATGGAGGACGGATTTAACCACATAGAGAAATCTCCGGTCAATCTCTCAGCTATAATTCAAGAGTGTTTCGACGACGCACGCCACAAAGCCCCATACATGGAGTTTGAGATAGACATTCCCGCCAATATAATCATCAACGGGAATCACGACATACTTAAATCGATTTTCTCAAACCTGCTTGACAACGCAATGGCCTACAGTGGCGGCAATAAAGTCACTCTTTGTCTGACTTCCGAAAGTCCGGCTGACTATTCATTCTCTTTTGCTGACAATGGTTCAGGGGTCGAAAACAGGCATATACAACATTTGTTCGAGCGGTTCTACAGAGTGGATAAAGGACGCTCTCGCTCTGCGGGAGGGACAGGTCTCGGACTTGCAATTGTCAAAAACGCAGTCATATTCCATGACGGTCACATAACTGTCCGCAACCGCCACGGTGGCGGTCTTGAATTTGATTTCACACTTTCAAAATAATATTGACGCCCGTTGCCTTTATAATCTGCAACGGGCGTCGCGCGCTGAAAGTGATGGTTTATCTCATTCTTGGAGGGAGGTTGAGTTTCATTGAGGCTCTGAGAAGCTTACGCATGTTGGAAACAAGCTCCTGTGTTTCGTTCAGCAGATTGAGGTAGACATACATGACAGTCAGACTCCGTGTGTCGCCTTCACGCAGATGATCATACGTGCTACGCGACAGTTCCGATATGTGATCCTTGACACGGTCACATTCCTTTCGCAACGCAGTGGTGCGGTTTACATCGGGATGTTCAATCAACTCCACCGATTCATCGAATATCGCATCGATCCGTTCTCTAAGAGGAGTCAGATCGACAACAAACTTTGCAGGAAGAAGCGGAAAATTATTATTGACATGTTCAAGACACATCTCGTTTATTCGCCGCAGGTTATATAGAATGGCCATGCAACAGTTGTTTGACAGGTGAAACCATGCGCTCTTTTCGATGGCGACATCAGGCGATGCCTTACGAAGACACAGTGTCTCTTTACGGCGTGCACTCTTCAACACATCTTTTTCTTTCATCAATGACTTCTCAAGTCTGTTAAGGGTCTTGGCCTCGTCACCGATAAATCCGGTTGCAACCTTGTCATATGAATCTTTGGCGAAATTCAGGAATTCGCTCTGCTGCCGTGCAAGATACTCCTTAAGCAATCCCCAGACGCGTGTCGAATCGTCAGTCTTGAGCATTGTCTGAAACAATACATCGTCGGCAGAATCAGCCTTTTTGCGCTTCGCAACAATGTTGCTTCTGATGAGCAACACCAATGCTGCTATAGCAACAATAACCATGACCGGCGTTCCGCCGAAGTGCATAAGCGTAACGATGATTCCGGCGGCTATGAATGCCACACCGGCTGTAATGAACCATCCGCCGATTACAGAGATGACACCTGTGATTCTGAACACCGCACTCTCTCGACCCCATGCACGGTCGGCAAGCGACGTACCCATAGCCACCATGAATGTTACGTATGTCGTTGAGAGTGGAAGTTTGAGCGATGTTCCTGCGGCAATCAAAGCTCCTGCGAGCACAAGATTCACCGATCCGCGCACGAGGTCAAACGCCGCTCCGTTTTCCATAATCACCTCCGAAGTGTTGAACCGTCGTCCTATCCACTGCCTTACTCCCTGCGGGATATATTCTTTGAGCCATGACACGAAACCGATGGTCCAACGCACAAGATTGCGCGACAGCCTCGATGAGCCGAACATTTCATCCCCGACATCCTGCCGGGTCAGATTGACCGAAGTCTCGACTACCTTACGGGCCTTCTTGGATGTCGCAAGCGAGACAACCATCACCACTCCTGCGCCAAGAAGGAAATAGACAGGAGTATTGGCCGATCCGTTGAGCGAATTCATCATAAATGCGCCCGGGTCGCCTGTTCCGTTGGCTATATAGTCGTTATAGGCCGACAAGCCTGACAAGGGCACACCGATAAAGTTTACAAGGTCATTGCCTGCAAAAGCCATCGCCAGAGAGAAAGTACCCATAAGCACCACCACCTTGAACACATTGACCTTCAACATGTGGAGAATCTGCATCAACACCGTGAAGAATACAAAACATCCACCAATGATGAGCGGAGTATTACCGTTGATCCATGCCTTCAGCTCCGGGGTCATGAATGCAAGATCCTTGATGCCCTTAATGAGAAGGAAATAGATTATTGCAGTCGAGGCGACTCCACCGAAAATACCGATTTTCCATCTCAGACGGCTACGGTAATTGAAAGTGAATATCGCGCGTGACAGCCATTGTACCACCATACCGAACACAAAAGCCACCGCAACTGAAAGAAATATACCGAGAATCACCGAAATAGCCTTTTCAGTATTCAACAGATCTCCCAATGTCAGGTCGCATGAATCTCCGGCCATCTTCAGAAGAGATATGGCAAACGCCGCCCCGAGAAGCTCAAACACCATCGACACCGTGGTCGAGGTTGGCATGCCGAGAGTATTGAAAACATCCAGCAGTATTATATCCGTGACCATAACGGCCATGAATATACATATCACATCATAAAACGTAAAATGCTCAGGTCTGAAAATACCGTGGCGTGCTATGTCCATCATGCCGTTACTCATCGAAGCACCGACAAAGACACCCACAGCAGCCACGGTGATGACGACTTTAAAAGTCGCGGCTCTCGAACCTATCGCTGAATTAAGAAAATTGACCGCATCGTTGCTTACTCCGACCGATAGATCGAATACTGCAAGCAGGAAAAGGAATATTACAATTCCGAGAAAGACTATATCCATCTGATAAATGTCTGGTGAATAAAAAATACCTGTAGAATTATACCTGTTGTTGATTTTCAATGCGAAGGTAGAAATGAGATGTTAACAAAATATTAAATCCGGGTTAACTGTAGGTTAAGTCGATATATCTATCAATCATTTTTATTCATATAAGTCTCATTTGTCATCCGTCGAGTGGATTTTAACAGTCTTTTTTACTAATTTTGTGGATATTCAACAGCAGTCAGACTGACATCAACACCCGATAATAAACCATGATTACTATTTTAAGAACTGTAATTTTCTCAGTGCTCACGACAACAATCGCGAGCAGTCTGGGCGCTATCACACCCGACTGGGAAAATCCATCGGTGTTTGCCGAAGGGCGCCTTGCACCACGAGCCACCTCCTATCCATATCCGACTCCGGCCGAAGCCCTCGCAGGCAACGGATATGGATCAGCCTACGTAATGCCGCTCAACGGAAAATGGAAATTCCATTTTTCTGCGAAACCCGACAGTCGTCCTGCGGATTTCCATTCACCGAATTTCGATGATTCCGGCTGGGACGAGATTTCTGTACCTTCTAACTGGGAAATGCTCGGTTACGGGACTCCCATCTACACCAATATCACCTATCCTTTCCCAAAGAATCCTCCCTTCATCGACCATAGCGATAATCCTGTCGGCAGCTACAGACATACGTTCCGACTTCCCGATTCATGGAAAGGCCGACGTGTCATCCTCCACTTCGACGGCAGCACGGCCGGAATGTATGTCTGGGTCAATGGACAAAAAGCAGGATATGTCCAGAGCACTAAGAATCAGGCAGAATTCGACATCTCAAGCTTTGTATGCGAGGGCGACAACACTATTGCCTGCGAAGTATACCGATGGACCGACGGCTCATATCTCGAAGATCAGGATTTCTGGAGACTATCGGGCATTGACCGCGACGTGTATATCTACTCCACAGCCGACGAACGCATACTTGACTTCTTCGCCGATGCCGGACTTGACAGGAACTATCGCGACGGCGTGCTGCGACTCAACACGGTTCTGCAAAATCACTCGGATCTAACCAAAGACACACGTCTCGACATAAGGATTTATGATGCCGCAGACCGTCAGGTGGCAAGCCAGTCGAAACAGGTCAGACTCAACGGCAACGCATCCGAAACCGTCGATATCACCCAAAAACTCCGCAACGTCAGAAAATGGAGCGCCGAAACTCCCAATCTCTATACTCTCGTCCTCTCGCTAACCGACAACAAGGGAAATATTATCGAATCGACCTCCTCACGCATCGGTTTCCGAAAGGTCGAAATCAAGGATAGCCGTCTTCTGGTCAACGGACAGCCGGTCGAGGTTCACGGAGTCAATCTTCATGAGCACCACCAGACAAACGGCCATGTGGTGGACCGCGAGACCATGCTCAGCGACATCCGCACGATGAAGCGACACAATATAAATGCCGTGCGCATGAGCCACTACCCTCAGTCACCGCTGTGGTATGACCTATGCGATGAATACGGGCTATATGTGGTGGATGAGGCTAATATCGAAATCCACGCTATGGGTGCCGAGCATCAGGGCGGCTTTGACAAATCAGTCCATCCTGCCTATCTCCCCCAATGGAAAGAAGCCATTCTCGACCGCCAGCGCACAATGGTCGAAAGAGACAAGAACCACCCCTGCGTCATCGTCTGGTCGATGGGCAACGAATGTGGCAACGGAGAAAACTTCTATGCCGCATACGACTGGATAAAATCGCGCGACACAAGCCGCCCCGTTCAGTTCGAACAGGCCGGAGAAGCGCCCGATACAGATATTGTGTGCCCGATGTATCCGTCCATAAACAGCATGAAGGACTATGCCTCGCGCACCGACGTGACACGTCCCTATATCATGTGTGAATATGCCCACGCAATGGGCAACAGTTCCGGGAATTTTCAGGAATATTTCGACATCATCCGCAGTTCCGCCCACATGCAGGGTGGCTTCATCTGGGATTGGGTCGATCAGGGACTTCTCACCAAAGACGAAAACGGCGAAGCTTATTGGGCATACGGAGGTGACTTCGGAGCATACAACTATCCCCACGATGAAAATTTCTGTATCAACGGACTTGTCCAGCCCGACCGCACCCCACACCCGGGACTGATGGAGGTCAAGAAAGTGTATCAGGACATACGCTTTGCGGCCATCGACCCGCAACGTGGCGAATTCGAAGTACAGAACCATTTTATAGCAACCGATCTCAGCGACTACGATTTTAGCTGGGAACTACTGCGCAACGGCGAAAAAATGGCAGATGGAACGTTTGAGCTAAATCTTCCACCCGGACAGAAAAAAGCTGTAAAAGCGCCTATCCCTTCTGTAGACATGAACGATGGCAACGATTACCATCTTTCAGTCTACGCCTACACCCGTAAGGGCGACGAAATCATTCCGGCTGCCCATGAAGTCGCCCGAGAACAATTCTCCCTCGCCACCGGCTCTATGACCATCCAAAAACCGGCGACAACAATCCCCGCCACATTCAATAAGGATGGAAACACATGGAGCTTCGATTGTCAAGGCAATGTAACAATAAAAGTCAACAGCCGTAACGGTGAAGTATATGCCTATGCGGTCAATGAACGTAATCTGCTCAACGGCTCGATCACACCGTCATTCTGGCGTGCGCCGACCGACAACGACTGGGGCAACAATGCACACCGCCGCCTGAACGCATGGCGCTATGCCGGCCATAACAGAAAGCTTACCGCCCTCACACACGACACCGACAAAGAGCGCCATATCATTACCGCTACCTATACCCTACCTGAAGTCAATGCAACCTATGTGTTGAGCTATACCATCCACCCTGACGGACGTCTGGGAGTAGAAAGCACTCTGCATGCCGACAGCGACCATATGCCCGAACTCATGAGGTTCGGACTCAGGCTGCCTCTTGACCGGTCAAAAGATAATTTTCGTTGGTATGGCCGCGGACCTTGGGAAAATTATTCCGACCGCAACACCGCATCATTCATGGGAATATGGGAAGGCAAGGTCGATGACCAGTTCTATCCCTACATCCGCCCGCAGGAAACAGGCAACAAGACCGATGTCCGCTGGGCCACACTGACCGACGACACCGGTTTCGGCATAAAGGTCAGCGGCCGTCAGCCATTAAATGTAAGCGCACTCGATGTGACTCCCGACGACCTCGATCCCGGAATGAAAAAATCACAGATGCACACAAGCGATGTCCATCACAGCCGACATAATGTGTATCTTAACGTGGATCTCGCACAGCGTGGACTCGGAGGAGACAACAGCTGGGGGCGCGGACCTCACAAAGAATATCTCCTGAACGACAAATCTTATAATTATTCATTCATAATCTCACCTGTCATCCCCGACTGATAATCATGAAACTATTATCCGTTAAAAACTTCACTTTGGCAGCCGGTCTCCTTTCCGGCATGCCACTGCTTGCAGCCGAAAAGGCGACAGTCACACCTCTTTTCAGCAATGTTGCCGACAGCGTAACTATTCCAGCCGAAATCTATGGTCAGTTTGCCGAACACCTCGGCACTTGTATCTACGGCGGACTATGGGTCGGTGAAAATTCGCCCATTCCCAACACATCCGGCTATCGCAACGATGTTCTCAATGCCCTTAAAGAACTTAAAGTCCCCGTGATGCGCTGGCCCGGCGGATGTTTCGCCGATGAATATCACTGGACCGACGGCATCGGCCCTAAAGAGAACCGTCCCGTAATGGTAAATACCAACTGGGGAGGCACGGTCGAGGACAACAGTTTCGGAACTCATGAATTTTTCAATCTCTGTGAGCTAATCGGCTGCGAACCCTATCTAAGCGGAAATGTAGGGAGCGGCACGGTCGAGGAGCTTGCCAAATGGGTCGAATATATCACCGCCGAAAACGGTCCTATGGCCGACCAACGCAAGAAAAACGGTCGTGAAAAACCGTGGAAACTCAAATATCTCGGTGTCGGCAACGAAAGCTGGGGATGCGGCGGCAGTTTTACTCCCGAAGCATACGCCAACGAATATCGTCGCTATCAGACATATTGCCGCAACTTCAATGGAAACCGACTCTACAAAATCGCTTCGGGCGCAAGCGACTATGACTACAACTGGACTGACGTGCTGATGAAAAATGCCGGCAGACACATGAACGGCCTGTCGCTCCACTACTACACTGTCAAGGGGTGGAACGGAAGCAAGGGTGCAGCCACCAAGTTTGACAACGACGACTATTACTGGACATTGGGTAAATGTCTTGAGATAGAAGATGTGATTAACAATCACGATTCTATTATGGACAAGTATGATCCCGCCGGACACGTAGCGCTTATTGTCGATGAATGGGGCACATGGTGGGACGAAGAACCCGGGACGGTCAGCGGACACCTCTATCAGCAGAACACCATGCGCGACGCTATGGTAGCCGCACTGAGTCTCAATGTATTCCACCGCCACACCGACCGTGTAAAAATGGCAAATATCGCCCAGATTGCCAACGTATTGCAATCGATGATTCTTACCAAGGACGGCGACATGGTGCTCACCCCGACCTACTACGTGTTCAAAATGTATATTCCTCATCAGAATGCCACTGTCATACCGCTCGACATCAAGACCTCGACACGCGCTGTGCGCGACGGACGCACAGTCCCGACAATAAGCGCGACAGCTTCTAAGAAAGATGGCGAAATGAACATCACACTGACAAACATTGACCTTGACAGTCCGGCTGAAATCACAATTCCTCTTGGCAACGATGTAAAAGCATCGGGCATCAAAGGTGAAATTCTGACAGCCGGCAATATCGACGATTACAACGACTTCGGCTCTGCCGAAAAAGTAACTCTCAAACAATTTGATAAAGTAAAATACTCAAAAGGCGCGCTCACACTCACTCTACCGGCAAAATCCATCGTCAGCCTCAGCATGAAAATCTGAACTGAAACAATACTTATTTGTAAATACCATCAGGGTAGATTCCGTGGGAAGGCCGGAATCTACCCTGATGGTATTTACCCGTTGCAGACAAGGCATTTCGAATCCCGTCCGACTGCAATCCACAGGATGTCACTGGTGAGGATTGACATCCTTTAAATCCACGAGATGATGAAGTATGGCAAAAATCGTAAGTCCGGCCGGAGAATGTATGCCGAGTTTCGCACTGAGATTGCGCCGATGGGTAGTGACAGTATGTATCGACAGACACAGCCTGTCGGCAATCTCCTTGTTTGCCATCCCGAGAGCGACGAACCTTATTATATCTTTCTCGCGGTCACTGAGCGATTCGAGTTGCGGATCGCTCTCTTCATTTTTATTATCATCGGGCGAGTCCATTACCGCGAGCTTAGAGCGCAGACGTTTCTCAAGATTCTCGACCGCCGGAACAAACAGATTTGTCTCCACATCAAAATGCGCCATAAGGTCACGTTCACAGCCTATGATATCGGACAGCACACTGCTTAGCAAATCATTGTCGCGCTGATTGTATGAATAAATGAAGATATCCTTCAGCTCATTGAGTTTTGATGTCATGTGGTTATGGTTGACCGAGAACTGGGATATGCTGAAACACTCGTCAATAGTCCCTCCGAGCAGTTTCTCCACGTATGTGAATATATGTTCGTTCTCATATTCCATGTGACGGCGCACCTCAACCACATAATCGTCATAGAATTTCATCAGCTGAAAAGCGACATCGTTTGTATCCGAATAGTTTATAGCCTCAATCAGCTTCCGGCGTATACCGGGCAATATGAAATCAATAAATGAACCGTGGGCGTGTTTAAGATAGCCCATCAGTGTCGGGAGATGTATGATGTAACGCCGATAGTTTTTACCGCTCAGAAGATTTGACACTGCAAGAAACGTGTCGGTATCAACACCGTGTTTTTCGCAAGCCTCCTTTATCTGACTGTCTCCGAAACCGAACGCGATGTCAAACCGGCTTATCGCCATAAGCAATAAGTTATTGTCCATTATTATCTCCCTCATCCGGTGATGAGGCCCATATTCCTGCTGCTTTTCCATTATAATTTCCCGGGCATAATCACCCATGCAAAGGTACGGTAAACCCCAAACCTCCACTATACCTAAAAATAATGAAAAAAAGACTATTTTACAGACGAATTACCGTTTTTTAAGTAAAAACCGTGTTAAATTAACCCAATTTCTGAGTATTGGCCACCCGGAATGTTAAATCTAATTTTGCATCGTTAAATTTTACAGCGAAAAAAATTAATCATTACATAACAAACCAATCTTCACAATGAAAAAATCAGGTTTCCTATTCCTTCTCCTCACCTCAGTAGCCTTTGCATCGTGCAGCGACAGCGACGACAGTGAAAAAGACCTTGCCAAAGAAATTGCCGGACAATATAACGGTTACACCGTGGCATCATGCGCTTATTTCAGCAATCAGGTGTCATCGAATCAGAAGCTCGCCATCTCTTCGACAGAAATAAATAAAGTGAATGTCGACTACGCATCCGATTCATGGGGAACAATCTCAATCCCTGACGCATCTGTGATCAAATCAGGGAATGAATATGTCATCACCGGCACAGGAACATCCGTGATGGGAATGCAGGGAAACGGAAGTAAGGAATATGTCTGCAACCTCAGCGGTAAAATCATTAACGGAACTGTCGACTTCACCTTCACTTGTCCCGCAGTTATGGGCGGTCTCAACATAGCCTTCATGCAAGGTGAAATTCCGGCAGAAACAGTCGTCCCCGGAACATACTCAGGCTATACCAAAGCAGACTGCGCATATTTTCAGGACATGTATGCCGATAATCAAAAAATCGAGATTGCTTCTAACGGCAACAATACTTATAAAGTAAGTCTGATATCGGACTCATGGGGCGAATTCACAATTGAAGAAGCGACTGTCACCACCGAAGGCAACCTGTTTAAACTTGAGGGCGCCGGCAAAACCCTCATGGGCATGGGAGGAAATGTGAGCGAGTATGCCTGCACGTTCTCCGGCGAGATTGATGCCGACAAGGAAAATCCGACATTCACTTTTAACGTTCCCGCCGTGATGGGAGGACTCACCGTGACTTTTAAGCCCGGTTCTGCACCACAGGTCTGACTTTCCTGAAATCCGATAAAACCGAAACACAATGGCAACTAACTTTATTTCATATCTTACAGCGGGAGCGGCAGCAATGCTGCTCTCCGCATGTAACGGAATATTGAGCAACATCTACGACGAACCTTCGACTGATGCTGTTTCAGAATACGGTTTCGTAAGCGAAGCCACCACAACATCTCCCGGCTCAATATATATCGACGCAACCGACTATACCGTCTGGACATATATCGACTTCAGGTCTATGACAACGACCGCTCTCGATGTCAACGCTCCTGTACCCGCGTCATGGGACATAGCCATACACCGCTACGATGCCAAGACAAACGGCGCAGAGGTCATGGAGACCGGTGCGACAAGCTTCTATTCGCTCGCCAACGTCGTCACTCCGACCGAAAACGATTATGTCAGCGACATCTGGACAACCACAACCATAGTCACAGATATGTCGACCATGATGGACGGTTACCTCAGCTATGCCGAGTCGTCCTATAACCCGGAGCTGTCAAAATGGCTCAACGTCGACAAAAGCTCAATGCCTCCGATCTACACTCCGTCAAACAAAGTATATGTCATCCGGCTTTCCGACGGCACTCTCGCTGGAGTGCGTCTGGCAAACTACATGGACGGGCTCGGAGTCAAAGGCTATATGACTATTGAATACATGTATCCGCTTAACCTGTAATCAGCATGAGACGACAACTTCTGAGTCTTGTTCTCCTCTCTCCCTCACTCCTCTTAGCCCAGTCATCGTCCCTGACAAAAGCACAAATCGATTCCATCGAAAAAGCATGGGAAGTAGAGCTTAACACCGTAGTGGTCACCGGCACACGCACTCCCAAACTGCTCAAAGACTCCCCCATCCTCACGCGAATTATCTCGGAGTCAGATATCCGCAAGACCGATGCTACAAATATCAGCGATCTCCTGCAGCTCGAACTTCCCGGAATCGAGTTTTCCTATTCGATGAACCAGCAGGTTTCGCTCAACATGCAGGGATTCGGAGGCAATTCTGTGTTATTTCTCGTCGATGGCGAACGTCTTGCCGGCGAAACTCTCGACAATGTTGACTACAATCGTCTGAATCTCAATAATGTCGGTAGAATCGAGATTGTCAAGGGAGGCGCTTCATCTCTCTACGGCTCTAACGCTGTCGGAGGAGTGGTCAACATCATCAGCCGCGAAGAAAGCGAGCCGTGGAGAGTGAATGTCAACGCCCGTTATGGCGCGCACAACGAACAGCGCTATGGCGGGGCAATAAGCTTCAAGACCGGCCGTATCAGCAGTGCCACCACACTCCAGTACACCTCGATTGATTCGTATGACATGAAAAACGATGGTGACTACAACCGCTTCTACGGCGGATACAACTGGAACGTCAAAGAGCGTCTGACCGTCAATGTCACCGACCGGATAAAACTGATCGGACGTGCCGGATATTATTTCCGCCAACGCAACGCCCAAGCCGCGTCGAGAGACAGATACCGCGACTTCTCCGGCGGTCTGCGCGGACTCTACACATTTTCTGACGCTGACAACCTTGAAGTGTCATATAATTTCGACCAGTATGACAAGAGCGATTATATCATCATCACATCGAAAGATGTCAGAAAATACAGCAACGTGCAGCACGGTGCGCGCGCCATTTACAACCACACCTTTGCCGGACGCCATATCCTGACTCTGGGAGGAGATATGATGCGCGACTATCTCCAGACCTACCAGTTCACCGACAATGGCAACAAGCGCCAGATAACAGCCGACGGTTTCGCCCAGTTCGACATGAATTTCGTCCGAAACTTCAACATTATAGCCGGAATGCGCTACGACTACTTTTCGGAAGCGAAAATGAGTCATGCGTCATCGCGTCTGAGCATGATGTACAAGCTTCCCCGCGTAGCGCTCCGCGGGTCATATTCAGGAGGATTCCGCGCACCGACACTCAAGGAGATGTATATGGACTTCGATATGGCAGGCATATTCATGATTTACGGCAATCCGGATCTGAAGCCGGAGACGAGCCATAATTTCCAGCTATCCGCCGAATACACCCGCCGACTTCTCAATTTCAGCATCGGGACATTCTGTAATCTTGTCAGCGACCGTATAACCACCGGCTGGAGTCAGGCTCTCAAAGGGCAGGTCTACACCAACATCGACAAGGTTACAATTTCGGGTGTGGATGCAAACATGTCATGGCGGACAGCCTGCGGATTCGGCACACGACTCTCATATATGTTCACGTATGAACAGGTAAAAAAAGGACAGCCATACACATCGTCAACCCGCCCTCACACCGCCACGCTGCGCCTTGATTACACAAAACGGTGGAAAAACTATGAGCTGATGGCTGCGCTCAACGGACGTTTCCTCTCAAAAGTAAAGGTCGACGAATACACTTCAGTCTCATCCTACGAGGAAACACAGCGGGTCACCTATCCTTCCTATATGATATGGAAACTGAACATGTGCCACAGTTTCCGAAAAGGAATCGACCTGACAATGGCGGTGGACAATCTGCTCAACTATGTTCCCAAATACTACTATAACAACTCGCCGACCACCAACGGCACCACCTTCTCGGTGGGCATGTCGGTCGACATCGACGAGTTTTTTAAGAAATAAGCCGGTTTTAAGAGCTTACATCAGAAATTATTGTTAAACGGACAATGAAAAATAAACGTAAAGTAATCATTATCACATCGGTCTGTGTGCTCATAGTAGCCACGGGCCTATTGCTTTGGAATATTTTTGCCTCTCCCACCAGAATCGCCTTTGTCAACTATCAGGCCATAAGCCTCGGTCAGATCTCAAAGGCAAACGACAATTCTTTCGTCACAATCAAGGAGCTTCCTGTCGAGGAACTCGACCATACGTCGGACTACGACATGGTCTTTGTCAACGGCATGGGACTCAGAATCACCGACGAACAGCGACAGTCGCTGGCCGCAGCAGCCGACAAAGGCACACCAGTGCTCACGACCGCTGCAACTAATCCGCAGAATCTTATTGTTTCAGTCGATTCGGTCGATCAGGCATTCCTGAAACAATACCTGAACGGAGGGAAAAACAATTACCGTAATCTGCTACGCTACGTGCGCAAGTATATTGACGGAAAGAGTCTTTTCACCGCCGAGCCGGGCGATCCGCAGACATCAGTGTCATCACTACTATATTATCCATCTGAGAACGATGACCTCAACTTTTCGTCGGTCAGCGAGTATGAATCATTCCTGAAATCCAAAGGGCGGTTCAATGAGAATGCCCCAGCAATCATTCTCACCGGCCAGATGGGTGTCCCAGACAGCCTCATCGCAGCGCTCGAACACGCCGGCAACACAGTCTATCCGGTCAACACAATCCAGCTTTTCATAAAAAACGGCCATGCCGACTCCATCTCTCCGGCAGCCATAATCAACATGGCCCACGGACGCATGGGTGACATGGTGGTGAATTATCTGACTGCTAACAATATCCCGCTGTTCTCACCTCTCAACGTAAACCGCAGCTATGACGAATGGATGGCCGACAAGATGGGTATGAACGGTGGTTTCCTGTCACAGAGCGTGGTGACTCCCGAAATAGACGGAGCTGTGCGTCCGTTCTCTCTTTTCGCCCACTACGAAGGTAAAGACGGACTCCCTTACGTGGCGGCTATCCCCGGCAGGCTTGAAGAATTTGTCGAGACTGTCGGCAACTACATCTCACTCCAGAAATCCGATAACCGGGACAAGAAGATTGCAATATTCTATTTCAAAGGTCCGGGACAGAACGCACTTGTAGCCGAGGGAATGGAAGTCGGGCCGTCGCTGTTCAATCTGCTCACACGTCTAAAAAAGGAGGGCTACAGAGTCGAGAATCTGCCCTCGACAGCTGCGGAACTTGAACAACGCATCAACGACTATGGGAAAGTGTTCAACCAGTATGCCCTCGGGGCTAAGGACTCATTCGTGAAGACCCATTCGCAGGAAGTCATATCAAAGGAAGACTACGACCGTTGGTGTAATGATGCCTTTTCGAAAGAAATGCGTGCTGAAATCGACGCTGTTGACGGCGACTTCCCCGGCCACGGACTGAAAACCGACGACGGTCGCCTCGCGCTCGCACGCCTCCAATTCGGCAACGTGGTGCTCATTCCCCAGACAGCCGCCGGACTCGGCGACGACGAATTCAAGATTGTACACGGAACTGAAGTCGCTCCGCCCCACAACTATGTGGCCTCTTATCTATGGGCTCGTTACGGATTCGATGCCGATGCGCTCATCCACTTCGGCGCTCACGGCAGTCTCGAATTCACTCCACGCAAACAAGTGGCACTCGGCAGCCACGACTGGCCTGACAGACTCGTTGGCACAATGCCTCACTTCTATGTCTACTCGACAAGCAATGTCGGCGAGGCCATGATGGCGAAACGTCGGTCATACGCAGCTATAATCAACTATCTCACGCCTCCATTCATGGAAAGCGAAGTGCGTGGCATATATAAGAATCTCTCTGACGCAATCAACGACTATAACCGTCTCTCCGGCGCAGAACATCCCGACGAAAATGCCTTGCGCAGAGCATCGCTCCTCGTAAAGAGATACACTGTAGAGCTTGGCATACACCGCGAACTGCGCATGGACAGTACACTCTCGCAGCCTTACAGCTCAGACGATATTGTCCGCATCGAGAATTTCGCCGAAGAACTCGCCAACGAGAAAATCACCGGCGCACTTTACGTGATGGGCATACCTTACTCAGACGAACATATCAGATCGACAGTCTATGCAATGACGGTCGACCCCGTGGCCTACAGTCTCTACGGACTTGACAAGGAACGCGGACGCACCGCCATCGACTATGAAAAGAACCGGTCGCAATTCGCACGCACCTATCAGGCCAAGGCCCGCACTCTCGTCAGCTCGCTTCTCGCGTCAGGCCGACAGGAAATCACAGACCAGTATCTATGTCAGATTGCAGGCATAACGCAGGCCGAACTCGACAGCGCACGCACTATAACGGCGACAGTCAACGGCTCTAAAGACATGCTCTCACGCATGATGGTTATGGGTGCTATGATGACTCCTCCAGCCGAACAGAATCTCAAGCTTTCAGACCGTCAGTCAACATCGGGCATGAAGCGGATGATGGCCCGGTCGGGGATGTCGCCTGAAAAAGCCATTGAAATGGCAAAGAAAATGGGTGCTGACGAGGAAGCCATCAAAAAAATGGAAGCAGCCATGAAGCGTAAGCAGCAGACCGGCCAGATTGAAAACGGGGGCAAAGGAAAAGCTCTCCCCGGATATGCAAGTGCCAACAGTTCCGGCACACATGTAAAAGCTCACGGCATGAAACGACCTGAATATTCCAAAAAGGAACTCGATTTCGCCAACGCCGTCTCGGAAGTCGAGCGGGCCGTCAAAAACGTCGGCAACTACCGTTCGGCTCTGACAGGAAGTCCCGAAGCGGAACTTTCATCCGTGGTCAACGCGCTTGCCGGCGGCTACATAGCCCCGACATCGGGAGGCGACCCTGTGCTTAACCCCGACATACTCCCGACCGGCCGCAACATGTTTGCGGTAAACGCCGAGGTAACACCGTCGGCCGTAGCTTGGGAGAAGGGCAAGAGCCTCACCGACAACACGATTTCAATGTATCGTAAAATGCACGGCGATTCCATTCCCCGCAAAGTCAGCTACACACTCTGGAGCAGTGAATTCATCGAGACCGAAGGCGCTACAATCGCACAGGTGCTCTATATGCTTGGAGTCGAACCTGTCCGCGACCCGTTCGGTCGAGTGACCGACCTGCGCCTCATCCCCTCGGCCGAACTCGGGCGTCCGCGCATCGACGTTGTGGTCCAGACGAGCGGACAGCTACGCGATCTCGCTGCCTCGCGTCTCTTCCTCATCAGCCGTGCGGTCAAGATGGCTGCCGAAGCTGCCGACAAGGAATATCCCAACTACGTTGCAGAAGGCGTGGTTGAGTCAGAACGTCATCTTGTGGAGAAGGGCGTGACACCCAAAGAAGCCCGTGAACTTTCGACAGCCCGAGTATTCGGCGGTGTCAACGGGAACTATGGCAGCGGCATTCAGGGAATGGTCGAAGCCGGTGACCGTTGGGAAAATGAATCGGAAATAGCCGAAACCTATATCAACAATATGGGTGCTGTCTACGGCAGCGAGGAAGACTGGGAAAAAATGCACGACTATGCGTTTGAGGCCGCTCTCACACGCACAGATGTGGTGGTGCAGCCACGCCAGAGCAACACATGGGGAGCGCTCAGCCTCGACCATGTATATGAATTCATGGGAGGCATGAACCTTGCTGTCAAAAACGTGACCGGCAAAGACCCGGAAGCCTACCTGAGCGACTACCGCAACCGCAACAACGCACGCATGCAGGAAGTCAAGGAGGCAATAGGCATCGAAAGCCGCACCACTATCCTCAACCCGACATATATCAAAGAAAAGATGAAAGGCGGAGCAGGAGATGCCTCGGGATTTGCCGACATAATCCGCAACACCTACGGATGGAACGTCATGAAACCCGCCGCTATCGACGACGAGCTGTGGGATGACATCTATGACACATACGTGGCCGACAAACACGGCCTCGGCATCAAGGACTATTTCACATCGACCAATCCCGCCGCCATCGAGGAAATGACAGCCGTCATGCTGGAGACCGTCCGCAAAGGGATGTGGGAAGCTTCACCCGAACAGGTCGAGGCTCTTGCCAACCTTCACACGGAGATAGTCAATGAATATGCTCCGTCATGCTCCGGTTTCGTATGCGACAATGCAAAGCTCCGCGATTTCATCGCTTCGAAAGTTTCGAAAGAGACCGCAGGAAAATACAATCAGGCCATAGGGACTATCCGCGCCGAAGCCGTGGCCGGAAGCGACAACGACGGCATGGTGATGCAGAAAGAGGAACTCAACAACACCGAGAAGACGACAAGCCGTATCAACGGCGTGATTGTCGGCATAGCCGTAGCGGTGGTGCTCGTAATTGTGGGAGTGCTTCTGCGACGCCGGAAAAAACAACAGGCCGAGTGATGGAAACAGTCGTTCTCATAATAATGCTTATGGTCAGTTTCAATTTCGCATTGAAACTGACCTATCACAATGCTGCCGGCCTGATCGCCACCTGCATGCTTGCCGCTATATTCGCAGGGCTGGCATGGCCCTTTGCCGTCAGCCAGTCCAAAGCCCAGATAGCCGACTGGCTCAATGCCCCCGACCTCATGCTCGACACCTCGGTCATCCTCACCGTCGATGTATTTTTCCAAGTCACATTCTGCGTGATGATGGCCAAGAAAATTGCCGGCGAAAAACTTTCGAAGGCGCAGGGAGCAATCTATACGGTGGCCTTTTGGTTTCCCGGACTGCTGATATTCCCGGTACTGTTTGCTTTGCTTGTAGAAATTATTTTCGCCTTCCCCGGCAATGATTTCTCCACTCTCGCGTGGGCTACAGGAGCCTTCGTGCTTGTCGCTGCTCCATCGCTCTCATATCTCATAAAATTCCTGCTGCCTGAAAGAGACCTCAGGCTTGAACTCATGTTTGTGGT
Organism: Duncaniella dubosii; assembly: GCF_004803915.1. Lineage (NCBI taxonomy): Bacteria > Pseudomonadati > Bacteroidota > Bacteroidia > Bacteroidales > Muribaculaceae > Duncaniella > Duncaniella dubosii. Next base: position 3,546,130 of record NZ_CP039396.1, read on the forward strand.
CAATGCCATCACGGCTATCCTCGGAATAATCGCAACTGTAAACGGACGCACAGCCGTCAAAGGCACTAACAATGTCGAATGGGATGCCCTCGCAGGCTTCCTGCTTATCATGGCTGCCGGCGCTGTGGCGGGAATACTGATCCACAAACGCTCAACCAGAAAAATAATCTCAAAAATACAATAAACTTTATCACACGAAACATACTGCAATGAACATAATTTCCAACATTCTCTACTGGATTTCAACAGGGCTGCTCGTCCCGGTAATCGTACTCCTCATATTTTTCTTCATCCGCGCAATAATCCTCATCGGGACATTCTTCGGCCAGTATCTGCAGGTCAAGAAGCACTCGGAGTCATTCTATGCGCGCATCGTAAAACTCACACCGGCCACCCTCGACTCTTTCAGCGAAGCGCTCCCGGAGAAATCCGACACAGTCGTGACTGCTTACGCCAAGAAAATCATTGCCAGCCACGACAACCACGCACGCATCGACCTGCTGCTCTCGGAGTATGAGATCGAGGCCGACAAGGAACTGTCGACTTCAAAAGTGCTCACAAAGATGGGTCCGATTCTCGGATTGATGGGCACTCTTATCCCAATGGGACCTGCTCTTGTCGGACTGGCCACAGGCGACATCGCGTCGATGGCCTACAATATGCAGGTGGCTTTTGCAACGACTGTTGTCGGGCTCGTTGTCAGTGCGATCGGCTTCCTGACACAGCAGGTCAAGGAACGTTGGGCCGTAAAAAATATCACCATGCTTGAATATCTCGCCGAAGTGGTGAAATTGTCAGACTCTAAAACCGATAACCAATGAGACGCCGCCGACTTCTGACCCGCGCTGAAGACAGCGACCCTATGAGCGTTGTCAGCAACCTCTTTGATGTGGCAATGGTGTTTGCGGTCGCGCTAATGGTCGCACTCGTAAGCCGATACAATATGACCGAGATGTTCTCGCAGGAGGATTTCACTATGGTCAAGAATCCCGGAAAGGAAAATATGGAGATCATCACCAAGGAAGGCGAGAAAATCAACCGCTACACGCCCTCCGACAACAATGATTCGTCAGGGAACAAGGGCAAACGCGTAGGAACTGCCTACGAACTCGAAAACGGAGACATAATCTACGTGCCCGAGTAACAGACACGACAGAAATGTGATAGCCAACGAGGGTGTATCAAATCCGAATGATGAATTTGATACACCCTCGAAATATCTTGCCTAAACTTAAAATTTGTCTGACTCTTAAATAAATGAATTATCTACTCTTGGGTGAGTTTATTTAATCGCATTACGATTGATGTTTGACTTCTTCCCATTTTTGCTGCAATATATTTCACACTCTTGCCTTCACTATACAGTTTTAATAGAAATTGGTCTGCCTTCATTGTCCATCTTTTATTTGCGTTAGGATGTTTTATATAATTTACCTCTGAAACCTTTTCCGGATGTAAAAACTCTTCTACAAACACAGATGGAAAATTCCTGTTATACAATATGATAGTCTTAATTTTTGCCCTTGTTATAGCGACATAAAACAATCTCCGTTCTTCTCCATACGGAAATTGATCACTCTTAGTCAGAACATGATTAAGTACAGGGTCATCACTTACAAGAGAGGGAAAGCCATAAATATCCTTATTACATTGCAGAAGTATCACATAATCTGCTTCAAGACCTTTTGATTTATGGACTGTCAAGAATTCTATTTTTCGTCCTCCTATTATATAATAAAATTTACTACCTTCTTTTATTCCTTGATACACAAAAGATATATAATAATCATCAAACGAATATCGGCCTAATAGAAATATTGATTTATCCAACGGAATAGAAGATATCAGTTCTTCTATCGTTTTACAATAATCACGTCTATCATAAGGATAAAATTCCAATTCTGTTTTCATATCATAGCATGATGAATGTATATCCTTTTTTATTTGTGCGTTATTGCGTTGAATAAAAAGAGATGACAGAGAAACCAAAGGCTCTCCAAACCTATATGTGGTCTCAATTTTGTTTATTTCTGTCGGTCCAAAATATTTATGAAATTGATTAAAAAGAGCCATATCACTTCCCGAAAAACGATATATAGATTGCCAATCATCCCCTACACAATACAACTTTGCAGGATGCTTCCCTTCTCTCAATACTTTCAAGAAATTGTAACGGTCAACTGATATATCTTGAAACTCATCTACAAGGATATAATCATATTCAATTGGATGTGAAGTGCGACATATTTCTGTAGCTTGAATAATTGCATCTGTAAAATCAATCTTATTGCTATCTTTTAATATCTTGATATAACGTTCATAGACAGGTTGAAATATATTCTCTATAATAAATACACTTCGTTCATCAGAGTCATGTTTTGCTTGCTCTAAAACCTCTCTAACTGTTTTGCAACTTGATTTTACTAATGTCACGAAAGTAACGATAAGACGTATAAATGCTTTTTCTTGTTTGCTACCTTTAGGCAACACCATATTATATAATTCTTTATCGTTCTTTTCTTGAATTGGCACACCTGCATCCTCTAATATTTTTTTGATCTTATACTTTATATCTGAACAACGAAAATCCGCGCTTGATGTTACCAATAGTTGTGTGCCAAATTTTTTGTGAGCAGCTTTCTTCCATGTTATGCCATCATTATATTTTTGATTAGCTTCTTCATACGTTATATTTTTATCTTTCGCAAACCAAAGAGGCACCAGACTATGTTCATCAACACCAAAATGCTCCAAATAGATTCGTTTGGCTACTCCTGCCTGCTCAAAATATATTGAGAAATCAGGACAATACTGCGAGTGCATTTCATCTGCCAATGGATGTTCGTATGGCTCTTCATATCTGAAGTTTACTCCAAGAGATGATAACGCAAAACATATCTTCTGCTCTTGTTCACTTCTTACATATATTGCCTTACCATCCATATCAGGCAACATCGCTTTTAATTTTACACCTTTTTGTTCTGATAGTTTTTCTCGTATTTCATTCTTGCGTTGTTCCCAGTCAGATTCATTAATTTGATGATAAATAAAGTATTCCACCACACTTCTATTAAAATTATCATCCTTTAATAGTAGTGTGTGATAAATATCTATGAATAGGACATCTGTATTATCGCATATCGATGGTTTAACGCCTGTTTCTTTTCCGATAATATCAATGGCCAACTTATGAAATGTATAACCATTCAAACCTTGCGTAGCTATTCTCTCCGTAAGTTCAGCAGCAGCTTTATTCGTATAACTAATTAATAATATTCTATGCGGTGCAACGCCTTTTACTTCTGTTAGATACTTGACTTTGCCAACAATAGTAGAAGTTTTTCCACTTCCTGCACTACTAATCACTAAACAATTATTTTCCTCTGATACAATTGAGCGTCTTTGCTGCTTATCCAACGGATACTTCAAACAATGGTCAAAAAAGTCCTTATGTGTGTCAAGTAAAGAATCTATTATTGTATTATTATGATGTCTTATGAGCTTTTTAATATTACCAAAGTCATGAATTAGATTTGTGATTGTTGCTGATGGTGTAATATTAAAGGTTTTGAGTGTTTTAGCGAGTGAATATGCCTCTTTAAAATGTGATACATAATGATTTATGAAATCATCTTCTTCTGTTGCCGATACTATCTTACCATTAAAAGAATTATTTAAATATGTTTGAATATCAACAAATACAGCATCATTACGTTTAGATAATCTCTCTTTAGCTTCCTCATAGCTGGATTTTTCACTATAAGAGGATATGCAATTAAATTTTTCTGATAATTTTTTAGATTTATTTTTTAGGTATATTCGTATTATAGCGATAACCACAATACTAATCAAAACTACGAATGGAATTAACTGCATATCCGAGATTAAATAGCTATTTAATTTTTCCAACCATCTATAATAATCACTCTTACCACTCCATATAGGTTTATCCTATAGTAATAAATGGAATAAAGCAGAAATGTCTGAATCCGGCTGCTGAACGTTTTTTATCACTTGGCAAAGCCGGTAATCCGGCTGCAAATTTAACCAAAATATCTGAGGACAAGGCCATAATCGTCAAAAATAATAACTTTTGCTATCAAAGGACAAAAAATTATGTTTCTGAAAAATTTTTCGACTGCGGGAGATTCATTGATTTTTTTATGTCGGTTCCGTCTGTTTCCGTCATTATTTTATACAGCTTGACAGAAAAGGGCCGGAAAGGTGCGATAATGCAAAAGCTGCAAAAAAATTCCCGTTGAGATTTTTCAAAAAAATTCGTAACTTTGCACCCACGGTCACAAAGACCGCCGTCTATGAACAAAACTCCACATTTTACCGGCGAGAAGCCGGCCGCAGTCAGAAATTACGCGTACAAAGAGAGTTGGAAGAGTACGCAATAATCTGCATCATGTAGTGGCCTGACCCCACGTAGCTATCTCAAGGTCAGGTCACATGTCTTCGTCTATCCCATATCGGCCGCAAGACTCCAATCAAAATCACACATATATTTTTCATCACCAATCCACCTTATGAACAATTCCAGATTGCTCACAGGGTTGCTCCTTGCAACCTTGGCGGGCGGTGGACTGTGTGTCAAGGGCAGTCAGCCTCAGTGGTCACTCTCGATGAGTTATTCACTGTGGCCGAAACCAACAGCACAAGAACGCATCACTGCTTTCATCGGCGATAACCGACACCAATACGGCCATAGACTGTGAGGTCTACGGAATGGTGCAGCGTCACGCTCTTGTCGTGTCAATGAAGGAAATCTACGGCTGGCTTCTCATAGTAGCGCTTGTGACGCTACTCGTCATAATCGTCAGCTACAACCGTGTGCGCCCCTCGGCCTTCTTCCCGAAATGGAGCACCATCAGGAAGATTTTCCGCCACAATGTAAGAATGCTTGAGAAAACCGACGGTCAGACATCCATCTCATAGATGTCGTAGACCACCGAGCGACCGCCGAACTCCTCTTTGTGATGAATCATCCCTTCGTTGAGATAACGTCCGGCGTCCTCATTTGAAATTCCGAAATCGAAATAATTGTTTCCGGGAAGGATATGGAGTATCAGGTCATGATAAATGACATCGGTAGCATACATATCCTTCCCTTTTTGCGTACATGCGGCATATTGGAGATGAATCACGCCACGGTCAAGGTATATGACCGCTCCGCCGAGCACTTCGCCGGCCGGATCTGTAGCGATGTAAAACCTGATGTTTTCAGGGAAACGGCTTTTCAGATAGTTAAGCTCGGCAGCTGTGTGTACAGGACGGGTGTTGTGGCGTAGCCTGCGATCCTCGATGACTATATCCCAGAACTCATCCGACGTGTCAGTCTCGCTTACACGTATGTCCCACTTGCGACGGCGCTTTTCGGCTCTTTTCCCAAGACGCGACGACGGAATCGGGTCGCGCAGGTTTATCGCGGTCGAAAGATTGCGGATGCTGAGGCGCGCATTGTTTCTGAACAGCGCATAAAGGTCCTCTTCCGCACCCTGACGGTGATAGATATGGGGATAGCCTTGTAGACGAGTTTTCTGATGTCTTCCTCGCGCAATCTCTCCCTCAGCAGACCAAACATCTCAAGAGGATCAACAGCCGAAGTGCGGACACTCATCACAAGACCGCCATAAGTCAGCCCCGCATGACTTGAAAGCACATTGCCTTCACGCAGTGTGGCCGGAAGAAGAGCGGCGACAGAGCCGTTGTCGTCAAGAAAAAGATAGGAATGATCGGGGAAACGGTCGGCATGATATTCCATGTAGTCACGTTTCAGCAGGAACGTGCCGTTTTTAGACATCTCCACAAAGTCATCCCACACCCCTTTCATCTCAGGGCTATATCTTACAATTTTCATTTCTCTCGCAAAAATAATGATTGACAGGATATTTTTCGTACTCAGCCCGGACTCTTACTGAAGTTCTCCGCACCCTTCTCGAATGATTTCAGGCGATGAACTGTCGGTAAGGTCTACCACGGTTGACGGATGGGGGTCAATGCCTACGTCGCCGTTAGAGCCTCCGTCGTCAATAAGCAGCGAAGCTACCCCCTCGAAAGTAGCGGCAAGCTCGTGGGCATCGAACACCGGCACTTCGTCATCGACTTTAAGCGACGATGAGAGAATGGGATGTCCGAGTCTTTCGGCGATAGCGCGGCTTATCGGATTATCCGGAACACGGATACCAACCTCCTTGCGGCCTTTGAACACCTTCGGAAGCGACGTGGCAGCCGGCAATATAAAAGTAAACGGGCCGGGCAGATTCGTGCGGAGTATGCGGAACGCCTCATTGTCGATGCGGGCATATTCGCTCGCCATCGATATACCGTCGCAGACAACCGAGAGCACCTGTTTCTGAGGATTCACACCCTTGATTTTACAAAGGCGCTCGATAGCGGAATTGTTGAGCGCATCACAGCCGATGGCATAGAGCGTGTCGGTCGGATATATGATGACTCCTCCGTCGCGCAGACAATCGACCACTTCGTCAAGATACCTGTCGTTGATGCTTGTTGGATAAATTCTAAGTGTTTTCATGGCTCACTATTTTTTTCAGGTTTGTAAATATCGACTTTTATATCGCTTGCGTCGGCATATTTTTCAAGCAGCGAGAGTGTTAGCGCGATCGTATCGTCAATCGGCATTTCCTCGCCGTAGACATTTATACACATCAGCAGGTTAGTTGTATCGAGACTAAGTTTCGTGCGCTCGTTATCGCTTGTCGGAGTTCCCACGCCACCGACCGCATCACGATAGACCGGCATGTGGGCTATGTTAAGCTCACCGCGCCCGATTCCCTCGAAGGGCTCACCTTCACGTCCCACTCCGAGAGTCATGACTCCGCCTTCAATCCTGTCGGCATCGAAACCGCCTATCGAATAACCGGACTGCAGTGAAACGAGATTTATAAGATCGACAAGGGTATTGATACGGTAAAGCTCCAACCCCTTTACCGCACGGCGCGACAAAGCCTCCGATGACGGACGATAGCGGTTCGGTTCTTTTCCGCAGGCCTTGTATGCCTCGCGTGTAGCCCTGATTGCAGGACGCTTGTTGATGTCGGCAAGCTCGGTCACTTCCCGAAGGTCGGCGGCCGCGCGTTCGATCATGCTCCAAAGTTCATCAGTTGTCGGACTGTTTTTGACTGTCGCCTCAATGGTTACAACCTGAAGCGCAGGGGCAGCCCCGGCTATTATCGGTTCAAATTTTATTTCCATGTTCTTCCGGTAGGGGTTTCCATTGCAAAATTAGCCAAAAATTGTTGAATTAATTCAAACATTTATCGTAATTTTGTAGTCTTAAACAAGGCGTCTCCGGCATTTTCCATCGCGACATCCGGCGGAGAGCCACTCATTTTTTATCCCTACCGACCGGCTTAATGCTTGAGATATATGATTTAGGAATGAGATTAGGACGGCGTGCAATCTTCGCAATCGCGAAGACGGTGCGTAGCGCTGAGCCATCAAAATTTATCCGTTTCGCCCGTGGACAGCGACAGGTGTCAGGCGAAGTGGACATCGTGGCAGAAAGGCTTGACTCCAAACGCCCTACGGTGTGGATTCATGCCGCATCGCTTGGTGAATTCGGAATAGCCCGTCCGATAATCAAACTCCTCAAAGACGAGTGTGACTGCAACATCGTAGTGACATTTTTCTCTCCCACCGGCTACGAGGCGCTTACGAAAAATATGCCAGAAGGCATTGACGGAGTGCTCTATCTTCCGTTTGACACATCGGCCAATGTAAGGCATTTTCTCGACACCATCCGTCCGGCATGCGCGGTGTTCATGGTGTCGGAATACTGGCACAATTATCTGACGGAGCTGCACAGACGCGGCATCCCGGCCTATCTCGTATCGTCGGTAATCCGTGAAAACGGGCCGTTTTTCAAATGGTATGGTCATCTCTTCCGTAAAAGCATCAGCTATTTCGATGAAATCTTCACTCTTAATGAGGAATCACGACAGCTGTTAGACAAAATCGGAGTCAGCGATGTCACAGTCAACGGCGACCCGCTGTTTGACAATGTAATTCTTGTCGCCTCCACTCCGTGGGAAGACAAGATCATCGAACGTTTCACGGATGGGCGAAAGGTGTTCATCGCAGGAAGCCTTCACGATGACGAGGATCTCAGACTGGTGACAACACTCGCAAACAGACATCGCGACACCCGTTTCATCATTGTCCCCCATGAAATCAGTCCGTCGATATTGCGCCACCTTGAAGAAAATCTCCAAGGGAAAACCGAGCTTTATTCACGCTGCACACCAGAGTCGGATCTGAGCGACACCCAGACTTTGATCATCGACTTTGTCGGGGCTTTAGCCTACATCTACCGCTATGCGACATGGGCGTATGTCGGCGGTGGCTTTACCCGTCTGCTCCACAGCGTGATTGAACCCGCCGTCTATGGCCTGCCGGTTGCATTCGGACCGAATGTGAACCGCAAGGCTGTCACACGCCGCATGATAGAACTTGGTATAGGCCGGATAACCGCAACTCCCGAAGCTCTCGATGAATGGTTCCGTAGCCTGAAGGACGATGACGAGGGCTTGCGTGAGATTGCCGACAAAGCAGCCGTCTATGTCAGCAAAAATGCCGGAGCTACGCGAAGGGTTGTCAATAAAATCAGACAGAATCTATGCGCGAAAAATTAAGATATGCACTTTACAGGGGAGCTTTCGGAGCGCTTTCGCTACTTCCGTTCCCGCTGCTATACGGACTGAGCGACCTGCTCTATCTCGTAATGGCGAAGGGTGTGAAGTATCGCCGCAAAGTCATACGTGAAAACCTTCGGAATTCATTTCCCGAAAAAAGCGAGCGCGAACTGCTTGATATCGAAAAAGATTTCTATCATCAGTTCACCGACAATATCGTAGAGACAATAAAACTGCTCAACATGTCGGACCGACAGGCCGACAAACGCATCACAGTCACCGGCGGAGAGATCGTCGACAGATACATCAACGATGGTCATCCCGTGGTGCTTTATCTCGGCCACTATGCCAACTGGGAGTGGGTGCCGTCGGTCGTGCGCCACTTCAAAGCCCCCGAATTCTGCGCACAGGTCTACAAGCCTCAGCACGACAAGGCTTTCGACCGCCTCATGCTAAAAGTGCGCTCGCGCTTCAATCCGGTTTCCGTCCCGCAGAAACAGGTGTTCCGCTCGCTCGTCCGCTGGCGCAACGAAGACCGTAAATTCATTGTCGGTTTCATTTCTGACCACAGGTCAAATCTCAACGTGTCGCACCACCGCACCACTTTCCTCAACCAGATGACACCTTTCAGCCCCGGCGGAGAGGAAATCGGCAACCGAATCAATGCTGCCTACCTCTATCTGGATGTCGAAAAGACCGGACGCGGACACTACCATTTCACAGTGAAGGAAATCTGCCCTGAATCCACAGAGGGCGATTCGCCCTACACGCGCCGCTATCTTGAGATGCTTGAGGACACCATACGCCGCCGTCCGGGACTCTGGCTGTGGTCACACAGACGCTGGCGCTATAAATAAGGTAAAGAAATTTCTGAAAAAACAACATATTAACCCGTAAACCCTGTCAAATGAAAATAATTTGTGTGATTCCGGCACGTGCCGAATCAAGCCGATTCTTCGAAAAACCCCTCGCCCTTATCTGTGGCAAGCCCATGATCCAATGGGTATATGACCATTGTAAAGAAGTCGAACTTTTCGAAGAGGTCTATGTAGCCACTGACAGTGAAAAAATCAAGGTCGCAGCTGAAAAGTTCGGTGCCAAAGTCGTGATGACACGTTCCGACCACGACACAGCCACTGAACGCCTCTACGAAGTATCGACCCGCATCGCAGCCGACCTATACGTAATGGTCAACGGCGACGAGCCTCTTCTCACACGCGAGGCCATCATTCAGTGTATTCCCGACGGACTCAAGGCTGATGACTTCTTCGTGTCAAACCTCATGACCGACTTCAGCAATCCTGTCGAGGTGGTCGATGCCACCAACCTCAAGATTGTGACAGCCAAAGACGACCGTTGCCTTTTCATCTCTCGTAGCCCTATCCCCTATCCCAAGGGTGCGATGGACTATGTGTTCCATAAGTTTGTTGGTGTCGGCGCTTTCACTCGCAAAGCACTCGATTTCTACCACAACACCCCCCGTGGCCCGATTGAGAAAATCGAGGAAAACGACTCGTTCCGCTTCCTTGAGAACCACATGCCAATCTACTACTACAATTGTCACTGCAAGTCGCTCTCCGTCGACAACCGCAAGGACATTGACGGCGTTGAAGCATATCTACGGGAACTAAACAAGCAAGCATAATAAGAAAACTTACGCGCAGATGAGAATCCGCACCGATTTCCGCTCACTCATTAAGGGCTATCAGCGCATATCGTACTACACGAAGAATTTCTCACGCTACATCCTTCCGGATGCACTTTTCAGAACCATATATGGTCTGAAGCTGAAACATCTGTCACAGGAGGAGCTTGACGAAATCGGCCATCGTGTGGACTACTATGCACGTTGCGCAGAGGGTTCGGAAGTCGACAGCAGGAATTCCGTGACTGTCGGAGGCTTCCGTTTTCCATGGAAGGCAAAGAAAAAACACACCACATATTTCTTTGACCTCTATGAATGCGTGAGATGTTTTCCCCAAAAACTGCGGTTCTCGTATCTGATGGGCGATGTGGCGTGGGACTTGCCTACACCGACATTCGCAAAGACCCGTCCTATCACGCAGGGCAAAAGCAACACGGTGATTCTGCCGCTCAACAAAGTGCGCCATTTCCGTTTCATCAACGACACGCGCAGTTTCCGCGAGAAGCGTGACATGATTGTGTTTCGCAACGTCGTGCGCAAGCAGCCCCACCGCGAGCTTTTCCTTGAGAAATACATCGACCATCCGATGGTAGATGCCGGACAGATTAACCGTGACACTAAAAATCCACGGTTCGTCAAGCCCTATATCCCTATGGAGGATCAGCTCGATTTCAAATTCATCGCGACAATAGAAGGAAACGATGTCGCGACGAATCTCAAATGGGTGATGTCGTCAAACTCTGTAGCCGTTATGCCACGTCCCCGCATCGAATCTTGGTTCATGGAGGGAAAACTCATCCCCGACTACCATTACATCGAAATCAAGCCCGACTACTCAGACCTCATCGAGAAGCTTGAATTCTATATTGCCAATCCTGAAAAGGCCGAAGCGATAATCCGACATGCCCATGAGTATGTCGACCGCTTCCGTGACCCGGACCGCGAGCTGCTGATTGCCCGGCTTACAGCCGGACGCTATTTCAGGCTCACAGGCCAGCTTCCACTTCACCCTTAATCCTATTCACCTCTAACACTTTACAAAGAATGGTATCCAAGCGCATGTTGATTATTCGGTTTTCAGCCCTCGGAGACGTGGCCATGACCGTGCCGGCCATATATTCACTGGCCACACGCTATCCTGACCTTAATATCGATGTGGTCACACGTCCATTCTTTGCGAGACTGTTCATCAACGCGCCGGACAACGTTAATGTAATAGGCGTGGATTTCAATAAGGATTACAAAGGGGTCGGAGGGACAATCCGTCTTCTACGCCGACTTGGCAAATTGAGGCCGGACTATGTTGCGGATCTCCACAATGTCTTGCGATCATGGATAATTGACCGATACTTCTGTCTTCGCGGAGTCAAGGTTGTCATGGTCGACAAGATGCGCGGGAAACGCTCGGAACTGTTCCGGACAGGACAACCGCAGCCTTCGTTCATCGACCGCTACGCAAAGGTGTTTGCCGAACTCGGCTATCCTGTCAGCCTGACGTTCAAGAGCCTGTATCAGAACCACTCCCCGGCTCTGCCGTTTGAGCCTAAGCACCCTGCAATCGGAGTAGCTCCCTTTGCCCGCTATTCAAACAAGACCTATCCCGAAAGTCAGATGCGCGAAGTCATCTCAAAACTGACAGCAGGAGGATATAACGTCTACCTGTTCGGCGGGAGAGGAGCTGAAGCGACCCGGCTGAAAGAATGGGTGGCGGCGACATCCGGCTGCACATCGCTCGCCGGAGAATATCCGCTCGAAGACGAGATAGCCCTCATGGGTGCGATGGATGCGATGGTCAGCATGGATTCATCCAACCAGCACATGGCGGCGCTTGCAGGCACACATGTCATCAGCATCTGGGGAAGCACCACTCCGGCATGCGGATTCATGGGCTACGGACAGGAGGCCGGAAGGGTGGTCTGCCTTAACATCGAATGTCAGCCTTGTTCGGTCGGCGGAGCTCCCGATTGCCCCAAGAGACATTTCGACTGCATGCGCAAACTGGCAGCCGACACCATAGTTGAAAAAATCCGTCAGACCGTAGAAGCCGCTTCGGCAACATCAGTTCCGAAACATTCATAAACCGACCGATATCATGACTGGATTCGTCTTATTCGCACTGATATATTTCATCTTCTGCACACTTTTTTTCGAGGTGATACAGAAGCCGTTTTTCGGATTGTACAACAGGCATGTCAATGCCGAAAAAACAACGGCCAAGGATATTGTGCAGGTGTACTCCCACGGACTTGTCTCCGACTTCATAATAGCGTCATATCTAACCGCATTTCCTCTGATTGTGAGCGCGATTCATACACTTCTGCCATGCTTCAACGTGGCTATAGTCCTGACAGTCTATAATATAATCATATCACTGGCAGTCGGGCTGATATGCGTGTCGGACACACTGCTATATAAATTCTGGAACTACAAACTTGATTCGTCGGTCTTTGTCTATCTCCGTTCACTCAAAGGCGCTTTTGCCAGTGTGTCGGCCGGTTATCTCGTCGCGGCATTCTCGGTTGCGTTCATAGTCGCAGGGATATTTTTCGCAGGGACACAGATAATCACGGTCAGATGTTCGGCAACGCTGCTTGACAGCTCATGGATGGTGTGGTGGAAATGTCTGCTGACATTCTGCATATTCATCGTAGCCGCAGGATGTCTGTTCGCAATAATACGCGGACTGAAAATCAGGCCCAACAATCCGAGCGTCGTCTACTACAGCAAAAATCCGTTTTTCAACCATTTGGCGCTCAATCCGGCCTACAATCTCATCTATTCGTTAGGCACAAAAGATGAATTCAAAGGCAAATTCCGATTTTTCGATGACAAGGAGTGTGAGGAAATAACATCACGCCTATTTCCGACATCCGGCCGTCCAAAAAGGAAGCTGCTCCGAACCGACAGGCCGAACATCCTGTTTGTCATCTGGGAAAGCCTCGGGGCGGAATTCGTACCCTCGCTCGGAGGCAAGGAGAATGTCGCTGTCAATGTCGACCGCATAGCCGCCGATGAAGGGATACTCTTCACCCGCTGCACCGCCGGAAGTTTCCGCACCGACCGAGGCCTTGTCTGTCTGCTAAGTGGCTATCTCGGGCAGCCAACCACGAGCGTGATCCGCTATACCCGAAAACTCCCTAATCTCCCCGCACTCCCGCGCAGACTGAAAAAGGAAGGCTATGTCACCACAGCCGTTCACGGCGGCGAACTGACCATCATGCACAAGTCGGACTATTATCTCGCCGCCGGCCACGACACTCTTGTCAGCCAAAAGGATTTTCCATCGTCAGCCCCGACATGCAAATGGGGCATACAGGACGGATACATGTTCGACTATATTTTAAATGACATCAAAGAGAAAACCGAAAGAGGCGAACGGTGGTTCACCACCTTCCAGACACTAAGCTCCCATGAACCTTTCACCGTCCCTTACAACCGTCTGCCTGACGATGAAGTAGGAAACTCGTTTGCCTATACCGACCACTGTTTCGGCGAATTTATCGACCGGCTCAAAACCACTCCGGCATGGGACAATACCCTTGTCGTATGCGTGGCAGACCACGGGTATAACGCTTCGCATAACCCTGTCTCACGTCAGAAATACGCCCACATTCCTATTTTGCTCACGGGAGGCGCTCTTGCCGAAAGCGGACGCATCGACACTCTGATGAGCCAGACTGACCTCGCGGCAACACTGCTCGGACAGATGAACCTCCCTCACGACGAATTCTTGTTCAGCCGCGACGTCCTTGCCGACTCCTACAGCGAACCGTTTTCGTTTCACACATACACCAACGGCTTCATGTTTACCGACGAGCGCGGTGTAACGATAGTCGACAACGTTTCCGGCGATGCTATCGAAGGATCTGATCCCGGACGTGAAAAGAAAGGACGTGCGATACTTCAGAAACTTTATGAGGATTTAGCCAACAGATAAAAAATAATCTTAACACATAGAACCAATGCAAACATATTACAGCTACAACTATAGAAGTGAACGATACAGATGGTTTGACTCAAACCCTGTCAGACTGATATCGAATCTTCTGTGGGTATATATATGTTACGAAATATGCCGTCTGGCATTCATCTTCGAGAACTGGAGTCTATATAGCGCGAATCTTTCGTGGCATACATTCTGGACTCTTTCGCTGGGAGGCTGGCGTTTCGACACTTCAGCCATATTCTATACCAATTCGCTTGTAATACTTCTCTACCTTTTTCCTTTCCACTTCAAAGAGAAAAAATGGTTCTGGATGCTGACCAAATTACTCTATGTCATCATCAATACGGCGTGTATAATAATGAATTTCGCTGATTCAGTCTTCTTCGAGTTCAGAAAGCACCGCACTTCGATGGCTATATTTCAGGAATTCAAGGGCGACAACAATCTCGGAGGAATAGTCGGCAGTGAAATCGCCGGACACTGGTATCTTGTGATACTCACCATCCTCATGACCATCTTTCTATGGAAGTGTTACCGAAAACCCGGCACACCTGTGAAGCCGCTCAAACGATACTATCTGACACAGGTCATATCACTCATCGTAATGACTCCGTTAGCGATTTTCGGCATGCGCGGAAACACATTCTTCACTGCCACCCGACCGATTTCGGTCAACTATGCACACAAGTATGCCAGTGAACCCATCCAGACAGGCATCGTCCTCAACACGCCCTTCTCAATAATCCGCACAGTCAACCAGATGGCTGAGAAAACGCCTATACTCTTCAAGGATGAAGCCGCTCTTTCAGCCGTCTACTCTCCGGTTCATGTACCCGCCGACTCCCTTGTAAAACGCGAGAAGAACATCGTGATACTCATAGTCGAAAGTTTCGCGCAGGAATTTGTCGGAGCGCTAAACAAGGATCTCGACAACGGAACTTACAAGGGATATACACCGTTTACCGACTCACTCCTGCAACACAGCATGTATTTCGAGCAGTCATTTGCAAACGGAGGTTTCAGCATTGACGCGCTTCCGGCTGTCATCGCCTCAATCCCACGCATGGACCGCCCGTTTGTATTATCGCCCCACTCCCTCAACCACATCAACTCGCTTGCGAGCGAGGTAAAAAAAATGGGCTACTCCACAGCGTTTTTTCATGGCGCTGACAACGAGTCGCTTGGATTCAACGCATTCATAAAACAGGCCGGAGTCGACAGATATTTCGGCAAAAACGAGTTTGTCGCCGACCCGCGTTTCGGCGGAATGAAGGAGTTTGACGGTAAATGGGGCATTTGGGACGAACCGTTCCTTCAGTTCTTCTGCGCCGAGCTCAGCAAGATGCCACAGCCATTTATGGCAAGCATATTCACACTTTCCTCGCATCATCCGTTTGCTGTTCCTGAAAAATACAAAGATGTTTTTGTTGACGAAGGTCTCCACAAGCTCCACAAGTGCATCAGATATGCCGATTATTCCATCAAAAGATTCTTCGAGAGCGCACGCAAACAGCCGTGGTTCGACAACACAATCTTTATCATCACAGCCGACCATGCAAGCAGCAAACGCACCCACGAAGTATATTTCGGTGAGGTCGGAGGATTCCGCATACCCATCATATTCTACGATCCGTCAGGAGAACTACCCCAAGGCCGTCAGCCCGGCATCGTCCAGCAGATGGACATAATGCCGACAATGCTCAACTATCTCGGCTACGACAAACCGTATATAGCATTTGGCAAAGATGTATTAAACACGCCGGTGGAAGACATGTGGGCTTTCAACTGGGATTTCTACCCTCAATATTTCAAGGGTGACTATGTCATGCGCATGGAAAACCAGCAGATTTCAGAAATCTACAATTACAAGAAAGATCCACTTCTCAAAGAAAACCTCAAAGGAAAAATGCCAAAGGACATCGAGCAGGATATGTTCAACCACATGTGTGCCCTAATCCAAAGCTATATGCAGCGCATGGATAAGGATGAAGTTAGTATCAAACATGAATAAAATTCTGTAATTATTATGCGTATCGCTCTTATTATGACCACATACAATAGACCGGATGCTTTAGATGTAGTTTTGGACAGTATCAAAAATCAGACTATACTACCTGATGAAATCCTTATTGCAGACGATGGTTCTGGAAATGATACAACCAATGCTATAGAACATTGGAAAGAAGATTCCACAATCGGATCGAAAATCAGACATATATGGCAACCAGATGAAGGTTTTAGACCGGGAGCTATACGGAATAAGGCTATAGCAAAAAGCACATGTGATTATATCATAATGATAGATGGAGACATGATGCTACATCCAAAATTCATTGAAGATCATAAAAAAGTTATTCGTAAAGGCTATGTCGTAAATGGATGTCGCGTACGTTTAGACGAGAAATTGACAAACAAAATCTGTGCGACCCATAAGCATAAGAATATTAATATTATGACAAGAGGTATTTTGAAAGATAGGATAAAGTGTATTAGATTTCGTCCGCTTTCAAAATTGTTTTTAGATAATTTCAAACCTCATAGTTATTATGGGATAGGATGCAATATGGCATTCTGGCGCAACGATGCAATAGCCGTAAACGGATTTGATGAAACATTCACAGGCTGGGGACACGAAGATTCCGATTTCTTATTCAGGTTAAGTCGCATAGGAGTAAAAAAATGTGATTTACGTTTTGCAGCTGTCCAATATCACCTATACCACACACAGAGAGGTAATGGTTCGGATAATCATATCATATTAAAAAACCGAAATTCAGAGGGAATAATAAAAGCAATCAAAGGTATTGACCAATATCTTGATTGAATCTATGATCATGTTTTTAGCGGACATCTTCGATGCCCGTTGTGAAATGGCCACGTATTCCCCGCGCCTCGCGGTTATTAAATCATCTTCCTATAGGATTTACCGTATATCAATCACAGCTTGGCCATCACGCGGCAGACGGGCTGGTTGACGGCTCCCATCTGCTGCTTGTAGGGTTCTTCGCCACGGCAGAGGTCGAAATCTCGGACTCCGCGGTCGTAGCACCACTTCATTATTTCCTTGAGCATAAGAATGCCCGGAGCGTGGGCGCGCTGTTCGGTGTCAATGGCAAGTTTGGGCACGACGATATAACCGTCAGACAGATAAAGGAAGGCAAAGGCCGCAGGCTCTCCGTTGATCTCGAATACGAATAGCACTGTCTCGTCGAGTTCGCTGAAACTCCGTGTTTTCATTCCGCCTGAACACTCTTTTCGGGTTTCCCATGAGCATACAAGTTTGCGGAAAAACGTGATGTCACGCTTTCGCCATACGTTCTTACGCATGAAAAACAGACGCCAGATTTTTTTCCAATAATCATTGAAAGGAGGATTTTCGCGCGTGAACACTTTTAGCTCAGATGTCAGATCGCCGTGGGTGAAATGGTTGCTGCGCGTCTTGATGTTGTGGCGCAGTTTCTTGTTGAGCGACATATAGTAGGCATCGAAATCTTCAAAATCGGAGAGTGGTATGTGGTAGCTGCCCCGCTCGGTGTAAGATGCGCCGGGAATGGCCGAAAGCTCCACAGTGAACGGCGTAGAGGGCGGAAGCTCAAACAGGCGCAGCTTTTTGCCGTGATAGCGCCCGCGGATATAGCCGATAAGAGCTTTGAACACATCGGCATGACGCTCATTGTTGTAGACTGAGACAACGTTGTTTATACCTGACGTACGCCATGAAGTCATCTCTACCTTGCCTGATTTATAGACCATCAGCGGCAGAATCGCCATAGCCTTTCCGTCCTTCCTGACAAGAATGTATTCTATATGTTTCAGTCCAAGCCTGACAGCCGGCTGGCTAGAATAATAACGTTCGACAAATTCGTTCCACCGAAAAGTCTGATAGAACGTATATTCAATCCTTGGCAGCCTTCCATCGGCAATCATAGCGGAGGCCAGTGCATCTGACTCCTTCCAGAACGACTCCAAATGCTTTATTGTGTCAAAAACTTCAAATGTAATTTCAAGCATAGACAAATAGAAATTATCACCGGCAGCAACATTGCAACCGAACAATGGCAATGACGCCGGTTAATTGACCACAAATTTAGATTAATTCTCCCACTTTGCCAAATCACGTGGTAACGGACAGTAGCTAAAAATCAGTGGCCGGTCTTGACACAGACAGGCCACTGAAAATAGAAACTATACCTAATATAACTTAACGGATTGCCTTTAATCAGGAGTCAGCGCGTAAGGCTGATGGCTTTCATTTCACGCATTTGCAGCTGAAACGGTCGAGGATGCAGGTGCAATCCTGTTGGCCATCTCTACAGCCTTGGTGATGTGAGAGCAGATATGATCCTCACCTATGAGACGGTTGATTCCGGCATTGACAAGAGCGGTACGCACATTTTCCTTGACACCGGAGAGAACCACATGGATTCCTTCCTCCTGCGAGGATTTAATGAGAGTCTCAAGGTTATGGATTCCTGTTGAGTCGATGAAAGGCACTTTACGCATGCGAATGATTCTGACAAGAGGTTTGCGCCCCATACTGCTGCGCATAAGCTCATCGAACTTGGTAGCCACGCCGAAGAAGAACGGGCCGTCGATTTCATAGACCTCAACCCCCGGATTGACATCAAGCACCTCGTGGTGTGCCATCTCAGAACCTTCGTCGATGTCAAGCTGACCGGAGTAAGCCTTGATTTCCGTATTTTCCATGACACGGCGCAGGAAGAGTATTACAGCCAGCAGCAAACCCATCTCAATCGCAATCGTCAGGTCGAAGATTACGGTCAGAAGGAATGTTACCGCGAGCACGGAGATGTCGCTCTTGGGGTTGTGGAAAATCGAGCGGATCGTACGCCAGCCACTCATATTGTAGCTCACGACAATGAGCACGGCGGCGAGACATGCCATCGGAATTAGATTGATAAGTGGCATGAGGAAAAGGAAAATAAGGAAAAGCACGATAGCGTGGACAACTCCTGCGACAGGTGTACGGCCACCGTTTGTGATGTTTGTCATTGTGCGTGCGATTGCACCGGTGACAGGGATTCCGCCGAAGAACGGCACGATAATGTTAGCCATACCCTGCCCTATCAGTTCTGTGTTGCTGTTAGTGCGTGTACCTGTCACACCGTCGGCGACTGTAGCTGAAAGAAGCGACTCGATAGCTCCGAGAATGGCAATTGTAAATGCCGACGGGAGAAGACGGTTGATAGTCGCCATGTTGAGTTCAAATCCATGAGGCTGCGGGATGTCGGTTGACAACGAACCGAACCGGTCGCCGATGGTCTCGACGCTGATACCCGGCACAACAGCTACGACAGCTGTGACGATTATGATTGCGATAAGCGCTCCCGGCAGACGGCGCGACACCTTCGGAGTTACAATGATGATGGCAAGAGCAGCCAGTCCCACACAAAGGGTAACCCAGTCGATATTACCGAAATTGGAAATATACGCACCCCATTTCGGAATAAATTCGCTCGGGACGTTTTTCAGTCCGAGACCGAAAAAATCGTTTATCTGTGTCGAAAATATTGTGAGTGCAATACCTGCGGTAAAACCGACCACTATAGGATAAGGGATAAACTTGATGACCGTTCCGAGGCGGAAAAATCCGAGAGCCACCAATATCAGACCTGCCATAAACGTAGCCACGGCAAGACCTTCGAGTCCGAAAGAGGCTATAATGTTATAGACAATGACGATGAACGCACCTGTAGGACCACCTATCTGAACCGTACATCCGCCGGCAGCAGAAACAATAAAACCACCGATTATAGCCGTAATCAGACCTACTGTAGGGCTTACACCGCTTGCAATACCAAACGCAATTGCAAGAGGAAGAGCGACGATACCCACGACAATACCGGCCACAAGGTCATTCTTGAACTTGTCTGCCGAATAATTTTTCAATGCCGAAACCAATTTCGGCCTGAAATCAATTGAACCGTTAAAATTCATTTGTATACTTAATCTTTATGGAATAACCAAGTTACTATATCAGCGGATGCGGAGAACAGTGGACAAGAAAGCCGGTCGGATACAATGCTACTCAACACTGTTTTTTAACATATCTCGCGATAAGAATCAATTAAGGCGCAAAATTACATAAAAATTCTTAATTCCGATTAAAAAAATTCGCCATTATAGATAATAACGGCGAATAATTAACAAAAAAGACTACGACAGCATTGGCCGTGGAGTCTGAATTATCATTTTTTCAGTTCAAGCACCAGACAAGACCATCTGTCAAGCGTATGGTGTTCCTTGTAAGCGAGACCCAACGGTTCAGCCACAGCAAGAATCACAGGAATATCCTCTTCATAGAATCCGCTCAGAAGCATTGTCGCACCGGGAGCAAGAGTGGCAGTATAGGCCGGAAGGTCGGCTGTGATTATATTGCGGTTGATATTGGCGATGAACAGCCCGACATTCCCTATGAGCCTGAGAGCCGAGGCATCGCCAAGATGCAGATATATGTTTTCGGCAAAATTAAGACGGACATTATCGACAGCATTGTTGAAGGCGAATTCATCGATTTCAATCGCTTCAATACGTGCCGCACCGCGCATGGAAGCGAGAATGGCAAGGATTCCTGTGCCGGTTCCCATGTCGACAATCTTCATTCCCGACAGGTCCATCGAAAGCAGTTGTCGGAGAATCAGCGACGTGGTGGCATGGTGGCCTGTTCCAAACGCCATTTTCGGATCAATCACAATGTCGTAACGGCATTCGGGGATATCTTTATGAAATGAACTGTGGATGACACACTGGTTGTCAATCACAATAGGCTGGAAATAGTTTTTCTCCCATTCGCTGTTCCAGTCGCGGCCTTCGACAGTGGTTGCGCCGATTTCAAACGCCGTCTCCATCGGAAAATCGGCAATCAGCTTTCTGACGGCATCGGCATTGTATGACTCGGCCTTTATATAAGCTGTCAAGCCCTCAGAATCAGCGACAAAACTTTCAAAGCCGCCATCGGCAAGGACAGCGGCAAGTATATCTGTACGCGTCTCGTCGCACGGTGTCAGATCAAGACGCACTTCAACATAATCGTTCACTTGTTAATATATGCACTATTTTGGGTTATACATTTGATGGTATGGCGGAGTGAGACATCACCAATCAGCGTTTTCCACGCAGGAAACGCATTGTGCGCAGTGCACGGCTGCCGATACGGTAGGTGATGATGGCAATGTCGATATAGCTGAGCGTACCAAGCACCTTGCCAAGAAGACCGGTTTTCGATACAGGACCATAGTCCTTCAGATTTCCGAAATTACGCTGAAGACGGTCGCGCGTTATTTCCATACGGGCGGCCGTATAAGCGCGCATATAGCGGATTTCCTCAAGTGTATAGCCATTCCACTCCGATTTTTCGTGAGGAAGTTGTTTTGTCGTAGTATTACTCATTTTATCGATGTCAGGATGATTGATAAATCAGGGATTGAAAAACAGACGGGAGATAAAGCGTGCAATCGGATTTATGACCAATTGCTTGCGGAATGCAATGACAATACCAAGCAAAAATACATAGAACCCACACATTATAAAATAAGCCCATATCAACCCCGTTCCTGTCGCAATGCAACGCACGATGGCAATCGACAGGAAAAACATAAACAATGAGATAAGCACAAAGCCGATCAGGGCAAATGTGACAGTCGTCAGAAGAAGTGTCAGCTTTTCGGCTGCGGTAAACTTCGCATAGTTGACATTCAACTTGAGCGCGTCCTTGATTTCGGCCCAGAAAGCATGGATTTGATTTTGTTTATCAGACATATAACTAATAAGAACGTGTGAATTATATAATCCCGACTTCAGGCCCGCGCCACATCCGACCAAACGAAAGGCATGGGGATGCGACACGAGCCTGTAAGCTAAATATTCGGGTCGGTATTATACCTTTATATATCAGTCGTCAATTTCAGTTGTAAGCTGCTCGACGAGGGCATCGATTTCGTTGTCGGAACAGATGATACCCTTCTTGCGGAGAAGTTCGGTGATGCGCGCACGCACATCCTCACCCTTTTCAGGAGCGAAAAGGACTGCGGCACCCGCGCCTACGATAGCACCGCCGATAAAGGCATAAAGCAATGACAGATTTGACATATCGGTAAAGAATGTTAATTATGTGTTACAAATTGAGCGTTTATGATTCAGTTGCCGTATGCCGGAAAAACCGGGGGCAACAATCGGTAGAGCGGATTACTTCTTGATTTCCTCGGCGATTTCGTCGGCAAGTTCTTCAAGTTTGCTCTTCTGCAGCTTGATACCCTTGCTTTCGAGATACTTCACGATGTTGTCACGAGTCTTTTCGCCCTTTTCGGGAGCAAGAAGGAGACCAACTGTTGCGCCGGCTACAGCGCCGCCGATAACTGCGAGAACGATGTTTAAAGCTTTCATTCTTTTTATAATTTTTAAGGTTGTTATGAATTTACAATGTTAAAACACTGTAAACAGGAAAAAGTTCACGGGTTGATGGCCTAAAGATACGATGTTTTATCGGTCTTTCCAAGAATCATGCAAAAATGAGGTCTTTATAAGACAAATTTCAGGAATTTCGGACTAATAGCCCCTTAACCTTCGATAGCTGAAATACGCTTCAGATTTCCGACCACCCACACTGTATCGCCTGCGGTGAACACAATCGACACATCAGGCTGCAGATACTCGTCGCCACGCTGGACAGCAACCAGAAGCGCTTCCCATGTGTTGCGGAAATCAGAGCTGACTATTGTCTTGCCAATGAGCGGCGATGTCGGTTTAAGAAGTATGCCTGTGAGCTTCACATCTGTCGAAGTCGCGGATGCGGTTTCATCCTCGCTATTGGCTTCTACCACAGGAAGAAGTCTCTGTATCTCCTCGTCAGTTCCTATCACTCCGAGCACGTCTCCGGGAAAAACTCGTTCGGTAGCACCGGGCACCATAATCATGCGTCCACCACGCTGAATCGACGACACCGAGACTCCATAGCGGCTGCGAAGTCCGGAATTTTTCAGCTGCTCGCCGACAAAAGGACACTGGTAGCCGACGGTCATGTAGGCAAGGTGCATATTGGGGACAAGACGGTTTTTCGCTCCGCTACGGCGCAGCTCACGCTCATTGAGATTGTCGATAAAGCGAGATTCGATTCTGACCATACGCCTGTGGGCTGATTTTGAAAACGAGAGTGCGAGAATAAAGAAGAGCCCCACACCGATAGTCCAGCCGACGGCCATAGAATAGATCGAGCTTAGAAGATAGACCACCAGAATCATAGCAATCAGCAACCTGACGATAGTCATTATGATAAGTGGTACGTCGTAGCGTGCGTTGGCAGCCACAAGACGCTCGCGCTCAGTTTTCTTCGAGGCCGGATAGGTCATGGCCAGCAGAAACGGCGACATTAATATTAGAGCCACTACAGTGGTCACGAAGCGTCCCCACGAAGGGAAAATACCAGTAAAAAGTGGCTGAAGATAGTCGAGTGATATTATACAGAGCGCGATAAGCACCATCGAGTAAAGCACGACGCGCCACAGATAGCGCTTGAAAAGAGACATCCAAAGCTGTTTTGTCGCGCTTGCCGAAGTCGTCGCGTCCTCTGTATATCTGTCAATGAGGAAATGGAGACGCTTTGGCAGATGCGCCTCGACAAAATCACATGCCGGTCCCGCCATACGGATGAAATACGGAGTGGTGAATGTAGTCACCACCGACACTGCAACCACTATAGGATAGATCTGCGGGTCAAGGACTCCGAGCGACATGCCAAGCGATGCGATAATGAAAGCGAACTCTCCGATCTGCGTCAACGAGAACCCCGACTCTATGGCAACCCGAAGAGACTGTCCGGTCAGCAGCATGCCGGTAGTGCCGAAAAATATCATGCCGACAATCACGACCGCCGACAGGAAAAGAATCGGCCCCCAGTATTCGACAATTATATGCGGATTGACCATCATGCCGACCGAGAGGAAAAAGACTGAGCCAAAAAGATCCTTGACAGGAAGTGTGACCTTCTCGATACGCTCGGCAAAGCTCGTCCCGGCAAGAATCGAGCCCATGACGAACGCTCCGAGAGCCAGAGAGAAGCCACACGCCACGGAAAAAACCGCCATACCGAGACACAGTCCCATCGACACGATGAGAAGAGTCTCGGAATTGAGAAATCTCCGCTGGGAGTTGAGAAGCGATGGAAGCACAAACACTCCCACGACAAACCATATTATAAGGAAGAAAGCAAGCTTGCTGACACTGTAGAGCATTTCACCGCCTTCCACACTGTTGTTTATCGCGATTGACGACAGTATGACCATCATTAACACAGCAAAAAGGTCTTCGACAATCAGGACGGCAAACACAAGCGACGCAAATTTGCGGTGACGCAGGTTCAGATCGGTAAAAGCCTTTATAATAATGGTGGTAGACGACATGGATAGCATGCCACCGAGAAAAAGACTGTTGATATGGGAAAAGCCAAGCACATGACCGACCGCAAAACCTGCACCCATCATTCCGCAGACGATAAAAAGAGCCGTGACGACAGCCGAACCTCCGGCATTGACAAGTTTCTTGAAACTGAATTCAAGCCCGAGCGAAAACAGCAGAACCACGATGCCTATCTGTGCCCAGAACTCGATATTGTCTTCCGTACTTACCGACGGAAGATATTCGAAATGAGGACTGGCAAGGAAACCGGCGACAATATAGCCGAGGACAACCGGCTGTTTAAGCCATTTGAACACCAGAGTCGTTACGGCCCCGAGAATCAGTATGAATGCGAGGTCACGGATAAGTCCCTCGACATTGAACGTCTCTGATGCGACGGCGGCGTTTGCGAGAATCAGGTTGAGTATCATAATAGAAAGCGTAATTCATTATAGTGTGTTTCTCCGCTCAGGAGAGATCAGCCTGATTGGAGAGCGAGATTGAGATTGTAGGATGCACATCGTGGAGAGCTGAGAAGACCTCTATGAAATCGGAATGCTCACGGATCAGAATCAGAAGATTGAGCCGCGTGGAATCAGCCTCGTAATCATATTCCACATAGACCCTTGAAAGATGGATATTGTAGCGTTCGAGAACATCGCGATATGGCTTTATGGTCTTCACTATCCCCTTTACCTTGAGCCTGATTGTGCGCGCCTCATTCCCGACATTGACACGATGTTCAATCTGTTCGAGAATGGTAAGCACTACAAGCACCAGTATTGTCGCCACCACTGCAATAAGATAGAGCCCACAGCCCACGGCCATGCCTATGGTCGCGATTATCCAGATGCCGGCGGCCGTCGTCAGACCGCGGACCGACCCTTTCATCTGTATTATAGTTCCCGCACCGAGAAAACCGATACCCGACAGAACCTGAGCGGCTATTCGGCTTGGGTCACCTCGAAGAAGCCCCACTGTCTCCTGACACACATAAATCGAAAGCATCATCGCAATGCAGGCACCCATCGAAATCAGCGAGAACGTGCGCAGTCCGGCCATCTGCCCTTTGCGCTTGCGTTCTATACCTATCACACTGCCGAGAAGCAGACTGAGTGTTATACGAAAAATTGCCGATGTCGTGTTGAGCTCGACATTGTTGACTATGTGCCAGAATTGTTCCATTGTTGTTCAGGAGACTTTTCAGGAGAAAACCGGCCGACGGCACGAAGGCCATCGGCCTGAAAGCTCCTGATGTTTATTTTTTCATCGTAAAGTGACGTGATGTCAGACGGTAGCCGTCGGTGAAAAGCTCGACAGTATAGTCACCGGGGGTGAGAGTAGTGTTGACATCCCAATAGATTTTCACTCCGGGAATCTCCTCGCCGGCATATTCGATGGATTTACGGGCTGTACACGGAATCGACTTACCCTCGAAACTGAACGAGCCCACGCCGCCGAGCAACTGCCCCTCAGGATTGACGAGGCGGAGATAGATGGTCTTTTCACCGACAGGAGTCGAATTGTTCTGGGGGATAGTGAACGTCACCATCAGCTGTTTTGCCTTGGTGATATTTTTTTCTGTCTTGCCGTTTTTCTTGAGTCCTGTCAGTGACACGCCTGTGACATTGAGCTTCTCAGCCAGAGTCATTCGCTCGCTCAGAGTCTCTGCTGTACGGGTAACTTCCTGCACTCGGGATGAAAGGCGTTCATTCAGACTCTTTATTTCCTGATTTTCGGCTCTAAGACCGGCATTTTCCTTATTGAGAGAGTCAATCTGCGCGATATAGTGGCGAAGAAGGCTTTTGAGTGTGGCGATTTCTTTCTGAAGTTCGTTGATGCGAGCCTGTGATTTCACCTTCTCGCTCTTCAATTCCTGCATAAGCTGCTCGACCTTGGCCTTTGCAGCTGTATATTTTGCAAGGATAGTGTCGTTTGCGAGTCGCTGAGCCTGATCCTCATATTGCTGGAACTCGGCATTGAGCACATCAAATTCGTTTGACAGCTGGAGCTGTTCGTTCGAAAGTTTCAATTCCTCATTTTCAAGCTGAGCTTCCTGCACCTGAGATTTCAACGACGCAACCTGCGTCACACCGAAACCGACCGCGATAAGCAATAGGGCTGCCAGAACAATGGTCAAAATGACCATGGGTGACATTTTTCCTTTCATAATTCTATTCAGATATGTTCAATTGATGAAAATTTAGACAAAAATCGGCTGGAAGACATCCCCCCTCAGCCAAGCTGCAAAATTACGAAACCGTCCACTATAATCCAAATCCACGAGCTTAAACTTTGTAACCCACGCATCGAAAAGCTTCTGTTTTCTCTCTGTCTGCTTTTTTGCGACAGGGAACTTGGTTATTTGACAGAGGAAATGTAACTTTGCAAATAATTATGTGTAAATTCACGCATTTTATTGTCGCATTTCTATCAGTGGCCTGTGTTCTGCTCATGTCGGGATGCAGTTCGACGCGTCATGTCCCCCAAGGTTCCTACCTGCTCGACAAGGTGAAAATCGACATCGAGGGAGACAAGGAGGTCACAGGAGATGAACTTGACAACTATCTAAAACAAAGCCCCAACCATAAAGTGCTCGGATTCTGGAAACTGCAGCTCGGGACTTATAACCTTTCGGGTAAAGACTCGACGAAATGGTATAACCGCTGGGTCAGAAGAATGGGACAGCCACCGGTCATATACTCGCAATCACTCACCGACGCATCAGCCCGACAGTTGCGTCAGGCGCTTGTCAATCGTGGCTACCTCGAAGCAAGAATCGATGTCGACACAATAATACAGACAGGCAAGAAAAAAATCGATGTCACATACAATGTCTTTACAGGCGAGCCACGACGCATATCGTCTATCGACTACGAAATCCCAGACACCCTCATCGAACGTATCGTACTTGAAGACTCCGCACTATTTACACTACGCCCCGGCAACCGCTTTGACCGTGACATGCTCGATACCGAACGGACGCTGATAACCCAACGTCTGCGCAACCACGGCTACTATTCGTTCAACAAAGAGTATATCACATTTTACGCCGACACGGCAGAATTTTCAAAAGAAGTATATCTTACCCTGAATGTCATGCCTCCGCGCACCTTGCATGGAGGAAAAATCGTGGCCGACTCACTTTCGCGCCATCAGCAATATTACATCAATAAAATCTATTTCGTCACTAACGGCTCATCCCCGACTGCAAACACCGTTCAGACAGATGCCGATACAGTAATATATCATGACATAGAAGTAATCTACGGGAAAGACCATTACATCAACCCCGGCATACTGCAACAAAAGTGTTATCTTACCCCCGGAAAAATCTATCGTGCGGCAGATGTCGACAGAACCTACGAGGCGCTCGCTCGTCTCGGCATCCTCAAAACAATCAATATTGAACTTGTGCCTGTCGGGGATATAGACGGAAAACGCTGGCTAAACGCCTATATACAGCTATCACGCAACAAAAAACAGTCGATAACGTTTGATGTCGAGGGTACAAACTCTGAAGGCGACCTCGGTTTCGGCATCGGCGCCACATATCAGCACAGGAATCTTGCAAAAAGTTCCCAACTCCTCACCGCCAGACTGAGAGTGAACTACGAAAGTCTGTCGGGATCGTTCAACGGTCTCATAAACGACCGCTACACAGAATATGCAGGCGAAGTCGGAATTACTTTCCCTAAATTCGAATTCCCGTTCGCATCACAACGGCTCAGGGAACGGCTCAATGTAAGCACCGAATTCGCACTGTCGTTCAACTATCAGGAACGACCTGAATACACACGAATAATAGCCGGAGCGGCATGGAAATACAAGTGGGGCAACCGCAGCAACACACGTCGCCACTATTTCGACCTCATAGACATCAACTATGTCTATCTGCCGGAAAGCACCAACAACTTTCTCGACCTTATAGCCCCTGACAACCCACTGCTCCGCTACAGCTACGAAGACCATTTCATAATGAGCATGGGCTACAGGTATTATGACACCAACAAGCGAATCCCCTCTTCGCTGACAAAGACATATACACTGCAACCGACAGTCTACACCCTGCGAGCATCTATCGAGACCGCCGGCAATCTGCTCTATGCCATCTCGTCGCTCACCGACAGCAAACGCCGAAACGGAGCTTACCGGGTGTTCGGCATAAACTACTCGCAGTATGTCAAATCAGAAATCGATTACTCCATCACCCGGAACTTCAACCAGCGCCACTCACTTGCATTCCATGTCGGCGGCGGCATAGGAGTACCCTATGGCAACTCGACTGTGCTTCCTTTCGAAAAGCGTTTCTATGCCGGAGGCGCAAACGGTGTACGCGGCTGGGGAGTGCGCACTCTCGGCCCGGGCAGATATGACTCCCACAACTCCGTAAGCGATTTTATCAACCAGTGCGGCGACATCCGTCTGGACATGAGCCTTGAGTACAGAACAAAACTGTTCTGGGTCCTTGAAGCCGGAGCATTTGTCGACGCTGGAAACATATGGACAATCCACAACTACGAAAATCAGCCCGGAGGCATGTTTAAATTCAACACCTTCTGGAAAGAGATTGCCGTCGCATACGGACTTGGCCTGCGGTTTGACTTCTCCTATTTCCTGCTCCGACTCGATCTCGGTCTGAAAGCCCACAATCCGGCGATGGGACAGGAACAATGGCCAATCATCCATCCCGACTGGCACCGTGACGCCACATTTCACTTTGCAGTCGGCTATCCATTCTAATCCGCCACACATATCTATTATGTAATTCATACATATTATATTAATATTATTCTGAATTGACATATTAAATCAAAGTAACAGATGAAACAGCTCATAATATTCGATCTTGACGGGACTCTGCTCAACACCATCGCAGACCTCGGCACAGCAACAAACCACGCACTGCGTGCATGCGGATTCCCGCAACACAATCTCGCGTCATATCCGAAAATGGTCGGCAACGGAATCACCCGCCTCATCGAGCGAGCACTACCCGAAGACGAACGCACTCCGGAAACCATAGACAAGGTGCGCACCCACTTCAAAGAATATTATGACATGCATCAGACGGATCTCACTCAGCCATATCCGGGTATCAATGATATGCTGCGCGAACTGTCGGAAATGGGAGTAAAACTTGCGGTAGCATCCAACAAATATCAGGCAGCAGTCGAAGCTCTTATCAAGCATTATTTCCCATTTGTGAACTGGCAGGCAGTCGAGGGACAGAAAGAAGGAGTCCCGACCAAACCCGATCCGTCAATCGTGTTTGAAATCCTTGCAAAATGTCCCGCCAGAAAATCCAAGGTGCTCTACGTAGGGGATTCAGGCGTAGACATGGAGACAGCCCGCAGGGCATGCGTGGACTCATGTGGCGTGACATGGGGATTCCGTTCAATCAAAGAGCTTAAAGACCACCATGCCGACAACATCGTCAACACACCCGACGAAATAATACAAGTTGTAAAACGCCCCGGACTTGAACTTTATGTCTAAAGCAACTCCTTGACCGATACGCAATTTGTCAGACAGCACCAACTAAGAAAACAACCGGCTCACCATACCAGCAATCTAAAAACTAACATACAATCATGAAACACGTATATTACGCACTGATCATAGTGCTCAACATAATCTCAGCCATCACTGCCGGAGCGGTCTCACGCAATGACACCAAGGTGCTGACCGACACATTTTATGAGCGTCTCGCCGTCGCGACCACACAGGAAGACTCATTGAGAATCATGAGCAATCTCTTTGACCTCCTGCCACGCGACGAAGGAACGGCCATCGGACTACAGATGTTTGACGTGGCCGACAGAGCAAACGATGTCAGCACGGCTCTGGAGACACTGCGTAACCTTACAAACCGTTACATCCGCAACGACTCTATGCTCGTTGAGCTTTACAACCGCACACTGCGCTACTCCAAACTCGGCAATGAAGAGCAGTATGAAAACAAGCTCGACGAACTCCGCGAGACCCGCACACTGATAAAACTCACCCGCAACATCTGTCAGGCACGGTATTCAGATCCGAAGGAACAGAGGGAAATCCTGAAGGATCTGTTGCAGACCACCACGCTCAATCCTCCGACTAATCTTTATGACAGAATCGTACTCAACCATTCAATCTGCATGCTGTTGTGGCAGATTGGCGCGAGCGACATCCTCACCCATAAACTCGACGAGCTCGGGGCTCTGATAGGTCAGTTGCCCCCTGCTACCATATCAATCCGCAACGCCTACAACGTCCATGCGGCACTGATTTACAGGGATAATATGGAATATGAAAAATCCATGCAGGCCGACATGAAGACGCTTGAAGGCATCGAATCTCTTGAAAAACATTATCGTGAAATCGGACGAATATATCACTCTTTCGATGCCAACCGCTACATTATCTACACGCGTCTTCTTTCCAATTTCCCGATGCTCGCGCCACATGAGATTGAAAAATACTATAAGCTTGCAATGGATCTTGCCGCCAGCGACTATACCTCAGCCGAAACAAATAAGGTCTCTCCCACCCCGCAGATATATTACAATCTTGCATATAAAAATTATGACAAGGCTCTCGGCTACATCAAAAGCTGCATCGACCATCCTTACAACATTCAGGACCGCCGACGGCTGCTGAAACACGAGATCGAATGCGCCGAAGCCGTAGGCGATAACGCAACGCTGCTGAAAGCCGCATGCGAATACAACAAACTGCTTGAGGACAATCTGAGCCAGCGTCTCGATGAGAAATACCGCGAACTGCAGGTGCTTTCCGACAATTCGGAACTGACCAACAACTACAACCAGCTCCAGATAGAGAAGCAACGCGCCGAAGCACGCGCACTGCGGCTCACTGTACTAATCGCCATACTCGCCGCTGTCATACTCCTTATCTCCGTCATCGTGCTTTTCCGTCTGAACCGACGAAACCGTTCTCTCGTCATGACCCTCGACAAATCCAACCGTGAGCTGCTCGAGAAAAGCGAGAACCTCGAACAATCGCGACAGGAACTCGTCAAAGCCCGCGATATGGCCCAGAAAGCCAACAACATGAAGACCGATTTCATCAAGAATATGAGCTATGAGGTGAACGCTCCTCTCAAGGCAATCAATGAATACAGCAAACTGATTGTCGACTGTGCTGACGCG
Organism: Duncaniella dubosii; assembly: GCF_004803915.1. NCBI lineage: Bacteria > Pseudomonadati > Bacteroidota > Bacteroidia > Bacteroidales > Muribaculaceae > Duncaniella > Duncaniella dubosii. The sequence goes on from NZ_CP039396.1 coordinate 3,577,945, forward strand.
TCAAACCGCAAATACCTCGAACGCTTTACCGCGCTCGTAGAGCTTAACAGCGAGCTGCTCAATACGATAGTCAACGACGTGCTCCACATATCGGAAATCGACAGCAATTCTGTTCCCATCCACAACCGTTCAACCGATCTGAGGTCTCTGTGCACAATGGTGCTTGACGGGGTGCGCCAAAGATTATCGCCACATGTAGTCCTGCTATTCGATGCGGAATCACCGGCCATAAGCCTCTTCACAGACCCTCAGAGACTTCATCAGATATTGCTAAACCTTCTGACAAATGCCGCCAAGTTCACCGCAAAAGGCTCTATCACTCTCTCTTATCGGATTGATGCGGACAACGGGACTGTGGTATTTAGCGTCACGGACACAGGAATCGGAATAAAACCCGACAAAAAAGATGCGATATTTGACAGGTTCGTCAAGCTCGACAAGGATACACAAGGTGCAGGGCTCGGCCTTACCATCTCCCGCATGCTCGCCCGTATAATGGGCGGAGACGTGCAGCTTGACACGAGCTATACCAAAGGGGCACGGTTTATAGTCATATTACCTCAGAAATAAACCGATAACCATATCTGATATACGAAAACCGGCAATCATCCCGAAAAAGCCGGGAGCCGGGAAGCCTGAAATCTCTAAGTTTTTTCGTATCTTTGCGCTCATTATGGCAGAATTCAAAAAACAGCCCCGGTTTCACACCGTCATCGACCCCTCGCTGATCAAGACAATCAAGCAGTATGTGCTGGTGTCGCGCGACATCGTCATAACCTGCCATGTCAGTCCTGACGGCGACGCGCTCGGCTCATCGTTCGCCTTATGGTATGTATTGAAAGCACTTGGCAAATCAGTCAATGTGGTGACTGCCGACTGTGCGCCTAAAGCGCTTCTGTTTCTACCCGGCGTGCGCGAGCTTGTCGCCGCGACCCGGCAGAATGAACGTGCGCATGAGCTTATAGCCAAGGCCGACCTTATTTTCTGCATGGACTTCAACGACCCTGCACGTGTCGACAGGCTCACCGCTCCGCTACTGAGCTCAAAAGCAAGAAAAATAGTCATTGACCATCATCTCGAACCGCGTATCGAGGCAGATGTGATAATCTCACGCCCCGAGGTATCGTCGACATGCGCGCTCCTATATATAACGCTCTGGCAGGCACAGTGGGCAAGATACCTCAACCGCAGTTCGGCCGCATGTATCTACACGGGAATGATGACCGATACCGGCAATTTCTCATACAATTCCAATGACCCGGATCTCTATCTCATCATCTACGATCTGATGCGCAAAGGTATTGACAAAGACAACATCTATAAACTTGTCATGAATACCTCGTCAGAATCTCGTGTGAGAATCATGGGCTACGGACAGTATCGCATGCAGCTCCTTTCTGAGCATCGCGCAGCAATCATCACACTGAGCGAAGAGGAACTGAAAGAGTTCGACTATAGCAAAGGCGACACCGAAGGTCTGGTCAATATACCGCTTTCAATTCCGGAAATAACCTATTCTATCTTTCTTCGTGAAGATGCCAAAGACTGCGTAAAAGTGTCCATGAGAAGTAAAGGCGATTTCTCTGTCAGCAGGATTTGCGAAGAAAACTTCGATGGCGGAGGCCACACAAATGCAGCCGGAGGAGAATTTCACGGACCGCTCGACAAAGCTTTGGAAAAACTTCTTGAAGTAATACCGTCATACGACATTTACCTCTGACCATCACTACAATCAAGACAAGAATATTTAAAAATCACGATAATAATCCATCAATGAAGAAACTTCTTTCTCCAATAATCATGCTTCTCGGGCTCGCACTGGGCTTCACCTCATGCGACGACTCAAAGAGCTACGCCGAACTCCTTCAGGACGAAAATCAGGCAGTCAATAAATTTCTGGTTCAATATCGCGTTGTCGAGACTATCCCCGCTGACGGAAAATTTGAAATCGGGCCGGATGCACCCTTCTACAGGCTTGATGAGGAAAACAACGTCTATATGCAGGTGCTTTCAGCCGGCACGGATGAAAAACCTGAAAAGAATGACCGCGTGTATTTCCGTTTCACACGCTACAACATGTTCTACTATGTGGTCGGTGGCGACAACACCCTTCTTGGCACAGGTAACGCCGACGGCATGAACAATGCTTCGACCTATTTCCTGTTCGACAACCTAACGGTATCGGAATCGACGCAATACGGCACCGGCATCCAGCTGCCTATGAAATATCTTGGATATAATGCAGAAGTGAACCTCGTCATCAAGTCGCAGAACGGCCCTACAGATGAGATTTCATACGTTGTACCCTATCTCTACCACATCCGCTATTTCAAATCAATGATATAAAATAACCAAGCCATGTCACTTATCAAGAGTATTTCGGGCATCCGCGGAACAATCGGCGGTGCTCCCGGCGACGGACTCTCGCCTCTCGACATTGTAAAGTTCACGGCAGCCTACGCCACATTCATAGCTGCTAATACGACACGCGAAAACCGCACTATTGTTGTGGGTCGCGATGCCCGTCTCAGCGGAAAAATGGTCAATGATATCGTTGTCGGCACACTGACGGCTATGGGCTTCGATGTGATCAACATCGGACCGGCATCGACACCGACTACTGAAATCGCGGTAGTAGCCGAAAAAGCATGCGGAGGCATCATCCTCACAGCAAGCCACAATCCCAAACAGTGGAATGCGCTCAAACTACTGAATGAAGAGGGTGAATTCCTCAACGACGCACAGGGTAAAGAAGTGCTCCGCATCGCAGAAGAGGAGGCTTACAAGTTTGCAGAAGTCGACGAACTTGGTCATGAATACACCAACAACACATACAATCTCCGTCACATAGAGCAGGTGCTCGCACTTGACCTCGTTGACACCGAAGCTATCCGTAAAGCCAATTTCACAGTGGCAGTCGATGCGGTAAACTCCGTTGGCGGGGTTGTCATCCCCCAGTTGCTGCGTGCACTTGGTGTGAAGGACATCATCGAACTGAATTGTGAGCCTAACGGCAAATTCGCCCATACACCAGAACCAATCCCCCAGAATCTGACCCAGATTTCATCGCTCATGGCCGACGGACGCGCTGATGTAGGTTTCGTTGTCGATCCCGACGTTGACCGTCTTGCAATCGTGATGGAAAACGGAGAGATGTTTGTCGAGGAATACACTCTTGTATCCATCGCCGACTATGTACTCGCCCATACACCCGGATCGACAGTATCGAACCTCAGTTCTTCACGTTCGCTCCGCGATGTCACCCGCCGTCACGGCTGCGAATACTCGGCAGCAGCAGTCGGCGAGGTAAATGTGACCACAAAAATGAAGGAAACCGGCGCTATCATCGGTGGCGAAGGTAACGGCGGTGTCATCTATCCCGCCGCACACTATGGCCGCGACGCACTTGTAGGTGTGGCACTGTTCCTTTCTCTGCTTGCCAAGAGCGGAAAGAAAGTCAGCGAGCTCAAGAAGACCTATCCGGCTTATGAAATCGCCAAGAACAAGATGGAACTTACACCTGAGATTGATGTAGATGCAATCCTCGCTGCCGTGAAGGAAAAATTTGCAGGAGAACAGATTACAGACATTGACGGAGTGAAAATTGATTTCGAGGATTCGTGGGTTCACCTTCGCAAATCAAACACAGAGCCGATCATCCGCATCTACAGCGAAGCTGCGACAATGGCCGAAGCCGACGCACTCGCACAGCGAATCAAAGATATTATCGCCGAGATGATCTGAGCTTCTTGACATAATGAGACTAAAAAAGGACGTTCACCGCATGACTTCCAGCAAATCATAAGGTGAACGTCTTTTATATTTCTGGCTTATATTACTGTAGAATCCTTATCAGGACTCCTTGACATCATAGAAATATTCACAATTCTGTTCTTTGACAGTCACGCCTTCCCATGTGCCATATCTTACTGTCGAAACATTCAGGCCAAGTTTTGCCGAATTGAGCGAACCGGGCGTATTATCTATTTCCATCTTTATCACAGGCGACGACTTATCAGTTTTATTCCATTGAAGCCTTGACACTGTTGCCTCAAGAGTCGAATTAACCGATGAAGCATGAGCCGAAGCGGTTATAGTCAGATCAAGGGTCGAAGCAGTGCCGGAAGCAGGAGTCCAATAAATCTCCGACTGCGGTACGGCAATCGTGAAATGATCGAGCGAACTGACCTGAAATGTCCTATCGAGTTCTTCACCAGTAGAAGAACGGCCCTTGACATTAATATCGAGCGTCACCATGCAGTCAAATTCAGGCATTTCAGCAAAGACAATATGCTGTATGTTATCAGCGATTATAATCTGGGCATCGCGACTATCCTTTTGAATCAAGTTTCCATAGAGAGCGAAGTTTACCCTGCCTTTGGTTATGTAATTGTCAAGCGAGACTTTAAACTCAAGCGTCTCCCCTGAGAAGGGTTTCTGCATGATTCCTTGACCATTGGCAATAAGATCGACAGACCTCAGCACAACTCCCTTCGGCGCTGTCATTCTGACATCCGACAGGCGGATTGTCACTTCTCCGGTAGTAGTCATCCACGAGCCGGCAGCAGGATTCGAGGTCACGTCGGATATGATTTTTACCTTAGATGTATCAATCGGAGAGAGTTCCGGACTGTCATGGTCGTTCTTACAGCCTATGGCAAGAATGCCGGCAAGAAAAATGATTGGTAAAAGCTCTTTTTTCATAGCAAAGTATCGATATTTGTCACCAATGACTCGTTGGAGAGAATTTTAAGTTAGCGTTTATAATATATAGAATGAAACGTGAGTCAACTATGTTACTTTTCTGTTTGAATACCGAAGGCGAATCATTTGAATGCATCTGTAACAATAGCAGCCCACACTCTATAAGCGCTAAAATCACCTTATGCCTGACCATGATTTTTTTACAACCTCTTAATCAAACCATCATGCGAACATAACGTTTCGCGTCTATTTCAACCAGACAAAACTCTCATGTCTTGCCACAAATGTAATTAAAATATAGGACTAATCCTAACATTCACAGCAAATCCACAGAATAAGGACAAAAAATAATTGAAAAAATATTTATCCTCAATGAACCATCTGTCGACAGCTGCGTTATAATGATATAGAAAAATTACTTTTTCCATTGCAAGAAATGTGATAATGATTGGTTTATTAACGAACTAAGGCTGTCGGGATGACAGCCTTTTTCGTTGTAAGGGCTACTGCTTTGCGAAGACGCAGCCGCATACCACCTATTATAATATAATAGCCCTATATTATAAGGGTATTACGGACGCGTCTGTCCGTTGCCGTTTATGAAATAACGGTAGGTGGTTATTTCACGAAGCCCCATCGGACCTCGTGGACCGAGTTTCTGGGTGCTGATACCGATTTCCGCGCCAAGTCCGAACTGAGCACCGTCAGTAAAACTTGTCGGAGCGTTGACATAGACACAGGCCGCATCGACCGACTGCTGGAAACGGTCGGCAGTTTCGTGATTCTCAGTAATGATACATTCGCTATGTCCCGAGCCATAGTGTGCGATATGCTCAATAGCATCGTCAACAGACCCGACTGTACGGATTCCCATTTTATAGTCCATCCACTCTGTCGAGTAAGTCTCCGCATCGGCATCGTGGAGCAATGCAGCAGGATAATGTCCGGCCAAAGCATTACCGGAGACTTCATCGGCAAATATCTCGACATTTTTTTCAGACAATCGCTCACACAGCAGAGGTAAGTCAGCCAGACGGTCATGATGAATGAGCAAAGTGTCGAGCGCATTACACACACTCACCCTACGAGTCTTGGCATTTGTGATTATATCACGTCCCAGGTCAATATCGCCGTCTTTGTCAAAATAAGCGCTCACGACACCAGCCCCGGTCTCTATGACAGGAACCCGGGCATTGTCACGTACAAAATCTATCAGCCGACGGCCACCGCGAGGTATGCAGACATCCACATAGCCCACCGCACCCAGCATGGCAGCTGTGGCTTCATGAGAGGAAGGCAGAAGACAGACACAATCAGTGTCAACGCCACATTCATCCAGCACCTTATGAATCAGCGATACTATGGCTTCATTGGAAGCAGACGCATCAGATCCGCCCTTGAGCACACAGGCATTTCCACTGCGGAAACAAAGAGAAAACACATCGAACGTCACGTTGGGGCGCGCTTCATAAATCACACCTATCACACCAAAAGGCACTCTGACCCGACGTAGACGTAGACCGTTGGGCAAAGTGCGGTCTTCAATCACCTCGCCGACGGGCGAAGGCAACTCCGCAACATGACGAATATCTCCGGCGATTGCAGTCAGACGCTTTGGCGACAGCAGCAAGCGATCGTAAAGAGGATTTGACCTCTCCATACGGGAAAGGTCTTCAGCGTTTGCCCGGAGAATGACCTCATGAGATGAATCAACGGCATCGGCCAGACGCATGAGGATTTCAGCCCTGCGGGCATCAGTCAACGACATAAGCGAGCGGGAAGCTCTCTTGACATTCGATAAAAGAAGTTTTATATCAGACATTTCTATAATTCAAATTAAAGTACACAGACCAAACCTTCCGATTGGAATAAGCCCGGCGCCCATCATTAACGAACAGTCAATGATATTCACTCGATAAACAAATAATCATAATGGACCACAGGACGGCCTCCACGCTTTCCGATAAGATCAGCGACAGCAGCACTTGAAAGCGAAGCGCGACCGACCCCTATCACATCACCGCTGTCAGTGATAAGCGTCACAATGTCGCCTTCTTCCCACTCACCGTCAATAGCTGTCACACCAACCGGGAGCAGGCTGACAGCCCGGTCGCTACGAAGAGCCGATGCGGCGTTGTCGTTAACCCGGACAATGCCTTTGGCAAAACTTCCGCTGTGCGCAATCCACCGTTTGATATTGCTCAACGGTTCGGGACGCGGCTCAAACAGAGTGTGGGGAATCGATTCTGGGTTCATAATCACATCGACCAGCACTCCGGGACGGTCGCCACGGGCTATGCAGACACTCACCCCCTCTTCGGAAAGTTTGCCGGCTATCCCACATTTAGTTCCCATGCCGCCGCGACCGAATCCGCTTTTGGATGAAACGACATTTGAACTCACATCCTCGCCGGGTCTTACCACAGGAATCAGGCGCGAATCCGGGTCGGCAGGATTTCCATCATAGATTCCGTCGACATTCGAAAGGATCACGAGAATATCGGCATCCATCATGGCTGCTATAAGCCCTGAGAGCTCGTCGTTGTCAGTAAACATCAGTTCTGTCAGACTCGCCGTATCGTTTTCGTTGACAATAGGAATCACGCCATTTTCGAGCATGGTCTGCATACATGCCCGCTGATTGAGATAGGATGTGCGCGACGAGAAATTTTCTTTCTGCGTCAGCACCTGCCCCACAACATAGCCATATTCGGCAAAGAGCGAGTTATAAAGATTTATGAGCCGTATCTGGCCTATGGATGAGAAAAGCTGTCGTTGGGCTACGGCATCAAGCTGCTTCGACGGCTTCAGTACACCGCGTCCGCATGCCACCGCTCCGCTCGACACGAGTATCAGTTCATGTCCAAGCGAACGAAGAGCTGCAATCTGGTCGACAAGAGCCGACATGTTGGTGACATTAGGCTTCCCGTCAGGGCGCGTCAGCACATTGCTGCCGACTTTGACCACAATTCGCAGACAGTCTGAAACAGAGTTTTTTTTTTTTTTTTCGTCATTCATAACAGATAGCTATTTTACAGAGGCTTTAAGTCCACGTATTACCGCAGACGAAAATCCGGCATGCTCCATTTCGTTAAGGCCACGTATAGTAATGCCTCCGGGGGTTGTCACTTTGTCAATCTCACGTTCAGGATGCGCGCCTTCGACAGAAAGCAAAGCAGCAGCGCCACGAATGGTCTGCACCACCATCCTCTGGGCTGCATCAGCCTTGAATCCTAGTTCAACTCCCCCCTCGACTGCCGCGCGGACATAGCGCATCGCGTAAGCTATGCCACACGAAGCGAGCGCAGTGGCGGCTGGCAAATGCGGCTCGTCGATAACCATAGTTTCACCAAGGCAACCGAACGCATCTACCACTTCAGAAGTAAGCTTGTCGTTGGAGTTTACCGGGACAATAAAAGTCATCGACTGCGCTGCGGAAACGGCCGTATTAGGCATTGCAATCAAAAGACGCGCATCGCAAGATTCTGACCGAGACAGCCATTGTGACATCTGAGCTCCCGTCAGACCAGCAGCTATCACGACGACACTCTGACGTTCATAATCAAGAGACTCCTTGATTTCGGTCAGTACTTTTTCGACAATCCACGGTTTGACCGCAACTATTATCAACTCTGCATCCCGACACGCTTCTATATTGTCGGAAGTCACACGCGCACCTGATTGCGAAAGAATCTCAAGCGGTGCCGAAGAGGGATTCGAGACTGAAATCCGATATAATACTTCGCCAAGTATAACATCACCTCTTACATGGGCATGACAAAAGACCAAGTTCGTCCCGGTATGCTTATCTATAAGGATGTCCGCGGTCCTCAGCAGCCCGACGGCACTTATGCAGCTCCCGACGGCATCGTCGACCGCGACAATGACCAAGTCCAGCTCTCAAGCCGTTCGAATCCCTACGGCATGACACTCAACCTCAACGCTGAGTATAAGAACTTCTCAATCACCGCTCAGCTCAGCGGCCAGTGGGGAGGATACACCACAGTTCCTTCTGCCGCTCTCAAGCCCGGCGACTCGATCGAGTATACCAACATGCCTTCGTTCTGGAATCCTGACAATATGTTTGTCTACAACGACATCTATGATGCCCAGAACCGTCTGCTCCTTGAATCGAACCGCGACGCTTACTATCCGAACCTCGCTTATTCAAGCGTCAACAGCGTTAGCTCGACATTCTGGCGCGTAAGCGCGGCATCGGTCCGTCTGACCCGTCTGACCCTCGCCTACTCTATTCCTTCGAAATTCACAAAGATGGTAGGCATCAACTCGGCACGCTTCAACGTCACCGGCCAGAACCTTCTTAACTTCCTCAATCCTTATCCCGAAAACTTCATGAGCCCGATGGCAGGCAACTACGGCAGCTACCCCAACCTCCGCAGATTCACCGTCGGTGTCAACCTCTCATTCTAATAACCACACAAGATGAAATTCAAGACATATTCAATAGCTGCAATGGCTTGTCTGGCTCTTTCGTCATGTTCCGACGACTTCCTCAAGGACATGAAGAACTATGAATCGACAACCCCCGAAGCATACAATTATTATTCAGGAGCCCTCGGCCGTCTCGCCGATGTCTATGCCCTCGCCCTCCCCTACGGCAACAGCAGCAGTGTTCCCATATGGCAAGTACCGAGCAACGGACGCGCAGACGACGAATCTAAATCGACTGAGGAATACAGCGGTTTCGGTTGCTACGTCAACGGAGAGATAACACTGTCGTCAACATCGCAGACCAACTCAGTCCCCGACTATTTCCAAGGACAGGCACGCAAGGTGCGCAACTCCACATGGGGCCGCATCCGCAACGTCAACGATGTAATCGCCGGAATCTCCGGAAGCACTCTGACAGAAGAGCAGAAAAACGAGCTTCTCGGTCAGGCTTACTTCCTCCGCGCTTGGTGCTACTACCTCATGTTCAAGTGGTATGGCGGTGTGCCCATCATCACTGAAGTGCAGAATCCCGTTCCCGGCAAGAGCACAGCCCGCTCGACCACCAGAGAGACCTTCGATTTCATCTGCGAAGACCTTGACCACGCTGCCGAACTCCTCGCCCCCTTCACTGCAAACGGCGGCTGGACATCGACCGACTACGGACGCGCTACAACAGCGGCCGCCCTCGCACTCAAGGGCCGCATGATGGTGCTATACGCAAGCCCCCTCTTCAACCGCGCCAACGACAAGTCGCGCTGGGAGGCTGCCTACAAGTTCTTTCAGGAAGCAATCCCTGAAATCAACAAGTGTGGCAACCACCTCGCATATGAAGGCAATCCCGGTGAGAACGCATCAAACTGGGCCAAGATGTTTATCGAAGACGGTATCAACCCTGAGGCAATCTACGTGGCTCTCTACAATCAGATTGCAACAGGCGGTACTCCCGACTATTCCAAGAACAATGACTGGGAACAGGGCATACGTCCCTCCAACACTCTCGGCAGCGGCGGCAAAGTCCCCTCGGCGGCTATAATCGACCTCTTCCCGATGAAAGACGGCAAGCGTCCTTCAAGCTACAACAGCTACACTGTTCTCAGCCCGTCAGCCATCGAGTATAACCCCGATCTGCCATTCCTTGACCGCGATCCGCGTTTCTACCGCACCTTCGCCTTCCCCGGTGTATGCTGGGCGTTCAACGGTAACCCGATGAATGATGAGAACCATAATGCTTACAACGGCCCGGACTATCAGCTCTGGAACTACGTGTGGTATTCTGATGCTTCAGACCGTGGTAATATCGAGAGCGGCAACACATACGGCCCTGACGGACTTATGGGCAATGTCAAGGGAATGTATGTCCGCAAGCGTACCGACGACCTCCATGTCAACACCTCGGCCCGCTATGCCTACACTCAGGGCACAGGCTTCAAGTACTCGGCAGCTCCCTACATGGAAATCCGCTATACCGAAGTGCTCCTCAACTATGCCGAGGCAGCCTGCCAGTCAGGCCACAGTGACGTAGCCGTCGATCAACTCAAGCGCATCCGCGGCCGTGTCGGCTACACAGCTGAAAACAACTACGGTCTCCAGACCGGTCTTGAAGGTAACGAAGCCGCATGTATGGCAGCCATCCTCTACGAGCGTCAGATCGAGTTTGCTTACGAAGGCAAGCGTTTCGACGACCTCCGTCGCTGGATGCTCTTCGACGGTGGCACACAGACCGTCCCCGGAGCACCCTCGACATGGAAACTCACAGGCTGGGGTGGCAACACCTGTCAGTATCTCGGCTTCGAGCCACTCAACGGAACCCGCCGCGAAAATATGGAATTCCGTGTACAGGACAAGTATAATGGCGGTCTTGGCGGTGACAAATGGGTCATCGGTGGCAAGAACCCGACCCGCTGGCAGACGTAAGCCGTCCGGCAGCTGTCGACTACCGCAACGAGCTTGAGCCTCAGCTCAAGAATCTTGCGGACTTCTACACCACTTACCTTGAGCGTGCAGTGAAGAAGGGCGACAACTATAACTCGGCTCACGCGCAGCTATACATGAACTACCAGCCGCAATATTATTTCCCCGGCTTTGCCTATGGTGTATCTGTCAACAACGAAGGTCTCGAACAGACTATCGGATGGATGGATGCCTCGACAAATGCCACTGGAACATTCGACCCCCTTGCAGAAACCGTTACTGAAAAGTAATTACAAAGATTAGATAGATAAATCGTGGGGAACGGATGGTGATTTCAACCATATTCCCCACGATTTTTTAACAAAGTTTGGAATTTTCGTCCGTTAAACTTTTTCCCTGCAGGGCAATCTAACAATCTGTATATTAACAATCCGATTTATCACAATTCTAATCTGTTTTAAAATCTGAGAAATCAATGAACCGTCAACTCACCATGTGGACTGTGGCTGCAATGATGGCAATTCCCTCTGCCATGATGGCACAGTATCCGCAGCTAACACCTGAAGCCAAGGAGTATTATCAGAAAATGATTACTTCGGCTCGCGAACACGCCGACTCAGCGTGGGCTGTCGCAAAGCCGATTGTCGAAAAGGAAGCCCGCGAAGGCCGGCCCTATGTGCCTTGGGCGTCACGTCCCGATGATCTGGTGAAAGCTACAATCCCGGCATTCCCCGGAGCGGAAGGCGGAGGCATGTACACTCCCGGTGGACGCGGAGGCAAAGTCATCACTGTCACAAATCTCAACGACAGCGGCCCCGGCTCATTCCGTGAGGCTTGTGAAACCGGCGGCGCACGCATCATTGTCTTCAATGTGGCAGGTGTCATAAACCTCAAGACTCCACTCTACGTGCGTGCCCCCTATGTCACAATTGCCGGACAGACCGCACCGGGCGATGGTATCTGCATCGCAGGCGAGTCATTCCAAGTCGACACACATGACGTGATTGTACGTCACATGCGTTTCCGCCGAGGTGACACACGTGTGCATAACCGCGAAGACTCTTTCGGAGGAAACCCAGTCGGAAATATCATGATCGACCACTGCTCGGCCGAATGGGGTCTTGATGAAAACATTTCGTTCTACCGTCACATGTACGACCCAAGCGAAGGCCAGTATAAGACAACCGAACTGAAACTCCCCACCGTCAATGTCACCATTCAGAACACTATTTCTGCAAAGGCTCTTGACACCTACAACCACGCTTTCGGCTCGACACTCGGAGGTGAAAACTGTATGTTTACCCGCAACCTCTGGGCAAGCAACTCTGGCCGTAACCCGTCAATCGGCTGGAACGGTGTGTTTAACTTCGTAAACAACGTTGTCTATAACTGGGTACACCGTTCATCGGACGGCGGCGACTACACAGCGAAGTTCAACATGATCAACAACTACTACAAACCCGGTCCTGCGACTCCGAAAGAAGGCAACATCGGTCATCGAATCCTCAAGCCCGAAGCCGGCAGAAGCAAACTTGACCACAAGGTATATGGCCGCGTATATGCCGAAGGCAACATCATGGAGGGCTATCCCGAAATCTCTGCCGACAACTGGGCAGGAGGTATCCAGATCGAAACTGACCCGAACACAGGAGAATTTACCGATTATATGCGTGCAAAGACTCCGTTTGAGATGCCTTACGTCCGCGTCACTTCTGCCGAGGATGCCTATGACTTCATACTGAAGAACGTCGGCGCTACAATCCCGACACGCGACATCATTGACGAACGCATCATCGAGGAAGTCCGCACAGGTGTCCCCTACTACGACAAGAAACTTGCCAAGAATTACAACGGTGACACTTCGGGACTCGCTGAAAAATCAAGAGCCGAAGACGGTTCGTTCAAATATCGCCGTCTGCCGAAAGATTCTTATAAAGTTGGTATCATCACCGATCCGATGCAGATGGGCGGTTATCCGGAATACAAGGGTACTCCATACGTCGATTCCGACAACGACGGCATGCCCGATGAATGGGAAATCGCCAACGGTCTGAATCCCCACGACCCGTCTGACGCAAACGGCGACATCACCGGCGACGGATATACCAACATCGAGAAGTATATCAATGGTATCAGCACCAAGACATACATCGACTGGAAGGATCTCCGCAACAACTACGATACCCTTGCAGCCAAAGGCAAACTCATGTAATCTGAAAAATCCATCAACGTTATCATGATTTACAAATCCTGTATAATCGGTCTTTTGCTTTCGGCTGTCGCCTTGCATGCAGAGGCCGTAGAGCTAAACAAGGAAGGCCGTGATCCGGCTTACGTAGAGTCAATCGTCAACCGCTCCAAGAAAATCGTCGACAAGCTCGGCATTTCCGACCAGAAAAAGGCCGACGATGTGACCACCATCATTGCCAACCGCTATTTCAAGCTCAACGACATCTACACCGCCCGCGATGCAAAGGTGAAATCAGCCAAGGAAACCCTCACCGGCGACGCGAAGAACGAAGCTGTCCAAGCCGCACAAAACGAGAAAGACGCCGCCCTCTACCGCAGTCACTTCGAATTTCCGGCAGACCTTTCGCTCTACCTCACACCCGAACAGATCGATGCCGTGAAAGACGGCATGACCTATGGTGTGGTCAAGGTGACCTACGACTCGCATCTCGACATGATTCCGACCCTCACCGACGAGGAGAAGGCTCAGATCATGGCTTGGCTCATCGAGGCACGCGAACTTGCGATGGATGCCGAGACTTCAAATAAAAAGCATGAGGTCTTCGGTAAATACAAAGGACGCATAAACAACTATCTCGCCAAGCGCGGATATGATCTCAAAAAGGAACGCGAGGCATGGTATGAACGTATCAAGGCTCGCGGAGGCACTATCTGATACCTCTTCCGTGAAATGATCGGTGCTGAAATCACGTTGCTGATATACAAGGCGCGTCGGTTTCAGCACCTGATTATATAATTATTACCCATAATCTGACAGAGTGTCGTTTTTTCAACTGCCTTTATGCTCCTCACGACACTTCGTCAAAACCTTAAAATCATGAACAATAAATTTCTGTCTGTTACCTTGGCCGGAGTCATTGCATTCGGCTTGCAGGCGCGGGATTTTCCGCTTGCAGTGAAAGACGGCAAGATCAGCTATATAGCCGACGAACTTGGCAACCGTGTGCTCGATTTCTCGACATGCGGTTATCGGAACTCATCGCAACCAATACCCGATGTCAACACCGTGGTGTTCGTTCCTTGGAAAGCGGGCGACAACACTGCACGCATACAGCGGGCCATCGACTATGCCGCTTCTCTTCCAATCGGCAAAGACGGCTTCCGTGGCGCAGTGCTGCTTGACAAAGGCGAATTTGAAATCAGCGAAAGCCTCCGCATCTGCGCGTCGGGAATAGTGCTTCGCGGAAGCGGCGAAACTGCGACAACAATCAAAAAAAACGGAGTCGACCGAGGCGCACTGCTCTACATCGAAGGTATCTACAATCCTGTCGTGACCGACACACTCCGTCTTGACGCCTCCTATATCCCGGTCAACTCCACTACCCTGCCGGTAAAATCCATCGGAAAGCTGAAGGATGGCGACCGTGTGTTTGTCACCCGTAATTCCACGGCCGAATGGATTCAGTCGGTCGGCTGTGACATTTTCGGCGGTGCGATCAGCGCCCTCGGATGGAAACCCGGCGACCTTGACATGAACTGGGACAGAAGCATAAGCTCTACCGCTCCCGGCTCACTGACAATCGACGCACCACTGACCGTCGCTCTTGACAGCAAATGGGGCGAGACACTTGTGCTTCCCTACACATGGACAGGCCGTATCTCTGACATAGGCATAGAAAACCTGTCAATGGTATCATCGTATGACTCACGATATGCAAAAGATGAAGACCACTGCTGGGACGGCATCTCGATTGCCAACGCCGAAAACTGCTGGGTGCGTCAGGTTGATTTCAAATACTTCGCCGGAAGCGCTGTCATAGTGCAAGGCTCTGCATCGAAAGTGACTGTCGAAGACTGTATCGCAACCGATCCGGTATCGGAAATCGGAGGTATGCGCCGCTCGACTTTCCTCACGCTCGGACAGCAGACACTGTTTCAGCGCTGTCTGTCGCGCCACGGCATTCATGATTTCGCCGCAGGATTCCTCGCCCCCGGGCCTAACGCATTTGTCCAGTGTAAGGCCGAAGAGGCACTTGGCTTCAGCGGTGCGATTGACGCATGGGCACCGGGGCTGCTCTTTGACATCGTGAACATCGACGGCAACAACCTTACATTTAAAAATCTCGGACAGGACAAGAACGGTGCCGGATGGAACACGGCCAATTCTGTCTTCTGGCAGTGTACGGCCTCAGAAATCGAGAACTATTCACCCGCTCCCGATGCAATCAACGTCGCGTTCGGATGCTGGGCTCAATTTTCAGGCGATGGCGAGTGGGCACAGTCCAACAACCATGTGCAGCCCCGTAGCCTTTTCTACTCACAGCTCTCAGACCGTCTCGGCCATGACGTTGATTCCACACAGTCGCGCATTCTGCCGAGAGCCACAAACGCCACCAGCAGCCCGACTGTCGAAGCGGCCATGCAGCTCGCAAAGGAAGCCTACATTCCACGTCTCACGCTTAAGAAATGGATTGAAGACGCTCCGTTCACAGCCTCTACCTCTTCCGAAGGAATCAAAAGCATTGACGACATCAAGTTCAAGGAAACCTCTATGGCCCGGACCGAGAGCCACAGCTATGATATAATCAACGGACGCATGGCTATCGACGGTGCTGTCATGACAGGCGGCCGCCATGAAGTGCCTTGGTGGAACGGTAAGATCAAATACAGCTATCTTCCCAAAGCCAAGCCACATGTCACACGCTTCGTACCCGGACGTGAGGGACTCGGACTGACCGACCGCATCGACTCAACGCTTACTTATATGGTCGACAACAACATCACCGTCCTTGACCACAACTACGGACTCTGGTATGAACGCCGACGTGATGACCACGAACGCATCCGCCGTCGCGACGGCGACGTATGGGCACCGTTCTACGAGCAACCGTTCGCCCGAAGCGGAAAAGGAACGGCATGGGACGGACTGAGCAAATATGACCTCACCCGCCCGAACGCATGGTACTGGAACCGACTCAACCGGTTCGCTGAAAAAGGTGCAGGTCTCGGCAAGCTTCTTTTCAACGAACACTATTTCCAGCACAACATCCTCGAAGCCGGTGCCCACTGGGTGGATTCGCCGTGGCGCTCGGCCAACAACATCAATGCCACCGACTTCCCTGAGCCGGTGCCGTTCGCAGGGGACAAGCGTATCTTTGTCGCCGACATGTTCTATGACGTCAACCATCCCGTGCGTCGCGACCTCCATAGCAATTTCATCCGCATGAATCTTGATAATTTTGCCGATAATCCGAATGTGGTTCATCTTATCAGCGCCGAGTTCACAGGTCCTCAGCATTTTGTGGAATTCTGGCTTGACACTATTGACGAATGGGAAAAGGAGACCGGCAAGAAAGCCAACGTAGCTCTCAGCACTACAAAAGATGTGCAGGATGCCATTCTTGCCAACCCGAAATACCGCAACATCGTCGACATTATCGACATCCGCTACTGGCACTACAAGACCGACGGCATCTATGCCCCGGAAGGAGGCAAGAATCTTGCACCACGCCAGCACGCGCGCAAGATGAAAGTCGGGAAAGTGACATTCAAGGAAGCATATAAGGCTGTGAGCGAATATCGCAGCAAATATCCGAGAAAGCCGTCACATATTATGCCCAGAACTACCCTGATATGGCTTGGGCCGTATTTATGGCCGGAGGTTCTCTCGCTGGAATTCCGGTGAAAGATGCAGATTTCCTCAAGGATGCGACCGGAATGAATATCATCGATTCGGCAAGCGATGATTTCAAGCTGCTTGGCAACAAGGACGGCTGTATAATCTATTCGCAGGGAGCAAACAGCATTCCTCTTGAGCTCACATCAGGAAAATATCGCGTCACATCCTTCAATCCAAAGACCGGTGAAGAGACCGTGGTCAACAAGAGTCTGAAACTCAAAGCGCCCTACACTTTTGAAACATCTGACACCAATGCGGTCTACTGGTTCAAGAAAATTTAAACAACTGCCACGATTGAAAAGCTGACTTCACGTTACTACATAGGGTCAGAGAAAATAAAGTCAATATAAAAGACAAGGCCACGAAAAATTTCGTGGCCTTGTCTTTTATATTGACTTCTTCAGATCTTATATATGATAGGTATGGCAGACAGAAAACGGCAGTCTAATCCTTCAGCCAGTTCCAGCGCTCAGCCCAATCCGAAAGCACATCTTCACGCCATTTCTCTACAGTTGCAGCACCCTGCCACTTATCACGAAAAAGAGACTTGTCAGAGCTATCCGACCACCAGTTTCCACCGAGTACATAGCTATCCTTTAGCTTTTCACCGGGCCATTGCGGAGAAACAACTATGCTGCCACGCAGACCGTCCATCGCAGGAATCAGAGGGGCAGAGAGTCGATATTCAAATGTGCCGGGAGCTTTCGGGGCATATCTTACAGCATACTCCCATCCCCCGAGATAGACACCATCCCAACTCTGACCGTCGATTGTCATTTTGAAAGCGACAGCGCCTATAGGCACAACACCGGCTATACCCTTAAAGCGGAACTCAGCGATTGAATATACGGGGACAGTGTCGCGGGTAGTTGTCATATATGTGAAAACCGTGCGCGGACTGTGGGTTATACGCTCAAATTGGCCACCCCACGACTCGGCATCGGGACGCGAGGAATCTCCGTTCATCATGTAAAGCAGCGAAGGAGTATCGCCCATCTTGACATTTCCGTCGTAATATGATTTGAAATCCTCGCCAAGCGCACCTGCCCCACTGATGGTCCGATCGTAATAATGCTTGTTGAAGCGGTCGTCGCGTTTAGCATCGCTGATAAATCCGCGATACGACGCATTGTTTTCAATCATCCATAAGTCCGGGAAATTCTCCGCGATATAGCAGTAAGCGTTAGCACCCCACTTCTTGTTCGGACCACCAATCCAGTAGACACGGATTTTAGACATGATATCGGGAGCATCGTGAAGCGCCTGAGCCACATCTTCGAGCGCACCCCATACGAGCACATAGAGAGGTCGTGAGTCCTGCCGTCTGGCAGCCTCTACAATAGCCGTCGATCCATCGGTCGGAGTGCTGAATCCACAGTAAGGAGCCATGCTATCCGCTCCCTGACGGCAAAGCGAACGGAGCGAGTCAGGGCTGAGCAAACCGGGCGCACGGGAAGAAAGCCGTGGATAGTCCTTCTCATAGACATCAATCATCCTCATAATCTCCGACTTCGAACCGTTGCCGAAAGATGGAGTCGAGACAAGCGCCTCAATGTCAAAAAGATCGTTATACATAAGAAGATGAGCCATCGACTGGTTATCGTCGGCATCCGTACCGCCTATATCCGTAGTGACAAGAATGCGGTGACGCTCAGCAGCAACTGCCGCCGAATACGACATAAGCGACAGAAAAATGGAGAAAACCAGACTGGTGATTGATTTGCGATTCATTTCGTTTCTATATTGCATTTAGTTTTAATATGGTATTGAAATTAACATGCAATTGCACATTTCCGTGCAATATACTGTGTTAATGGAGTCTGTACAAAATTACGAAAAAAATCATTATTTTCAAAAACTGCAAAACTCATTGGACCATTCCTGTAATTATATATATTATCCATGTGAACAAGCTTATTAACGCTAAAGCATGACTATAAATCAGCATCAGATTATCGCATTTTTAATGTCACCATTTTCTATGGTTTTGTAAATTGTGTAACTTTGTGCCTGATATGAAATACTTAACCTTGATTATACTTACATTGGTTGTCGGCATGGTTTCATGTAAACGTTCAACCGACCATACACAAATCCTTGCAGAAGCTGAAAGGATTGCATATATCTTCTCAGACAGTGCGTTAGCATTGGTAAACGACATCGAGCCGTCTGATTTTAAGGAGGATTCACTGAGAGCGTTGTATCATCTTGTAACAGCTTCGGCACATAAGGCCAAGGAAAGCTCAATGGTGTCGGACTCTCTAATCCGTTTTTTCTTTCGATTATTATAGAGATCGCGACAATAACCGTTTCTTGCAAAGCGGCGACCTTTATGCCTTGTATCTTTTCTGGGTAGGTGACGGAAAAAGGGCCTTGGGATTGCTTGACTCCATAGTTGCGCTTCCTGATATACCACAAAGACTAATGATACAATTACTCCAATCAAGAATCGGAATCGGTGGAGCTGAATTTGACAGCAAAAAAAATCTCAGATACATAAAACGATTACTTGAACTGGACAATGATTCGGCCAATCAGATTGAATACACGTATCAGCTATGTGAAAATTATCAGTACGCCGGACATGGCGATTCCGCATTGATTATAATTGACAGGTTGATTGATCACGCCCGCATGAATCATCTCGGAAATGAGCATTTTAAGTATACCTATGAGAAAGTCGGTATTTTAGAAGAAATCGGACGATATGACGAGAGCAATGCTCAGGTGGATTATATACTGCAACACGCCCCTCACAATTCTGCAATACCCTACCTACATTTATGGAAGCTTTGAATTATTTCAATACGGGAGCATTCGCCAAGGCAACACACGAATTGGCGATAGCCGACAGCTGCGCCAAAGACAGAATCGATGTGGACAATAATTATTACGAAAGTTTTGTCGGTCCTCTCAGAGAATTTCTTGAGTACAGAAAAATGGCAGGATAAAACTAATCCAGCTGGCGACACTGAACAATAGCCAGCGCGACCGTTTCAACCGGATGGAATCAACACGATGGGAGACCGAACAAAACGCACTGCGACAAGAAACCGTGCGTTGACATTGAAGGCTCAGAATGAACGCAACACCGCAATCCTGATTATTGTCCTGCTTGCATCCATAATCATAAGCCTTGGAGCTGTATGGAACATACAGAAACGCAAACGAAAGACC